>JBBSAJ010000120.1:0-1008 GCA_038252405.1 Actinomycetes bacterium | reverse complement strand
CGGGGCCCCCCCCCCCGGGGGCCGCCCGGCCGGCCGACCGGCCGCCCCTTCGGAGCGGCCGGCGCGAGCCCGCCTGGGTCAGTCCTCGGTGGCCTCGATGTGGTCGACCTCTACGCCGATGACCTCGACGGAGACGTCGGACCAGTCGGAGTCCAGCAGGTCGTCGTCCAGGCCTTCCAGTGCGCTGTGCTGGACAGAGTTGCGCAGGTAGCCGCTGAGGGCGTTGACGGCCTCGTTGTAGTCGTCGGGCTCGCCGGTGACGCGCAGGCGGATGGTGAGGTCGCCGGTGACCTTGTGCGGGGGCCGGGTCAGACCGAGGTTGTCCAGGATGCCGTCGAACACCGAGCACCAGTCGTGCTCGCGGGCGGCCCGGTCGCCCACGCGGGCGACCCGCTGCTTGAAGTCCGCGAGCGCCTGGACGGCCTGGTCGCGCTCAGTTTCAGTGGCCTGGACGGTGCCGGTGAGCCGTTCGAGCCGGGCCCGCAGCACGGCCGGGTCGTCGGCGTCCAGCGCGGCAGCGTCGGGCGGAGCGGTGATGGTGGACGGGGGATGGGTGCTGCCGTTGAGCAGGCTTGTCATGACGGGTGACCTCCGGGGTGTGGAGTGCGGAGCGGGTGCTTCGCGGTTTGTGGTATCTGCAACGCTATCCGTGCGGACCGGTCTGGGCCAGCCCCGTTGCACCCCTCCCCGGGTCGCGCCCGGGGCGGGGCCTGAGCCTCTGGGTCAGGCGGTGGCCGGGGTGTGCAGGCCGATGCCGGCGCCGATGGTGGTGACGGCGTGGTGCACGGCGTCGGCGGCGGCGCGTACGGCGGCTGCGATGGCGGTGGGATCGCTGCTGCGGGCTGCGGCGGTGGCCCAGCCGGCGACGTAGCCGATGGTGGCCTGGTGGCTGTTTAGGCCAAGTAGCTGCCCCAGGACGTAGGCGCCGCCGTCGGCCTGGATCTCGGCGGCGCCGCGGTGCTGCTGGCTGCCGGCGTACTGCCCGCTGGTGACGTACGGGCTGCCCTG
>JBBSAJ010000119.1:0-1024 GCA_038252405.1 Actinomycetes bacterium | reverse complement strand
GGCGGCGCTGGCGGCTTTCAGGAGCGGACCGGCTGTTGCGCGCACCGATCGGCCCCACCGGGTGGGCCCGTGCACGGCCACGACGGGGTTGCCGGGGCAGGTCGCCAACGCCTGTTCGAGCTGGCGAAGCGCCGGGATCGTGGCGCGAGCGACCAGGACGACGGCCGCCGAGCTGCTCACCGCGGCGAGCCAGGAGTCGCCGGTCAGGACGCCGGCGGCGCCCCACCCGACGTCCAGCACGGTGACCTCAGCCTGTCCCAACGGCATCTCTGGTGGGGCCGGCACCTCGCTGGCCGATGCCAATGCATCAGCGACCCGGTCGATGGGTAACCGTGCGCGTCTTCCGTGGCGCCAGCCGCTGCCGTCGACCCCTAGTTCGGCGTCAACGGCGGTCAGCAGCCCCGAGCGTTCCGGGCTGGCACAGTCGAGCAGCCGGGCTGGCCGGCCGGAGTCGCCAGCAGCTTGGGCCACCGCCAGTGCGAGGGTGGACGCCCCGGCGCCGCCGTGGCATCCCACCACCACGACAACCCGGCCGGACAGTGCCCCGCCGGACAGCCCTCGGTCGGGCTGCCTGTGCGGCGCACGGTTTCGCGTCGGCCCGGCAATGCTGCCGGTGCGGAACTGCCCAGCCCACACGGCGCGTAGCGCTGCCTGCAGCTCTGCGACGGTGACCGGGCCGGCTGTGATACTCACGTCGGCCCGACCCGGCGACGCCGCAGCTCCAGTGCCGCCTTGAGCGTCTTGGGGGACACCCGCGCCTGGAGCTCATCGCGAGCCGCCAGTGCCCGGCGATGGTGTGCCAGCACCGGTTCCAGACCCTTGATCGTGGCCTGGACGTCACCGGCCACGAGCAGATCGAGCAGCTGCGCGACCTGTTCTGCGCAGGGCTCGCTCGGGGCCACTAACTTCCCTGCGAACGTCGCGTCCACCCCGGTGCCCCCTTCCCTGGTGCAGCGAGTTGCTGCTCCCACCTGCGTAAGCAACCGGCACCCCCGCTCGTGGACAGTCCCCTTCCTATGTGCTC
>JBBSAJ010000118.1:0-1037 GCA_038252405.1 Actinomycetes bacterium | reverse complement strand
GAAGCGGACCGGCCGCTGATCGGTCACCGCAGTCGGACTCGATGACGTGCCCGAGCAGCAGCGCCCGATCCGGCGCACTTCCCCCAACGACTTGATGGCGTTGGCCGCAGAATCAGCGGCGGCGCCGATGCAGGTCGCGGTGATCCTCGTCCTGGACCGGCCGGTCGAGCCGGCCGCGGTGCGCGGCGCGTTGGCGAATCGCATCACGGCCGTTCCCCGGCTACGCCAGCTGCTGCAGCGGGCACCCTTCGGGTGCGGCCGACCGATATGGGTCGATGATGCCGGCTTCACGATCGACCGCCACGTCGTGGACCGGCCCTGCCCTCCCCCCGGCGACGAATCCGCCCTGCTGGAGGTCGCCGCGGCGGCAGCCACGCACCCCCTGCCCCGCGACCGGCCACTGTGGTCGATCACCGTCGTGCCCGGTTTGACGGGCGAGCGCAGCGCCCTGGTCCTGGTCGTGCACCACGTCCTGGCCGACGGGATCGGCGGGCTGGCCGCACTGGCCATGCTGGTCGACGGCGCACCCACGGTGCCCAAGGTTCGGTTCCCGGCGCCGCCACCAAGCCGCCGGGAACTGTTCGTCGACGCGGCCGCGTCCCGGTTTCACGCCCTGCACGGCTGGCCCGCCGGCCTGCGACTGGTGCGCGACGCGATCGCCGAGCTCCGCGGAGGCCACATCGGGCACCCGACCAGTTGCTCGCTGAACCAGGCCACCGGACCACATCGGCAACTCGCGGTGGCCCGCGCCGACCTGCAAGCGCTTGCCGCCGCCGCGCACGCGCACCACGCGACCATCAACGACGTCCTGCTCACGGCCGTCGCCGGCGCGTTGGCCGCGGTCCTGCGACGCCGCGGCGAATCGGCCGACACCCTCGTCCTGTCCGTACCGGTGTCCGGCCGGCGGGACACCACCGCAACCCAACTCGGGAACCAGGTCGGGGCGATGCTGGTGCGGTGTCAACCCACCTCGACCCGCCCCGTTCCTTGGCCGCCATCGCCGCCATCACTCGGGCCCGCCGGCACTCTCACGGGCG
>JBBSAJ010000117.1:0-1053 GCA_038252405.1 Actinomycetes bacterium | reverse complement strand
CCGTGCCCGAAACCGTCCCCGCCGACGCCCCGCTCACCCCCCGCACCGCCGCGGGCTCACCGGCGCCCGCCGCGCCGCGGCTGACCCGCCGGCTCAAGCTGTACCGCGAAGACTGAGGCTCACCCGGACCGAGTCTCACCGGGCGCACACGGATAGAGAGGGATCTGTCGTGACACCTCGACCGGCGGTGTCGATCGCTGCCCGCCGGCGCCGCTCGCCGACCCCGCCGCCCGGGTCTCGGGCCCCCGCGCCGCAGCCGGAGACGTCCTTTCTCATCACCCGGGAACACCGCCGGTTCGCCGAGTTCGCCGACGCGGTCCGCGCGAACCGGTACATCGGCGCCTGCTACGGGCCGCCCGGCATCGGCAAGACCTTGTCCGCCCGGACGTACGCCGCGGCCGCGGACTGGGAGGCGTGGCAGGCCCGCCGCTCCGTCACCGACTCCGCGTTGCCCGACTCGCTGCTGCGGTCCCGGTCGGTGGTGTGGACCCCGCACGTCACCACCACCCCGCGGGAACTGGACGTGGAGGTGCCGGGCATCTGCGATCTGTTCAGCGACGCCGTGCAGGCCCGGTTGAACCCGGACTACCACCCGGAGCTCACCCTCGAGGTCGATCCGGGCTGCCCGTACACCGAGCTGCTCATCGTGGACGAGGCCGACCGGTTGCGCACCACCGGGCTCGAGCAGCTCCGCGACTACTTCGACCGCTTCCACCTCGGGCTGATCCTGATCGGCATGCCCGGCCTGGAACGCCGGCTGGCCCGCTACCCGCAGCTGTACAGCCGGATCGGTTTCGCCCACCACTACCGGCCGCTGGCCGCCCCCGACCTGGCCGCCGTGCTCGCCGCCTACTGGCAGCTGCTCGGGCACACCCTGAACCCGGACTCCCCCGCCGACGCCGACGCCATCGCCGCCGTCGCCCGGATCACCGGCGGCAACTTCCGGCTCATCGAACGGCTCCTCGGGCAGGTCCGCCGCGTCCTGGACATCAACGACCTGGACACCATCACCGCCGACGTCATCGACACCGCCCGCGGCGCCCTCGTCATCGG
>JBBSAJ010000116.1:0-1088 GCA_038252405.1 Actinomycetes bacterium | reverse complement strand
TTCCCGTCAGCCAGCCGCAGCACCGGTTCGTCTGATGTCGTTGTTGGGCCTTGGTTTTGGCCGAGTCGGTGGGCCCGGGCGCGTTGGTTGAGCTCGCTGGCCAGCTCGCGGGTGGGGGCGAGCATGATCGAGTCCAATCCTCTTCCCCGGTCGGCCTGCCACGCGGTGATGACGTCTTCGGTCTTGGTTGTCAGGTCCCCGACATGCACCCGGCCGGAGTCCAGGTAGAACCCGAGCGCCTCGGTGTGTCCCTCGCGTAGCGCGAGGGACGCGGCGCCCTCGGCCGGGTCGGCGAACCGCAGCAGCTCGCCCAGGCGGGTCGCTCCGTAGGTGGCCGCGATGTCGCGCAGCACCCCGCCGGCGCCGATCGCGGCGAGCTGCTGGTCATCGCCGATGAGCCGCACGCTGCCGCCGCGACCCACAACGAAGTCCACGGCCGCGTCCAGGGAGAGGGTGTCGGCCATCCCCGCCTCATCGATCACCACCAGCGTCGAGGGCCCGATCCTTTGCGCCCACCCGGGCAGCTCCCCACGAGCCAGGGACCAGGTGAGCTTGGCCAGGGTGTCGGTGCTGGCGCCGATCTGCGTCCGCAGCGCCGCGGCCGCAGCCGCCGAAGGGGCCAGACCCACCACGGTGCCCCCACCTTCGGCCCAGGCGCGGGCCAGGGCGCGCATCGCGGTGGTCTTGCCGGCGCCGGCGGGGGCGATCGCCAGCTGCAGCCGGGCCCCGGAGGTGGCCATCGCGGCAACCAGCGCGCCCTGGCCGGCGTTGAGGGTGACCCCGTTGACGGCGGACTCCAGCAGCGCGATGTCGACCGCGGACTCGGGCACGGCGTGCCCGTCGACCCGTCCGGCCATGGCTACCAGTCGCTGCTCGGCGGCCAGGACCCGGGCCGAGGTGAACAATTGCGCGCCGGCGACGGCGTAGACACTGGACCCGTCCGCGCGGCGCAACTGCTGCGGTTCGATGATGCCCGGCTCGGGCCATGCCAGAGACACGCAGCGGACGTCCAGGACCTCCCCGACGAGCAGGTCGACGACCCGGTCGACCTGACCGGTGGGGACTTCGGCGCCCCGGACCTGGCGCAG
>JBBSAJ010000115.1:0-1099 GCA_038252405.1 Actinomycetes bacterium | reverse complement strand
CTGCGCCCGGTCGATGGTCGAGGCGTACCCCAGGTCCACGTGCGCCGTGACGTAGTCGGCGGGCAGGGTGGTGACCGCGTCCCCGCCGACTATTTGGACCGTGAGCGACCCGCTGCGGCCGATGGCCCGGACGGTGAACAGGGATCCGTTGCGGACCCAGTCGCCGCGGTGCCCGATGGTGATCCGCCGGTCGTTGCGGCGGGTCAGCACCACATCCCCCACCCCGGCGACCTGGTCGTCCCGCAGCGGGATCACCTCACCGGTGACGGCCCCGGAGGCGCGGAGCTCGGTCTGGGCTCGTTGGTTCAACCCGGCGACCGCGGCGTTGCTCGCGGCCATCATGATCGTGGAGCGGCCGTTGTCCCGGTCGGTCACCCACCCCCGGTACACCTGGTCCGCGACGTCCACGGTGGTGCCTTCGTGGACCCGGTGACGGGCGAGGTAGTGGTCGGCGGCGGCCTGGTCCCCAGACCGGAGTTGCAGCGATGCCGCTGCTTCTTCCGGGTCCCGGAACCGGAGCACGTCGAGCATTTCCGCTGCCCCGAGCTCGTGGGCCAGCAGCCGGAACGCCCCGCCCGCGGCGACCGACCCGAGCTGCTGCGGGTCGCCGACCAGCCTGATCACCGCGCCGCGCTGGGCGGCCAGGGCCCGTAGCCGGTCAAGGTTGCCGGTGCCGGCCTTCCCCGCTTCATCGACCAGCAGCATGTCCCCGGGGCGGACAGCGTCCGCGTCGAGCAGGCCGTGTTCGTGGCGGGTCAGCAGCAGGTCGATGGTCTGCGCGGCAGCGCCGATCTCCTCACCCAGTTTGATCGCCGCGTCGGCGCTCGGCGCGAGGCCGATGACCCGCCGGCCGCCGGCCTGCCACGCCTGCACCAGCCGGGACATGGCGAATGATTTACCGACACCGGCGGCGCCGACACCAACGGCGAGTTGGGTACCGGCACCGGCGAAATGGGTGACCAGCTCCGCCTGCCCGGCCGTCAACCCCACCAACAAGTCCGGCGCGACGGCGGCGCTGTAAGGAGTTGTTTCCCGGCCGGCCGCGACCAGCCGAGCCTCCGCGGCCAGCACCGCCTCCGAGGTGTACAGCACCTGGCCG
>JBBSAJ010000114.1:0-1145 GCA_038252405.1 Actinomycetes bacterium | reverse complement strand
CTGTTCGAGCGTGAGCCCGCATGAGCGTGCCGCAGCACCGATCCGTTTGAGCAGCTCCCGGCGCTTCACCTGTCCTGTCTAGGGTACTAGACGTATCAAGTCGAGTAGGCTAGACGAAGCGCCCTTGAATGCCGGATATTGCGTGTCGAGGGGAAGCGGCCATGTCCGACCCTGGCCGACGCTTCCTTACCGTCGGCTCGTCCCCGACACCCGCAACAGAATGCCGGATATTGAGCGGGTTGGTCGACCTTCGCGAAGGACGTGTCCGGACGGCCGCAGCCAGATCTCGCCGAGGCCGTCGAGGTGGGCCGCCGCGTCCGCGGACCACGACGATCGGGGAGCAGCGGTTGCCGCCGAAGGCGCCGGCTGCTGTGAGTTGGGCCTTCGAGGTCAGAGCGCCTGGGCTTGAGCACGGGTGTTGTCCGGGTGCCCAAACGCCGGGGGCTGACGGCCTTCAGCTGAGTGGCCAGTTGTCGGGAGCAGCTCGCTGGCCATGGCCTGCGCCCGGGTGGTGCGCAGGGACTGCGCCAGCTCGTCGAGCGGGTGGTCGGGGTGAGCGGCCGGGGGTCGCGGGCGGGGGTGGCAGAGCTCGGTGTCGTTGGCGAGCTGGTCGGGCCCGTCGACGAGGTGGACGGCGTTGTGGGCTCGGCCGCGGCTGAGGGCGACGTAGCCGGCTTCCCGGTACAGCCCGCCGCCACCGAGGAGCAGGGCGGTGTCGGTGGTCAGGCCCTGGGCCTGGTGGATGGTGATGGCGTAGCCGTGGTCGAGGCCGCCGGCGGTCAGGTACGCGGGGCCGAGGCGCAGCTGGCCGGCGGGGGTGCGGATGTCGAGGCTGCCGGTGTCGGGGTGCACGGCGACCACGGTGCCGGTCTGCCCGTTGAGGAGGCCCACGCTGTAGTGGTTGGTGCGGGCGATGACCTGGTCGCCGACGGCGAAGCGGCGCAGGACCGGCGCCGCGCCGGGTGGGGCGTCCGGGTCGGGTTCGACGTCCACCTGGAGGACCAGGCCGGTCAGGTGGCCGTGGGTGGCCAGCAGGGTGCGGGCCCGGCGGTTGAGGTCGTCGACGTCGGCGCGGCGGGCGGCCAGCATGAGCACCGGGGCGTCCCCGCCGGGGGCAGCCGTTGTTGCCAGGTCGGTTGCCAGAT
>JBBSAJ010000113.1:0-1176 GCA_038252405.1 Actinomycetes bacterium | reverse complement strand
GGTTCACCACCGCCCCGCCGACCGCCCCCTGCGCCGGTTCGAGGTGTTATCGCCCGTGAACCCGGCGGTATCACCTCGAACCCGGGGGCAGGCGCCAGCGGCGTGTCTCGGGCGCCCATACTCAGGGGCCGACCGCACCGAAGGCACGGCTGACCCAGCATGTCAGCGCCCACGTCACCCCCCTGCCCGGGGTGGCGCAGGTGTGGCTGGGGTCCGGTGGCCACGGCGGTCGCGCCGCTGGTCAGGTCGCCGCCGCCGCGTCTGTCTCGCCGCGTGTCGGCGGGGTGCAGGCCGATGCCGGTCCCGCACCCAAGAGTCCACGAGACGCGTCAAGCGGGGTCCCGGCCAGGACGGCATGCCGTCGCCTGCTCCCTGCTGCACGCAGGGAGAATCTCCCTTCACACTCAGACGCCGCCCGGCCAACCTGTCAACAGCTCACCCAATAGGCGAGATGTTGACGGGATCGCTGTCGGTCCGAGCAGTATCACCTCCAACCGGCGGGCCGGGTCGTCTACAGGAGGCTCCGGAGGGCGGCCAGTAGGCGGTCCACGTCGTCGTCGTCGGTGTAGGGCGCCAGCCCGACACGTATGCCGCCCTCGTCGCCCAGGCCGAGGTGGCGGGAGCACTCCACGGCGTAGAAGCTCCCGGCCGGCGCGTTGACCCGCTGGGCGGCGAGCCCGCGCCGGATCTCCTGGCTGTCCCGTCCCTCGACGGTGAAGAGAAGGGTCGGCGTGCGCGCCGGCGCGTTGCTGAAGACCGTCACCCCCGGCATGCCCCGCAGCTCGTCCTCCAGGCGGACCCGCAGCGCGTCCTCGTGCTCCTCGAGCGCGGCCATGCTCGCTGTCAGCCGGTCGCGGCGGTGTGAGGCCGCGTCCCCGCTCTGGGCGAGCGAGGCCAGGAAGTCGACCGCCGCCGTCGTCCCGGCCATCAGCTCGTACGGCAGGGTCCCGATCTCGAACCGCTCGGGCACCTCGTCGCTCGACGGCAACAGCTTGTCCGGGTGCAGGGTCTCCAGCAGGGCCGGGCTGGCCCCGACGATCCCGCAGTGCGGGCCGAGGAACTTGTACGGCGAGCACGTCCACGCGTCGACCCCGAGCCGGGCCAGGTCGACCGGGGCGTGTGCCGTCGCGTGCACGCCGTCGACCCAGTGCACCGCACCGACCTCGTGCACCCGGT
>JBBSAJ010000112.1:0-1216 GCA_038252405.1 Actinomycetes bacterium | reverse complement strand
TGCGGGCGCCCCGGCGGAGCCGGCCGAGTTCCCGGTCCTCCTGGCCGAACCCCTTGACGACCCTGACGCCGGTGACGTCCTCCTCGACGATCTCCGCGACTTCGGCGGCGGACTGCTGCGCTGCCCAGGTGGCCGGGAACAGCACCGTCCTGGTCGCCCGGGTGACGATGGCGACGGCCGGAACGACCAGCAACGCCATCACGGTCAGCAGCGGAGACAGGTACAGCATGATTCCGAGAGAGGCGACGAACAGCACCACCTGGCCGGCCGACAGCGGCACCATCGCCAACAACGACTGCACCATCTGCAGGTCACTGGACGCCCGGGAAACCACCTGGCCGGTGCGCAGCCGGTCCTGCCCGGAGCCGTCGAGCCGCTGCAGCGCACCGAAGACGTCCTGCCGCATGTCGTGCTGGACGTCCAGGGACAGCCGTCCGCCCGCCCACCGGCGCAGGAACGACGAGCCGAACCTGATCAGCGCCAGGGTGACCAGCCCGCCGATCACCCAGCCGAGGTTGACCGTGGTCCCCCTGGTCGCGTCGTCGACGGCGATCTGCGTGAGCAGCGGAGTCAGCGCGCCCAGCCCGACGCCGCCCAGCGCGGCGATCGCGGCGAGCGAGGTGATGACCGGGTGACGCCAGCAGTAGCCCCAGAGCCGGCGCAGCCACCGCGGCCGGGCCGCCTTCTCGGCCGGGCCCGGCACACCCTGCTGCGAAGGTGAACGAGCGTCGGTCATGGGCCCCTTTCCCAGGGGGTGGGTTGAGGTGGAGGTCGACGGCGGCACGAGTTCACGGTAGCCGCGGCCCCCGACGGCCTGTGCCGCGCGAACACACTGCGGTCCGCGCGGACGGGCGCACCACGGCCGCGGACCCCGACCGCCGTGTCGGGGTTTCTCCCGGGGTCGTTCTTCGCCGTGACATGGCACGCTGACCGGGTGGCGGGAGAGGAAGCCGGCCGACCGTGGTGGCGGCAGCGAAAGGTGTGGTTACGCCTCGCGCGGGACTCTGTCTCGCTCGCGCTGGCCGGTGTCCTGCTCATCTGGGGACTGCCCAAAGTGGCCGGCGTCGGCTGGGCAGAGATCATCGAACCGCTGCGCGGGCTGAACCCGGGTGTCCTGGTCCTGCTTGCCCTGCTGCAGTTGTCGGCGTTGCTGGCGTTCACCTTCACGATCACCGGGGCACTGCCCGGCATCTCGCACCGCCGCGCCCTGACGGTG
>JBBSAJ010000111.1:0-1240 GCA_038252405.1 Actinomycetes bacterium | reverse complement strand
GGTCAGCTCGGGTACGACGGCGTTCCTGACTACCCGGGGGGCTGACCTCGGTCTCTATGTGGCGGCAGGTGCCGCACTGGCCGGGGGAGCGGGCCTCGCGCTCAACTCCCTTCCGCACGCATCCGGCGGCTGGCGCGACGTCGTGGCCGCTGGACTGTTGGTGGCCGGGCTGGGGAAAGCAGCCCAGCTGCCGTTCTCGTTCTGGTTGTCGCGGGCCATGCACGGTCCCAGCCCGGTGAGCGCGCTCTTGCACTCGGCCGCGATGGTCGCGATGGGTGGCTACCTGCTGCTTCGGGTGGCCCCGACGCTGGCGGCGACGGGCTGGGCCGACATGGCGGCGGCCTGGGCGGGCGCCGCCACCGCGGTGCTGCTGGGTCTGGTCGCCCTGGCCCAGAGTGATCTCAAGCAGCTCCTGGCCGCCTCGACCGCCGCCCAGCTCGGTTTCGTCGTGCTGGCGGCCGGGGTCGGTGCGACCGCGGGCGGCGCTACGCACCTGGTCGCGCACGCGGCGGTCAAGGCCGGGCTGTTCCTCGCCGCCGGGGTCTGGCTGGAGGCGCTCGGCACGAAACGGCTGGCTTCCCTGACCGGCGCCGCACGGCTCTGGCCCGTGGTCGGTGCGTGCGCCACGGCAGGCCTGCTCTCCCTGGCGGGACTGCCACCGCTGGCCCTGTGGGCGACCAAGGACGCCGTGCTCGCCGCAGCGGCCGAGCAGTCACCCGCCCTCTACGTCACCGGGCTGGTCGGCGCGGCACTGTCGGCCGCGTACGCCACCAAGGCGCTGGTCGTGCTGACCCGCCGCCTGCCCGGGGACGCGGAGTCGCATTGGGATGACGAGCGCGAGGGCACCCGGAAACCGTCGACGACCGCGTGGCTCCCACTCGTGCCGCTGGCGGCGGGAGCCGTCGTCCTCGGTGTGCTTGCGCTCCCGCCGCTGTTCGGGCGTGTGGACGAGATCGTAGGCGGCGCCGCCCCGGAGCCCAGCGCGCCCGAACTGCTGTCCTCGGCGCTGATCGCGATCGCTGTCATCGCCCTGACGGTGGCGACGATGCAGAGCGCCCGAAGCAGGCGGTTCACCTGGCCCCGGGCCCTCACGGACTGGCTGTTCCTCCAGCAGTTCGCGCACCGCGCTGTCGTCCGGCCCGTGGAGGGGCTCGCGCACCGGCTTGCCCACCTCGACGACGCCGCGCTGGACCGAGGCGTCGAGACGACCGCGCGCGGGACGGTGCGGCTGGCCACGGTC
>JBBSAJ010000110.1:0-1297 GCA_038252405.1 Actinomycetes bacterium | reverse complement strand
GAGGTGCAGGCGCCCACGCTGCTGATCGTGGGCGGCGACGACCAGATGGTCCTCGAGCTGAACCGGCGGGCACAGACCCAGCTGCGCTGCCAGAACGAGCTGGCGGTCGTTGAGGGCGCCACGCACCTGTTCGAGGAGCCGGGCACGTTGGCAGAGGCGGCGCTGCTGGCGAGCGAGTGGTTCACCCGCTACCTCCTGCCGGCCGACGCCGGGCGGCCTGCGGGACCGCTGGGGTGAGTGCGCTGCGGGGCGAGGTGGACGGTCCCGATGTCGTTTCGGAGATCCGCTCCCTGGCCAGCCCGTTCACCGGTGCCGGCGACCTCGACCCGCTGGTCGACCGGGTGGGGCCGGCTCGTTTCGCAAGGGCAGGGCCGAGCCGGCGTGCTCAGGATGGCAGTCGGTCAGCAAGATCGCGGCCAGACGCCAGTCGGCGCCAAACAGGGACCCGGCGGCCCCGCTTGATCCCGGCGCTGCCGGTAAGACTGCCGAAGGTGGCAGCGTCACCGACGCGCGTCCTGACCCGACAGGGTCAAAGATCCCGGGGATGCGTAAGCAGCCCGCTGTCCAAGACCTCGAAGAGCCGGGACGGGCAGGAATGCTCCTTCATCACGGGGACCGGCCGAGCCTCACAGCCGGGTAAGGGATCTGGTCTGCCTCGCGGGGCCTCTGTAGTGTCTGCGCTTTTCTGACTATGGGGTCGGGCGTGTCCCACATGTACTGTCTCAAGGGCCGCGCTTCCCCCAGACCTTGGTGGCGTGAGCTTGTCCCGGTGCTGCTCCGGACCCTCGGCGGCTCCTGTCCGATCTTCTGGACCACCGAAACGAGCACGCCATGGCTCAGCCACCAAGGAATCCGGACCGCACTCCAGTACCTTTTGGCGACCGGTTCCCGGCGCCTGGGGCGGACCGCGTGACCCCGGGCCCGGCGCAGGTCCGGACCCACGCGGTGGGTCATATCGTGGTCCTTGAGGTGACCGGCCCGCTCAGCACCGTGGTCCAGGAGCTGGACCTGACGATCCAGCTGGCCTTGGCCGACGCCCCCCGCGCCGTGGTCTGCGACCTGACCGGCGTGCACGAGGTGGCCGAACCCGGCGCGTTGGAGGTGCTCGCGGCCGCCGGCCGGCATGTCCGAGACTGGCCCGGGACCCCGGTGGCCGTGGCCAGCCCCGACCCCCAGGTTCGCCAGGCGCTTGGCGCTGACCCCCTGGGTGGACAGCTGATCGCGGCCACCTCGGTGCTCGCCGCGGTGGCCGCGGTGCGCAGGATCCCCGCCCCGACCATGAAGCGGCTACGCCTGG
>JBBSAJ010000109.1:0-1383 GCA_038252405.1 Actinomycetes bacterium | reverse complement strand
GTGAGCAACTCGGCGGCCGTCGTCCTGGTCGCTCGCGCCACGATCCCGGCGCTTCGCCAACTCGAACAGGCGTTGGCGACCTGCCCCGGCAACCCCGTCGTGGCCGTGCACGGGCCCACCCGGTGGGGCCGATCGGTGCGCGCAACAGCCGGTCCGCTCCTGAAAGCCGCCAGCGCCGCCGGGCGGGTGGTCACCGTCCCGGTCGACCGGCACCTGGCGGTCACCGGGATCACCTCCGCACCACTGCCCAAGGCAGTGGCCGAAGCCGGGCGGGCGGTCTTCGCCTGGGTCCTGGCCGCCGACCCGGAAACACCGGCGGCTCAGAACCACCGGAACGAACCTGCATCCGACCCTTCACGAAATGGACCCTGGAAATGATCACTGCACTGACTGACCGCGCATTTTTCGCCTCCCTGTCGAGCGTGTGCCCGCAGGCACCCCCGGGGATGCAGCAGTACCAAGACCAGCTCGTGGGATGGGTCAAATGGGCAGTCATCGGGCTGCTCGCCCTGGGCGCACTGGTCTCTCTTGCCGGAATCCTGGTCGGCCGACTGTTCAGCCACCCGCACGCCTCCCGGGCCGGGGCGATGGGGCTGGCCGTGGTCGTGCTGTGCGCCATCTTGTTCGTCACGATCCTCGGAGTCATCAACGGGATCGTCGGCACGGGATGCTGATGATCTCCCGCGACCGCCGTCCCAGCCCCGCCCCACCCGGCGCGCCCAGCCGGGAGAAACAGCTGGCCGCCCTCGTTGCCGCCGCCCTGGCCGGGCTACTGCTCCTTGCCGGACTGGGGCTCGCGATCTACTACTCCATCCACCCAGCCTCAGCGGCAGGCACGTCGCAGAATGACAAGTCCCACCCCCAGGTCCTTGACAGTGCAGCGGCCGCCCGGCCGGGCCGTCCCGCTGACCTGGCGGCGACCCGGCGCGACGATCTGGCCGCGGCCCCGATGCGGGCGGCCTCGGCGACCGACGCACAACCGTCTGTGTTGTCGACCCGTGACCCAGGCTCCATCGTCCTGCCACCAAGCACCAACCCCGGCCCAGCCGGGGTTCCGACCGGCTTCGCCCACACCCCTGAAGGGGCGCTGGCTCAGCTGGCCGCGATCGACAAGGCCGCGTTGGACTCAGCCAGCCTGGCCGGGGCCCGCGCCGTCATCGACCACTGGGCGGCCCCCGGCGGGCCCACGCCCGCGACCTGGTCCGGGGTCAAGGCCATGGCCGGCTTCCTGACCGCTGCCGGCCTGTCGGCAGGCAAGGCACCGGGCCTTGCCCTGAGCGCCACCCCCATGCTGGGGCTGGACATGGCTACTGACGGACCGGACTGGGTGCTGGCCTGCGTGGACTTCGAGGTCGACGCCACCCTGGTGCGGACCGCGCGGGT
>JBBSAJ010000108.1:0-1385 GCA_038252405.1 Actinomycetes bacterium | reverse complement strand
CCACCGCGTGCTCCGGTGGACAGTGGTCCCGGTCTGACGGTGGCGTCTGATATCCATCAGGACATGACGACGGCCCCCCAACACGGTCGCCCCGCGGCGGGGGCGATCCTTCATCCTGCCGTCGTTCATCCTGCCGTCGTTCATCCTGCCGTTGTTCGTCCTGTCGGCAGTCGACCTGTTCAGAGCCGGCAGGTCGGCTCGCGAACCGTCGCGGCGGAATTGCCTGTTGCGCAGGTCCTGGTTGATGTGCCGCTGGCACACCTGGACCGCCCCTACGATTACCTGGTCGACGAGCGGGACAGCCCCACCGCGGTAGCCGGTGCGCGGATCAGGGTGCGCTTCGCCGGCCGGTTGGTCGGCGGGTTCGTCCTCGAACGGCTTGCGGAGTCCGAGCACACCGGCAGGCTGGGTTTCGTCGAGCGGGTGGTGTCGCCGGAGCCAGTGCTGTCTCCCGAGATCGCCGCGCTGGTCAGGGCTGTCGCCGACCGGTACGCCGGGTCCGTCGCGGACGTCCTGCGGCTCGCGGTTCCGCCGCGTCATGCCAGGGTCGAGGCCGAATCGTTAACGGAGCCTGGCGTTGTCGATGGTCCGGTGATCGACGATGGTGCGGTGGTCGTCGATGGTGCGGTGGTGCCCACGGGGCCCGAGCATGATGCCGGGCCCGGTTGGGCGCGATACACCGCCGGCGCGGCCTTCCTGACGGCCATCGTGGACCGCAGGGCAGCGCGCGCCGTCTGGCAGGCGCTCCCCGGGGAGGACTGGCCTGCCCGGTTGGCGGAGGCCGCCGCAGCTGCGGTCGCCGGCAACCGCGGGGCGTTGTTGATCGTCCCGGATGCCCGCGACCTCGCCCGGCTCGAGGCGGCGCTGTCCGCGGTGTTGACGCCCGGCGCGCACGTCACGCTGTCCGCCGACCTCGGCCCCGCGGAGCGGTACCGGCGGTTCCTGGCCGTCAACCGCGGCGACGTTCGGATCGTCGCGGGCACCCGGGCCGCGGTGTTCGCACCGGTCCGGGAACTGGGCCTGGTCGCCGTGTTCGACGATGGCGACGACCTGCTGGCCGAGCCCAGAGCGCCGTACCCGCACGCCCGGGAGGTGCTGATGCTGCGGTCGGCGGCCCGGCCGTGCGCGCTGTTGGTCGGTGGTTTCGCGCGCACCGCCGAAGCCCAGTTGCTCATCGACAGTGGTTGGGCGCAGCAGGTTGTCGCGGAACGAGCCGAGGTTCGACGGTGCTCGCCGCGGATCGAGGCGGCCGGTGACGACTATGCCGTCGGCGCGGATTCCGCGGCCGCCGGAGCCCGCCTGACGCCGGCCGCCTTCAGTGCCGCGAGGCAGGCACTGGCCGCCGGCGACCCCGTTCTGGTGCAGGTCCCGCGCAGCGGTTACCT
>JBBSAJ010000107.1:0-1394 GCA_038252405.1 Actinomycetes bacterium | reverse complement strand
GTTCGATGACCTCGCAGAGGAGGTAGAGCAGCAGAGCGCGACGGCTCGCCGAGTACACACTGGCGTCGGCCCGTCGCAGGTCGGACATGGCGTCGATGATGCGGGTGAAGTCGGCGGCACCCAGCTGGGTAGGGTCCACCCGCCCGGCGGCGGTCAGGGTCTGGGAGGCGGCACGGCAGGCGCGCACCGTCTCGCGGAGCCGCTGCAGGTAGGGCCGGGTGGTGCGGGCCCAGTCCTTGACCGACTCCCGCAGCCACGGCAGCTCGATGGGCCGGAAATCGACGACCCCGTGGGTCGCTGCCCATGGCCGAGAAGCGTTGGCGTGCAGGCCCAGCAGCGCCACCTGCCAGAGGTCACCGGCGAACGGGTCCGCACCGGTGTGCTGGACCCAGGCCCGGTCCAGGTGCCGACGCAGGTCGGTGAACAACGCTCGGGTCGTCGAGTTGTATTGCACGCCACCGCTTTCGCAGACCGCTTCCGGGTTGGCCTCGCGCACCGAGGCCGCCCCGGTCAGCCGGCTGAGCAGGATCCGCACCTGCGTCGGATCGATCGGCAGCGGGGACAGGTCACGTTGTTGCAACGCGTAGAGCACCTCGACGCCCATCAACTCGGGCAGCCCGGCCAGGCAGAACTGGTGGCCCCCGAGCCGGGGTTGCGCCGCGGCCACCCACCCGGCCAGTCCACCGTCCGGCCTTCGATCCGGATCTGTTCGCAGGTAACGCTTGTCGTGGAAACGGCACAGGCCGCGGCGGGTGAGCTGCTCGCGGGCGCAGCCGGCGACCAGGCAGTCCTGGGCGCGTGGGAACGGTCGGGCCCGGGCGGCGAAGTCCGCCACGGACTCGGTCGACCCGGGACGGCGCCAGGCGTGTTCGTGCCGCAAACACAACCCGGAGCAGTGCAGCTCGCTCTCGCAACCGGGCACCGCGCAACGCCCGACGGGTAGCAGTGGACGGAGGGGATGCCGCGGCGGGTCGGCGTCGTAGTCCGCCCAGCTGAGACCGGCGCCGGTGCGGGCGCGGCGGCACCCGTCGCAGCGTCCGTGCGGCCGGCGGGTCGCGGTCGGGCAGCCCGGGGTCCGGCACGGCCACGCCGCGGTTCGGTCGCTGTGCAGATCACCGGTGAACAGTTTCGCGGCGCCGTCCCATTCCCCCGGTCGCCACACCGGATCCAGGTGGGTGCGCAACCAGTCCAACCACCCCGCCCCGCCGGCACTCGGGTCCCGGCCGAGGCCGCCGATCAGGTGCAGCGCGGGCTCGGTCACTGGTCCACACTCCCTGTTGCGGGCACTGGTTGGGTGTTCGTTGTAGGGACTCGGCGGGAGCCGGGAGACGGCCTGGCGCGGTCGCCGTTTGACGGCCACGATGACACCGCCGCTCCCGGTTCTTCCGAGGCCG
>JBBSAJ010000106.1:0-1397 GCA_038252405.1 Actinomycetes bacterium | reverse complement strand
GGGAAGATCTCCTGCGGCGGGTTGACCAGGCCGGCGCCCACCTGACCGATGCCGGCGGTCTTGCCCGCCATACCGGTGTTGATGTGCGGCAGCAGGCCGGTGCGCACGACCTTCGTCACGTCGATGCCGGTTGGGGTGCCGCGGAAACCGAGCACCGGCACCTGGAAGGCCGCGCTCTCAGCCAGCGTGATCTCGTACATGGACTCGGTGGCCGCGATCGCCTCCCGCACCTCACCGCCGACGAAGCGGACGATCGCCGGGGCGGCGGCCATCGCAAAACCGCCGATGCCCGCGGTCTCGGTGATCGCGGAGTCGCCGATGTCGGGGTTGGCGTCGTCGGGGCCGAAGTCGCCGAGGAACAGCCCCTGGGGCACCTGCGCCGGACCGGTGAACCACTCGTCGCCGGTGCCCGAGACCTGGATGCCGAAGTCGGTGCCGTTGCGCGCCATCGCCACCACGAGCGTCGCCCCGGCGACCCCGCGGGCGGCGTCGGTGGCCAGCTTGCAGGCCGGCATGCCCAGGTTGAGGAAGAAGTGCTCGTTGCCGCCGACGAAACGCATGACCTCGGCGACGTCGCCGGCCGGCGCCCCCGACTCGGCCAGGTCCGGGACGATCTCACGCAGGAACAGCAGCGAGCCGGCCCGGTTGCGGTTGTGCCCCTCGTCGCCCATCGCCAGCATCTGGGCGAGGATGGCCTTGACGTCGACCGGGCCGGCCGCGTCGCGGTGCCGGCGTACGGCGGTCTGCAGCAGCGGGCCGAGCACCGCGGACATCCAGCGCAGCCGGTCGAGCACCTCCGGACCGTAGGAGCCGTAGCGCAGCACCTGGCCCAGTCCCTCGTTCAGGGAGCAGTACGCGCGTCCGCCGTGCGCGGGGTCCTCGAGCACGAACACCCACATCGACGCGCTGAGCACGCCGGCCATCGGCCCGACGGCGCCGTGGTGGTGGCACGGTTCGAGGACGATGCCGTCGCCGCGGGCGAGCCGGGCGGCCGCGTCGTCGGGGTCGCCGGCCAGCCCTTCCAGCACCATCGCGCCCTGCAGCGCCCCGCGCAGCGGCCCGCTGGCGCGCTCCCAACCGATCGGCGGACCGGCGTGCAGGAAGGTGCCGCGATCGAGCCCGAGCGCCTCGGACGCCGGCAGCACGTCGACCAGCAGCGCCCGGGCGGCCAGCAGCCGCCCGACCGCCTCGGCGTTGGCGGCGTGCCTCCGCGGGTCGGCCGCGACGGTGGCCAGGTCGGCCTCGGTGCCCGGCAGCGGCGGCCGCCAGTCCACCTGCTCCACCGCCACCGCCTGCCCCGACAGGGCGTCGGCGAACAACTGGGCGCCCACGGTGACCACCCGCGGCTCGGCGGACAGCAGACTCACCGCAACGCTCCGGTGACAAGCTCGACGGCG
>JBBSAJ010000105.1:0-1452 GCA_038252405.1 Actinomycetes bacterium | reverse complement strand
TCGGGCAGAACCAGGATCAGCGGCGCGGTGCTGCGCAGCCAGGCTTCGGTGATCGATCGGGGTACCCCGGGCCAGAGTTCACCGTGCACCGCGACGACCCCCGCGCGGTCCGCCGAGGCGTCCTGCACCGCGGCGACAGTCTGGTCCGGGTCGTTCGCCGGCCGGACCCGCACGCCGGCGAGCCGAAAACCGGGCGCGACCGCGGGCGGGCAGACCACCACGAACTCGCTCGTCATGCCGGCACCATGTCCTGCGCCGCGTCCTTGGCCGACACGTCGTTGGCCGACACGTCCTGGGCAGCCCGGAACCGCGCCGCCCGGGTGACCAGCGCCCGCAGGATGTCGGCCTCGGCCTCGGCCGCCTGCACGTAGGCCACCGGTATTGCGGCGCTCAGCGGGTCGGCGAACAGGAAACCGGCCATGGATCTGCGTTGCCGCGTCGAGCGCAGGTCCTGCTGGAGCCCGCCGAGGTCGCCGTGCTCACGCCATCGTTCGATCGCCGGGCGCCAGGACCTGGGGACAACCTGCCCCGGGTCGGCGCCGCCGACAATCTCGGCCAGCCGCCCGGCCGAGACCGTGCCGCCGGGGAGGTAACGCGGCGGCACCACCCCGGCGTCAGCCAGTTCGGCCAGTGCAAGCATGACGTTCACCTCGTCCCGCTCGTCACCCAGCAGCGCAGCCAGGGGAGCTGCCGGCGCGCCCACGGCCGTCGTGGTGGCGTCCCACCCGGCGACCGTGGCGACCGCCGTGTCGTACTCCAACTCGGCCGGGTCGTCATGCAGTTCGTAGCGCCGCCAGATGGCCGGCAGGCTGCGCGCCACCGCCGGATCGGGCAGCCGCCACTCCACCACGCGGGCGAACGCGGCATCCGGATCACCGGCCGCCATGACGTCCAGCGCCCGCGTCCGGTCGACCCGGCCCACGCCGAGCACCGCACCGGCAACCTCGTGCGCGGACACCCCGCCCACCAGACCGCGAAGCAGCGTGACCACATCGGTCAGGTCGTGCCGGGCCAGCAGCAACTCCACGACCTGGCCCGCGTCGCCGCCGTACAGGCCGTGCACGCCGCTCAGGTTCTCCCGCAGCCGGTCGGTGACCGCCGCCCGCAGGATCGCGGCCCTGCCGAATGTCCCGCCGTACCGTTCGAGGTGCGGTCGATACGCGGTCCGCAGCAGGGCTTCGCCGAGCTCGACCACACTGCCCGCCGGCAGGTGCTCCAGCTGGGCCGGGGAGAGTAACCCGGGCCGCCGTGCACGCAGCCGGGTGTTGCCCGGTACGAAGTCGCATCCGCTCAACGCGCCACCCCTGTCCCGGGCGGCACGGTCGCGATGTCATCCCAACCGGCAGCGAGGTGGCTCCGGAGCGCCGGCCACGCGTTGTCCAGCCGGGTCTGGACCCGGTTGTCGACGAGGCGACCGGCGTCGTCGGTCAACAGGGCGCCGTCCCCTCCTGC
>JBBSAJ010000104.1:0-1473 GCA_038252405.1 Actinomycetes bacterium | reverse complement strand
TCGGCCTGCTCGGTACGGCGCGGTCGTTCGTCGTGCTCTGCCCCACCACGGAGGCAGATCTCGCGGACGGGCTGCCGTCGGCGGCACGACTCCGGCAGGCGGGGGCCCGCCTTGCGCTCGGCGGGGATCAGCATGTCGTCGTCGATCCCTTCGCCCAGGCCCGCGGGTTGGAATACGGCGAGCGCCTCGCCGGCGGCACGCGGGGCGTGTTCACGCCGGCCACCCTGTGGGCCGCCGCGCTGGCCGAGTCGCACGCCGCGATCGGGTCGCCCGGTGGCCGGCTGGCGGTCGGTGCACCTGCCGACATGGTCGCCATCCGGACCGACAGTCCCCGCACGGCCGGCGCCGATCTCGAACAGCTGGTGATGTGCGCGTCGGCGCAGGACGTGGGCGTGGTGGTCGTCGGCGGATTCATCCGGGTGCGCGGCGGTTACCACATCTCGCACGGTGATCCCGGGCCGCTCCTGGCCACCGCCGTCGATCGAGTGTGGAGGTGACCGTGCCGGTCGTGACCCAGGACGGCAGTCTGGCGCTGCACGGCATCTCCGAACTGGTGACCAACGATCCGGCGGCGGGGCCCGGCCTGCTCGGTATCGTCCCCGACGCCGCCGTCGTTGTGCAGGGCGATCGGGTCACCTGGGTGGGACCGGCCCGGTCCGCGCCACAGACGGATCTGGCCATCGATCTGGGTGGGCGCGCGGTGCTGCCCGGGTGGGTCGACTCGCATTCGCATGTCGTCTTCGCGGGTGACCGCTCCGCGGAGTTTTCCGCCCGGATGGCCGGACAGCCGTACCAGGCGGGCGGTGTGCATTCGACCGTCACGGCGACCCGGGCGGCCACGGACGATGGCCTGCGGGCCAACGCCCGGCGGCACCGGGCGGAAATGATCGCCGGCGGCACCACGTGTATGGAGACCAAGACCGGTTACGGTTTGACGGCGCAGGACGAGCTCCGGTCGGCGGCCGCCGCGGTGGCCGCGGGATTCGACGACGTCACCTTCCTGGGAGCTCATGTCGTACCGCTGGACTATGACGACGACTGTGACGGCTACCTGGATCTGGTGTGCGGGACGATGCTGGACCTCGTTGCTCCGGCGGTGCGGTGGATCGACGTGTTCTGCGAGCAGGGCGCCTTCGACGAGGCACAGACCCGGCGGGTGCTGGCCGCCGGAGTCCGGAAGGGCCTGGGACTGCGGGTGCACGGCAATCAGCTGTCCGAGGGGCCCGGGGTGCGGGTCGCGGTGGATGTCGGAGCCGCGTCGGTCGACCACTGCACCTACCTGTCCGACCTCGACGTGCAGGCGCTCGCCGCGTCCGGCACCGTGGCGACATTGCTGCCCGCGTGCGACCTGTCGACACTGCAACCGCCGGCGCCGGGGCGGCGGCTGGTCGACGCCGGAGCGCGGATCGCCCTGGCCTCCAACTGCAATCCGGGCTCGTCCTACACCTCGTCGATGAATCTCGTTGTGGCGCT
>JBBSAJ010000103.1:0-1533 GCA_038252405.1 Actinomycetes bacterium | reverse complement strand
CGACATGCGCCACACCATCGCCAGGCACTCGTCGTCACCGACGTCGCCGGCTGGCGAGTTCGCGCCTGAGCCGAGGAGGTCTTCCAGCTGCCACCCGCGGGCAAGGCCGTGGTCGACGGTCGCGACCAGTGTCGGCCACCATGGGCTGGCCTGGGCCGCGTCAGCGCGATCTGCGCCCAAGAACTCGGTCAGTCGTGGTGTCCACGACGTGGTCAGGGCGTAGTCCTGGTCGATCTGCTCGGCTACGGCAGGCGACAGGTGCCGACTGATCCGCCACCACACCGCGGCGGCCGCGTGGTCGTCGGGAAGCGTGCCAGCGGCGACCGCGGCGGCCAGCAGTCCGCGCGCGTCGAGGCCAGCCCGCGAAATGGAGGCCAGCCGCTCGGCGAGCACGGGAGCGAAGTCGTCGGCGGCCACGCCCCGGGCGGTCCGCTGGATGAGCTCGCTCCACTCTTGCAGGGCCGGGGTGCCTTCGTCGGCAAGGCGCCGGTCCAGGTTGCGCTGCCAGATGACCGCGGCCTTCTGCATCTGAGGCGGGCCGGTTGGGCGGCGGTCGGCTGGGTCGACCTGCATCGCAGCCCGCCACACAGCCGCGTCGCCCAGGACGCCACCCGCTAGCCGGCCAACGCCTTGGTGCGCCCACGCCGGGGACTGCCCGGACCCCGTTTCGGCGTCGGCGCGCACCTGCTCGGCGAGATCGACGACCCGTGCCGAGCGGGCGGCCAGGTACGGCCCCCACTGCTCGTTGGCGCGGAGCGCTTCGGGGACCCCGGGCAGCCATGGCAGAGGCCCGGCCCCGGCGCTGCGCAGCCCGGTGTCGTCCAGTCTCCAGTCAAGGACCGCGGCCTTGTCGCCGGCGGTGTCCAGCTCCCGCTGGTCCGCGGCGGCCCGCAACTGCTCGACCGGGTCGCCCCCGTGGGCGCCGAGCAGGAACAGGTGTGCGCGCAGCGCCGGCCACGCGGGCTCCTCGGTCAGTCCCTGAACTACCCGTTCGGCGGAGGCCTCCAGCCTCTGCGCGACGTCGCGGCCGACGACGTCCTCGGCAGCGACGTACAGCGCGTCGGCGTACCGCGCGGTGGCCTCACCCAGGCAGGTCGCCGGGTCGGACATGTCGCGCAGCAGTGTGGTCGCCGAGCGGGGCGCGTCGTCGCGGGCCAGGATCCCCTCGAGCAGATCGGTGGGCGTCAGCGGCCGGATCAGCTCGGGCCGTATGACGGTGTGTGGGTCGCCGTCGCCGACGACCTGCAGGTAGAGGTGGTTACCCAGGGCGCCGCGGGTCATCATCGTGTAGAGCTGCTGCCGGGTCTCCTGGCCGCTGGCCAGCGCGTGCATCGTGTCCACCGAGACACCTTGGGCGGTGTGCACCGTCGTCGCGTACCCGAGCTCGGTGGAGGTCTGGACGTAGTCGGCGGGCAGCCGAACGTTTCGGCCGGACTGGGTATGACGCACGGTCAGATCCCCGCCGCCATGGATGCCCAGCACCATCCACCGGTCGCCGTTCTTGACCCAGTCCGTGGCCGAAGTGCGCAGCCT
>JBBSAJ010000102.1:0-1599 GCA_038252405.1 Actinomycetes bacterium | reverse complement strand
TCGAGGGCCACCCCGGCGCCGGTCACCCCGGCACCGATGACGAGGATGTCGAGCTCGCCCTCCGTCATGGCCTGCAACGCGGCCTTCCTCGACTCCGGGCCGAGCGTGGCGATGCTCTCTGTCATGGTGATCACCCTTCCGGATCGACCCTATCGGAGGCGGGCCGCCCGCCGCCGATAGGACGGGAAGATCACAGCGGCCTCGGGTCCGGACGCGGCTGAGCGACGCGTGCCGGGCACGCGTCGCTCAGGTTCGCCCGCAGGCTCAGGCGGCCGGGCCGGTGCCGAGCACGACGCTCGCGGAGTGGGAGAGCCCTGCAGGGCCGACCCAGTGGATGGTGACCCGGTCGCCGGGGTGGTAGCCGAGCATGAGATGACCGAGCGCGTTGGCCGAGCTCACCGAGTGCCCGCCGAGCGAGGTGACGGTGTCGCCGGCGACCAGGCCGGCCCGCTGCGCCGGGAGGCCCGGGACCACCGCGCCGATGGTGGCGCCGGATCGGCCGGCGTATGCCCCGTGGGTTCCCGAGGTCATCAGGACCCCGAGGAAGGCGGAGGACCCGACGTGGACGACCGAGGTCCCCTGGCCGGACTCGATCTGAGCGGCGGTCGCCAGCGCCTGGTTGACCGGGATCGCGAAGCCCTGGCTGCCCGCGGACAGCGCCAGCCCGCTCGCGGCGGCGGTGTTCATGCCGATCACCTGGCCACCGCTGTTGACGAGGGCGCCACCGGAGTCACCCGGCTGGACGGCGGCGTTGACCTGGATCAGCCCGGTGAGCTGTTCGCTGGTGCCGTCGAGCTCGTTGCCGGCGGTGATCGCCTGGCCCAGGGCGGTGATCGACCCGCCCGCCGCGGCCGGGGTCCCGCCGATGCCCCCGGCGTTGCCGATGGCCACGACCGGCTGACCCACGGACGTGCTCGAGGAGTCGCCCAGGGCGGCGGTCGTCAGACCGGAGGCTCCACTGAGCTGCAGCACGGCGATGTCGTGGGATGGGTCGTAGCCCACCACGCTGGCGCTGTAGGTCCTGTGGTTGCCGAGGTCGGTGACGCGGATCTGGGTCGCCCCGTCGATGACGTGGTTGTTGGTGAGGATCTCGCCGGTCGAGGTCAGCACGATGCCGGTACCGGCGCCCTTGGCGCCCTGGTACCCGAAGGTGCTGACGACGTCGACCAGCCCGGGATCGACCTTGGCCGCGATGGCGCTCACGTCGGAGGGTGCGCCACTGCCCGGGGGTGTCGCGCCGGCGCTCGAGGAGCCGGCGCTCGAGGAGCCGCCGGCGAAGGGCGACTGCTCGTAGAGGCCCCCTCCGTTGCCGGCCGACCCGAAGGGGGACCGGCCGAAGGCCGCTCCGCTCGTGCCACCGGCGGCCACCCGCTGCGTTGTGTTGGGGCCAGCCAGCTCGCGGCCGACCCCGAACCCGGTCATCGCGACCGCCAGGGCCAGGGTCCCGGCGAGTGCAGCCCATCGCATCGGGTGACGGCGCATCGCCCCGGCATCCGCGGGCGGCTGCCAGGGCACGGCCGACTCCCAGGGGTAGCCGGGCGTCGGGCCACCTGGGGTCGGCTGCGGGGGCACCTGGCCCGTGGTCTGCGGGGGCACCTG
>JBBSAJ010000101.1:0-1600 GCA_038252405.1 Actinomycetes bacterium | reverse complement strand
GTCCACGACGTGCGACCGTTGGCGCAGGTTGATCGCGTCGATCTCGCGCAGGAACCCGAGCGCCTCGTCCGCCCCGAGCTCGCCGGCCCGGGCCATGAAGGCCCGGATGTCCTTCGGGAGGCAGCCGCCACCGAAGCCCAGTCCGGCCTTGAGGAACTTGCGCCCGATGCGGTCGTCGTAGCCGATCGCCTCGGCGAGCTGGGTGACGTCGGCGCCGGTGACCTCGCACAGCTCGGCCATCGCGTTGATGAACGAGATCTTGGTGGCCAGGAACGAGTTCGCCGCCACCTTGACCAGTTGTGCGGTCGCGTAGTCGGTGGTCAGCCGCGGGACGCCGCGAGCCAGCAGGTTCGCGTAGACGGCGTCGACGACGTCGCGCGCCTCCTCGCCGTCCGACCCGGCCGGGAGCCCGTACACGATCCGGTCCGGGGCAACGGTGTCCTGGATCGCCAACCCCTCGCGCAGGAACTCGGGGTTCCACACCAGGACGGCGCCGCTGGCCGCGGCGTCGGTGGCGATCTGCTCAGCGAGGCGCTCGGTCGTCCCGACCGGCACTGTCGACTTGCCGACCACCACCACGCGCCCGTCCGGGTGGGTCCGCAGCAGGGGCACCAGAGCGGCCACTGCCGCCTCGACATAGCTGAGGTCTGCGGCGTTGCTGTCCGTGCGCTGCGGGGTGCCGACGCAGATGAAGTGCACCTGCGCCGGTGCGACCTCGCTCATGTCGGTGCTGAACCGCAGGCGCCCGGTGGCCAGGGCGCGCGTGAGGAGCTCCTCGAAGCCCGGCTCGTGGAACGGGGGTCGACCCGCAGCGAGGCCGGCGACCCGCGTGGCGTCGACGTCGATCCCGACGACGTCGTGCCCCAGGTCGGCCATGCAGGCCGCGTGCACCGCGCCGAGGTAGCCACAGCCGATCACCGAGAGCCTCATGCCGGTCAGGCTAGCCAAGCCCAGGGCGCATGCCGTGGGACCGCGCCGCGCCGCGCGCGACCCACCCCGCCGCCGGCGGTGCATCATGACCACGTGACCCGTGCTGGAGTGCTCGCCGGGCTGATGGTGCTCACCGTGCTCACGGCGCTCGCGGGCTGCACCGGCCCGGGCACCGCCGACGTGCCGGTGGCCGACCAGCCGGCCCGCATCGTCGCGGCCACCAACGAGGCTCGTGCGGCCGAGGGCCTGGAGCCCCTGACCCCGTCCGACTGCGCCACCCAGGTGGCCGCCGCGCGGGCAACCGCTCTGATCGGGGCCGCCGCCCTGGAGCACGCCCCGCTCGACGACGTCCTCACCGGCTGTGGCGTCTCCGCGGCCGGGGAGAACCTCAGCCGCGCCACCGTGCCGCCCGATGACGTCGTCGTCTCCTGGATGGACTCGGCGGGTCACCGGGCCAACATCCTTGACCCCGCCTTCACCCAGCTGGGAGTGGCCTGCGTTGCCGACGGCGACGCCGCGCTGTGCGCGCAGATCTTCGTGGGACCGTGACCGGCACCGGCACCGGCACCGGCACCGGCACCGGCACCGGCACCGGCACCGGCACCGGCACCGGCACCGGCACCGGCACCGGCACCGGCACCGGCACCGGCACCGGCACCGGCACCGGCTG
>JBBSAJ010000100.1:0-1633 GCA_038252405.1 Actinomycetes bacterium | reverse complement strand
GTGCGATGAACGCCCGGACGGGGGGGTCGCACCGCCATACCGGTCGGCGGATCAGGGGGCGCATGCCGTGAATCTGCGGGCGGGTCAGCCACGCCAGCGAGCCGAGCGCGACGGCCGTCAGCGCCGGGGTGGCCCACGACCACAGGGTTGGCAGCGTGGTGCCCAGGTCCCATAGGACGTGCACGGCGATCAGCGGCCAGAGCCGGCGCAGCCACAGGTAAAGGGCAACGTTGACGCCCGCCCACACGATCACCCACGGGATCGTGGCCAGCAGCCCGTGGTAAACGTGGAACGGCCAGCGCAGGGCGATGCACCCGGCCACGACCCACGCCGGGTGCACCCCGCAGCGCCGCAGCAGCAGCACGGGGATCGCGACCAGGACGATCTCCTCGACGCCGCCGGCCTGCACGGCGTCAATCAGCGTCAGCCAGGCCCACCCGTTGGTGACCAGCGGCTGGTTGGTGTCCACCGCCGGGTCGGTGAGCAAGTCCAGGACGATCTGCGCGACGGTCATGCCCAGGAACGCAACGACCGCGGTGACCAGGGTCGGCCACGCCGGCCCCCGGCGGGCGAGGCCGGCCAGAGCCGGCGGCACACCCAGCCACCGGGTGATCAGGAACAGCACGGCGGCAGCGGCGCCGATCTCGCCCAGCTGACCGACGGCCGCGGCCTGCCCGCGCGCCGTGCTGTAGTCGATGGCCGTCAGTTCGCCGCCGAACACGACGAAGATGGCGGTGTAGACGCCCCTACCGAACGCCAGCAGGTAGAACGCGGTGATCAGACTTCCCGCGAGCCAGCGGGACAGCGCCGGCTGCTGCTCGTCCCGCAGGCCCTGCAGGCCAGCGGCTCGGGCGGGTGTGGCCGGCCGCTGCGACTGGACGGTCCTGCTCATCGGGCTCCTTCGAGGTGGGTTCGCGCAGCGGGGCTTGACGGTAGCCGCGATCAAGTCGGGGCTCGGAGCGACCGAACGGCGCGAGCCCAAATCGACCCGCACCCCGCTGAGCTCCCGTCCGGTTCAGCGGGCCAGCAGTGCCCGCAGGCGGGCGGCCGTCTTGGGCAGCAGGCTGGCGGTGTTGCCCTTGTCGTCAGCGCCCCCGGTGATCACCACGGTCCCGAAGTACGGCTGGTGCACGAAGCCGAACGCCCTGGCCACCGCGGTGGCGGGGTGGTTGATCTCGGCGGCGTACAGGCCCTCGTCGTCGAGCCACATGTCTGCGGCGGCCTCGAGCCGCACGACGTCCACGAGCCGGCAGTCGATGAGCTCGTACAGGCCGTGCAGCGTGTCCCGGGTGGGCAGGACGTCCTCCCGGACGTCCCCGTTGGGCGCGATCACCAGAACGGTGAGGGTGTCGGTGGTCGCGGACTGGTCGGCCATGGCGGGAAGTCCTTTCGCAAAGAGGTCGGTGGCCCTTCGGTGCAGGCGCACCAGCGGATCGGATAACGACAACGCTAGCCGTGGTATCGACAAAACAACACCTGCCACCGGCGTCGGCGCACCCCTCCCCGGGTCGCGCCGGCGCCTGGTGGGGGCGCTGCGCGCCCGCCGCGTGCGCGGCGCCGATCCCCGGATGGGTGGCCGGCCGCCGGGTATCGGCGGCCGTGGTCAGCTGGACGGCAGCGCCGAGGGCATCAG
>JBBSAJ010000099.1:0-1785 GCA_038252405.1 Actinomycetes bacterium | reverse complement strand
CGCTGGTGGCACGACGCTGCGGTGCGGTGGCAACCCCGCCGGTGTCCGCGCTGGCGCCGGCCGCACCGGCGGGGCCGGGGCAGCGGCGGACGAGGCGCGTGGTGCGGAAACCCCGGGGACGGCAACGGTCCACCCGGGCTCGATGTGGTTGGGGTTGGTCAGAGCCCGGCCGCCCGGCTCCGGCCGGTCCTGGTTGGCCGACCACATGGTGTGCCATTCGCCCGCGCCGTTCTCGACGGCGATCCCCGAGAGGGTGTCGCCGGCCTTGACCACAACCACCTGCTCAGACTCAGCGCCCGAGCCGTGGTCGGCGACCGGCCCAAGGGCCAGGGTGGACCCGGCCCGGATCAGGAAGTCTGGTGCCGGTCCTACCACGCCGGGGTTCAGGTGGGCCAGCTCCGGCCAGCGCAGGGCGTCGCCCAGCTGCGTCTCGGCAATGGACCAGAGGGTGTCTCGTCGTTGGACGGTGTAGGTCGCGGTCTTCTCGTGCCGCCGGCTCCCGGTGGCGTCCGTGGTGGCGTCCGGGGCGCCAACGCGTACCGGGGTGGCAGTGGCGGCAGTCGTGGCCGCTGAGTGTGTTTCATCTTCGGGGTGCGTGGCCGCCCTTGCGGTGGCAAGCGTTGCCGTTGCCACCACGGGGGAGGCCGCGGCGGTGGGCGCGGTCGCGCTGATGAGCCCAGGGGCGGTCACGAACACCAGAACCACCGCGGCGACCAGCTGGGCGGCCGGACGTCCGACCCACTCCAGGGCGGGCAGGGGGCGGGCGCTGCCGCGGCCGCGGGTCCGGATCGCGGCGCCGATCTCGCGAACCGCCGAGAAGGTGAACGCGGCCCAGCAGAACCAGACAATGCCCGCCAGGACGGCGAACACGACCGTCATGTTCTGGTCTTGGACAACCAGAGCGTGGCGCACCTGTCCCAGTGATGGCACCGAGGTCGGCGCCGCGCCGATGGCAACCAGCAGGGCTGGGACACCGACAACCGTGGTGAGCAGCACGAGCGCCGCGGCCAATCCTGCGCTGATCTTGTGCAGCCTCATGGCTGTTCTCCCTTCTCAACACCAACCACGAGCGCGGCTACCGCGCTGCGGGTCACGGTGAACGTGTGGCCGCTGATGGGTCCCCGATCGGTCGCCTGTACGCGGACCTGGACGCGACCCGGCCCCAAGACCACGGCCGACCCCGCCACGCCAGCTTTGGCCAGGTAGGCCTTGGCGGCTGCCACCGCGAGGCGCGCCGCCGCGCTGTTACCTGCCGGGCGTGGCCCGGCTGCGATCACCGCGGCGCGGGCCGCCTCGGCCGCCGCAATGTCGGCGCGGTTCCCTGCCCGGATCTTGGCTCCCCCGTCCACGATCAGCACCAAGGTGACCAGGACCGCCGCAGCCATCACAGCCACCCACAACGACACCGACCCCCGCTCGCCGCCGCGGTTGGGCCGGGCGTCCAGAAGCATCCGTCCTGCCCTCATCATCGGGTTGACCTAAACGGGTCCAGCGGGCTGACCGCCCGCTCATGGACGGTGCGGGTCGTGGGCAGGCCAGGCACGCCCAGGCCGTTCACGACCACCACGCACGTCAAATCCACGCTGACCGTGGCGGGGGTCCCCGGCGGCGCCGCGAACCCGGAGGTGTCCACCCGCACCGTCGGCGCCCCCTGACAGTGCAGGCTCTGATCGGCCAAGGTGGCCAACGCGCTCGAGGCGGCGGCGGCGCGGGCAGCCGCCGGGTTCCGGGCCAGCGACGCCTCCCGGGCCGCGGCCCCGGCGACGCCGGTGACCGCGGTGGAGG
>JBBSAJ010000098.1:0-1798 GCA_038252405.1 Actinomycetes bacterium | reverse complement strand
TGGGGCCGGAAGGTCAGGAGCCGAGGGATGGCGAGCACGGAGACGGGCGCCGCGGCGGGTGGTTCGGTCATCTCGCTGCCGTCGGGGGGCGGCGCGATCAGCGGTTTGGGCGAGAAGTTCGCCCCGGACCTGTTCACCGGGACGGGCAACTTCTCGGTGCCGATCTCGGTCCCGCCGGGGCGGCATGGCCTCCAGCCGCAGCTGAGCCTGGCGTACAGCACCGGCACCGGGAACGGGCCGTTCGGCCTGGGCTGGGCCCTCAGCCTGCCCGGGGTCTCCCGCAAGACCTCCCGGGGCGTGCCGCGTTACGACGCCGATGACGTGTTCATCGTCTCCAGCGCCGAGGACCTGGTGCGGGTGGCCGGCGGCGGGCCCGGGCGGCAGCGTTACCGGCCGCGGACCGAGGGCCTGTTCGCGCGGATCGAGCACGTCCAGGACGCCGGCCAGAACTACTGGGAGGTCCGCAGCAAGGACGGGCTGGTCACCCTGTACGGCAGCCCGCGGCCCGTGCCGGCGCCAGCCGACTGGCAGGACCCGGCCACCGTGCGCTCGCCAGGCGGAGACCGGGTGTGCGCCTGGCGGATCACGCAGACGGCCGACCTGCCCGGCAACGTGATCCGGTACCGCTACCGGCGCGACAGCGCGGAACCGGGGCACGAGGGCTCCCAGTTGCTGATCGATCGGATCGAGTATGCCGACTACGGTGACCCGGCGGCTCCTGCGTTCCTGATCGCGGTCGAGTTCGAGTACCAGGCCCGGGCCGACCCGTTCTCCGACCGCCGCGCCGGATTCGAGGTGCGCACCTCGTCGCGGTGCACCGCGATCCGGGTGGTAACCCATGCCGCGAGCGGGGTGCCCCGGGTCGCCAAGGAGTACCGGTTCGGTTACCAGCAGGCCGCATTCGACGGTGCCTCGCTGCTGACGCGCGTCGGCGTCGTGGGCATCGACGGGGACGACGAGCAGGCACTGCCGCCGCTGACCTTCGGGTACTCCGGGTTCGACCCGTCCCGGCGCCGGTTCGCCGCGGTGACCGGCTCCGGCCTACCGAGGACCGGCCTCGGTGACGCGAGCCTGGCCCTGGTGGATCTGCGGGGCAGCGGCCTGCCCGACATCGTCGAACTGGGCGCCGCCCACCGGTACTGGCCGAACCTGGGCGAGGGACGCTTCGGCCTCCCCCGCACGATCGAGCAGGCGCCACCACAGGCGCTGGGCGACCCTGGGGTGCGGTTCGCCGACGCCGACGGGGACGGCCGCCCGGATCTGCTGGTCACCTCCGCCGCCGGCGCGGGTTACTTCCCGATGATGTTCGCCGGTGGGTGGAGCCGCCGCTCGTTCCAGCGGTACGCCACGGCGCCGGCGGTCAGCCCGGACGACCCCGCGGTCCGCCTGGTCGACCTGGACGGCGACGGCCTGACCGACGTCCTGCGTTCGGGGTCCCCGGCACGGTGCTGGTTCAACCACGCCGACCCGGACCAGGCCTGGCGCCGGGACCGCCACCGTGACCGGCGACGTGCGGGACCTCGACCTCACCGACCCCCACCTCCACCTCGCCGACATGACACTCCCTATGTCAACCTCATGCCGCCAGTGGGGCGTTCTTGATCTTGTTAGCGTTGCCGTGAAGAGCGGGGTCGTAGGGGACCTTGTCTTGCCAGCTGCGCCAGATGACGCGGGTCCAGGCGCGGGCCAGGACGCGGACGGCGTGCGGGTGGTCTTTCCCGGCAGCGCGGGCGTCGTTGTAGATCTTCGCGGCCCAGGGGCTGGCATGGCGGCTGTTGTCGGCGTAGATGGTGATCGC
>JBBSAJ010000097.1:0-1864 GCA_038252405.1 Actinomycetes bacterium | reverse complement strand
GCGATGGCGCCGACGAGGAGCGGGCCGCCGGTGTCACCGAGTTCGCGGCCGATTTCAGCGGCGCCCATGGTCTGCCCGAGCCGTTCCGGCGGCGCCGTCCCGGCCAGGTGCGCGAACGCGAGGGGGGTGGAGATGGCGGTACCGGCACCTACCATGACGCCGGCGACGACGACCCCGACGGGTACGGTCAGCAGCGCCGCTGCCAGCAGGCCCGCGGCGGCCAGTCCGATCCCGGCGGCCATGCCGATGCCGTCGCTGAGGCGACCGGAGTCGCGGGCCCGTCCGGCCAACGGTTGCACCAGTACCGCGGTCACCGACAGCAGGGACACCGCCGCGCCTGTCACGATCGGGCCGAGCCCGGCGTCGATCGCCAGCACGGGGAAGAACCCGACACCGACCGCCAACGCGGCGGTCGCGGACGCCAACGTCACCGTGGGGTGCAGGAAATCCGCCGAGCCCAGCCTGCGGGAAAGGTCAAGGACGGTTTGCCGGCGGCGCGGCAGCGGCGGCACCGTCGGCACGGCCAGCGCGGCCCAGCCGGTCACCGCCAGGGCGAGCACCGTGAGGGCGATGAACAGCGCCGGGTAGCCACCGGCGGTGATCAGTACGGCGCCGAGGATCGGGCCCAGGGCGTATCCGAGGCTCTTGAAGGCCCCGTAGCTGCCGAAGACCCTGCCGTGCCGGCTCCCGTGGGACAGTCGGGCGACCATCGCGCTGGCAGCCGGGGAGAACGCCGACGCGGCCGCGCCCTGCGCGAACCTGACGACCACCAGCAGGGCCGGGTTCCCGACGACGACGAACACCGCGGAGGCGGCCGCGAACGCCGTCAGCCCGCCGAGCAACACGGGCCGGGGACCGATGCGGTCGGCCAGTGTCCCGAAGACCGGTTTGAGGATGATCTCGGCGCCGTCGTACACGGCCAGCAGAATCCCCAGGGTGAGCAGGGACGTGTGCTGTTCGCCGGTGAACAGGCCGAGGCCGGCGGCGATGCTGTGGGCGCCGAAGGCCGTGACGAATCCCGCCGCGTAGAGCGGGTATAGCACCCGCCGATCCGGCGCGACGGTCAACGGCGGGCTGTGCGGTTCGCCGCTCACGTCACGATCAGACGCCCTGTGGGGCGGCGGTCAGCAGCGGGCGAAACATGGTGTGCTGCAACGCGACGACCATCCGGAGCAGGATCCGGCGCAGCAGGAAGTACCCGGCCAGGCTGATCGCCGCGCCCAGCAGCAGGCCGACCACCACGTCCAGCGGGTAGTGCGCGGCGATGTACACCCGGGAGAACGCCATCAGCACCGCAGCAAGCGCGGACACCCAACCCAGGCGCCGATCCACCAGGAACAACGCGGCGGTCACCGCCCCGGCGACCATCGCGTGGTCGCTGGGGAAGCTGGGGTCGACCGTCGGGGTGGCCAGCACCAGGATGTTCGGCAGCGACGCGTAAGGCCGTGCCTCGTTGACCACCGAGCCGATCGGCTGATTCAGCGCCAGCGCGAGGAGCATGCCCAGCGGCGCCCACAAGGCAGCAGCCACCCGGGCCGGGTCGCCGGCTCTGCGGGCAATCCACCACCCAGCCAGCAGCAGCCCGGCGAACACCACCAGGCCGTAGCCCGCGTAGAGGCCGAGCGGGCCGTGCAGCCACGGGGTGGCCCGGGCAAAGTCGTTGACGGTCAAAAACAACGAAGTATTCGCGTCCATGGGAATGCATCCCCCTCCGGTCAGTGCGGCACCCGGCTGGGGCCGTGATGTCAGAACTGGTGCAGCGCGGTGAATACCCGGTCGGTGTATTCCGCCAGCCGCTCCTCGCAGTGCTTGAGCTGTAGCTGGGCGTCGGCGGCGAGGGGTGCGCCGAACACGTCCCGGGCGG
>JBBSAJ010000096.1:0-1864 GCA_038252405.1 Actinomycetes bacterium | reverse complement strand
GAACGCGCGGACCTCGCCGACCTCGCCGAGCGGGTTCGCGTCGGCCATGCGGAACTCGGCACGCAGGTCGGCGACCTGCGCCGGGCCGCGCAGAACTGGTCCTCGGTGCCGGCGCTGCGCACGCAGGTGAGGGACGCGGTGCTGGCGCTGCGGAAGGCGTCCGCGCCCGTTTTCGACGATGACGCGAAGGGGCTGCCCATCGCCTGCGACGTGCTCTCGGTAAAGGACTCGGCGGACATCGGTCGCCGGCTGGCGCCGTCAGGTGGGCCGACCCGTCGAGCCCGCAGGCTGTTCTGGCTGCTCGACGACACCGACGCCGAGCTTGCCTCGCTGATTCTCGCGAAGACACCCCGGGCCGTGCTGTGGGTGCTGCGGAACGGGTTCAGTGGCGGGTACAACCGGGCGGCCTACCTGATGTGGGTGGGCGGCGGAACCGGCCCGGCCGTCTGAGAGCCGCTGCGGAACCACTTTCCGCAGGCAGGTGCAGCCTCAGCCGTAGGTATCCCGCGGGCCGCGGCCGGGGACGTGCCGGTAGCCGAACTTCCACGACGGCGCAGCGGGACCACGGGCCCTGATCCGGGTGACGGACCGTTCGCCGATCTCCGCGTTGATCCGCCGCAGCAACTGAGGTGCCAGCATCCGAATCTGCGTCGCCCACGCGGTGGACTCCGCCTCGAGGACGAGTTCACCGTCCACGAAGCCGACAGGTGAACAGTGCTGGGCGACCTCGGCACCGACGATCGCCTCCCAACGGGCGAACAGGGTTGCCTTCTTGAGGTCCGCGGCCGAGCCGGCGGTGGCCACCCACGTCCGCAGGGTGGCCGCCAATGGCTGCGGGTCGCGCGAGTCCGGGCCAGAACCGGACCAGCGTGAACGGCGCAGCTTGCCCGCTCCTCCGCGTTGGGTGATCGGGGTCCGGCCGGCGGCCTTGCGACGGGCCGCAGAGCTTGCCCTGGCGCTGGCCAGTGCGTCCCGCGCCAGGTCCGCGCCGCGCCGCGCCTGTGGGGAATCCGCATCCGGCCCCGTAGGTGATTGCTCGCCCACCGAGGGGGGGTCAGCCATTCGCATCACCCCGTCGGATCGGTGCTCGCGCCACATGCCCGTCGGTGCCGCAACGGTGACACTGGCCGTCGGCGCGACCTTACCGATCCCGGGCTCCGGTGCCACTCCCGGCGCCCCCCGTCCGTCGGCATCGTCCGTCGGCATCATCAGCCGGCGGTGGTACCGGGGTCCGGCACGATGCCGTCTGCACTGACCAGTAGCCGCTGCCCGCCGAGCACCGGCGGAACGTCGGCGTCGACAGCCGCGGTGATCAGCACCTGTTCAGCGTCGGCGACCAGCCCGGCCAGCCGTTCCCGGCGATTGAGATCCAACTCGGCGAACACATCGTCGAGCACCAGCACGGGATCCACCCCGTCCGAGCGCAGCAGCGCAAAAGCGCCGAGCCGCAGAGCCAGCGCGAAGGACCACGACTCACCATGTGAGGCATACCCTTTCGCCAGCCCGCCGCCGAGGATCAACTCCAGTTCATCACGGTGCGGCCCGATCAGCGACAGACCCCTGTCCAGCTCCTTCGACCGCACCACCGCCAGCTCCGAAAGCATCGATGCGCGCCACTCGTCGACGCCGGGGCGGCCCCCGTCGGCCGACGGCGGGGCAGCCAGGACGGGCACGCTGCAGCGGTAGACCAGATCGACCACCTGATCACTGCCGGCGACGTCGGTGTAGGCGGCCTGCACGTGCGGCCGCAACTCGGCCACCAGGGCCAGCCGCGCGTCGATCAGCTCGCCGCCCACCGCGGCGAGGTGCTCGTCCCAGACGTCCAACGTCGCGAGATTCCCGCCGGACCGGCGAGCCCCGCCGG
>JBBSAJ010000095.1:0-1921 GCA_038252405.1 Actinomycetes bacterium | reverse complement strand
GGCCAAGCAGGAGGTCGGGTTCACGCACTTCGAGGGCCGGGACGACCGGGCCCTGATGCGGCACCTGACGCTCGCCCTGGTGGTGATGGGGTTCGTGTCGGTCCACGCGGCCGGGCTCCGAAAAAAACTAGGCCGGCAAACGTGACTGGATGAGCTGGTTTTCCAGGGCTTTCAGATAGCCCTCCGGGTCTTGGCGGAACCGCCGGCGTTCGACCCGCCGCTGCCGTCGCTCCTCCAACTCGGCCCGCACCCGCTTCCATTCGTCCCGATCCGCACCGGCCTGGTCGGCGGCCGTCCCCGCCCCGGCCCGGGTGCCCAGCCCGGCCACCAGCCGGGCCGACCCCCGCAAGACGAGCGCCGGCGACGCCCCCTTCCGCCCGGTCGCCCGCCGCTCGTGATACCGGTGCGACCCGAACGTCTGTTCCAGGTCATTGTTCGTCCGCGGCAGGTCGGGCGTGTCGTAGCAGGCGAACAGCCCCGGCCAATAACTCCGGCTCACCTTCACGAAGTGATCCACGGCCGGACCGAGGTCGCCGACCGCGTCCCGGTGCCGCCGCATGGCCCCGAGCAACCCGGCTAACTGTCCCCGCACCACCGCCCCGGTCTGGTCCGTCTGGCCGAGGAGGTGGGCCGCCCGGTGGACCCACCCGAACGCCAGCATGATCGGCGCGAACGCCCCGCCGGCGACCTCCAGGGCGCGGCGGATCGTCCCCCGCAACTGCGTCAACTCGGGCGGGAGCCCCCCTTTTCCTCGGCCGCCCCAGGCTCCCGGCGATCGCCGTCAGCCGGGCGTGGAGTTTCAGCCCGGACGCCTCCAGCGGCGGCCGCCCGTCGTCCGTCAGGGCGCTCCGCACGGCCGAGCAGTACCCGCGGATGACATCGGCCTCCGGGTCGGTCCGGCCCTCCGTCCGCCGCTCCACCCCGCGGACCGTCCGCACCTTCTTCTTCAACTCCTTCTTGGCGTGCCGGTCGGACTCGTAGATCGGCCGGGCCGCCTCCCGCAGGAAGTGGAAGTGGCACAACTGGTACGGGACGTCCGGGAACACCTGACGGACGGCCTTGCGGATCGAATGCTGGCCGTCCGACACGATCCCGGCGACCGGGACCGGGCAGGCCGCCTTCACCGCCGCCAGCAACTCGGCCAGGTCCTGCTGGCGGGCCGACAACAGGCTCCGGGCCAGCAGAATCTCGCCCGACAGGCCGTCGCGGACGACCCACAGCACCTCGTGCCCGACGTCCGGCTGCAACCCGTCGATGCCGAGGATCACCTTCCCCTGCCCGGCGAGCACCTTCCGCAACCGGCGGTCGTCGGCCAGGGCGACGGCCAGGAGTTCGTCGTACCGGTCGAGGAGGTTGGTGACGGCCCGCTCGGACACGGACACGCCCCGCCCGACCAGGTGGGTGCGGATCTCCGGGACGGACCGGTGCTCGGCGTACCGGAGGCGGCCGATGAGGGCGATCACGTCGAGCCCGAACTCGTGACGCGGGAGGGCGACGGCGCCCTCGGCCTCGGGCCGGTAGGGCTTCTTGTGGGCGACACAGGTGGGGGCGTGGCAGCGGCGGATGGTGAGGTGGAGGCGAGTCACCCCGGCCAGGGTGTGGATCGTCCGGCGGTTGGCGTAGTCGGCCGTCATCGGCCGGCCACAGTGCGGGCAATCCGTCCGGTCGGGGGTCAGCTCGCGGGTGATGGTCGGCTCAGCCGACTTCGCCGTCTTGGGCACGGGGAATCCTCCTGGGACACCACAAATGCTACCCCGGCCATGGGTTCCGATCCAGTGAGGTTTGCCGGCCTAGTTTTTTTCGGAGCCCGGCCGCGTGGACCGACACGAACCCCATCACCACCAGGGCGAGCGTCAGGTGCCGCATCAGGGCCCGGTCGTCCCGGCCCTCGAAGTGCGTGAACCCGACCTCCTGCTTGGCC
>JBBSAJ010000094.1:0-1985 GCA_038252405.1 Actinomycetes bacterium | reverse complement strand
GGCGTTGGCAACGGCCCGGGGTCGCCATCGTTGGCCCCTTGGCCGCCAGTGTCCGGCGACTGCTCGGCGGCGCCCTGCCCACCGCCGGCGGGGTTCGGTGAACCCGCCGCCGGCCCGCTCGAGTTATCGGTTTGGCCGAAGTAGGGGGCCTGGTGCCCGACCCCGGCGGCGCCCAGCACGTCGGCGCCGATGTTGGACGAACCGGAGACCCCCGCCGCCATCGTGTTACCGGCCGTGGTCAGGCCGCCGCTGAGCTGGTTCATCGACGCCGCGAACCGGCCCTGGGTCTGGGAGTCGGCATCGGACTCACCCATCGAGCGGCCACCGCCGTCCTGGGCCGTCCCGGCCGAGCCGCCCCCGCCGGCGCCGCCACCCTTGCCGCCGATCAGGGCTGCGACTCCCCCGGAGGCGGCAAATGAGGTCCGCACGGCGGCACCCGAGGAGGTGCCGGGGTCTACGAATGCCAGCATCCGGAACACGATCAGCGGACACACTGCCCCGATCAGGATCAGCATGGCCGACACCAGCGCCATGCCGACCGCGGCCGCGTTCTTGTCGCCGCTACCGGCGACCACTCCCTGGCTGATCTTGACCCCGATGCCCAAGACCAGCGCGGCCAGCGGCGAGATCAGTGAGGCGGAGATGAACCAGCGGGCGGACTTCCAGAACCAGGTGCGCCCGATCTCACTGGTCAACCCGGCCGCGGAGATCGCTGACGTGGTGGCCAGGATCATCAGGGCGGCGCCCCGGGCCAGCTGGATGAACACGTACCCCAACGCGGCGGGCAGGACCACCAGCAGACCCGTGATGCCCAGGACGGTTGCCGCGACGGTGTCGGTGACCTCGCGGGGCCCGCTGAGCGAGGTGGCGACGGCCGCGAACGAGTCGACGTTCAGCAGCGCCCGCAGCAGGGCCTTGGTCAGGCCTCCCGCGGCGGCGGTGATCGCCGAGGCGCCGGTCAACCCCAGCGTCCACACGGCGCCGAACTGGGCGGTGCCGACCAACACCCTGGCCAGGGACTGACCGTCCCTCTTCCAGGCGATCGTGCCCAGCTGCAGCAGCACCATCAAAGCGGCCACGGAGGCGCCGATGCCGAACGTGTACGGCAGGATCGCGCGCAGCGGGCCAGTGGCGGACAGGTCCGGGTCGGCGAAGGCGTCGATGGCGCGGAACGCCACCGCCAGCGCCCACATGGCTGCCGACCACAGCGCGACCATGGCGCCCTTCCAGCCGTCTGCGGTGGCCACGGCGGCGGCGTCACCGAGCCACTTCATCGGGCTGAAGTCGCCCAGGTCGATGCCGAACGCGGGGACGGCGGCCATCAGTGTCACACGTTGCAGGGCCGAGCTACCCATGGCGGAGGTCTTTGTATCCGGCGTCGATGGACGCGTCGGTCCCGGGCCAGATGGACGGCGGCGGGGCTGGCTCCGGACCGGGTCCGATCACCCAGCGGTTGTCGTCCCAGGCCATCCGCTGGCAGTCGGCGACGGCAACCCGCGCGGTCCGCACCAGGGTGGCGTCGACCTCGAAGTCCACGCAGGCCAGCACCCAGTCCGGTCCGTCAGTAGCCTTGACCAGCCCCATCATGGGTGTGGCGCTCAGGGCAAGGCCCGGTGCCTTGCCTGCCGACAGGCCGGCAGCGGTCAGGAAGTCGGCCATGGCCTTGACCCCGGACCAGGTCGCGGGCGTGGGCCCGCCGGGGGCCGCCCAGTGGTCGATGACGGCGCGGACCCCGGCCAGGCTGGCTGAGTCCAACGCGGCCTTGTCGATCGCGGCCAGCTGAGCCAGCGCCCCTTCAGGGGTGTGGGCGAAGCCGGTCGGAACCCCGGCTGGGCCGGGGTTGGTGCTTGGTGGCAGGACGATGGAGCCCGGGTCCCGGGTCGACAACACACCCGGTTGTGCGTCGGTCGCCGAGCCCGCCCGCATCGGGGCCGCGGCCAGATCGTCGCGCCGGGTCGCCGCCAGGTCAGCGGGACGGCCCGGCC
>JBBSAJ010000093.1:0-2011 GCA_038252405.1 Actinomycetes bacterium | reverse complement strand
TCGGCGGAACAGCTCTGACCGGAAGCAGCAGCAGCTCGTTCGCCGAGACCGGCTGGGGTCCGGCGCCCACGACGACCGCGGGCAGCACCTTCGCCGGCCCGGGTTCAGGTGGCGGCACCAGCACCGTTTTCGGCCGGCCGGCGTACCAGTCCTCGGTCAGCGCCAGCGGGACTGGCCGCGCGGTGCCGGATGTCTCGGCCCTCGCCGACTCGAAGACTGGGTTCGGCGCGTACTCGAGGAGCGCCGGTGGCTGGCATTCCTTTGGTGGCACCAGTTTTGGCGCTCCGATGTGGGCGGGCCAGTTCGCGTCCGCCCTGTCAGCGGGCGGTCTGAGCCGGGGGCTCGGGGACATCCATGCCGCGCTGTATGCCGCCCCGGGTGCCTTTCGCGACATCACCAGCGGGGCGAACGGCTACTTCACCGCAGCGGCCGGCTACGACCAGGTCACCGGTCTGGGCAGTCCGCAATGGACGGCGCTGTACACCGCGCTGGGGCTGAGGTCCCCGGTGACCAGTTCGGTTGGCGCCGGTGGCACGGTGAGCAGCCCGGCGGGTGAGCCGGTGGTCGCCACCGTGACCAGCCCGGTTGCCGGCAACGTCTCGTTCCTGCCGCTGACCTTGCCGGTTGCCCCGGCCCTGACCACGGCGCTGTCGCAGGGTCTGCGTATCACCGGTCCGGGCGCGCCGCTGGCCATCTCGTTCGCGGTGCTGCCGTCGCTGCTGCCGGCGGGAGTGTTGCCTTCGGAGGTACGGGTCTTCCACAACGGCGCCGTCGTTCCCGTCTGCACCGCCGCCGCCCGGGAGTGCCTGGCCAGCAGCAGTCAGGCCGCTGACGGGCTGCGCTTCACGATCAGCGGCGCCAGCTCCGGTGACTGGGTCTTTGCGTCCGATCGGGTCATCCGGCTGGCCGGGGCTGACCGGGTGGCCACCGCCATCGCGGTCTCCAGGGCGGCCTTCGCCGCCGGTTCCGCTCCGGTGGCCGTGCTTACCCGCTCCGACCAGTTTGCCGATGCCCTGGCCGGGGCGCCCCTGGCAGCCGCCAAGAAGGGGCCCATGCTGCTTACCGGATGGGCCACTCTCGCCGCTGCCGATGCGGTCGAGCTGACCCGGGCGGTTGTGCCCGGCGGCACTGTCTACGTACTCGGCGGGCCGGGCGCGCTGAGCCCATTGGTCGCCGACCAGGTCGCCGCACTCGGCTTCACCGTCGTGCATCTTGCCGGCATCGACCGGTTCGCCACTGCCACGGCCATCGCCGACGAGATCGACCCGACCGGGCCGATCCTGCTTGCCTCCGGGCTGCTCTTCCCGGACGCGCTGGGGGCCGGCGCCGCGGCGGTGCATACCGGGGGAGCGGTGCTGCTGACGGCGGGTGCTAAACCGGCTCCGGCCACCGAGGCGTTCCTCGCCGAGCACCCTGGCGCGACTCTGTATGCCATCGGCGGGCCGGCCGCACAGGCGTACCCGTATGCCGTCGCATTGGTCGGCTTGGACCGTTACGCCACGGCCGTCAGCGTCGCGAAGCGCTTCTTCCCGGGCGTGCGCGGTGCCGGGCTGGCCAGCGGCGTGAACTTCCCCGACGCACTCTCGGCCGGGCCGGTCATGGGCGCGATCGGTGTCCCACTTCTCTTGACGGGGACCACGTCGCTGGCGCCCGCCACCAGGAGTTACCTCACCGCGGCGAAACCGTTGACAGTGCACATCTTTGGCGGAACCGGGGCGCTCACCACCGCCGTGACGACCGCGGTCTGGACCACCCTCGGCTGAGCGAAGCGAAGGAGGTCGAGGGGCTGCCTGGGAGACCCCGACCACTCACAAGACGTCCAACGCCCTGAACGCGGCGATCTGTGGCCGGCCCGTGATCACCTTTGCAACGCTGCACAGGAGGCCGAGATACGCGTCGACTTCTGTGTCAGGTCCGGGGGCGGGACCAGTACGCGACCATGAGCTCTGTCGCGCGTTCCAGCGTCATGCCCACGATCTCGCCCTCCGGGACACCGAGGTCGTGGATCAGC
>JBBSAJ010000092.1:0-2066 GCA_038252405.1 Actinomycetes bacterium | reverse complement strand
TTGATCTTGCGCGGTGGTGATCGTCTTCAAGCGTGATGGACAAGGTGTGCCTCTCGGTTGGGCGTGCGCGCGGCTGCTCAGCACGGCGACCGAGCACGGATCCGCGTGCTGGTGCCCTGAGGGGCCGTGCTGGTGCCCGGAGGGCAAGGTCGGTCGGGGGGTAGCGGTTTGCGGACTGCCTCCGGCCCGGTCTGGGTCGTGCCGGTGGCGTGTCGGGGTCAGGCAGAAGGGTCAGCCGGCGGGGCCGGGCAGCGCGCGGAGCAGGTCGTAGCCGGTGGTCAGCGGACCGTCGGCCTGGCCGGGGGCGAGCCGGACGATGAGCCGGCGGGCGTGGTGGACCACGCGGGCCGGGACGGTGATGAGCTCGCGGCGCAGCCGTTTGCCGTGCGCGCGGTGCGGCTGATCGTGCCCGGTCAGGGCCTGCAGCGCAGCGGAGAGGGACAGGGCCAGGAACGCCGCCCACATCCAGACCTCGTTCGCGGCCGCGTAGCCGGAGGGTAGGTGCCGCAGGGCCATCCCGAGCTTGCTGTCTTTGATCCGCTCCTCGACCCAAGCCCGGTCGCGGAACCAGGCCTCGATCGCCACCGCGGAACCGGTCAGGTTGGTCACGATCGGGCTGTAGGCGTAGGCGTGGCCGATCTGACCGCCGAGGGCCAGGGCGAGCTGCGCCGGGTCGAAGGTGCGCCGCCGCCGGGCCCGGACGTCGGTGGAGATGTCGGCGGCCTTGACCTTCATCCGGCGCACGATCGTCCGGGTGCCGACCGGCCAGCCGGCCGGGGCGTAGTCGATGGTGGCGACCTGCGCGCCGGGCATCCCCTCGCCTTGCGCCACGCGGTTTTCGGGATCGAGCGGATCGCCCGGCGCACCGCCGGGTTACGCGCCGCGGCGATGGCGAAGTCCGCGCCGGCGGCGAGGGCGGCGCCGGCCACCTCGGCGGAGAACAGCCCGGAGTCGGCCCGCAGCCGCGGCCGGCCCACCCCGTCGGGTAGCGCGGCGACCGCCGCGGCGATCAGCGCCGGGGCGTGCGGGCGCACGTCCTGGTCCCCGGCCAGCAGCGTGCCGGTGAGCACCAGCCCCGACTCGGCCCACACCAGCGGCACCGGCCGGCCGGCCCGCACCCCGGCGTAGCTCCAGCCGATGCGCTCCTTGCCCTCGCCGTAGACCTCGACGTCGGTCGGGTCCAGGTCGATCGTCGGGCGCACCGCCAGCAGGTCCCGGCGGCGCTCGCGCGGCAGCGCCGCGACCTGGCGGTCGATCAGCTCGGCTTGGGCGGCGCGCAGCCCGGCGAGCTGATCCGGGCCGAACCGGCGGCCCAACCCCACCGCGGTCGTCGACGCCGGCGGTTTGGCCACCGCCCGCAGCTGCGCGCCGGCGACATCGGCGCGCATCGGGTCCAGGTCGGTGAAGAAGTCCCCGCCGGCGAGCATGCACTCGGCCAGCCCGACCAGCAGCTCACCCGCGCCGGCCCCCCGGCGGCGCGCCTTGATCGGACCGACGTGCCGCTCGATGGTGCCGATGACGTCGAGCACCCGGCAGGTCTCGGCTACCAACGCCAACCCACCGTTCGGCGTCAACGTCGGGTCATCGGCGCGGAACTCGATTCTCGGCCGGCGGGGCGCTACGGTGACCACCAGACAGGTGCCTTTCCGGTGCGGGACTCGGACGGTGTCGCAACCCCGATTGTCCTTGCCAGGAAAGGCATTTGTCGTCTCTGCGAGCGCGTGTCGCGGATTCAGCGCGGCCTAACTCGCGGATCTAGGTCTGAGTCTGCGCCTGGCGGGTGAGTGACCACCACTGGACGTGGGCCCACTCGGTCCCTGCTCCAGCCCAAGCAGCTAGTCCCCGCAGACCGCCAGCTTCTCGGTCTGGCTGTCGGCGAGGACGTCCGTCGCCTGAGGGTCGGGCATCCGCACGATGGAGATCGTTCACGGTCTACCGGGTCTACCGGGGAGAGCCGGATTCCTCGGTTAACCGCACGTGCTGCTATGCGACGGAGGAAGATACGCCTTGGGTCTTCGATCCGCCGAACTCCTTCATTCCGCCCGTGGAATGTCGATGGATACTAC
>JBBSAJ010000091.1:0-2094 GCA_038252405.1 Actinomycetes bacterium | reverse complement strand
GGTGAGCGGGCGGATCCGGATGCGGTTCTCGAGCGTGGTCTGGCCCGGCTCGTTGGGCGGCGTCATCCGCAGCTCGTTGTGCGACGCGCGGACCGGGCTGTCGTACGAGAGCCCGGTGGTGTGGACGATGCGGTAGCGGCGCCCGGCTCAGACCAGCTCCTCGGTCCAGGTGGTCATCGGACCGGACTGGAAGTACTTCGTCGTGACGGCCTCGGACGCCGCGGTCACTGCCCGCTGGACCCGGAGCATCTGGGCCGGCAGGTCGGCGATGATCTCCTGCCGTGGCCGGTACTCCAGCGAGGTCCTGATCCGGCCGAGCCGGCGCCGGCCCTCGGAGACCCCGATCCGCTCATCCTCCGGCGCAAGAGCGACCAGCCGCCGCTCGGCCTCGGCGAGCGCGAAGATGACCGACCGCGGGAACTCCCGGTCCAGGACGAGGAACGGCCGGTCGTCGCTGAGCAGCCCGCGCTGGCTGCGCATGAACGCCTGCTGCGCGCCACAGCTGCTCAGCACCGTCGACCATGGCGGCCCACCGCGGGGCAGGCCACCGTTGGCGACCAGCCGGGCGGTCATGTCGGCTCGCTCCAGGGACCGGCCGAGGACGAGGAAGTCCCAGGCGTCGTCGTGGCTCATCGTGGAGTCGGCGATCCCGCTGACGAGGGTGGCCCGCTCGCGCACCCAGGACAGGTGGCGCTCGGTGACGGACTGCCGCCCCATCCCGTGCCACCGGTGCCAGGTCGTGTTGATGCCCTCCCACAGCTCGGTCGAGAGCGTCTCCCGGGCCCGCCGGGCGTTCTCGCGGGCGGCGTGCCAGGCACCGGAGATCGAGCTCGTGTGCGAGCATTCGAAGACGAGCTGCCGGCCGACGTCGGCGAAGGTGACCGGGCCGTCCGCCGGCATACCCATGATCACCGCCAGCACCGTGCGCGAGGCCGCCGACTCGTCAGCACCGGGGTCCTCGAGGAGCTGCAGGCGCCGCACGTCGGCGATGCGTGCGGTGCCGTCGGCCCGCTCCACGCAGCGGCCGATCCAGAACAGCGACTCGGCGATCCGGCTCAGCATCGGCCGCCTCCTCGGGACCGCTGCTGCAGCTGCTATTGCTGCTCGCGGATCGAGTCCTCGTGCGAGGCTGTCGGCGCGGTCATGAGGACGACCTCCCGGGTGTCCGAGGACGAGGGTGGCCCCGCCGGGGTGGATGTGACGGCCGTGTTACCCGACTGGCCCCGTAGGTGCCGGGACGGCGGGATCCACCTAGTCGCGCTGGTGCTCCGGAGCCTGCGCGACGGCCTCGCCGACGACTCGCATCGTCATCTCCGAGGAGTACCCCTTGCGGGCCAGCATGCCGGCCAGCCGCCGGGTCTGGACGACGACGTCCAGCCCGTGCAGCTGGCGCAGCCGCTTGGCGACGAGCTCTCGGGCGCGCTCCTCCTCGGCGGCCGGGTCCACGCCGTCGAGGGCCGCCCGGGCCGTCTCGTCACCCACCCCCCGGGTCCGCAGCTCCTGGGCGAGGGCCCGCCTGGCCAGCCCCCGGCCGGACTGCTTGGAGCGGATCAGCGTGTCGGCGTAGGCCGCGTCGTCGACGAGCCCGACCTCCTCCATCCGGTCCAGCACGGCGGCGGCGACCTCGTCGGAGCAGCCCCGCCGGCGCAGCACGCTCTCGAGCTGGGACCTGGTCTTCGGCGCTGCCGCCAGCTGGCGTAGGACGATCTGCCGGGCGACGTCGATGGGGTCGAGCTCGTCGCCCTCCGTTGCCTCGTCGGTCGGCGGCGGGACGACCCACAGCCCCCGCCGCCTCGCCGCCGGGCGCGGCGACGCGGTGCGGGCGCTGTCGAGCGGCATACCGCTGTCCGGGGACCCCTTGGTGGGCCGCCCAGCAGCGGGGCGGCCGGTCTCGTCGCGGGCCACGTCAGAAGTCGACCGGGACCTCGGCCACCGCCGCCAGCGCGGGCTTGTCGACCTGCGGACCGATGCCGAGCTTCTCCTTGATCCGCTTCTCGAGCTCGTCGGCGAGGTCGGGGTTGTCCTTGAGGAACTGCCGGGCGTTCTCCTTGCCCTGGCCGAGCTGGTCGCCGTCGTAGGTGTACCAGGCGCCGG
>JBBSAJ010000090.1:0-2109 GCA_038252405.1 Actinomycetes bacterium | reverse complement strand
GGCGGCCGGTGACGACTATGCCGTCGGCGCGGATTCCGCGGCCGCCGGAGCCCGCCTGACGCCGGCCGCCTTCAGTGCCGCGAGGCAGGCACTGGCCGCCGGCGACCCCGTTCTGGTGCAGGTCCCGCGCAGCGGTTACCTCCCGGGTCTGGCCTGCGCGCGGTGTGGCCGGCGAACGCAGTGCCGGCACTGCGGTGGGCCCCTCGCCCAGGCCGGCGCTCCGGTCCGTGCCGGCAAGAACGCAGGAGGCGGCCCCCGAGACGGCGCTCGCGTCCAGGCCGGCGCCGCGTCGCAGCCGGCTCCTGGCGGCGGCCTGCTGGGGTGTCGCTGGTGCGGTAAGCCGGAGGCGCACTTCCACTGCACGGTGTGCGGTTTCGAGCGGGTGCGGGCCACGGCGATCGGGGCGGGCCGGACGGCCGAGGAGATCGGCCGCGCCTTTCCTGGTGTGCCGGTGATCAACTCCTCCGGATCCAGGGTCCGCGCGACCGTGCCGGGTGAGGCGAGCGTGGTCGTCGCAACGCCCGGCGCCGAACCCGTGGCGGCGAAAGGTTACGGCGCGGCCCTTCTGCTCGACGGCGGTGCGCTGCTGGGCCGGCCCGACCTCCGGGCGGCGGAGGAGACTCTGCGCCGGTGGATGGCCGCTGCCGCGATGGTGCGTCCGGCGTCGGCGGGTGGCCGGGTGGTAATCGGCGCGGACGGTTCGCTGCCGACGGTGCAGGCATTGATCCGCTGGGACCCGGCCGGTCATGCTGCGGTGGAACTTGCCGCCCGTCGCGAGCTCGGGTTCCCGCCGGCGGTGGCGATGGCCTCGCTCGAGGGTGCCGAGGCGGCCGTCCGCGCCGCCGTGGACCGGCTCGAGCTACCGCCACGCGCCGAGCTGCTGGGGCCGGTGGCGGTCGATGACGACGAATACTTCCAACCCGCACCACTCGAGCCGGCAACAGCCAAGGCCGCGGCTGCCCAACGGGCACCTGCTGGGCATGCACCTGCCAAGCCAGGAACGGCCGGCCCCGCACCCGCCAAGCGGAGAACGGCCGGCCCCGGTCCTGCGATGCCGACAGCGAGCGAAGTGCCATCCGCAGCGCTTGCCCAGGACGACGGCCCGACCCTGCGCGCACTGGTTCGCGCTCCGCAGGCGGACCGCAAGGCGCTCGCGGCCGCGCTGCACACCCTCGCCGCGGGTCGCTCGGCGCGCAAGGAGGGCGGCGGTCTACGGATCCGGCTCGACCCGCTGGACCTGTTCTGACGCAGCCTCGAACCGACGCGACCCGTCAGGAACCTGGCACCGCATCCCCGAGGCGCCGGCGCAGCCCGTCCCGCACCTCGGGCCATTCGTCTTTCAGGATCGAGAACACCACGGTGTCCCGGACCGAGCCGTCGGCCCGCAACTGATGACGCCGCAGGACACCTTCACGGACGGCGCCGAGACGGGCGATCGCTGACTGCGACCGGGTGTTCATGGTGTCGGTCTGGATCTTGACGCGGCCGAAACCGCAGTCGTCGAAGGCGTGAGAGAGCATCAGCAGCTTGCACTCTGGGTTGACCGCGGTGCCCCACACGGCGGGGGAGTAGGCCGTCCAGCCGAGGTGGATCCGCTCGTGGGGTAAAGACACATCTCCCAGCGATGACGTCCCGACGATGGTGCCGGCCGCGCCGGACGGGCCGTCGACCCGCAGTCGGACCGCGGACACCGTCGCCCGCCGATCGTCAGCAATGGCGGCATCGACCCACAGTTGGAAGTCCGCAACGCTGCCGACCCTGCCGGCCGGTCCGCCGCCGAACCCGGCGGCCCACACCCGCGGGTCGTCCAACGCCGCGAACAGTCCGGTGGTGTCCGCGGAGGTGAGCGGGTCCAGCCGGACGGTGCGGCCGATCAACGCCCGTCCGTCCGGAGTCCGCGCGGTCATCGGCGCACGCACCCTTTCCTCCCTAGACTTCCGGTGGCCACCGGATGTGCCCCTCGACGGCGTCGCGCCCCCAGCCCGCACCGGGCGACGGCCGCTGTCCGGTCAGTGTTCGATCACAGCATGAGATCGAAAAACGGAAGGAAGGACCCCCTGCGCATCGTCTTTGCCGGAACCCCGGCGCCGGCGGTTCCATCCCTCGCGG
>JBBSAJ010000089.1:0-2137 GCA_038252405.1 Actinomycetes bacterium | reverse complement strand
GCCCACCCGGCGCCGGCCTTCATTGGTCCCCTGGCCGAGATCAGCTTCGGGAACAGGTTTGCCTCGGCCGCCCCCGCCTCGATATTGGGCCGAAGCGGTAGGTCGTGGCCGAAGTCGGACAGCAGCTGGGACACCCCGCGGCCGGCCGGTCGGCGCCGGCCCAGGCCGGGCATCAGCGCCAACCCCTGGTCCGTGGCAGCCCGACACCCAAGGGGATCGCCGCGGCGGCGAACCCGGCGTCCTGGGCAAGGTCCAGTCGTAGCGGGATGAACCCGCCGATCCGGATTGAGGCATCCAGGCGGCGACCGAACTCGCTGACTGGCCACGTGTTCGGCACGGTGACTGTCGCGGCTGCGCAGGGGCGTACCAGGGCCCGGCCCTTGGCGAGCTTCTCGTCCAGGCCCAGGGCGCGGGCCTGCGCGCGGCGTTGTTTGGCTCGGGTCAGTCGCCCGGTGGCCCGGCGCAGCTCACTGCCGGTGATCGCTGACATCTCGGCCCGTTGGCTGAGCCGGTCCGCTTTGGCCTGGTCGATTGCCGGGAAGAACACCGTCAGGCAGCGTCGTTCCCCCGGGGCGGTCGGTGCCAGGACCGGGGCCAGGGCTCCCAGGATGGCTCCCCGCTCGGGCAGCAGGATGGTGTCGGTCACCGAGGACCAGGCGTCGTGGTTGTAGTGCCGCATCTCGCACGCGGCCTGGGTCGGGCCTGCTGCGGCCAAGGGGATTCCGGTGGCGGCGCTCGGGTTCTGCCCCGCGGCGACCTGCGCGGCGATCAGGGTCGCGCGCTCGCCGGGGGCGAACCCGGTGCGGATGGCCACCGCCAGGTCGGGTGAGTCCAACCAGGTCACCTGCGTGCAGCCCATCGGGCCACGTAGCTGGGACTCGACCTCGGCCATCGCTCCGTGCAGCACGCGGGCTCGCCCGTCGATGCCACCGCCGGCTTCCTTGGCCGGTTTGGCGATCCGGTCCTCGCCCACCACGATCGTGACGAACGCCTCGGTTCGCACCGACGCGGGAGTCAGCATCTGGGCGAGCAGGTCGTTGACCTGCCGGGCCAACCCCGGACCGCCGGGTCGCCGGTGGGTGTTCGCCCAGGCCTCCCGCTCGGCGCCGTCATCGGGGACGGTGCGGACCTGGATGGCGAGCAGGTCGATGAGCTCGGTGCGTGAGGCGATGTCGGCCAGCTCGCCCAGCCCGGCACCCATCCGGTTGCGATCCGCCGGTTCGGCCAGGCCGATCCCGGGATGGACGATCCGGGCGACGGCCGCCCAGGTGCGCGCCGAGTGGTTCTGCACGAGGGCAACCCTGCTCATCGCGACGCCCACCGGGGGTCCGTCGTGAATCTGGATGCCGGCCAGCACGCCGGGCAGGTCCGCCTCCGCCAGGTCGTCGGCGATTCCCGCGGCAGCCCTGGACTGCCATCGCGTCCATCCCATGACCCCTCCCAGTGTGTGAAGTGCCAGGGCGATGGCCCACCCTGTGGCCGGCCGTCCCCGGACCGGGATGGTCACCAACGCCACCAGCAGCGCCCACACCGGTGCCCACACCGCAAGGACCAGCCACCGCCCGCTGTTCATGGCCGCCAAGCCGGGCAGGGCGGCGAGAAGAACCAGCGCCAGCTGCGGGCCGGACATGCCGAAGAACCACCCGGTGCGGTCTCGCGCGTAGTCGGCGTACTCCATGGCGCTCATGGTTGGTTGCCTTGGCGTTGCATGTGATTGGCTCGTCGGGGTCGGGTGAGGGCAGGAATGTTCATACCCCGATAAGCGCCGCGGGGGCCGACTCACGGACACCACCCTCGTCATGGAGCGACTCCAATTGTTGGTGAAGATCAGACCGGCAGGACCGGGATCGCTTCGGCGGCGCCGGCGGCCTCGCCGGCGGCTCCTGCGCCCGACCCGCCGGCGCCGCCGCCGGGTACCTCTGGTGAACCCTGGGACCGGTCGGTCAGCGCTTGCATCTGGGGTGGCTGCACCGGGGGTGGCTGCAACGGCGGCGGGGGCGTTGGCAACGGCCCGGGGTCGCCATCGTTGGCCCCTTGGCCGCCAGTGTCCGGCGACTGCTCGGCGGCGCCCTGCCCACCGCCGGCGGGGTTCGGTGAACCCGCCGCCGGCCCGCTCGAGTTATCGGTTTGGCCGAAG
>JBBSAJ010000088.1:0-2502 GCA_038252405.1 Actinomycetes bacterium | reverse complement strand
GGGAGGGAGCGCGACGGTGGGCGCAGGCAACCGGGAGCGACGCAAGGCCAAGCAGAAGGCGCGCGAGCAGCGTCGCCGGGTCGACCGCGACCACCTGCCCGGCGCCGTTCCGCGGCAGGTGCCCCCGGCGCAGCTAGCTGAGTTGGTGATCGCCGATGCGGTGCACGCCCAGCACCACGACGACGCCGGGGGGTTGGCGCGTTGTGTGAGCCTGCTCGCCGACGAGCTGGGCGGGTCAGCTGGGCGGCGTCGAGTCGACCGGATCCTGTTTGCTTGCCTTCAGCGCGATGTCGCCGATGCGTGGCGCCGCGGCTGGCAACCGGCCGACGTGACACGCGTGGTCGCCCGGGAGTCGGGCGCCGGACACCTGGGCCTGGTGACCGACGCCATCGCCGGGCAGATGCGCGGCTACCCGTCGGCCACGGTGGACCGGCGGTGGGATGAACAGATCCGGTCCCTGGACGCCACCGTGTGGTGGGGGAGCGACGAGGACTACCTGGAGCAGTGGGGTCGCCGGGAGGGCGCGGACCGGCCGACGGTCATCACTTGCGTGTTGGAGGTGTTGTTCCTGCTGGACACCCTGCCCGAGATTCCGCTGCTGTGCCCGCTGCCCGGCACCGGGCGGCGCCGCCGATCGGGCGACGGCCCGGCGGTCGAGCCGTGGATCCTGGACAACGTCCGCACCCTGCTGGCCAAGGCCGAGTCGACCGAGTTCGGCGAAGAGGCCGAGGCGCTGACCGCCGAGGCCCAGGAGTTCATGTCCCGCCGCAGCATCGACGCCGCGCGGCTCGCCGCCGCCAGCGCCGTGCGCGACGAGCCGGGCGGCTGCCGCATCGGCGTCGACGCTCCCTACGAGACGTCCAAGGCCCTGCTGCTGCAGGAGGTGGCCGAGGCCAACCGGTGCCGCGTGGTGTGGTCGCGGCAGCTGGGCTTCGCCACCGTCATCGGGTTCGACGGTGACCGTCAGGCGGTGGAACTGCTGTACACGTCCCTGCTGGAGCAGGTCACCACGGGGCTGGTGCGGACCGGGTCACGCCGCACCCTGCTGGGCCGATCACGGACCCGTTCGTTGCGCCAGTCCTTGCTGTCGGCGGTCGCGGTGCGCATCGGGCAGCGGTTGCGGGGTGTCACGGCCGACACGACCCGAGAGATGAGCGCGTCGGGCGCGGATGCGCTGCTACCGGTGCTCGCCGCCCGCGACGAGTCGGTCCGAGACAAGGTCGACGCGCACTTCTCCGGGCTCATCCACCGTGTGGTGGGATGACACCGTCTGTGTCAACACTCGGGGCGGTCGGCCGCAGTGTTGACAGGCCGCGGCGGAGGAGACCGTTCGGACCTGCGGGAGATCATCCAGCCGCGAGCTCGGTGATCCGGCCACGCCGCGCCTGGCGTGGATCTCCGCGTCCGTGGGTGGCGGCCCGCTGATCGGTGCGCCGGGCGTGGATCTCCTGTCGGCGAGAGATCCAGCGTCGGCCTACGTCGGCAGCGCGAGCGTGTCCGGGGCTGTGATGTCCGGTCGCCAGGCATCGCCCTCGCTGTTGCATCTGGCCAGGCCGGCGGACTCCAGCGCGAGCAGGGCCCGGGTGGCGGTGGCGATGGGCATCCCGGTGGCCTTCGCGGCCCCGGTCGCGGTGATGTAGCTGATCGCTCCGCCGTGCGTGTCGTCGCCCATTCTCGCCGCGGTCACCGCAGGGTCGCAGGACAGGACCATGGCGGCGAACGCCACCAGCTGGTCCCGGTCGGCGAGCGCTGCCGCCACCGCGGCTCCGTCGGTCTTTGGCATGGGGACCATTGTGTCCGCTTCGAGCAGGTGAAGCCGAGGTCCTCGCCGCCTCGGAGCGCTCGGGACCGGTTCATGCCGCGGGCTCAACCGGGCCGCCCCGGTGGGTGAAGCCCGGGTACCAGCGCCCGAAGTCCGCGACCGGCCGACCAGACTCGCGGCTTGGATCCTGGCGCAGGGTTTCGTTACACCCTCGCCAATTTCGTGTCACGACATGCGCCAGGGGCAGCCTGCCCGAGCCGATCTGTGGACGAACACCCCCCGCAGACAGAACCGGCACCAACTCCACTACCCGCCTCCGCACCTCTTCACCCGGACCAGCCGGAACGGAGCCGCCTTACGACCCACCTGACGCCGCCCCCCACCGGGCCGGACTCCGACCCAAAGAACCGAGGGTGGGGCCAAATCAGACCAGGCAGGTTCGGCCAGATGGGGTTGTCATTCTCAGTGGGACCGTGCCCCTGCCGGGTCCCCACCACCGGTCGGGTACCCGGGACGTCCCCGCGACGAGGTGCCGGGGTGGAGCCCCGCTGCTCGGTCCCCGTTACCGGGTGGTGTCCGGCGGGTGCGGCCCGTCGGACGGCGGGTTCGCGGTGGTGAGCCAGCCGCGGCCGACCTCGCCGGGGTGCAGGGACCGCGGTGTCCGGGTGTAGGTGACCCAGCGGGCGTGTTTCAGCTCGCCCATCAGCCGCTGCCGGAGCTCCCGCCGCCACACCGCCGGG
>JBBSAJ010000087.1:0-2514 GCA_038252405.1 Actinomycetes bacterium | reverse complement strand
CGCCACCGACAGCCCGGACGCGACCACCAGGGAGACCGTGTCGTACGGGTCGTCGGCGCCGAGCCCGGCGGCGCCGGAGTCGCCGAGCATGACCATCCGCAGCAGCTCGCCGCGGCCACGGCCACGGCCCACGATGCCGTCGACGGCGAACGGCACCCGGCTCGGCTCACCCACCCGCCAGCGGGCCAGCTTGGCCTGCGCGAACAGCAGCCCGGCCGTGGTTCCGAGCAGCCCGGCGAAGCCGCCGCCACCGACGGCGGCCCGTCGCGCCTGCCTCGCCCCGCCCACATTCGAAGGGTAGGACACGCCGATAGGCTCCCGTCCGTGCGCGTCTACGAATCGATGGTCGACCTGATCGGCAACACCCCCCTGGTCCGGCTGCGGCACGTCACGGCGGGGCTGACCGCCACCGTGCTGGTCAAGGTCGAGTACCTCAACCCGGGCGGGTCGGTGAAGGACCGGATCGCGGTCCGGATGATCGACGCTGCCGAGCGTGAGGGGCTGCTCGAGCCGGGCGGCACGATCGTCGAGCCGACGTCCGGGAACACCGGCGTGGGGCTGGCCCTGGTGGCCCAGCAGCGCGGCTACCACTGCGTGTTCGTCGTCCCGGACAAGGTGTCCAACGACAAGATCAACGTGCTGCGGGCCTACGGGGCGCGGGTCGAGGTGTGCCCGACCGCGGTGCCCCCGGAGCACCCGGACTCCTACTACAGCGTCAGCGACCGGCTGGCCAGGGAGATCCCCGGCGCCTGGAAGCCGGACCAGTACGCCAACCCGAACAACGCGCAGTCGCACTACGAGACCACCGGCCCGGAGATCTGGGAGGACACCGACGGCCGGGTGACGGTGTTCGTCGCCGGGGTGGGCACCGGCGGGACGATCAGCGGCACCGGGCGCTACCTCAAGGAGGTGTCCGAGGGGCGGGTCCGGGTGGTGGGGGCCGACCCCGAGGGGTCGGTGTACTCCGGCGGCACCGGCCGGCCGTACCTGGTCGAGGGCGTGGGCGAGGACTTCTGGCCGACGGCGTACGACCGCAGCGTGCCGGACGAGATCGTCGCGGTGTCCGACCGGGAGTCGTTCGCCATGACCCGGCGGCTGGCCCGCGAGGAGGGTCTGCTCGTCGGCGGGTCCTGCGGGATGGCCGTGGTGGCGGCGCTGAGGGTGGCCGAGACGCTCGGGCCGGACGACGTGGTCGTGGTGCTGCTGCCGGACTCCGGCCGCGGCTACCTGTCCAAGGTGTTCAACGACGAGTGGCTGGCCCGCTACGGGTTCCTCGAGGCGGACACCACCACCACGGTGGGCGACGTGCTGCGCGGCAAGGACGGCTCACTGCCCCCGCTCGTGCACACCCACCCGAACGAGACCCTGGCCGAGGCGATCGCCATCTTGCGCGAGTACGGCGTCTCGCAGATGCCGGTCGTGCAGGCCGAGCCCCCCGTGATGGCCGCGGAGGTGGCCGGGTCGGTGTCCGAGCGCGAGCTTCTCGACGCGCTGTTCTCCGGTCACGCCCACCTGGCCGACCGGGTGGAGACGCACCTGAGCGCGCCGCTGCCCGTGGTCGGCTCCGGCGAGCCGGTGGAGCACGCGGTGGCGGCGCTGGAGAGCGCCGACGCGCTGCTGGTGCTGGACGACGGCAAGCCGGTCGGGGTGCTCACCCGACAGGACCTGCTGGGGTACCTGTCCCGCTGATCCCGACCGGGCAGGACGCGCCGGTCCCGCCCAGGCCGCAGTAGCCCCCCGGCACCTTGTACAGGTACTGCTGGTGGTGGTCCTCGGCGTAGTAGAACGGCCCGGCCGGCTCGATGTCGGTGGTGATCGGGCCGTAACCGGCCTGCGCGAGCACCGGGGCGAAGGCGTCCCGGCTCAGCTCGGCCACCCGCTGCTGCTCGGGGCCGGTCGTGAAGACGGCGCTGCGGTACTGGGTGCCCAGGTCGTTGCCCTGGCGGTAGCCCTGGGTCGGGTCGTGGCCCTCCCAGAACACCTTGAGCAGCTGCTCGTAGCTGATCTGCCGGGGGTCGAAGACGACCTGGACCGCCTCTGTGTGCCCGGTCAGTCCGGTGCAGGTCTCCTCGTAGGTGGGGTGCGGGGTGTGCCCGCCCTGGTAGCCCACCGCGGTGGAGTACACGCCCGGCAGCTGCCAGAACAGCCGCTCGGCCCCCCAGAAGCAGCCGAGCGCCACGTGGGCCACCTCGAGCCCCTGCGGCCACGGACCCTCCAGCGGGGTGCCGAGCACCGCGTGGGTGGCCGGGATGGGGTACGGCCGGCTCGTGCGACCGGGCAGGGCCTGGTCGGCGGGGACCATCTCGCGTTTGGCGCGGCTGAACAGCACGGCAACCTCCTGGGTGGGTACCGGGTGCAACGCGCGACGTCGGCCCGGCTGTTCCGCGACCGGTCGGGCGCACGGCGGCGTGCTGCCGGTCGTGGGGGGGGCCACGGCGGCCCAAGCGCCCCCCCGCCCCCCCACCCCGGCCGGGGGGGGGGGGGGGGGGGGGGGGGGGAGGGGGGGGGGGCGTG
>JBBSAJ010000086.1:0-2687 GCA_038252405.1 Actinomycetes bacterium | reverse complement strand
TGTCCGCCGGTGGGCCCCTTCGACATCCAGCACCTCCATGTGCCTCGGTCCGCCTTGTGGCGATTCCCAACACCGTAGGGTGGCCCTGGCGTGCTCGTCTTGGGTGTGCGCCCCACAAAGGGGCCGCAGACTGTGTGGCGCCACAGTCGGAGGAGGGTGGAGCCGTGGAGCGAACCTGGCGGGACGTCACCGACCTCATCGAGTCGGTCGCCTCCTCACCCGACCTGCTCGCCGAGGCGGTGGAGGCGGTCCGCTCCTCCAGCCGGGAGATCGCGGCGCTCGAGGTCGCCGACGTCGCCCGGCATACCCGGACCCTGCTTGTCGCGGCCACCCGGGCCATCGCCGACCAGCGCGGTCCCACCGAGGCCGAGCTGGTCTTCATCGAGGAGCTCGGCGCCACCCGGGCCCGCCAGGGGGTCCCCGTCGCCGCGGTGCTCGGCGCCATCCACGTCGCGCAGCGGCGTATCTGGTCGCGAGCCCGGGAGATCGGCCGGGCTCAGGGGGTCGACCCCGACCACCTGCTCGAGGCTCGCCAGCTCTACGACGAGTGGGCCGAGGACGTCCGCCAGCGCCTCCTCCTGGCGCACCGGCGGGCCGAGACGGCGGGGCCCCAAGGTGGCCGCCGGCGCGAGCACCAGCTGCTGGGCAGGCTGCTCCAGGGCGGCTCGGCCGCCGCCCTGGCGGCGGCCGCCGGCGACCTGCCGACCCAGGCCCTGTCCGTCCTCGTCGCGCCGGGTCTCACCGGGGCCCGGGCCGGGCTGCTCGTCGACGCCCTTCGGGCCGGTCGTCCCAGCGTCGTCGGGACCGACGGCGACGACGTCATCGCCGTGGTCACCCGGCTGCCGTCCTCCCGCCCCGACCCGCTGGAGGGGGCCGAGGTCATTGGCGCCGCGGGGCCGGGGTCCTGCGAGCAGCTTCCGGTGCTGCGTCGGCTGGCCACCGCCGCCGCTGTCGCCGGCGCCGCGCGGGGACGTGCCGGCGTGGTCCATGTCGCCGAGGTGGCCGGTCTGGCCGCCACCCACGGCCGCGGGGACCTCGCCGGCGCCCTGCTCGACCGGCACCGCGACGCCCTCGACGGCCTGGGACGGCAGGGTGACGTCGTCGTCGAGACCACCCGCACCTGGCTGGAGCTGGGACGCGACGCCGACCGGGCGGCTCGGGTCCTCTTCGTCCACGCCAACACCGTGCGCAACCGGGTGGCTGCCCTCGCTGCCGCCACGGCCCTGGATCCTGCCGACCCGTTCGAGGCCTTCGACCTGTGGTGGCTGTGCCGGGAGTGGAGCGCCTCGCGCGCCTGACGCTGGGCGCCCGGGCAGGGATCCGGCCCGATGGCGTCACCTCGCGGGCTCAGGGCTGGGCGAGTGCCGGGCGCAGGTGCGGCCGGACGAGCCGGACGGTCAGCAGGGCGAGCAGGCAGGCGACGACGGCGGCGACCATCGGGATCGCGAAGGCGACCCGCGCCCCGCGAGCGTCCGCGACGAGACCGACGAGCGGCGCCGCGGCGCCGGCGCCGAGGTTGAGCCCGGTCGCCAGCCAGGCCAGGCCCTCGGTGAGCCGCTCCGGCGGCGCGAACCGCTCCAGCAGGCCGAACGCCGTGATGAGCAGCGGGGCGGTGCCGATGCCGACGACGAACATCAGCACCGCCAGCACCCGCACCCCGACGGCACCGAGCAGCAGTAGTGGCAGGACCGCGAACACCACTGCGACGACCCGCAGCCGAGCGTCCACGGCCCAGCGCCACCTGCGGGCGCCGTAGGCGAACCCGGCGACACCGCTGCCGAAGGCGAAGCAGGCCAGCACCGCCCCGGTCCAGGCCGGCTCGCCTGACTGGCCCACGAACGCCACGGCGGCCAGGTCGATCGCGACCAGGGTGACCCCGACGGCGACCATGAGCAGGACGATCGCCGTCGTCGGGGGCCCCGGCAGCCGGCGGCCGCCCACCCTGAAGACCCGGTCGGCGGGCGGGCTCGTTCCCCGCAGCAGGTGCAGCGCCGTACCGCCGCCCAGCACGAGAGCGGCCGCCGCCACGAGCGGCGCCGCCGGGTCGACGGTGGTGGCCAGCAGGGTCGCCAGGACCGGGCCGACGACGAAGGTGATCTCGTCGAAGGTCGACTCGACGGCCAGGCCGGTCCCCAGCTGGTGCGGCGAGGAGCCGAACAGGGCCGCCCAGCGGGCCCGGACCAGCGCCCCGGCCGGTGGGAAGGTCAGACCGGCCAGTCCGGCGGCCGCCACCTGGACCGCCGGCGGCACGGCATCCGCGCTCACCGTGGCCAGCAGCACCGCGAGGGCGGCGACATGCGCCAGGCCGGCCGGCAGGATGACGGCTCGTTGCCCGGCCCGGTCCGCGACCCGGCTGAGCAGCGGGCTACCGGCGGCCCCGCCGAGGATGTATGCCGCGGTCAGCACGCCGCCGAACCCGTAGCTTCCGGTGCGCAGCGACACGAGCAGCACGAGGGCGACCGGGTACATCGCCAGGGGCAGCCGCAGGACCAGCCCCGCGGCGCTGAACGCCGCGGCCCCCGGGGCGCCGAGCGCGGCCCGATAGGAACCCAGCACGGCCACAGGATGGCACAGCGGCCCGGTGGGCATCTCGCCACTAGACGGTATGTAGTGACCGGTCGCTGATCGGTTGCGGGCCGGGGCCTCGCTCACACATTCTCGTGGGTTACCGAGCGAAGTCCCTTGCT
>JBBSAJ010000085.1:0-2750 GCA_038252405.1 Actinomycetes bacterium | reverse complement strand
GTTCGCGAACCGATCGGTCGTGGCCTCGGCGTCGGCGACCACCCGGGTCACGATCGACCCGACCGTGCGCCAGGCGATCCGCAGCAGGTCGCGGACGGCGGACTTCGAGCAGTGCGTCACCAGCCACGCGGCCGTGTCATCAAAGGCGTAGGTGTGACCGGCACCGTGCCTCGCCCACGGCACCTGCGCGGCGACGACCCCATGCTCGGCGCAGCGCACCCGTGGCGAGTCCGCTTCCAAGAACGCCTGGACCTGACCGAAGTCCAGGGTCCGCCACCGCCGCCGGCCTTCGCCCTGGTCATAGCCGGGGCAGCGCTTCCCGCAGCGACCGCAGCGACGCTTGGTGGCCTTCCGGGGTCGCGCCGACACCACGAGGACCTGCTCGACCTCGTCGAACTCGACGTCTTCCACGACGACCTTGGCCAACCCGAGCAGCCCAGCCCATAGCCTTGCAGAACGCACGCCGTTCCCCTCACCCTCGATTCCAGCTTTCAGACAGCAGGAACCGTAGGCGGGGAACGGCGTGTGGTGCGTGGTGGCCCCCTCAGGCGCCCACGGAAGGGTCACAAGAGGTAACTATTCACGCCCTCGGCGCGTCGCCTTGATGTTCCGGCTGTGATCGACAGGCTTACGGGGTCCGTGACTGCGACTTCTCCCGCAGGCAGGTCCTCGTGGTTGATGTACCGCCGGTGTCCCCGGTGCCGGCCGACCCAACGGTTGCGCAGCTGCTGGAGTTGCTGGCCGAACGGGACCGGCTGCTGGCCGAGCGAGACCGGGTGCAGGCCGAGCAGGCCGAGTTGATTGCGGCCTTGACCGAGCGGCTCGCCGAGTTGGAAACCCGGCTGGGCAAGAACTCGCAGAACTCCTCCCAGCCGCCGAGCTCGGATGCATTCGTCAAGCCGCCGCCGCGGTCGCTGCGCCGCCAGTCCGGCCGCAAGCCGGGCAAGGGCCCAGGTGATCCGGGGTTCCGGCTGGAACCGCGCCCGGACCCGGACGAGGTCCACCGGCATACGCCGCAGGTGTGCCGCGGCTGCGGGTCGGCGCTGGCCGCGGCCCCGGTGGTCGGGGAGGAACGGCGGCAGGTGTTCGATCTGCCGGTGGTCGCGCTGGAGGTCGTCGAGCACCGGGTCGAGCGGCGGGCCTGCGCCTGCGGCACGATCACCGCAGCGGCGTTCCCGGCCGAGGCGACCGCCCCGACCTGCTACGGGCCGGGAGTAGCGGCGCTCGGCGCCTACCTGCTCGGCCGCCAACACCTGCCGGTGGAGCGGGCGGCCGAATGCCTGGCCGACTGCTTCGGCGCCCCGGTCTCGACCGGCTATCTGACCGGGCTGCTGCCGGCTGCCGCCGACCGGCTGGCGGAGTTCGAAGCGGTGGCCGACACGGAGCTGGCCGGCTCGCCGGTGGTGCACTTCGACGAGACTGGGGGTCGGGTCGCCGCCACGCTGTGGTGGGTGCACGTGATGTGCACCGACCGGGTCACGCGCTACCACCTGGACGCCCGGCGTGGCCGGACGGCGATGGACGCGGCCGGGGTGCTGCCCGGGTTCACCGGCGTTGCGGTGCACGACGGGCTGGCCGCCTACCGCCGCTACCAGCAGGCCACCCATGCGCTGTGCAATGCCCACCACCTGCGGGAGCTGGCCGGGATCGCCGAGATCACCGGGCAGCAGTGGCCGACCGCGCTGGCCGACCTGCTGGTCGAGGCGCACGTCGCGGTCGAGGCCGCCAAGGCCAACCGCCAGACCGCGCTGCCGGCGCCGCGGCTCGCGGCCGTCGGGCACCGCTACGACGCGTTGGTGGTCGAGGGCCAACGGCTCAACCCGCCGCCACCGCGGACCGGCAAGCGCGGCCGGCCCAAGCTCGGCCCCGCCGCCGCGCTGCTGGCCCGGCTGGACCGGCACCGCGACGACGTGCTGCGCTTCGCCAGCGACTTCCGGGTGCCTTTTGACAACAACCAGGCCGAGCGCGACGTGCGGATGGTAAAACTGCAGCAGAAGATCTCCGGCGGTTGGCGGTCGGAGAACGGTGCCTGGGCGTTCCTCGCGGTCCGCTCCTACCTGTCCACCGCCCGCAAGAACGGCCAGCACGCCCTCGCTGTGCTCCGCGACCTGTTCGCCGGCCGGCCCTGGCTGCCGGCCGCGGCGGCGAGCCCATAGCGGCGCTGCCCGACCAGCCCGGAGAACCCCGGCACGGGTTCATCAGCCCAGCTGGACACCCGGCCTGCGGCAATCGTCCTACCGTCGCCAGCCAGCGGCCGGGACCTGAATGGTTACTGGCGGAAGCCGAACTCGGCTTCGGACTGGGAGCGGTAGGCGGCCACGACCTCGGTGATGGTCCAGTGGTCGTGCGAAAGTCCCCGACCTTGATCGGCGGGTCGGGCAACGGGGCGAAGGTTGCCTGCAGCGGCACTAGCTAGGGACCGGTCACGTCCCGTCGTGCGCTGCCGACCCGATCGGCCCGGAAGGCGGCGTACAGATGCCCGGGACCGTCACTGTGGGTATCGTGGAAGCCGCCTCACCGTGATGGGCCGCTCCGGACGGCCGCGGTACCGCGAAGGGACACCCTCCATGGGCATCGGCGTCAGCATCTTCCTCATGGCCGTGGGCGCAATCCTGGCCTTCGCCGTGCACGCCACGGTCAGCGGGATCAGCATTCAGATGGTCGGCGTCATTCTGATCATCGCCGGGCTGGTGGGCCTACTCACCACGCTGTTCATCTTTAGTCCGCGCCGGCGCGCCGCAGTCGTCGAC
>JBBSAJ010000084.1:0-2798 GCA_038252405.1 Actinomycetes bacterium | reverse complement strand
GTACTCGGTACCGCCGTGGGTCCCGGTGTGGAAGGGGTGCGAGCGCCGGGCCTCCGCGATCACCGCGGGGTCCAGCGCGTCGATGTCATACGGGCAGACCAGCCACAGCGGTGTTGCCTCATCGGGCGACATGTTCAGCAGAGCCTCGTGGAACTGGCCCTCCGCGATTTCGGCGGGCCGCCGGCCAGCCCAGATCGGCTCGCCGATCCCTCTGGTCGGGCGCCCGGCCGCCTCGGCGGTGAAGCTCTGCCAGGCGGGAATGATCCGCGCCGGATTCGAACCAAGTATTGCCATGTCGATGAACGAGACGGATTCGGCGTCCGGGCCCAGCGCTGTTCGCAGTGCGGACGCGTGCGGCTCGATCACCGCCACCATCACCGGCTGGTCCAGCGCGAGCCCGTTGCGGATGAACGGGACAAGCTCGGTGACGAAGTCGTCGGCGCCGCGGTAGAACAGGCATTCGTGGCGGTAACTGTCATGCTCTGCCACCTGGGTGTGCCTCTGCGGGGCCGGTGCGGCCGAGGCGGCGTCCACGGTGCGTCGGCCGGTGGGAAACGCCAGCACGTCAGCACTTCGCCGCGGCGGGCGGGAGATCGAGGCCCGTTCATCCTGCGGCAGCGGGTGGGTGGACTGTGCAGGATCGGCGGGTGCGCCGAGAAGCCGGAGATGATTGCGGGACCGGGTTGTCGGGACGGTGTAGGTGGTGGCCACCACCAGTTCCACCAGCGCGAGCGGCGGCTCCAGCAGGCCGTGGTCGGCGGCGGCATGGTCGACGACCTGGTCCAGGACGCTTTGGTCGTCCGCGCCGGTGAAGATGCGGTCGCAGCCCGGGATGACGTCGCGGCAGGCGAATCGTTTCACGGTCCTCCCGCCGGTGGAGTGGTGGTGTGCCGCACTCTGCATCGGTGCAGGGGCGACCTCAGTCTGCCCGACAATCGGCGGTGCAGCGCACTCGGCGAGTTCGGTCGATGACCCATCGCACGTGCTCGACGGGTGTGTCAGATGCTCAGCCCGGGGCGTTCTCCGGTTGCGTCAGCTCCGCGCGGCAGAATCGGTCGATGTCGGCTCGCCGTGGAGCCGATTCTCCCGCCCCGGAGACGGTGGCCGCGAGAGCGCCCGCGGCGCACGCCCAGCGGAGCATCGCTGTCATGTCGGTCGGATCGGACCGGGCAGCATGGCCGGCCGGCGCAGTCGTGTCCGGTCCGGTCCGGTCCCGGCCAACCCGGCCCCGGCCAGCCCAGTCCCGGCCAGCCCAGTCCCGGTCAGCCCGTCCTCAGCCCAGGCAACGGCGAGCGCGCCGGCGAAGGCGTCGCCGGCCCCGGTGGTGTCCACCGGCTCGACCCGCGGCGCACCCACCTCGACGGTGCGGCCATCCGGAGCGCGGTACCGGGCGCCGCGCGCGCCAAGCGTGGTCACGACATGCGCTGCCGGGGACGGTGTGTCGAGTCCCAGGACGGCTGCCTCACCTTCGTTGACGACCAGCACGGTGACGTCGGCCAGTAGCCCCACGCGCAGCGCGCGACCCGGAGAGGGGTTGAGCAACACCGCAACTCCGGCCGCTGCTGCCGCGCGGGCGCCAGCGACGACGACATCCAGCGGCACCTCCAATTGAATGATCAGCAGGTCGCAGTCCCGGATTACGTCCTCGTCCTCGCGGGTCAATTCGGTGAGCCGGCCGTTGGCCCCGGGCGCGACCACGATGGTGTTCTCCGCCGCGTCGTCGACGGTGATGACGGCGATGCCGCTGGGTCCGTCGACCCGTCGCAGTCGCTCGGTCGCGATGCCGTCGGCCTGCAGCGCGTCGACCAGTTCCGCCGCGAACGGGTCGGTGCCGACCGCGCCGATCATCGTCACCTCGGCGCCGGCCCGGGCGGCCGCGATGGCCTGGTTGGCGCCTTTCCCGCCCTGCGTGGTCCGAAAGCCGTGACCGAGGACGGTTTCTCCCGGCCCGGGCAGCTGCGGGGTGCGGACCACCAGGTCCATGTTGACGCTGCCCAGCACGGCGATCCTGGCCCGCCGGGCGGTATCGGCGGGCTGCGGCGCGCTGGACGGTTGCTGCACGCGGCGACCATAGTCGACACCGGCCGGTTCCTGGTCAAGCCGACCGCCGGCGCGCGCCGTGGGGGACGAGCGCGAGCGCCCGGTCCGATCCCGGCGCGCCTGATCGACCCGGACGGGGGGAAGGCCCGCACGCAACGTGCTTTACGGTGTCGGGAATGAGCGCGTTTACCGATGCACTGCGCCGTGCGGCCGAGGGCGATGCCGGGATGACGACCGGCGAACCGCACGAGCCCGTGCGCACCAGCTGGGCCCAGGTCCATGCCGCGGCCTGCGCCGGCGCCCGGGTGCTGGCCCAGAACGGGGTAGGTCCCGGCGATGCCGTCGCCGTGCTGGCCGCGAAGCCGTTCGAGGTGGCCCCCGTCGCGCAGGCGGCGTGGCTGGCCGGAGCGTCGGTCACGATGCTGCATCAGCCCACAGCCCGGACAAACCTGGCCACCTACGCCGCCGACACGGCCGCGGTGCTCGCGCTGATCGGCGCCAAGGCGATCGTGCTGGGCGACCCGTTCACCGAGTTCGCCCCGATGGTCCAGGCCGGGGTCACCGCGCTGACCGTCGAGGAGTTGGTCGCCGAACCGGGCGGCCCGGCGCCCGAGGTAACCATCGGCGAGGACGAACCGGCGCTGCTGCAGTTGACGTCGGGGTCGACGTCCACCCCCAAGGCCGTGGTGATCCGGCACCGGAACCTGTGGGCGAACATCGAGGCGATGTGCGCCAGCGCGAGCATCAACCCCGGCGAG
>JBBSAJ010000083.1:0-2816 GCA_038252405.1 Actinomycetes bacterium | reverse complement strand
GGGTGCACGTCGTCTACGGCATCGTCGGCCTGAAGACCCACTGCAAGCTGTGCCTCGTCGTCCGCAGCGAGGCCGAGGGGCTGCGCCGCTACTGCCACGTCGGCACCGGCAACTACAACCCCAAGACCGCCCGCCTCTACGAGGACCTCGGCCTGCTCACCGTCGACCCGCAGGTGGGCGAGGACCTCACCAGGCTGTTCAACCAGCTCTCCGGCGTGGCCCCCCGCAGCAGGTTCAAGCGGCTGCTCGTCGCTCCGAGGTCGGTGCGCACCGGCCTGCTCGAACGCGTCGAGCGCGAGATCGAGATCGAGGCGGCCGCGGCCGGCACCGGCTACGTCGGGTTCAAGATGAACTCCATCGTCGACGAGCAGCTCATTGACGCCCTCTACCGGGCCTCCCGGGCCGGCGTCACGGTCCAGCTGTGGGTCCGCGGCATCTGCGCCCTGCGCCCCGGCGTCCCCGGCCTGTCCGAGAACATCGAGGTCCGCTCCATCCTGGGCCGCTTCCTCGAGCACTCCCGCATCTACTACTTCGGCGGCGGCGGCGAGCCGGAGGCCTTCATCGGCAGCGCCGACATGATGCACCGCAACCTCGACCGCCGCGTCGAGGCCCTGGTCGGCCTCGCCGACCCGCGCCATCTCGAACAGCTCCGTGACCTGCTGGAGCGCGGCATGAGCGACGGCTACGCCCACTGGCGGCTCGGCGCCGACGGACGCTGGACCCGGGTGCACCTCGACGACGACGGCGAGCCGCTCGACGACCTTCAGGCCGCCCTGATCGAGGCGCACCTCAAGCGACGCCGCAAGGCCCGCCGCAGCTGACGACACCGCCACGTCCCCGCCCGAACCCGCCGCCTCGGAGGTCGCACCCCGCGATGAGCACCATCCCCGCCGCCGGGACCGTGCCCTGGCGCAGACGGCACGGCACCCTCGAGGTCGCTCTCGTCCACCGCCCGCGCTACGACGACTGGTCGTGGGCCAAGGGCAAGCTGGACCCGGAGGAGGACTGGCCGGCCACGGCCGTGCGCGAGACCGCCGAGGAGACCGGCCTGGAGGTGCGGCTGGGGCGGCCGCTGCCGGACGCCGACTACACCGTGCTCACCAAGGAGGGGTTCGCCGACGCCAAGGTGGTCCGCTACTGGTCCGCCCAGGTGACCGGTGGGCACGGCCGGCTCGACCACGAGATCGACGAGGTGGCCTGGCTCGACGTCCAGGCCGCCTTCGACCGCCTCGACTACTCCCGCGATCGCGACCAGCTGCTCGCGATCGTCCGGGCCGACCAGTCCGGGGCGCTGGACACCTGGCCCCTTGTCGTCATCCGGCACGCCAAGGCGCTCCCCCGCTCGACCTGGCGCGAGCCCGACGACACCCAGCGCCCGCTCGACGGGGTGGGCGCCCAGCGAGCGAAGGCCATCGTGCCGATCCTCGCGGCATACGGGGTGGACCGCCTGGTCACCTCGCCCTCGGTGCGCTGCACTCAGACCCTGGCCCCGTATGCCGCCCAGCTGGGCCTGTCGCTGCGGACCCGGGCGGGCCTGTCGGAGGAAGGGTATGCCGCGGACCCCACCGTGGCGGCGCGGAACGTCACCCGGGTGCTCGAGCGCGGGCTGCCCGCCGCGGTGTGCAGCCACGGCCCGGTGCTGCCCGACCTCGTCGACACGGTCAGGAGCCGGGTCGACGCCGACGCCCCCGACGCCGACGAGCTCGCCCGGACCCTCGCGGAGGCCCGAGACGACAAGCTCGCCAAGGGCGAGCTGCTCGTCTGTCACGTCGTCGGCGCGGGCGCGCAGGCCCGGATCGTCGCCGTCGAGCGCCACCAGCCCTGATCTGGCCCCGGCCGGCGGCCCGGCCGGGCGGCCCGGCCGGGCCACTGCCCGGCGGTCCCCCGAATGGCCGGGCACCGTTCACCTTCCGTTCACCGCTGGCGGGCCAGCACGTCACCCGCGGTCCCTACCGTCCAGGTGTCGGCCAGTGATGTCCGGCCTCCTGTTCCCCTGCCCTCAGAAGAGGTACCAACAGTGAAGAACCATCGTCTCGGCCAGATGGCGGCGCTCGCCCTCGTCGGGTCCCTGGCCCTATCGGCCTGCGGTTCGGCCAGCAACGGCAGCGCCTCCACGGCCACGGGCTCCGGTGCAGCCGCGGGGTGTGAGGGTGCCGGTGACCTCAACGCCGCCGGCTCGACCGCCCAGCAGAACGCCATGGCCCAGGCCACCGCCGGCTACCAGGCCAAGTGCGGGGCGAAGGTCGCCTACAACGGCACCGGGTCCGGTGCGGGCATCACCTCGTTCCTCACCAAGCAGGTCGACTTCGCCGGGTCCGACTCTGCGCTCAACCCGCAGGGCAAGTCCGGCGACGAGATCGCCAAGGCGAAGGCGGCCTGCGGCTCCGACGCGTGGGACCTGCCGATGATCACCGGCCCGATCGCGGTGGCCTTCAACGTCAAGGGCCTGGACAAGCTCGTCATCACCCCGGCTCTGGCCGCGCAGATCTTCAGCGGCAAGATCACCAAGTGGAACGACCCGGCCATCGCCGCGGCCAACAGCGGTGCCGCCCTGCCCAACGAGGCCATCTCGGTCTTCTTCCGCTCCGACTCCTCCGGGACCACAGACAACTTCACCAACTACCTCAACACCGCGGCGCCGTCCCACTGGCCCGAGGCCCACGGCAAGGAGTGGCCCGGCAAGGTCGGCCAGGGCAAGCAGGGCAACCCCGGCGTCGGCCAGGGGATCCAGGCCACCGAGGGCGGCATCGGCTACGTCGAGTGGTCGTTCGCGATCCAGAACAAGCTGTCGATGGCGGAGATCGACAACGGCTCCG
>JBBSAJ010000082.1:0-2952 GCA_038252405.1 Actinomycetes bacterium | reverse complement strand
TCACCGACCTCACCACGGCGATCGAGACCTACATCGACAGCTGGAACGACCGCTGCCAGCCCTTCGTCTGGACCAAGAGCGCCGACGACATCCTCGCCAAAGCCCGACCCCGTCCAACGACTTCAAACACGAGACACTAGCCCACCCTGTGACCCAGATCACTTACACAGATAACTTGACAAGCTCCGCCGCCGAGGGCCATCGCGGGGTCGCCGTGCACGCGCCAGGTCACCGAGTCGGGTCCGTACAGGCCGGTGTCGGGAACTGCGCTCACCCGCCCAGCCTGCGTCATGGACGCGCACCGCGCAGTCCGAGGCCGGCACCGGAGGGCAGCAGGTCGCCAGCGCCTCGACGGCGCCGAGGACGCCGCCGTTCGCCGCCAGCAGGTCGCCCAGCACCCGGTCGACGGGGGGTGGCCGACGGCGGCACCGCGGGAGCGCGCGCCTGCCGCCCGGCCTCCACCGGCCCCTCCCGCAACGGCAGCCGCTCCCGGCGTACCGCGGCCCTCACCTCCGCACCCGCCACCGGGTCGTGGTCGGCGTTGAACTCCGGCCCACCCGCCGCCGGGCCGGCGGCGGCCAGCACCCCGTTCAGGCCGCGTACGGCGGCGGGGTTCGTGCGCAGCGCCGGGGCGCAGACGCCTGCGGCGCGAGCAGCACCAGCCACGCCCCGCCGCCCACGTCGCGCAGCAGCGTCGCCGGGCTGCGCGGGTCGACCGTCCCCGCGACCGCCGCAGGGGCCAGCGCCGCCAGCCCGTCCGGTCCGTGCCGCAAGGCCCCCCGCCGTTCCCGCGCGCGTCAGGGGTCGCCGCGGCACCGCGCACGACCGGGACGCCGAGGCGGCCGACCACCTCCCAGCACGTCCAGGGTGTTGCGGACCACCGTGTCGAGGTCGACGTTGCCGGCGGTGCACACGACCCCGCGCAGCCTCGGGGTGCCGGGCGGCCAGCAGCAGCGCGAGCGCGTCGTCGACGCCGTTGTCGACGTCCAGCACCACCGCGGGCACCCGTCGATCCTGCCCAGTTGGACGACCGGCCGCGCTGAACGACCAAGGGAGGGTCCTGTCCGCCCGGTCCTTACCTGTGCCGAATACTCATCTCGTCTCGAACGAGTAGGCGCCCCACGACTCCCGCTCGCCGTACCACTCCAAGGTGTACGCCCCGGCCGGCAGGTCCAGCTGGCGGTCCCCGTCGTAGCAGAACTGGTCACGCACCACCCCGCCCGGCCCGGTCAGCCTCCACCGCGTCCACGCCGGGCACGGGGAGAGCACATCCAGGTACAGCCCCACCCCGCCGGCCGGCACGTCGAAGCGGTACACATCGCGGGAGGCCTTGGTCTCCAGGTTCCCCGCCCCCGCCGCCGGCACCCCGTTGCTCACCCGCAGCGGCGTGTCCAGCGACACCTCGAACACCTGCGGGGCCGGCACTACGAAGGCCTCGAAGGTGTAGGTGCCGTAGGCCTCGCTGCCTGTTGTCCGTCGTTGATCATGCCGATGACGCCGTCAGTGGTGTTGCCGATGATGCGGGGTGTGAGAAGGCCCCGTCGGCTGGTGCCGGACGGGGCCGTGGTCGCCTCGGTGACGCGGTGTTCGGCCTGCTGACGCGAGGCCTGGTTCGTGCTCAGTCGGCGCCGGTTTCGGAGATCGCGGTCCGGGCGGCTTTCTCGTCGACGATCGCGTTGTTGCGGGCGAACGCGGCGGTGAGGGCGTTGACGGCGAGGTTGTTGACCGCCCGCGGGTAGCCGCGTGAGGCGTTGTGGACCAGGGTCAGGGCGTCGGCGCTGAAGAGGGTGTCGTCGCGTCCGGCGATCTTGAGGTGGTGGGTGATGTAGTCGGCGGTCTCGTTCGGGCTCATGCCAGTGAGGGCGTAGCGCACGGAGATCCGTTGGTCGAGGGCGGCGAGCACCCCGAGGCGTAGGTGTTGCCGCAGGGTGGGTTGTCCGACCAGCAGGGCGGCGAACGGGGCACCGGAGTCCATGTTGTGGTTGGTGAGCATGCGGACGGCTTCCATCTGCGGGTTGTCCAGCAGATGCGCCTCGTCGATGATCACGACGGGGCTGCGGCCGCGTTCGGCGTGCTCGGCGGCGAGAGCGTCGGCGGCCTGCGGGACCAGGGTGGCGGTGTAGAAGCTGGGGACTTGTCCGAGCGCGGTGACGATGTGGTGGAGCATGCCGCGGACCCCGACCGAGGGGTTGGGCAGGTAGATGACCACGTGCCGGGAGGTGTCCAGGGCGGCGGTGGCGGCGCGGACGGCGACGGTCTTGCCGGCCCCGACCTCGCCGGTGATCACACCGAGGGCGTGTTGGTCGACGCACCAGGCGATCCGGGCGACGGCCTCGGCGTGCCCGCCGTGGCGGTGCAGCATCGAGGGTGCGAGGCCGCGGCCGAAGGGCATCCGCGTGAAACCGTAGTGATCTTGTAGGCGTTGGATACTCACTGGCCGGCCTGCTGTTCCTGCTCGTCGCCGGCGGCGGGGGCGTCGCCGGTGAGGTCATCGACAGCGAGCTGGCCGGGGATCTGCTCGGCGGCCGGCTGCGGATAGAGCGCGTGGAAGCCGATGCGGTCGTCGGCGGCGACGTGCTGGTGGTGGGCGTCGGCGACCAGCTGCAGGTAAGCGATGCCGGTGGCCGGCGCTGGGGCCGGCTCGGGTGTCTCGGGCCGGGCCTTGGGGTGCGTGTGGCGGGTGATCACGTGCGGCACCGCGGGCCCGAAGCTGCGGTCGTGGTAGCGCACGTCGATGTTGTCCAGGTTGAACGGGGAGAACACCAGCTCCACCTTGCGGCCGGCCAGCGCGGCTTCGACCTGGTAGGTGTTGCCGTGCAGCGACACCGTCGCGGTCTTGGTGACGGTGCGCAGAGCCGACCACAAGAACGCCTCGGTCAACGCGCCGGTGGCCAGCATGCTCGGGCCGTGCCCGGCCCGGTCCCATCCGTCGGTCCAGCGTTGCAGCGGGCT
>JBBSAJ010000081.1:0-3146 GCA_038252405.1 Actinomycetes bacterium | reverse complement strand
TGTGGAGGAGGCCCCGGTGGTCATGCAGCGTACGAGCGTTGGGTTGGATGTGCACGCACGATCGGTCGTGGCGGCGGCGATCGATGGTGTCACTGGTGAGGTGGTGCAGGAGCGCCTGGTTCCCGACCAGCAGGTGGTGGTGGTTGAATCGCGCATCGACCTGACACGCCGCCCCGCCACCCCTGCCCGCGTCAACGACGAGGCGCCGCCGACAACCCAGCCGGCGGCACCTCGCCATGCCCACTTGACAGCAGAGGGCTACATATCAGCCGAGAGGGGTGAGCCGAAGTACGGGCAAGGTTCTGTCCGTCTTGGTCTCGTAGGCGGCGAAGCCCTCGGCTTGGCCGGTGATCCCTCGCCAGGCGGCAGCCCGCGCGTCACCGCCGAGCTGCTCGACCCGGACGTGATGCCGGGTCCCGCCGACCTCGGCGGTCACCTCGTCCGGATGGGCGACGATGTTGTGGTAGCACGCCGGATGGGTGACGGCGCCGCCCGCGGAGGCGACGACCCACCAGCCCCCCCGCACCGTCGTCGAAGCGGGCCACGGGGGTGGTCCGAGCCCGCCCCGACCTGGCCCCGACGGTGGCGAGATAGAGCAGGTCCATCCCGTTGAACCGGTTCCGGGTGAGTCGGTGGATCCGCACCATGACCGGCGTCATGAGCCGCCCGATGAACCCGGGGGGCGGGCGAGCGCCCCGCGTCCCCGACGGCAGCTTCTCGATCGGCGTCCTTCGACTCTTCACGATCCACAGGCCGTCGGCAAGCCCGCCCACAACCGTGAGCTGCCTACTCGCCAGGACCCGTCGCCGGGTCCGCGCGGACGCAGGAGGCGACCGCCGCCAGGTCCAGGCCGTACGCGGGACCCTCGCCGGCGGCATACAGATCGAGCCGGGCCGCTCCCCGCTCGAGGAGCCGGGTCGCTCCGACGGCGTTGCCGCGCATCGAGTGGGTGAGCCCCACGCAGATCTGTGCCAGCCCCTGCCAGAGGTCGCGTTCCTGCTCCGGGCCGGCCTTCCAGCGGGCCTCGAGGACCTCGTGGGCGGCGAACGGCCTGCCCTCCCTGACCAGCCGCCGGGCCACCTCCAGCGTCTGCGCCGGCGGTAGCGGCTCCTCCGGTACCGGCTCCACGCCGGTCGCCCCGTAGGGCAACGGCCTGCCCAGTGCGTCACGCGGACGGCCCTGCCGCGGGCGCCCGCTGGTGTCACGGTCCCTGTCGCTCGCCATGGCGTCTCCCGAGTCGTCGATGGCCCGCCGCACCGACGCCGGGCCTGTGCGCAGCGTATGCCGTTCGCCGGGCGCCGGTCGGGACAGATACCCTGCGGACGCCGGTGGGACCGCCGGTCGCCGTCAGCCCCGACCAGGGGCCAACCGAGATGGGTGAGCCGACGTGCCGCAGCAGCGTCGAAGCGACGAACGGGTCGTCCTGGTCGACGAGGCGGGCCGGTCCCTCGGGACGGCCGACAAGGCAACCGTCCACGGCGCCGACACGCCCTTGCACCTCGGCTTCTCCTGCTACGTGTTCGATGAGCGGGGTGCGCTGCTGCTCACTCGGCGGGCCGACGGAAAGGCCACCTTCGGCGGGGTGTGGACCAACTCGTTCTGCGGCCACCCGGCGCCGGCCGAGGCCTTGGCGGATGCCGTACGCCGCCGGGCGGGCGACGAGCTCGGCCTTGCGCTCTCCGTGGTCGACGTGGTGCTGCCCGCCTTCCGCTACCGGGCGGAGATGAGCGGCATCGTCGAGAACGAGCTGTGCCCGGTGGTGCTCGCTCGAGTGGCTGTGCGGCCGCTGCTGGACCCCGACCCGGCCGAGGTGTCGGCCTGCGAGTGGGTCGACTGGCACGACGTCCTCGCCGACGTGTCGGCCGGTCGTCGGACGGTCTCGCCGTGGTGCGCGGAGCAGCTGCCGTTGCTGACGGCGCTCGGCGCGGACCCGGCCTCGTGGGCGTCGGGGGACCGCGACCTGCTCCCGGCCGCTATCCGCCCCCTCGCCTGACCGACCACGGCGCACCGCGCGGCACGGACGGTGGGATCAGTGCCCCCTAGGCTGCGGGGGATGGGCGCCCTGCGGACCACCACGGCACTGGCGCGCTCCTGCCATCCCGGCCCGACCGTCGCGGTGACCGTGCTCACCGCGCTGCTGGCAGTGTCCGCCGCGAAGTCGGCGTCCACCGTGGCTGTCGTGACGGCAGCGGTCGGCGCCGGGCAGCTGAGCATCGGCTGGTCCAACGACCTCGTCGACGGGGCTCGCGACCGGCGAACGGGCAGGCCCGGCAAGCCCATCGCCGCGGGTCGGGTCAGCGAGTCGGCAGTCCGCCGTGCGATCGCGGCCGCCCTCGTCGGATGCATCGTCCTGTCGACGTTGTGCGGAGTGGCCAGCGCGGCCGTGCATCTCCTGCTCGGGGTCGCCGCCGGGTGGGCGTACAACCTCGGCGTGAAGACCACGCGCTGGTCCTTCCTCCCGTATGCCGTCGCGTTCGGCGCGCTCCCGGCCGTCGTCACCCTGGCCGGTGCCGGGAGTGGGCTGCCGCCGGTGTGGATGGTCCTCACCGGGGTGCTGCTCGGCGTCGGCGCCCACCTGCTCAACGCCCTCCCCGATCTCGCGGACGACGAGGCCACTGGAGTCGTCGGGCTTCCCCATCGGCTGGGTTCGCAGCGGGTCCGCTGGATCGCGCCCCTGGTGCTGCTCGGCGGGTCCGTCGTCGCGGTGCTCGGCCCGGCCGGCCCGCCGGGCGCCCTTGGCTGGACGGCGCTGGGCGGGTGCGCGGGGCTGGCGTCGGTGACCGTCCTCTCGCGAGGTCGGGTCCCCTTCGCGGCGGCCGTGGGCATCGCGGTCGTCGACGTGCTCACCCTCGTCGTCGGGCGCTGAGGTCGGTGCCGTCCCTGGCGACCCGCCGGCCGTTCGGGCGGGCGACGAGGCAAGGCCCCGGACCGGTGGGTCCGGGGCCTCGCTGGGAGCAGCGGCTGCGCCCGTGCAGTGGAGGGGTGGGCGCGTCGGGGCCGCTGAGGTCAGGCTGCCGGGGTCGAGCCGACGGTGACGACGGTCTTGGCGTGCCGCAGGCCGAGCAGCCCGAGAGCGAGCATCGCGACCGCACCGACGTAGGCGGCCCAGGCGGCATACCCGGCGATCTTGCCGATCGTCCCGAACG
>JBBSAJ010000080.1:0-3237 GCA_038252405.1 Actinomycetes bacterium | reverse complement strand
CGGTACCAGGGTCTCGGTCGGCGCTCAACCGGACCATCGCCTACCAGAGCCCCGGCGGCGTGGCGATCCGCATCCCTGACGTGGAGTCCGCCCTGTCACTGAAGGGTGCCGCCTTCGGCAGCCCCGGCCCCAACAGGGCCCGCCACCTCCAAGATGGCTTGGTGCGCCGACGGCCTTACGGCTCAGGTATCGTCCTGACGTGCCGACCACACCGGCGCCGGCACTGTCAGCCTTGACTTGACCGATTAACGAGAGATAATAACAGCGAAATGAGAACTTCAGCGCCGCCGCTGCTCGCGGTCTTCCGAAGCCAGCTCCAAGGTGAGCTGCTGGCTGCCGTGCTACTGGCACCGGGGCGGCTGAGCGTCTCAGACCTGGCCCGAGCGCTGGGCGCACCCGTGCCGACGGTGGCCCGCGAGGTCAGCCGGCTCGAAGATGCCGGACTGCTGGTGACCAGCCGGGTCGGGCGGTCCCGCCTGGTCAGCGGCAACGACGCCAACCCGGCGACGGGCCCGCTGGGCGAGCTGGTGATGATCGCGTTCGGACCCAAGCAGGTCATCACCGAGGAGTTCAATGGCGTGGACGGGGTCGACGAGCTGGTCATCTTCGGCTCGTGGGCGGCCCGGTACCAAGGAGAGCCCGGACCACCGCCAGGTGACGTCGACGTCCTGGTGGTCGGGCAACCCGACCGCGACGACGTGTACGACGCGGCCCGCCGAGCCCAGGGCCGGCTGGCGCGCGAAGTGAACACCGTGCTGGTCAGTCCGGCCCGGTGGAAGGAAGCAGCCGAGCCGTTCCTGCAGGAGATCCAGCGCCGTCCCCGCCTCAGCCTTGCCACCCGTGCCCAGCAGGGCGAACCCCGATGATCTGGAACAAAGGCCAGGACACGCTCGAGGACCTGCTGTCCAAGGCGCACCTCGAGCAGGTGGTCGCGAACCCGGACGAGGCGGCGTACCTGCTGGCGCGCGCCCGCCACCACCTGGGCACCGCCGCCCGGGAGGCGAGCACGGACCCGGAGATCGCCTACGACGCGCTGTACGCCGCAGCGCGCAAGGCGCTGACCGCCGTGCTGCGCCAGCAAGGCCTGCGGCCCACCCGCACTGGCGGTCACGAAGTGGTCATCCAGGTCGCCGAAGCTCAGCTCGTCCCGCCGCTGGGACCGGTGCTGCGTCCCTACCGGAGGATGCGCCGGATCCGCGGCCAAGGTGATTACATGGCCTCGGAGGGGGCCATCACCGCCGACGACGTGCGCGCGGACCTGCCGGCCGCGACCGCCATCGTGGCAGCCGCCGAGAAGGTCGTCCCACAGATGCCGGTCTACGTCCGCCGGCGCTGACCTCGACCGGCCGGCGTACCGGGCCGGCAGCGGCGTCACCCCACCACCACACCCACCGGCACCGAACTTCATCCACATCGAACTCGGCTCGAACCTCGCCAGGTGCGTGGCGGGCCACAAAGACGAGACCCCGACGTGGACTGAGGCCAACCCCTCCGGTTGCCACGATGTGGCAGCCCTCCCGCCGGGCCCCCCTCAGTAGGCGAGCTTCATGGCGGTGATGTCGCCGAGCCCCAAAGTCTGGGCGGAGGCGTTGCACGGGGCGATGAGGTAACTCATGGTCGCGTCGTTGTCGCCGACGTCGGCCACGTGGCCCAGGCCGATGCCGTGTCCCATCTCGTGGGTGGCGACGCCGAGCAGGTCGTAGCGGGCGCCGGTGCACCCGGCCAGGGTGGTGACCCAGGAGCGGCCGTTGGTGGCGAAACGGATGTCAACCTCGGTGATCCGCTTCGGCCCGGTGCCCGAGTACGAGAAGTAGGTGCAGGTCAGCGCCAGCGGGAACCCGGACATCGTGCCGAAGTCGATGACGCTGGACCCGTCGGAGGGGCCGCAGGAGTTGGTGGCCGGGTCGATGCTGCTGTGCAGGGTCGTCGTGCCAGCAACCGTCAGGGCCAGGTTGGGGTGGTAGACGATGCCGCAGTTGTTGTACGCCGCCGACAGGTGCGCGGCAGCGGCCTGCTCCACGGCCAGGAACGTTGCCCCGCTGATGTTGCCCGGCAGACCTGAGGTCGTGTTGACCAGCAGCTGCGCGGCGCCACCGGCCGGGTCCCAGCTGTACCCCTTGTAGACCCCGTCGGTCATCTTGCACGCAGGGTCCCCGGCAGCGGCAGCGGCGGCAGCGGCAGCTTTGGCCTTGGCGGCGACAGCAGCTTTGGCCTTGGCGGCGACAGCAGCCTTCGCCTTGGTGGCGGCGGCAGCTTTGGCCTTGGTGGCGGCGGCAGCTTTGGCCTTGGTGGCGGCGGCAGCTTTGGCCTTGGCAGCAGTCTGGGTTCCCGTGAGCGCCTGCGCGTCGACCCCGGCGGTGACCACGCCGGTCGCTGAGGTGGAGACACTCAACGAGATCGGCCCGGTGGCTGAGTCGGCAACCGCGAAGACCCCCGTGCCCGCAGCCGGGACCTGGACGGCGACGCCGTGGTAGCTGACGACCCGGCCGGCGAGCTGGCAGTCGGCCAGGCTCCGACCTGCGGCCAGCGCTGCGGCCGGGACGGCGCCGGACGCCGCCGGGCAGTACAGCGCTGCGGCCGGTGGGCGGGCGACCGTGACGCTGGTGCCTGCGGCGTCGGCCACCGCCAGGCTCGCGACGACGAGTGCGGCCAGGGCGGCGCGCAGGGCCGGGGCTGTGTGGTGGGCGGGCGAAACGGTATCTGACGCTGGGGTCTTCGTCATGCTGCGCACTGCGCGTAACGCTCAATAACACTGCGGCGCGTTCCGGTGGCGCCAAGACCCCCACTGCTTGCCGTCCTTGCCATCGGTCCGCCCATCTACGTAAAAAGGATTAGTTCATATACGTAAAAAGCATAAGTCCTTCCGTGAGACAGCGCTGGCGTTTCGCGCATCTGCGACTCTGCCAGCCAGGCGCCGACCACCAAGTCGCCGGGCGGCGTCGCCTCCTTGCCAGTATGCAACCTTCTCGGTACAATTTTGTGTCATGAGCACCACCGCCGCGCCGCACCCGGATGGCCCCGGGAAGTTCCTGGAGAAGCTGCCCGTCGGGTCCTACGTGCACGTCGACCAGCTGCCAGGCACGCCGAACGCAGCCAAGAGTGCCGTCTGCCGCGCCGCAGCGCGGGGGGACATCGTCATGCTGCGGCGCGGCCTTTACTACAAGGGCAAGGCGACCAGGTACGGGGTGCTCACACCACCTGCCGAGGAGGTAGCTCTGGAAGTCCTGGGCCGCAAGG
>JBBSAJ010000079.1:0-3471 GCA_038252405.1 Actinomycetes bacterium | reverse complement strand
TCGACTTCTCCGACATGGCCGGGATCCGGCGCACCGTCGAGTACTGCAACCAGCTCCCCGTCCACGAGCGACACCCGTGGGGCGGCGACCTCGTCTTCACCGCTTTCTCCGGCTCCCACCAGGACGCCATCAAGAAGGGCATGGAGGACATGGAGCGGCGCTCGGTCGCCGCGGGCACCGACATCGACCACATCGACTGGGGCGTGCCCTATCTCCCTGTCGACCCGCACGACATCGGCCGCACCTACGAGGCCGTCGTCCGGGTCAACAGCCAGTCCGGTAAGGGCGGCGTGGCCTACCTGCTCAAGCACGACTACGGGTTGGACCTGCCGCGCCGGCTCCAGGTCGAGTTCAGCAGGGTCGTTCAGGCCCGCGCCGACGCGGACGGCGGCGAGCTGTCGGCCGAGCAGCTATGGGAGATGTTCGAGGACGAGTACCTCCACGCCCTTGACGCCGACCGGCGCTGGGGCAGGTTCGCCCCGGTGCGATCCAGCATCACCGGCTCGGACCAGGGCGGTGACCACATCGAGTCGATCATCACCGACCACGGCCAGGAGGTGACGATCCACGGCAGCGGCAACGGCCCGATCGCCGCCTTCATCGACGCGTTGTCCCCGCTCGGGGTCGACGTCCGGGTCCTCGACTACGCCGAGCACGCGCTGTCGGCTGGCGGCGACGCCCGCGCCGCGGCCTACGTCGAGTGTGCGGTGGGTGAGCGGGTCCTGTGGGGCGTCGGCCTGCACGAGAGCATCGTCAAGGCGTCGTTGCGGGCGATCATGTCGGCCGTCAACCGCGCCGAGCGGGATGCGGCCGTCGTCGTCGGCTGACCGGGCGGCGGCGGCCGGACCGGGTCCGGTGCGTTGCGCCGGGGCCGGCCGGGTGCCATCCTCACGTTCGTGGCGCGACGAGGCGGTGCGGCGGAGCCCGCGGACATGGGGGAGGTCCCGGACCTCGCGGACTCCCCGGTGCCCGAGCACCTGCGCGCCATCGGGTCGGTGCCCTCGGTCGGGCTATGGCTCACCGAGCCGGTGCGGGGCGTCATCGATGCCGCGCTGCTCGCCGCGGCCACGCCGTGGCTGGCCGCCGCCAAGAACGGTGATGGCCACGGCGTCCTCGTGCTGCCCGGACTGCTGGCCGACGACCGGACGACCAAGCCGTTGCGGGCCTACGTCAAGCGGCGGGGCTACTTCGTGCGCGGGTGGCGGCTCGGGCGCAACGTCGGGCCCAGCGCGGGCGTCCTCGACGGCCTGCCGGAGGGCCTGCGGGACCTGTCCGAGCGCACCGGGGGCCCGGTGACCGTCATCGGCTGGAGCATGGGGGGCATCTTCGCGCGGCAGCTGGCTCGGGAGCAGCCCGACCTGGTGCGGCAGGTCATCACCCTCGGCAGCCCCTTCGGGGTCGCCCACGGCCACCGCACCCGGGCCGACCGCACCTACGACCGGCTCAAGTGGCTGCACGCGCCGCCGGACCGGGTGCCTCAGCGGGACCGCCTTGCCGAGCCCGTCCCCGTGCCGTCGACCTCGATCTACTCGCGGATGGACGGGATCGTCTCCTGGCGCGCGTGCCTGGACCAGCCCGCGGCGCACCACCAGAATGTGGAGGTGCACTGCTCCCACCTCGGCTTCGGCTTCGACCCGGCGACCCTATGGGCGGTCGCGGACCGCCTGGCCCAGCCCGAGGGGGCCTGGGAGCCGTTCGACCCACCCCGCGCTCTGCGCCGCTTCTACGGGCGCGTCAGGTGAGCACCTGGGCCGACACGACCCAGGCGCAGTGGTCCTTCGCCGCCGAGTGGGGTGCGACGGGCTTCGTCACCGACCTCGACGGACCTGTCCACTGGGTGCGGTGGGACGGCCCGGAGACGGGCGCCGCAGAGCCGATGGTCCTGGTCCACGGGCTCGGCGGCTCACACCTGAACTGGGTCGGTGTCGGGGCGGCGTGGGCACACCAGCGCACCGTGTACGCCGTGGACCTGCCCGGGTTCGGGCTCTCACCGGGGCATCCCCGCGACACGGCGGTGGCGGCGAACGCGGCGGTGCTGGCCCGGTTCGTGGAGCATGTCGTGGGGGGTCCGGCCGTCGTGGTCGGCAACTCGATGGGGGGAATGGTCTCGGCTCTGACGGCGAACGCCCGGCCCGACCTGGTCTCCCACCTGGTGCTCATCGACCCGGCGTTGCCGCTCGTGCGGCTGCGCGGAGACCGTACCGTGGCGGGCCGGTTCGCGCTGTTCGCCCTTCCCTACGTCGGCGAGGCCGCGATGCGCCACTCCCGGCGGACGATGACCCCGGAGGCGCTGGCGGCCCAGCTGCTCGACCTGTGCTTCGCCGACCACTCCCGGGTCGACCCACGGATGGCCGCGATGAGCGCGGCGCTCACGCGGGCGCGGGCCGGGCAGGGCGGCGTCGAGGAGTCCTTCATGCGCGCCGCCCGGTCCCTGCTGCGTCGGCTCACCGTCCGCGGTTCCTACTGGGGGATGCTCGGCCGGCTGACCCAGCCGGTCCTGCTCGTCCACGGTGAGGCCGACCGGCTCGTCGACGTCGCCTCCGCCAGGGAGGCCGGCAGACGCTTCCCGCGGTGGGAGGTGCACGTCCTGCCGGGTGTGGGCCACACCCCCCAGCTGGAGACCCCCCAGGACGTCGCCGGCCTGGTTGACCGGTGGCTCGCCGGCGACACCTGCGGAGAGCCCGGATGAGACGGCTCTCCGGTCTGGACTCGGCCTTCCTGGCGCTCGAGACGAGCACCTCCACCGGGCACGTGGGCAGTCTGAGCCTGCTCGACCCGACCACGGCTCCGGTCGAGCTCGACCTGGCGCGACTGACCTCCGTCATCGAGGCACGGCTCCCGCAGATCCCGGTCCTGCGGCAGCGGCTGATGGAGGTTCTCTTCGGGATCGACCAGCCGGTGTGGGTCGACGACGAGCACTTCGACATCGGCTACCACATGCGCGAGATCGGCCTGGCCAGCCCGGGGACCTGGGCCCAGCTCGCGGAGCAGGTCGCCCGCATCCATGCCCGCCCCCTCGACCGGGCCCGGCCGCTGTGGGAGAGCTACCTCATCAGCGGCCTCGGGGACGGGCGCCTGGCCTTCTACACGAAGGTCCACCACGCGGCCATCGACGGGGTAAGCGGCGCTGAGCTCCTCACCGTGCTCTTCGACCTCAGCCCGCAGGGGCGCCCGGACGCCGACGTCGAGCCGTTCGCCCCCGCGCCGGCCCCGAGCCCCTGGGGTCTCGGGGCGCGTGCGGTGGCCCGGTTGGCCCGTCGGCCGTACGACGTGACCAAGCTCGCCGCGCATGCGGTCCGGACCCTTCCGGCGACGCTCCCGGCGCTCGGGCCGGTCATCGGGAACGCGCTCGGGCTCGGACAGGCCGAGGGCAGGATCCTGGCGCCCGCCACCCGGCTGGCGGCTCCGCCCACGCCGCTCAACGCCGCCATCTCCCCGCACCGACGGTTCACCGGGGTGTCGTTGTCACTG
>JBBSAJ010000078.1:0-3510 GCA_038252405.1 Actinomycetes bacterium | reverse complement strand
TGCGACCGTTCTCGGGCTGATGGGGATCTTCCTGGTGCTGGCCGCCATCGGGCACGCCCTGGTCATGCTCACCCGCGCCGGCGCACTGCTGGTGCTGTCCGCGGCGACCCCGATCACCGCGGCCGGCCTGGTGTCCGACGCTGGCCGGTCCTGGTTCTGGAAGAGCCTGCGCTGGTTCCACGCCGCGGCGCTGACCCCGGTGCTGATGACCCTGACTCTGGGCCTGGGCGTGCAGATGACATCCGGGGTCGCGCTCGGCTACACAGACTCCCTCCAGGCAGCGATCGGCACCGCCGTGCCGGGCGTGTTCTTGATCTTGATCGGGTGTTTCAGCCCGTTGGCGTTGTTCAAGCTGCTCGCGTTCGTCGAGCCCGGCACCAGCTCCGGCGCGGCACTACGCACCGGACTGGCGGCCCAGGGCGGCATCCAGGGGCTGCTGCGAGCAGGGGCGGACGGGACCACCGGGGCGGCCTCGGCGACAGACGAGCTCGGCCGGGCCTCCGGTGAGGACGCCGCGGACACCGACACGGGGTCGCGGTTCGCCCGCGGGGCATCGGGCCTGCTGGGTGGCCTCGGGGCGGCCGGGCAGAGCGTCGCAGCCGGACTCGGCGCGGCGTCAGGCATCGGCGCCAAGGCGGCCGTCCTCGGCGCCGACATGACCAACCTGATGGGAGCCGGCCACAACACCTACGTCCCCGACTTCGGCGGCAGCCGAGGGCAGAGTCCCAGCGCAGGCCTTCGAGGCGGCGGCCCGCGCGACGACGACACCCCCGACATCAACGGGTCGGGCACCGCAGGCGGCTCCCCCGAGGTGGACCCGACCGCAGCCGTCCCGCCAGCCCCCGGCGCCCCTCACCCGGCCGCAGCCGGGACGACACCGACGGCCGGGCCCGGGGCGGGCAGCGCAGGGGCAGCCGGTGGAGGGGCCGCGGCGGCCGTGCCGATAGTGCCGGTATGAGACCAGGAAAGGACACCTCATGGCAGTGATCTACGCCGACTACTCCCGGGCCCGGATCGGATGGTTCTTCGGCCTGTCCGGCTGGCAGCTGGCCACCCTAGCGTTGACCAGCCTGCCGCTGTTCTGGGCGATCCAGCGCACCGCCTGGGTCTCGGCCGCGCTGTTCCTGCTGGTGTGGGCCGCGGTGCTCGTCGTGACCATCACCCCGGTCCGCGGCCGGTCGGCGACCGGGTGGCTGGCCGCGTCCGCCGCGTTCGCCATCGGCGCCCTCGCCGGCTGGACCCGGTTCCGATCCGCAGCGTCCACCGGGCAGGCGGAGGACCTGGACGAGGCCGACCTGCCCGGCGTACTCGCCGGCATACAAGTCCATGACGGACCACCCGCCGGACCGAGCATGACCCGGGTGGCCGTCATCCAAGACCACGCGAGACGGACGTGGGCAGTCACCGCCGCCCTCGTCCACCCCGGCATCGGCCTCCGCGATGCCGACGACCGGCAGCGCTACGGGACAGGCCTGAGCGACCTGCTCGACCTAGCCTCTCGCACCGAGCTGATCGACGAGATCCTCTTCGTCGTCCGCACCGTGCCCGAGGACGGCGCCGAACGCGACCAGTGGCTGGCCCGACACCGTCGCCTCGACGGGCCACCGCGGGCACGCACCGTCAACGACGGGCTTCGCGAGGGGCTGACCCAGGCATCAGTGCGCACCGAGAGCTACGTCACCGTCGTGGTCCCCGAGACTCGGATCGGCAAACCCGCCAAGGAGAGCGGCGGAGGCCTCGAAGGCCGAGCCCGGGTTCTGTATGGGCTGATGGCCGAGGTCGAGGCGCAGCTGCGCGGCGGGATGGGAATGTCCTCGGTGACCTGGCTGACCAGCCCGCAGCTGGCCGCCGCCTGCCGGACCGGGTTCGCCCCCGGCGACCGGGCCGGCATCATCGACGCCCTGATCGCCCGGGACCGCGACCAGGGCGTCAACGCGGACGTCCCCTGGGCGATGGCCGGCCCATCAGGGGCCGACCCCGCCGCGCGGCACCACAGCCACGACGCCTGGAACTCGGTCTCCTCGACCCTCAAGCTGCCGGTCAAAGGTGCGGCGATCGGTGCTCTGGCGCCGGTGCTGACGCCGACCGAGCCGGGGGAGCGCCGCTCGTTCCTGGTCGTCTACCCGATCCTGCGCCAGTCGGCCGCCGATCGGCAGTCCGCCACCAGCGAGTGGGCCGCCGACCTCGGCGAGGAGCTGCGCGCCAAGGCCAAGGTCCGGCAGCGCACCAAGGCCCGGGACGAGACCGAGAAGGTCCGCGGCCTGGACCGCAAGCTCGCCCGCGGCAACGCCCTGACGCGCCCGTATGCCGTGTGCACCGTCACCGTCCCCAAGACCGTCCGCGTCGCCGAGTATGGCCGCCGCCTCGACGCCGCCGTACGCCGGGCCGGATTCGCCCCGTTGCGGCTCGACCTGGCCCAGGACGTCGCATTCGCGGCATCCACCATCCCCCTCGGGATCGGCCTGACCCGCCGGGGGGACTCGTGAGACGGGCAGCGCGCACCAGTCAGGGCGCCGGCCGCGGCATACCCCAGCTGCTCGCCGACTTCGGGCACGACCTGCCCACCGCGCCGACCGTCGCCACGGCCGCACGAGAGCCACGGCTGTTCCGGCACGCCCCCCGCCGCGGTCCCACCCGCACCGGCCGGGGCTGGGCCCCGGCCACCGCGCCGGTGTCGACCTGGCGGATGACCTCCGACCAGGCGCCGGTGCTCTGGCCGTTCATCGCCGCCCCCGGCCTGCCCCCGACCGGGGCACAGATGGGAGTCGACCTGCTCTCCGGCGGATCGTTCTACGCAGACCCCCTGGGCTGGGTCCTCCGCGACGACATCCCGGTCACCAACCCCAACATCTTCGCCTTTGGCAAGCCCGGCACCGGCAAGTCCGCCACCACCAAGGCCTTCTGCCTGCGGATGACCGACTTCGGCTATCGGATCCTCATCCTCGGCGACCCCAAAGACGAGTACGAGGCCCTGTGCCGCTTCCTCGGTGTCGAGCCGATCATCCTCGGGCCCGGGCTACCCGCACGGATCAACCCGCTCGCCTTCGGGCCGCTCGGCGCCGGCTGGGACCGGCTCACCTCCGAGGAGGCCCAACGCCGGGCCGCGATCCTCTTCGGTCGGTGGCTCACCCTAGTCCGCGCCCTGGTCGGCAGCCAACGGATCGGCGAGCAGCGGGTCCCGTTCGGGCCCAGCGACGAGGTCGTCGTCAAGGCCGCCCTCCACGAATTGACCGGGTACGGCCGCGGCGCCACCACCCTGCGGGAGACCACCATCCCGCACCTGTGGCGTCTCCTCGACGACCCCACCGACGACCTCGTGACGCAATGCCGGTACGCCTCCACGAGACAGTTCCTCGACGAGACCAGGCTCCTGCGCGACGCCCACGGCCAGCTCGTCTCCGGGGCCCTGGCCGGCCTGTTCGACGACCACACCACCATCGACGTCGACTGGACCGCGCCGATCCAGTCGCTGAGCCTGTCCCGGCTCGACCCCCTCGGCGACGAGGCGGT
>JBBSAJ010000077.1:0-3617 GCA_038252405.1 Actinomycetes bacterium | reverse complement strand
CCTCGTCCAGCCCGGCCAGCACCGACGGGGTGGACAGCACCCCCAACACGGCCAGCGTGTCCGGCCCCGGCTCCGCGACCGCCAACCGCTCACACACCCCCCGCAGGCCCGCACCGCCCGGCGCCGCGGCCGGGACCTCGACCCGGTCCAGCACCGCCACCAGCCCCGGACCCAACCCCGGCCAGCCCTCGACACCGGCATCCACGACACCGGCATCCACGACACCGGCATCCACGACACCGGCGTCCAGCCGCGCCACCGCAGCCACCAACGCCGCATCCACCGGGTCGAGCACCGGATCGAGTACTGCCTGCATGACGACCACACTCCCAGACCCCACCGACAGTTCCCGGGCCCCCACAAAGACAAACCGGCTGCCCTTGTGGACAGCCGCGCGACTCCAGCTGGCCCACGGCGCGCGCCGTCCACGAGTTTTGCCGTAGGGCTTGACGGACCGCCCGCACCCGGGTTCTACTGGACCCATCATCGAACAGATGTTCGAAGATTCGCCCGGGGGTCCGCGGCTTCGACCCCCGCAGGACCCCCGGGCGGGCTTTCCTCAGGACAGGTCGTATCGCGGAGGTGAGTCATGGCCTCCACCTCCCGATCCACCTCCCGATCCGACCCCTTCGTCCACCTGCACGTAGCTTCCGGCTACTCGATGCAGTACGGCGCGAGCCACCCGGAGGCGCTGGTCGCCCGCGCGGTCGAGCACGGGCAGCGGCTGCTGGCCCTGACCGACCGTGACGGCGTCTACGGAGCGGTGAAGTTCGCGAAGGCCTGCCTGACCGCGGGGATCACCCCGGTACTCGGCGTCGACCTCGCGGTCCTGTCGGTGCGCGACCCCTCGACGCAGCCGGCGCGGCTCGGGCCGAGCCGGCGCAGGGCCCCAGCCCGCGGCGGGGCGGACGTCGACCCGCGGCACCCACGGGTGGTGCTGCTGGCCCGGGGCCGGCCCGGCTGGGCGGCGCTGAACCGGCTGGTCTCGGCCACCCACCTGGGCAGTGAGCGCGGCCGACCGGTGAGCACCCTCGACCTGGTGGCCGAGCACGCCGCCGGGGGCCACCTGCTGGTGCTGCTCGGCCCGACGTCCGAGCTGGGGCGCGCGCTGGCCGGACGCCGTCCCGACCTGGCTACCGCGGTGCTGGACGCCTGGAGGCAGCGCATCGACAACAGCCAGCTGATCGTCGAGGTGGTCTCGCACCGCGGCCCGGTCGACTCCACCGACCCGGCCGCACTGTCCACGCCCCAGGCGGCCCGGATGCTCGGCTTCGCCAGGGACGCCGGCCTCGGCGCGGTGCTCACCAACGCCGTCCGCTACGCCGAGCCGGACGCCGCCGTCACCGCCGACGTCCTCGACGCCGCGCGGCGGCTGGTGGCTCTGGACCTGCGGCACATCGACCGGTCCAACGCCGAGGGGCACCTGAAGTCCGGGGCGCAGATGAGCGCGGTCGCCGCCGACGTGGTCCGGGCCGGTGGCGCGGGGGAGAGCGACCCGGCCGCCGTCCGCCGGCTGCTCGAGACGACGGTCGCAGTGGCGACGGCGTGCGCCCTCGACCCGTACGCCGACCTCGGGCTGGGCGGCGTCTTCTTCCCCGAGCTGGCCGTCGTCGACGGCTCGGGGCGGCCCGCCACGGCTGTGCTGCGCGATCGCTGCGAGGCCGGGCTCGCCCGCCGCTACGGCTCCGCCCCCGACCCGGCGGTGCGCCAGCGGCTGGACGCCGAGCTCGGCGTGATCGACCAGCTGGGCTACCCGACGTACTTCCTCACCGTCGCCGACGTCGTCGGCCTGATCCGCTCGATGGACGTCCGGGTGGCCGCCCGCGGCTCGGGTGCCGGCTCGCTGGTCAACTACCTGCTCGGCATCAGCGGCGTCGACCCGATGGCCCACGGCCTGCTCATGGAGCGCTTCCTCTCCCCGCTGCGGCAGGCCCTGCCGGACATCGACATCGACGTCGAGTCGGCCCGCCGCACCGAGGTCTACGAACGGATCCTGGCCCGCTTCGGCGGGGAGCGCTGCGTCGCCGTGTCGATGATGGACACCTACCGGGTGCGGCACGCGATCCGCGACGTCGGGGCGGCGCTGGGCCTGCCGCCCGGCGAGGTCGACTCGCTGGCCAAGGCGTTCCCGCACATCCGGGCCCGCGACGCCAGGGCCGCGCTGAACGAGCTGCCCGAGCTGCGGGCCAGCCGGATCGGGGCGCTGGCCGACGGCGGGGGGCTGGAGCGCATGTTCGGCCTCGTCGAGCGGTTGGACGGCCTGCCCCGGCACGTCGCGCTGCACCCGTGCGGGGTGCTGCTCTCCGACGCGACGCTGCTCGACCGCACCCCGGTCGAGGCCAGCTGGCTGGGCTTCCCGATGAGCCAGTTCGACAAGGACGACGTGGAGGACCTCGGCCTGCTCAAGCTCGACGTGCTCGGGATCCGGATGCAGTCGGCCATGGCGCACGCGGTCGACGAGGTGGCCAGGGTCGACGGCGCGGTCGTCGACATCGACGCCGTCCCCCTCGACGACGAGCCGACGTATCGGCTGATCCGCTCGGCGCACACCCTCGGCTGCTTCCAGATCGAGTCGCCCGGCCAGCGCGAGCTGGTCGGCAAGTTCGGCCCCGAGACGTTCGGCGACCTGATCACCGACATCTCGCTGTTCCGGCCCGGGCCGGTGAAGTCCGACATGGTGACGCCGTTCCTGCGGGCCAGGCAGGGCTGGGAGCCGCCGCAGTACCTGCACCCCGACCTCGAGCCGGCGCTGGCCGAGACCTGTGGCGTCGTGGTGTTCCACGAGCAGGTGATGCAGGTGATCGCGGTGCTCACCGGCTGCACCCTCGCCGAGGCCGACGAGGCGCGCCGCTCGCTGGGGTCGCCGCAGGCCCAGCCGGAGGTGCGCGAGTGGTTCTACCCGCTGGCCCTGGGCCGCGGGTACCCGCTGGCCACCGTCGAGCGGGTCTGGGAGGTGCTGCGCGCCTTCGCCTCCTTCGGGTTCTGCAAGGCGCACGCGGCCGCGTTCGCGCTGCCGACGTACCAGAGCGCCTGGCTCAAGGCGCACCACCCGGCGGCCTTCCTCGCCGGGGTGCTCACCCACGACCCGGGCATGTACCCCAAGCGGCTGATCCTGGACGACGCCCGGCAGCTGGGCATCGCCGTGCTGCCGCTGGACGTCAACGCCAGTGACGCCTGCTACCGGGTGGAGAAGGTCGGCCTGCTGGACGAGCCACCGCCGCAGATCCTGGGGGCGCCGCCGCGGCCGGTGCCCGCCGTCCCGGGGCTGCCGGACGCCAGGGCCTACGGCATCCGGCTGGCGCTGGCCGACGTCAAGGGGATCTCCGACGCCGAGGTGGCCCGGGTGGTGGCCGGCCGGCCGTACCGGTCGCTGGCCGACTTCTGGGCGCGGGCCCAGGTGTCCCGCCCGGTGACCGAGCGGCTCGTCGTGGCCGGGGCGTTCGACTCGGTGTACGGCATCGGGGCACCGGTGCCGGTGCGCCGCCGCGGGCAGGTCACCCGGCGCGACCTGCTGCTGCAGGTGGCCGAGCTGGAGCGCTACCGCCCCGCCGTGGGGGGGGGCAGGGGGGGGAGGGGGTCCCGGGGGGGGGCAACGAGGGGGGGGGGGGGGGCCCCGG
>JBBSAJ010000076.1:0-3639 GCA_038252405.1 Actinomycetes bacterium | reverse complement strand
GCAGGGTGTCTGCCGGTCGGTAGCGTCCGGGTGTCGTGCCTGGTGGCGTGAGCCGGTCGGTCGCTCTTTGCTTCAGGCTCATGTCGGCGTGTAGGTAAATCCGTGCCGTCGTCGAGGGTTGCTCGTGGCCCAGCCATAGCGCGATAACGGTGACGTCGACACCATGATCGAGTAAGGCCATCGCCGCCGAATGCCGCAGGGTGTGCATGGTGACATGCTTGGCCCGCAGCGACGGACAGGTCGTGGCGGCGGTCGCTGTGTGCTTGGCTATGCGGTGTTCGAGGGCGTCTCGGGTCAGCCGCCGCCCGGTGCGGGTGGGGAACAGCGGCTGGTCGGGTTGTCCGCTGCGTTCGGCGAGCCAGGCGCGCAACACGAGCACGGTCAGCGGTGTCAGCGGGGTGCGGCGTTCCTTACGGCCTTTGCCGAGGCAGTGCACGTTCGCCCCGGTGCCGAGGTGGGCGTCGGTGATGTTCAGCCCGGTCAGTTCGGAGATCCGCAGCCCGGTCTGGGCGGTGAGAACGAGCAGGGCGTGGTCGCGTCGCCCGGTCCAGGTGGTCCGGTCCGGTATGGCAAGGATCGCGTCGATCTCGGTCTCGGTGAGCCAGTCGACTAGGTTGCGTTCGCAGCGTTTGGCCGGGATAGCCAGCACGCGCCCGATCGTCGCGGCATGTTCGGGGTAGCGCAGCGCGCCGTAGCCGAATAGTGAGTGGATCGCGGCCAGTCGGGTGTTACGGGTGCTGACCTGGTTGCCTCGCCGCTGTTCGAGGTCGGCCAGGAACGCGCCGACCAGCGGTGCGTCGATGTCGGCGATGTCCAGCTGGCACGGCTTCTTGCCGGTGCGCGCTGCTGCGAAGCCGACCAGTAGTCGGAAGGTGTCCCGATAGCTGGCGATGGTGTGCCCGGACGCGTGGCGCTCTCCGATGAGCCGCTGGGTGAAGAACGCCTGCAGCAGCGGCGCCAGCTCGCTCATGATCGGGCTCCCGGCATCATCGCAGCGGCCCGGTCGGGTAGGCGTGCCGCGGCCAGCTGCATCAGCTCGGGCACTGCGGTCAGATACCAGTAGAGGCTGGCCGGGTTGACATGCCCGAGCAGCGTGGACAGCAGCGGTAGCCGCGCCGCGATGTCCTCGACGTCGCCGCGGTACCAGCCGGTGAGGATCTGCACGGTCACGGTGTGGCGGATGTCGTGAATCCGCGGGCGACGGGTTGGCGTGCGCAGTCCGAGTGTGTCGGCGAGCCGGGTGAAGGTGTGATCGGCCCCGGACAGAGTCAACGGACCGCCGTGCCCGGAGAGGAAGAACCTGCCGCAGTCCGGTGCCGGACACAGCCGGTCTCGTTCGGTGGCGTAGCCGCGCAACGCGTCGGTCGCGGTCCGGTGTAGCGGCACCAGCCGCTCCCGGCCGTATTTCGCGTGCCGAACCGTCACCAGCCCTTCGTCGAGGTCCACGTCAGGGCGGTCCAAGGTGATCGCCTCACCCAGGCGCATACCCGAGCATGCGAGCAGCCCGAACAGAGCCTGGTAGCTGGCCGCGCGTAGCGGCGGGCGTAGTAGCGGCCGCGCCGCGTCGACCAGCGTGGCAAGCTCGTCGGACGTGTAGATGTAGGGGGCGCGCCGGTGCTGGCGGGCGGCGAATACGCCGGCCGGGGGGACCTCGGTTGCCGGGTCGATGCTGGCCAGCCAGCGGGCGAACCCGCGCACCGCGCCGAGCCGGTGCGCCCAGTGGATCGGCTGCGCGTTCTCCGGCTGGTGTGCCCATGCCACCGCCAGCTCGACGGTGATCGTCTCGGCGCCGGCGGTCTGCAGGAACGCGACGAACTGCGGCAGCACGTGGCCGGCCTCGACCAGCTTGAACCCCAACGCGCGGCGCAGCCGCAGGTACTCGCCCAGCTGGGCCTGCAGCGCGCTCACCGGTCGCCTCCCGACGGCGGGCACGGCCACGGCATGGCCAGCGCGGCCAGCCGGTCGACGTCCACCCGGGCATAGCGGCTCACGGTGATCTCGGCCTGCTGCCGCAGTAGCTGCCCGATCTCGCTCAGCGGCGCCCCGGCGCGTAGCAGCTGGCGGGCCAGCCCGTGTCGCAGCGCGTGTGCCCCGACCGGGGGTATGCCCGCCCGGGTGCAGGCGCTGCGCACGATCCAGGACACGCCGCGACGGGTCAGGGCACGCCGGGGTGCGCTCAGCGTGAGGAACACCGCCCGGTCGGGCGTGACCGGCCGGCCACGGTGCAGGTATCCGGCGATGGCCTGCCCTACGTCGGCCGGCAGCGGCAGCCGGTCGATCCGGTGGCCCTTGCCTCGCACGGTCAGCTGCCCGGCTCGCCAATCCAGGTCGTCCAGCCGCAGCCCGGCGACCTCACCGGCACGCAGCCCGAGCCGGGCCAGGGTCAGGATCACCGCGTAGTCCCGCCGCCCGGCGGCGGTGCGCCGATCGCAGGAGCCCAGCAGCGCCGCCGCCGCGGCCGGGCCGACTCCGGTAGGTAGCGGCGAGGGTGACCGGCCGGTGACCGGCAGTGCCGCCGCCGACAGGTCCGTCTCGACCAGCCCGGACAGGTGTGCGTAGCGCAGCAGCCAGCGCACCGCGATCGCGAACACCCGCACCGACGCCGTCGAGCGGGCTCCGGCCTCGCGCAGCAGCGCGCCGCTGACCGTCGCCGCGGTGACCGGGTGTAGGTCGCCATCGGCGGCGCAGTCGGCCACGAACCGGCCCGCGCGCGGCAGGTAGGCGGCCACCGTCGAGGCTGCCACGCCGCGTTCCTCGCGCAAGAACTGGGCGTAGCCCGCCAGCAGCCCCTGCGCACCCGACCCCATCGACATTGCCGCACTGGTCGTGGCCGTGGGCAGCTTCAGCGGTGCCCCGCACCCGGCGAGCATCTCCATCAACCGTGCCAGGCTCGCCCGGCTGCGGAACGACGAATACCCCGCCGCCCGCCGCTCCGCCAAGTACTCCTCGACCCGCTCGTCGGTCAACTCCGCCAGGCCCCACTCGTGGGCCTGCAGCCACCTGCTGCAATGCGCCATCACCTGCAAGTGGCCGACCTGCGTGGACGGGGCGTACCCCCGCTCGGTCAACTGGTCGGCGAACTCGTCCGCGTACGCCGCCAGCGGACCGCTCACCCGCACTGCGGGGGTCCGCTTCTTCGCTCTGGTCATCTGCTCCTCCTTCTCCAGCAATTGGTGAAGGAAGAAGCATCAACCCCAGCGCCCCGGGCTACGCCACCGTTATGCCGACCATCCGAGGCGGGATTCCCTTACCCCGCAGGCGATCCCACCCACGGGTCGGCATAACGCGCAGGTCGGCATTATTGAAGTAACGCCGATGTCGGCGTTACTTCAAGTACGCCCGCGAGCATTTCGCCCTCGACGCCCTGGACAGCTACGCCGACCAAGGCGACGACCTCGACCGGCTGGTCCCCAACCCGGCGAAGGCCCACGCCCTCGACCAGGTCGCGGGCGCCCGCGCCGACCTGATCACCGCGCACGCCGCCGTGGCGCAAGCGCTGGAGGTCGCGGTCGTGCAAGCAGGCCGTCCCGGCAACGGCGGCCGAGCCACCGTCGACCCGGCCGCCAGCCAAGGGCTGACCACAGCACAGACCGACCTCGTTGCCGAGAAAGCCGCGTCGGCCAGCACACCCAGTCACCT
>JBBSAJ010000075.1:0-3655 GCA_038252405.1 Actinomycetes bacterium | reverse complement strand
CGGCCGCTCGTGCGTGCTCGGGCAGCACGGACGTGTAGGTGTCCGCGGTGATCACGATGCTGGAGTGGCCGAGCATCTCCGAGACGGTCTTCAGGTCGGCCCCGGCGGCCAGCGCGAGGGTCGCGGCCCCGTGGCGCAGGTCGTGCAGCCGGATCGGCGGCAGGTCGGCCGCGGCGGTGAGCTCGGCGAAGTGCCGGGTCACCGTCTCCGGGTGCAGGTGGGTGCCGTCCTCCTTGGCGAAGACCCGGCCGGTGTCGGTCCAGCCGGCCCCGGCGGCGAGGCGTTCGGCGGCCTGGCGGGCCCGGTGCGCCCGCAGTACCGCGGTGGTGGCCTCGTCCAGGGCGATGGTGCGCACGCTGTCGGCCTTCGGCGGGGCCTCGACGGTGGCGTAGCCGAGCTGGATGACCTGCCAGCTGATCGTGAGCATCCGCGCGTCCAGGTTCACCTCGGTCCAGGACAGCCCGACGGCCTCACCGCGGCGCAGCCCGCGCAGCGCGACCAGGTGGTACAGCGCGTACAGCCGGTCGGTGGCGGCGTGGTCGAGGAACGCCGCGGTCTGCGCGGTGGTCCACACCGCCACCGCCGGCCGGGCCCCGCCGGCCCGCCAGGCGGCGACCCGCTCGGGGGTCCACACCACCGCCTTCGGGCGGCGCCCGGTCGGCAGCTCCACGAACGCGGCGGGGTTGTGACCGATCAGGCGGCGCTTCGCGGCGATGTTCAGCGCCGACATCAGGGTGGAGTGGACCCGGCGCATCGAGGCCGCGCTGAGTGGGCGGGCCCGGTTGCTGCGGGCAGCTGTCAGCCGCGCGGCCAGCCCACTCGGCCGCTCCGAGGTCGGGTGGCCCAGGGTCCGCATCGCGGCGTAGAGCTCCTCAACGTCGGTGGCGGTCAGCTCCGCCAGCCGCAGGTGGCCCAGCCCGGGCAGCAGGTACAGCTGCAGGTGCGAGGCGTAGCAGCGGCGGGTACTCGCCGAGAGGCCGCCCTTGCCGGCCAGCCACTGGGTCAGGTACTCCCCCACCGTGAGCTTGCTCGGCTCGAGATGGGTGCGCTTGTTCACCCGGTCCACCAGGTCGGTCATCGCCGCCTCGGCCGCCTTGCGGGTGGGGAACCCGCCGCGGCGCCGGTACGCCCGCCGCTGGCCGGGTCCGGCCGGCAGGTCAGTCGCGTAATACCAGGACCCGTGCCCCCGCATGGACAGCTGGGGGCAGGCGTCACCCAGCAGCCGACCGGTCGCGTCGGCGCAGCTGCACCGCTTGAACGTGGAGCCCTTCACCGCACACCCCCTGCCCCGTCAGGTCCTTCATACCCCGGCAAGACCGGCGGGGGAACCGCCGGGGTCTCGACGGTGGACAACTCGAGCAGCGCCAGCAGCGGCGCAGTCGGCACCTTGAACCGCCCACCCACCCGCAGCACCGGAGTCGGCCACCGCCCCGCCCGGGCCAGCTCATAGGCGGTGGTCCGACCCATCCCCAACACCGACGCGGCGGTCAGCAGGTCCACCAGCGGCGGCAGCGCACGCACCGCTGCCGCATCCATCGGCCCCCGGGCCCGGCGGCCGCTCATGCCGCTGGTCCCCGCTCGGGCCGCCAGACACCCTCGGGCACGGAAGGCCGTAGGGCGATCCGCAGCGGACGGTCGAGGACGGCCACCAGCTGCTCGATGTCCGAGCGGTCCGCCTGCACGACCGTCGCCCGCGGGATCCGGCACAGCAGGGCGACCGCGTGCGACAGGCACACGGCCAGCTCCGAATCACTGGTCTCGGCGATGGTCACCGCCCCCGGCCGGGTACACAGGTGGCCGTAGCGGGCCTGAGCGGCGGTGCCGGCATGCCCACAGCCGGGGCAGGCAACCGCGCCGTCCCCGGTGTGGGTCAGCGCGGTGCCCAGGCAGGCCGAACACACCGGCCCGGGCAGCCCACACGCGTCCTCCGGCAGGGCCGCCGAGTTGACCAGCACGGTCGCCGCGGCCAACTCACGTCGCGCCCGAGCCAGCAGCTGCTCGGCGTGGTCGACATGTGCCGCCGCCCGGGCCAGCCGCCAGCGGCCAAACCGGTCGGCCACCGTGATCGGCACGGACCGGAACGACACTGGATAGGTGCTCAACTGGCCCACCTCCCGCAGGCTCGGACCCCGACCGCTCTGGCGCGATCCAGGGATCCGACCAGCCTGACGGCGAACCTTGCCGGGAACCTTGCCGGGAACCTTGCCGGGAACCTTGCCGGAGAGCCCGACATGATCGTTGCCTGCCCCAGATCCTCGCCGCCGGGCGATCAGGGCGCAGGACTCGTCAGCGAACCAAGCCCTCCCTACCGCGCAGCACGAGAGTGAGTCACCTCTGCGCCCGATGCCGATGGGTGCCAAGGCTCCGTCGGCAAGATGTCGGCCCGGCAGATGCCTTCCGCCGCCGTCCGCGAGCAGCGGCTTCGCCGGTGGCCCGAACCCCGGCCTCAGCCGAGGAGTACCACCGTGTAGCCGCCGAACACCTGCCCGCGCTGGCTGGCCGTGACCCGGTAGACGTGGGCCTGCCCGGGAGCAGGGGGGGCATCGCCGGTCGCGAACGTCACCTGCTGGTCGTCGTGGTCGACCTGCTGCTGTGGGGCCAGCCCGCCGAAGCCAGCGCCGCCGCCGACGGGGCGGGGGGCGCCCAGCCGCGGCTGCCCCGTTGGTACGGCCTGGGCCGGGAACTGGCCGCGCCCGCCGGTGCGCAGCTGCAGCCAGGGCATCGCGTGCGGCGCGACCCGCTCGACAGCCACCTGCGCCGGCTCGCCGTACAGCGGCCCCACCTTCAGCGTCAGTGGCGCGGCGAGCAGGTCGCCCAGCGCGCCCCCGGCGCCGCCGGGGGCGAGCAGTGCGTGCGCCTGCTGCCCGGTGGCGACCACGTGGATGTTGCGCTGCGCGACGTGCCGGTTCAACGCCGCGTCCCACGGCGGTGTGCCGAGCCCATCGGAGGTCTCCTCCCACACCCGCACGACCAGGCACTCGTGGCCGCCGTTGACGAACGTCGGTACCCAGCCCACCGGGCACTTCACGACGGCGTGCGCCCGCCCACTCCCCCGAGCGCCAAGGGAGAGCATCGTCTGCCCGATCCGGTTCGCGCTCCCCGGTCCGATCCCGAGTGAGGGATCGCACCAGTAGAACTCGACGACCACGTTCGGTGCCTGCGCGATCCCGAAGTTCCACACGTGCGCGTAGATCGTGTTCGGCTGACCGGCCAGGGCCGTCTGGCCGAGCTCCGGTGGCACCCGGGGGGCGACCGACGGGTCGACACCGGCCAGCAGCAGGATGTCGGGGCTCTCCCAGAACGGGCCGGCGACCGGACGGGCGCCGAGGTCGCCGGGGTTCGCCCGCATGAACAGGTAGGGCAGGTACATCTCGTTCCGCGGCCCTGGCCACTCGTTGCCCGGTTTGGTTCCGAAGTTGCCCGGCTCGAGGACGCCGCCGGGCACCTGGCCGGTGGAGGTGCCGCAATGGTGCCCGGGGCGGTTCGGGTTGTTCCAGCCCACGGTGGTCCCGCCGGTGTCTCCGCGATCGCCGCCGTCGGTGTCGTGGCCGCCGTGGTCGTGGCCGCCGTGGTCGTGGCCGCCGTGGTCGTGGCCGGCGTGGTCGTGGCCGCCGTGGTCGTGGCCGTCGTGGTCGTGGTCGTCGCAGCGGTGGTG
>JBBSAJ010000074.1:0-3797 GCA_038252405.1 Actinomycetes bacterium | reverse complement strand
CTGCCCGCGGTTCCAGAGCTGGCCACCTGGCGGCCGGTCCCCACAGGGGTGCGCGGGGTCCTGGTGCACAAGCGCAACAACGTGGCTCGCCGTGAGCTCAACTACGCCGAGATTGCCGTGCTCGAGATCCTGCGCGACTGGAACCTCACCACGGAAACCACCTGGGACGGCGTGGTCGCCGCCGTGCGAGAGCGGGTCGAAGGACGCCAAGTCCGCCTGAACAAGCTGGTCGCAGCCGCCGGCGGTGAACCCACACCAACTGTCCGGGCACGCCTGCGCGACCTTGTGGACGCGCTCGAAGCGCCCACGACCGCCACGGCCGCCAGATGAGCGCCGGTTCGCTCCGCCGACGAGCAAGGACCAGTGGACGAAGAGCGGCTGGATGACCTTCAACAACCCGTCGTTCAAGAACCAGGGTGACTGCGTTAGCTTCGTCGCCACCCGGCGGCAAGAACGCGGCCAACGGCTGATCCCATAGCCCGCCCAACCAACCTCGCGTCAGGTCCCCAGCCCTCATTGGACTGGGGGCCTGACCTTTGGGCTTGGGTGCACAGCGTCTGGACCGGTGCCGATGCGTGCGCACAGTGTCAGGCACCGGCCGGCTCACCATCGCACGGCACCCGACCACCCGTCATACATCTCGTGAAGTCGCAAAATATGCTGCCTGGGGACTCGCGGGACAACGTTTCTTGCGACTTCACGGGCCGATCGGCGACCACACGAGAGCCCGACCAGCTGGCACCTGGCTTTCCACCATGTCCGGGGCCGGGGCAGGTCGTGATTGCCACATTGGCGTACTGAGGGACCACGCCCTCTGACGCGCGGGTGTCGCTTTGGCCCCTGTTCGTCCCCCATTGATCTAACGTAGGAAGGTCACGTCTGCCGCTTGACCCCGCGGCGCGTTTCAAGGAATCAACGCAATGGAGGAGCATCCCCAGTGTCCCGATCTCTGGCTCGACTGACGCTGAGCTTCGCGGCCGCGGCGGCGATGGCCGCGGCGACGGCGGTGACGCCTGCGGTCGCCGACCCCTCCGCGCCAGCCACGGGCGGGGAGACCGTGCAGGTGGCGCTCACCCTGACCGGCTCCTCGGCTCCGGCGCTGGCCTTCGCGCGAAGCAAGGGCCTCCACGTCGACCTGGTCACCCGGCATACGGTGCTGCTGTCCGGCCCGGCAACCCAGGCTGCCGACGCGTTCGGAGCCCGGCTGCACCGTGTTGCGGCCCGCCGAAACCCGGCGGGCGAGGCTCGATACCTGGCGCCTGCGGCGGCGCCGACCGTCCCGGCCGCGCTGCGCGGCGCGGTCAGTGCGGTCGTCGGCCTCGACAACCGCCCGGTGTTCGAGCACCGCATCGTGCCCCGCGGCTACACAAGCAGTGACCTGAGCACGGCATACGACGCGAATGCGATTGCCAACGCCGGCGCGGGCTTCACCGTGGCCACGGTGCAGTTCGACGGCTGGTATCCGAGCGACGCCTCGACGTACGCCGACGCTGCCGGAATCCCCATTGGTACCAACCAGATCACCACGGTGCAGCTGCCGCACTCCAACCTCGTCCCGGACGGCAGCGGGGGCGACCAGGAGGTCGCGCTGGACGTCGAGGCGCTGCTGGCGACCGCACCCAAGGCGGCGCAGCGGGTCTACATCGCGCCGAACAGCAGCGCCGGCGCTCTCGCGGTCTACAGCCAGCTCGCCGACGACGTCGCGGCCGGCCGGGTCCAGGTCGTCTCCACCTCGTGGGGCGCCTGCGAGGCGAACACCCCCACTGCCCTCATGTCGCAGCTGGCCACCTCGATCAACCGGATCGTCGCCAAGGGCGGCACCGTCTTCGCGGCCAGCGGCGACAGCGGCGCGTACGACTGCGCGCACCCCCTGGTCCCGGATGGCCGGTTGTCCGTCGACTTCCCGGCCTCGCTGCCCAGCGTCGTCGCGGTGGGCGGAACCTCGCTGATCCAAGACGGCGGCGGTACGTTCGCCGAGACCGGCTGGGGCCCGGCGCCGACGACAACCTCCGGAACGACGTTCGCGGGCAAAGGCTCCGGCGGTGGCACCAGCGCCGTCTTCACCCGGCCGGCATACCAGTCCTCGATCATCGCCAGCGGCACCGGTCGCGCGGTGCCGGACGTCTCGGCCCTCGCCGACTCGAAGGCCGGCTTCGGCGCGTACGCGAGCAGCGCTGGGGGCTGGCATCTCTTTGGTGGCACCAGTTTTGGCGCTCCGATGTGGGCGGGCCAGTACGCGTCCGCCCTGTCAGCGGGCGGTCTGAGCCGGGGGCTCGGGGACATCCATGCCGCGCTGTATGCCGCCCCGAACGCATTCCGCGACATCAGCAGCGGAGCCAACGGCTTCTACACCGCCGGTGCGGGCTATGACCTGGTCACCGGTCTCGGCAGCCCGCAGTGGACGACGTTGTACTCCGCGCTCGGGCTGAGGTCCCCGGTGACCACCCCTGTCGACGCCGATGGCACGGTGAACAGCCCAGCGGGTGAGCCGGTGGTCGCCACCGTGACCAGCCCGGTCGCCGGCAACGTCTCGTTCTTGCCGCTGACCTTGCCGGTTGCCCCGGCCCTGACCACGGCGCTGGCGCAGGGACTGCGGATCACCGGCCCGGGCGCGCCGCTGGACATCTCGTTCACGCTGCAGCCGTCGTTGATGCCGGCGGGAGCACTGCCTTCGGAGGTGCGGGTCTTCCATGACGGCCTCGCCGTGCCGGCCTGCAGCACCGGCGCGGAGGAGTGCCTGGCCGGTAGCGCTCTAGCCGCCGACGGGCTGCACTTCACGATCAGCGAGGCCGGTTCTGGTGACTGGGTCTTTGCCGCCAACAGGGTCGTCCGGCTGGCCGGAGCCGACCGGGCGGCCACCGCAATCGCGGCCTCCGTGGCCGCTTTCGCCGCCGGTTCCGCCCCGGCTGCCGTGCTTTCTCGCGCCGACCAGTATGCCGATGCCCTCGCCGGGGCGCCGCTGGCAGCTGCCAGGAAGGGGCCCCTGCTGCTCACTGACTCGGCTGCCCTGTCCGCTGTCGATGCGGTCGAGCTGACCCGGGCGGTGGTACCGGGCAGCATTGTCTACCTGCTCGGCGGCCCGGGCGCGCTCAGCCCCGCGGTCGCGGACCAGGTCACGGCACTCGGCTTCACCGTCGTACGTCTTGCCGGCATCGACCGCTTCGCCACTGCCACGGCCATCGCCTCCGAGCTCAACCCGACCGGGCCGATCCTGCTTGCCTCCGGGCTGCTCTTCCCGGACGCGCTGGGGGCTGGCGCCGCGGCGGCGCATACCGGGGGAGCGGTGCTGCTGACCGCCGGTGCTAAACCGGCCCCGGCCACCGACGCGTTCCTCGCCGCGCACCCTGACGCGATCCTGTATGCCGTCGGCGGGCCGGCCGCACAGGCCTACCCGCATGCCGTCAGGCTGGTTGGCAGTGACCGGTATGCCACGGCCATCAGTGTCGCGAAGCGTTTCTTCCCGGGCGCGCGCGGTGCCGGGCTGGCCAGCGGCGTGAACTTCCCCGACGCACTCTCGGCCGGACCGGTCATGGGCGCGATCGGCGTCCCACTGCTCTTGACGGGGGCCACGTCGCTGGCGCCCGACACGAAGCTTTACCTCACCGCGGTGAAACCGTTGACAGTGCACATCTTTGGCGGAACCGGGGCGCTCACCACCGCCGTGACGACCGCGGTCTGGACCACCCTCGGCTGAGCGAGGCGAAGGAGGTCGAGGGGCCGCCTGGGAGACCCCGACCACTCACCAGACGTCCAACGCCCTGAACGCGGCGATCTGTGGCCGGCCCGTGATCACCTTT
>JBBSAJ010000073.1:0-4041 GCA_038252405.1 Actinomycetes bacterium | reverse complement strand
TGGCGGCGATCTCCGCAGTTGTGCGCACCGCCCCACCGGGGCGAGGGCCGCGCTGGTCGTTCCGGGCGAAGCGGCCGGCCTCGATCAGGCTGCTCAGCAGCACACGGGCGGGGTAGAGCTGTTCGCGGCCCACCCGCCGGTGGACGGTCTTCGTCACTCCCCCGCTCGACTGGACGCGGCTGACGCCGGCACGAGAGATGACGCGGCGCAGGTACTTGTACCGGCCGTCCGTGCGGGAGAGCACGCCGATCGAGCGCGCCACCTCGTCGAGCGTGATCACGGCCCCCGGTGGTAGCGCAGCGGCCGGTGAGGTGGCCCGCCGCACGCCGTCCCACAAGGTGCCCGACGGCCGAGCCTTCGTGTCGGCGTGGATCGCCAACGCATTGAGCAGGGCGCCCGTGGGGTAGACGTCCCGCTCGGGGTACTGCTGGGCTACTTCGACTCTGCGGCTGCCGCAGGTTCCCACCCTCGTCGCGATCCGCCGAGCCACTGCACGAGGCAGCGACCCGCCAGTGAGCGCCACGACATCGCCGATGCTCAACAGGGCGTCCTCCGGGGTCGCCGCCAGCGCCTCCTCGAGGTGAGCGCGGGCCCGCGCGCCGATCCGCGGCGCCCGCGCCTTCGGTATGCGGGCCCGACCCTCCCAGATCCGGGCGGTACGGTCCTCGGTCCACCAGCGATGCTCGTCGTCGGCCACGATGACCGACCCGTCGCTGAAAACAACCTCGTTGCAGGGGCGCCCCTCCGGCTGGTCGTACACGCCGGTGACCCGGCAGCTTTGACCCTCCTCGTCGAAGACGACGTCCCCGACCGCAAGCTCGCCCATGGTGGACCAGCCGGAAGGCGTCGGAATCGGCGTCGACCAGGCAAGCGCCTTCCCCGTTCCGGTGTTTCCGACCAGCAGCAGCTGCGGCGCCCGCGCCGGATACCAGGCCAACTCCTCCCCGTCCTCGTCGACACCGAACGGGATCCGCACCGACCGGTAGTTGGCCAGCAGGTCCTCCACATCGGCCGCCGCCTGCCCGGGCAGCCACACGTTCTCCGGCAGCGACGGTCGCACCTCGAAGCGCACCGAGTCGCCCTCCAGGTCCCACAGGGCACGCCACCGACCCGGCATCATCGTCGAGATCACCCGCTCGACCCGGGCCCGGTAGCCGCCGGCGGCCAGCTTGGCCCCCGCCTGATGGCAGACCGTGATAGCGCGCAGCTGCTCACCGTCGAGCTCCGCCGACGTCACCCGCACCGACGGGCCGATCAGCTCAGTCAGCGCCCGCTCCGCGCGCACCCGCGCATACGGCGGCGCCGGCGGCGCTCCGCGCTGCGCCGCCAGCCGCAGGTTCAGCCGGCACCTCCGCCGGTCGTGCCGCACCACCTCATACCTGGCCAGCAGCCTGTCGGCCACCACCTGCACGAGGCCCGCCAACCAGGTCGGGTCGGTGGCCGGCGCGCCGGGCGCGTAGCAGACCACGACCCGGCGGGGCCGCCCCGGCCAGCCGACCGTCCAGCGCCGCAGGCGCACCGTGCGCCGGTCAAGCCTGCGCACACCCAGCCCCGGAGCCAGCGCCTCCACCAGCCGGTCGGCCATACCGTCACGGCGGCGGCCCCGCTCCCCGGCCAACACGACCACCACACCCAGGCCCATCCCGACAAGCAGCGCGGGAAACGACCACCCCGGCCGGGCAGCCAGGGACAACGCGCCATAGCCGACACCACCCGCCCCCAGCAGCGCTACGCCATCCCGCAAATGCGTCCGCCGCCGCGGCACCAGGCCCAACGCCGGCGGCGGCACCGCATCCGGCAGCCGGGGACGCGGACGCCGTTGCGAGACGCGCTGGGCCATCGAGGACCTCCTCGGATCGGGGCCGGGGTCATCCGGTCAGAGAAGGTGCCGCGCAGCAGGGATCTGTGACATCCCACCCAGGCGATGCTGGCGGGGTGGTGGCCCCCTGAATGGGGGGTGCTGGCAGCCGGCAGACCCCCCGATGGCAGCGCAGCGGGAGGGCGCTTGGGCCCGGCCTGGAGCCAACGCCCGGACAGTCGGCGACCCGCCTTGCCCCAGCAGGGGGTCTGCTGACCGCTTGACCCCCTGCCTACGATCGGGCCTCGGCATGGTTCTCGCAGAGGATCTGACGAGGCCCAAGATCCAGCAGCGTCCCCACGTCGCCGCCGCCTACAGGAAGACATGCGATCCGGCCCGTTGCCCGAACGTGGCCGGGCAAGGGCACCACCACGGTGCACAGGAAAGCCCCCCGGCCCCAACACCCCACCACCCGGCTAGCGGACCGCAGGTGACACCACGCACCTCGCGAGACGGCCGGATCCTTGGGCGACGGCGCACCATCCGGTGTTCGACGGCGCCTACGGCACAGACCACGCCCCGCCGTACCACCGCAAACTGGGCAGCCCGCTCAGGCCCACGGTCCTGAACGGCCGTCCGTCGTCGTCGACGGTGAACGTCTCCCGGCAGCCGTCGACGAACAGATGGAGGAGCACCCACAGGTGAGCGCCCGCCCAGGCGTGGACACGCACGAGGAACCGCTCCGACTCGCCCGCGGCGAGCGCCTTCTCAGGCGGCGACTGGGTATCGCCGTCCACGTCGACCCACCGCAGCTCCGGCGGGTCGAACCCCGTCAAGGTCAATGTCCAGGCGGGCCGGTAGCACGTCGCCGACCGGACAGCCTGCCACCACGCCGTGCCGCACCGGCTCATGCCAGGGCCGCGGGCAGGGCATGCGCCGCACCGCAGCCGTCTCGACCGCAAACCGCCACCCGTTCCTTGGCCAACAGAGTGATCCGCACGTGGTCTCTCCGCCATCGCATCCACCGCTGGCCAGCGCCCAGCCATACCACTCCAGACTGTCGCCCGGCGGGCTCGCGGACGGCTCCGCCGGCAGCCACACCGCCGAGGCGACCCTGCGCCGCGCCCGCACCGCCCTGCGGACGATCACCCGCGCCGGCGACCCGGTCACCTTCACCGCCGTCGCCGCCCACCCCGGCGTCTCCCCCGCTACCTGTCCCAGCACCCCGAACTCGGCCCCAAGATCCGGCGTGCTGGCCACCGCCGAACACCCCCCGCTGGCCGCCGTCGCCGACGACACGGCCCAGCCCACCCCCATCGTCGCCGCGCTGCAGCTGCAGCTGCGCACCGCGCGGGCCCGCCGCACCGCTGAGTCCGCCGCCTCAGACACCGCCCCGGAAGAGGGTCCGGGCCGAGTCCCGCAGCGTGTCGAGCAGTCCCAGCAGCTGCCGTTGCTGCTCGGCGGTGAGCGGGGCCAGGGCGTGTTCGCAGGCCCGCCGCTGCGTGGCGGCGATCCGGTCGCCGGCGACAGCCCCGGCAGGGGTCAAGGCGAGCAGGGTGGCGGACGGGTCGCCGGGCTGGGGTTGCCGGGTGAGCAGGCCGGCGGCCTGCGCGGCGTCGACCAGGGCGGCCAGCGCGGGGGGCGCGACGGCGAGGTCGCGGGCGAGGTCACGCATCCGGGCCGGGCCGGCCTCGACGAGGCGCTGCAGCAGCCGGGCCAGATGACCGGACATCTCCGCGCCGGTCGGCTCGGGGTCGGTGATCCGGCGGCCACCGACGTCGGTGACCCGGCGCAGCAGGTCAGCCGTGCGGATCAACGCGGCGACCACCTCCCGGGCGGCCGGGCAGGCGGTAAGGTCGTCGTGAGCACCTGCCGGTGCGGCCATAGTCACGAAGCGTAGCGCTCCGCTCACAGGTTTGCGGGTCTATCGCGAAGAAGATCCGTAATCGCCGGGATGCCCGGCCCGGGGCGGCCGCGCCGCATGCCGGCTACCCGTCCCACGGTCGGGGTGGTCAGCCCGGTTCGCGGGTCCAGCGGCGGTAGGCGCGCACGTGCGCGACCGCGGCGCGGGACACCTCGTAGCGGGCGGCCAGCGCGGCGATGGACTCCCGGCTGGCGCGGATGCGGTGGACCTGGTCCCAGGTCAGGCGATGGTTCCAGTGCTGCTCACCGGCGGGCCGGCGGCCGGCCGCGGTCACCTCGCGGTGGCGGCTAGCCGGGTCGGTGAGGTAGAGGTGGTCCAG
>JBBSAJ010000072.1:0-4218 GCA_038252405.1 Actinomycetes bacterium | reverse complement strand
GTACTGGTACTGGTACTGGTACTGGTACTGGTACTGGTACTGGTACTGGTACTGGTACTGGTACTGGTACTGGTACTGGTACTGGTACTGGTACTGGTACTGGTACTGGTACTGGTACTGGTGCCGGCGCCGTCGGCGTCACCCCGACCCCCGTGCCGCCGGCGCCGTCGCGGCCACGGTGGTGGGTCGAGGACGAGCCGACGGTCGTCGTCGCGGGTGACAGCGCCGGGCTGGTCGCGCGGACGATCGCCGAGTCCAACGGCTGGCCGCTGCTCGCCGAGCCGTCGTCCAGGGCCCGTGGCGGGCCCAACGCCATCCCCGCGTACCGCCTGGTGCTCGGGACCCTGGGTGGCGAGGTGCGGCGCGTCGTCGTGCTGGGCCGGCCGACCCTCAGCCGTCCGGTGCGGGCGCTCCTGGCCCGCCGGGACGTCCGTTCCATCGCCGTGACGCGGCAGGGGTCGGCACAGCCGGAGGCCGGGCGGGGGGCGACGCACCTGCTGGCCGAGGTGCCGTCGTGGCTGCTCGACGGGGAGCCCGCCACGGACAACCCCTGGCTGACGCGCTGGCAGGGCGCGGGCGCGGCCGCGCTCCGGGCGGTTCGCGAGGTGCTCGACGATCCGGCGGGGGAGGGCGGCGCAGCCTCGCTCACCGGACCGGCGCGGGAGGGCGGCGCAGCCCCGCTCACCGGACCGGCCCTCGCCGCGGAGGTCGCGGCAGCCACCGGGGCCGACGACGTCCTGGTGCTCGGCGCGAGCAACCCGATCCGGGACCTCGACCTCGTTGCCGCATGGGACGCCCCGCCGCTGGTGATGGCCAACCGTGGACTCTCCGGCATCGATGGCACGACGTCGACCGCTGCAGGCGTCGCGCTGGGGCTCGGTCGCCCGGTGCGCGCCTACCTCGGCGACCTGACGTTCCTGCACGACGTCGGCGGGCTGCTGGTGGGCCCGCTGGAGAGGCGCCCGGACCTGCAGATCGTGGTCGCCAACGACGACGGTGGCTCGGTGTTCGCCACCCTCGAGCACGGGGAGCCGGCGCACGCGGCGGTGTTCGAGCGGGTCTTCTCGACGCCGCACGGCGCGGACCTCGGTGCGCTCTGCGCCGGGTACGGCGTCGATCACGTGCGGGTCACCGACGTTGCGGCACTGCGAGCGGCGCTGGCTCAGCCGGTGCAGGGGCTGAGCGTGCTGGAGGTGCGGATCGACCGGAGCGGCCGGCGGGACCTGCACGCCCGGCTCGCTGCGGCGGCGGCTGCGGCAGTGACCGTTGCGGTGGCCGTTGCGGCGACCGTGGCGGTCGCTTCTGAGGTCGCTTCTGAGGTCACCGAGTCGGACTGACACTCAGGTTCCTCTCAGGAGCCACACAGCCAACGGCCAGAACGGGCACGTGTGATGGATCTCGAAGGAGGTCCATCAGATGAGCTACTCATTCGAACCGAGCCCGGCCGTACCGCCACCGGTGGCCCCGCCGATGGCAGTCCCGCCCCCGCCCCAGCGGCCGCGCACCTCGCGGGCCGCGCTCGTGGCCACCGCCACCGGCGCTGCGCTGCTCGCCAGCACCCTGACCGCCGGGGTGACCTGGAGCCTTGCCGACAACGGGGCCCTCACTCGCCCGTCGGCCGCGCCGATGGCCACCCCCGAGGCGGGGCCGGCCGTCGTCCCCGCAAGCAGCACGACGACCCAGCCTGACTGGCAGGCCGTCGCGGACGCCGTCCAGCCGTCCGTCGTCGCGATCGCGGTCCAGACCGCCGCGGGCTCCGCCGAAGGCTCGGGCGTGATCATCGACGCAGCGGGTCACGTGCTGACCAACGACCACGTCGCGGGTTCCGCCCAACAGCTCAAGGTCACGCTGGCCGACGGGCGGGTCTTCGATGCCACGCTGGTCGGCGCCGATCCCACCACCGACCTGGCAGTGATCGCGTTGACCAACGCTCCGAAGGACCTGGTGCCGGCGACGCTCGGCGACTCCGACGCAGTCGCCGTCGGCCAGGCCGTGATGGCGGTCGGCAACCCGCTCGGCCTGGACAGCACCGTGACGACGGGCATCGTCTCCGCCCTCGACCGGCCGGTCTTGACCGGCTCCCTGACGGGTGCCGAGCCGGTCGTCACCAACGCCATCCAGGTGGACGCCGCGATCAACCCGGGGAACAGCGGCGGGCCGCTGTTCGACGCCTCCGGGCGGGTCATCGGGATCACGTCCTCCATCGCCAGCCTGAGCCAGGGTGGTTCCAGCGCGGGCTCGATCGGCCTGGGCTTCGCCATTCCGTCCAACCTGACGAAGCGGATCGCCGACGAGCTGATCACCGACGGCGTCGCCCAGCACGCCTTCCTCGGCGTGAGCATGAGCGATGGCACCGCGACGCTCGGCGACACCACAAGGCTCGGCGCCGTCGTGCAGGAGGTCAGCAACGGGTCGCCGGCAGCTGACGCCGGGCTGAAGGCGGGCGATGTGGTCGTCGCCATCGACAAGGAGGCCGTCAGCGGCGCCCTCTCCTTGACCGCCTCCGTGCGCGAGCTGGCCGCCGGTGACCACGTCACCCTGACCGTGGTGCGGGACGGCAAGAGTCTCGAGATCTCGGTGACGCTCGCGGCACGGCAGGAGTCGACGGCTCAGCCGCGTCAGGGCGGCTGAGCCGTCGCGCTCGCCGGCCCCTCGGGCGCGGGGCCCGAGGTCAGCCGGCGAGCGCGTGGCGCATCGGCTCGAGCTTGGCCTCCGACTCCGCCAGCTCGGCGGCGGGGTCGGAGGCCGCAACGATGCCGCACCCGGCGAACAGCCGAAGCTGGCGGGGGTCGGCGACGTCCACCTCGGCCGAGCGCAGGGCCAGGGCCCACTCGCCGTCGCCGTCGGCGCCCATCCATCCCACTGGGGCGGCGTAGCGGCCGCGGTCCATGCCCTCCAGGCGCTCGATCAGCGCGCACGCCTGGTCGGTCGGTGTCCCGGCGACGGCGGCCGTCGGGTGCAGGGCGTCCGCCAGGGTCAGGCTCGACGGATGGCCGGCGAGCGGGTCGGATGCCAGCACGCCGGTGACGTCGGTGGCCAGGTGCAGCACGTTCGGCAGGTGCAGCACGAACGGCGTCTCCGGCACGTTCGTCGAGGAGCAGAACGGCGCCAGCGCCTCGCTCAACGACGTCACCGCGTACTCGTGCTCCTCCAGGTCCTTCGAGGAGTGCGCGAGCAGCGCGGCGTGCGCCAGGTCGGCGTCGTCGTCCCCGGTGCGGCGGATCGTCCCGGCCAGCACCCGTGAGGTGACCAGGCCCTTCTCGCTACGGACCAACAGCTCCGGCGTCGCGCCGAGCATGCCGTCGACGGCGAACGTCCAGCACGCCTGGTAGTCCTGGGCGAGCCGGTGCAGCGCCCAGCGGATGTCCAGCCGCGCCGTCGTGGTCGCCAGCACCTCGCGGGCCAGCACCACCTTGTCGAGCTGCCCGCTGCGGATCGCAACGACCGCCTGCGCGACGGCGTCCTGCCAGTCCCGGGCGCCCAGGCCGCCATCGCGGTAGGAGACGGTGCCGGGCGACGTCGGGCGCGGCTGTGGGACCAGGGCAGGGACGGGGGCGACGGCCCCGGCGTCCATGGTGGTCGCCCAGGCCGTCCCGCCCCGCCGTCCGACGACGACGCGCGGCACCACCAGCACTCCGCCGGCCACCGAGTCGGCCGCGAAGGAGAACGAGCCGAACGCGACCGGACCCGTCCCAGGCACCCGCACCTCGTCCCGGACCACCGCGTGGGCGACGACGGCCCGCCAGTCCGCCTCGGCGTCCGTCAGCCGGGTGGGGCCGGAGTGCGCGATCCGGGTCAGCTCGCCCCAGCCGACCAACCCGTCGCCGCGGCGGATCCACGCGGTACCGCCGCCGGCCGGGAGCAGGTCCAGCAGGTCCCGCGGCAGGGTCGCCGGGTCGACCGCTGTTGTCCTCGAGACCAGGGGCAGCGGGAGCGCGGCGTCGACCGGCATGGGGGCGTCGGAAGTCATCGCGGACCAGCCTAGAGCCGGTCGAGGGCGGCGGGTTCGCCCCCTCCCCCTTGGGGGGGGGGGGGGGGGGGGCGCGCCCCGCGGGGCGCCCCCCCACCCCCCCACCGCCCCCCCGGCGCCCCCCCCCCCCCCCCCCCCCCCCCCCACGGGGGAGGGGGCGAACCCGCCGCCCTCGACCGGCTCTAGCGGGAGTTTCCCGGCTATCTCGGGGGGTTGGTGTAAACGTGCAGGTCAGCGTGGGTGCGGGT
>JBBSAJ010000071.1:0-4659 GCA_038252405.1 Actinomycetes bacterium | reverse complement strand
GTGGCCGTGGGTGGCCAGCAGGGTGCGGGCCCGGCGGTTGAGGTCGTCGACGTCGGCGCGGCGGGCGGCCAGCATGAGCACCGGGGCGTCCCCGCCGGGGGCAGCCGTTGTTGCCAGGTCGGTTGCCAGATTGGTTGCCAGTTGGGTTGCCAGAGACGTTGCCAGAGACGTTGCCGGACGGCCGGTGGTGCGGTTCCACCAGTCGGTGACCAGGGCGGCGCGCTGGTCCTCGGCGGTGTCGTGGAGGTGCAGCCGGCCGTGGTGGTCGTAGGCGGCCAGGGCGGTGGGCACGTCGCCGGCGCGCAGCTCGTCCAGCGCGGCCCGCTCCCACGGCTGCTCCTGCCGGTGGTTGGTGTGAAGCACGACCGGGTCGAGGCGGCGGGTCAGGGCGGCGAACGCTCCGCCGGCGTCCAGCTCGGGGAGCTGGTGGTGGTCCCCGACCAGCACCAGGCAGCCCCCGGCGGTGTGGACCTGGTCCAGGAGCCGGGCCAGCGGGCGGGTGCCGAGCATGCCGGCCTCGTCCACGATCAGCACCACCCGCTCCGGCAATCCCCGCGGGGTGCCCTGCGGGCCGGGGTGGTCGGCGTGGGCGAGCAGCCGGGCCACCGTCAGCGCCGGCATGCCGGTGCCGATGGACAGTGCGTGGGCGGCCCGGGCGGCGACCGCCGCACCCAGGACGGGCAGACCGGACGCCGTCCAGGCCTGCGCGGCCGCGGCCAGGGCGTGGGTCTTGCCCGAGCCGGCCTTGCCCACCACGACCTGCACGCGGTCACCCCGACCGGTCAGCGCGTGGACCATGGCGACCTGCTCGGGGTGCAGCCCCGGGCGGGCGGCGAGCGCCGCCTCCACCGCCGCCGGGTCCGCGACGCCGGCCCCGACACGCTGCCCGGCCACGGCGGTGTCCAGGACGAACCGTTCGACGGTGAGCATCTCCACGGTGGTCGCCCGGGCGAAGCTGCGGCCGGCACCCGGCGCGGGGGACCGGGCGTCGGCGTCGACGGGTACGACGCGGGGGTCGGCGAGCAGCCCGTCCGCGAGCGCCTCCACCGCAGCGACGCTGGCGCCGGCGGGGAGCTGGGTGCACCAGGCGCGGATCGCCGCGCGCCGGTCGAACACCGGGCTGCGCGCGGTCAGCCCGTCCGGTCCGAGCAGCCGGTCGGTGGTCGCGGCGAGTACCTCCCCACTGGGTGGCACTGCGGTCGTGCGGTCCAGCACGCGCGGCAGGTCGGCGGGGTCGAACCCGAGCTCCCGCGCGCGGGCCCGCCAGCGCTCGGCCAGGGTCACCGGGTCCACGGCGGGTTGCTTCGCCGGCCGGGTGGCGAGGGTGGCCAGCTGCGCGGCCTTCGGGCTGGACAGGCCGTGCGCGGCCAGCTCGTCCTCGATCTGCTCCCGCCGCCTCGAGAACCCGCGCAGCACCGGCCGGGGGATCCCGTCGACCTCGGCGGTGCCGTTGGCATTCAGCACCCAGGCCAGGCCCAGTGGTCTGAGCTGGTCACGCAGCGCGGCCTGGTACAAGGTGCCGGCGGTCTTGGCTTGCAGGTACAGCTGCCGCCCGTCCAACGCCGACCAGCGCCCGTCCGCCCCCCGGGTCATGTTCGCCACCAGCACATGGGTGTGTAGCTGCGGGTCCCCGGCCCGGGAGGTGCGGTGCCGAAACGCCGCCGCGACGAACCCGCCGCCGGGCAGCCGGTCCCGGCCGTCCTTGCCGCGGCGGACCTCCCCGGCCTCCCGCTCCAGATACCCCAACGCCTGGGTCACCGCCGCGTCATGCGCGCCGCGCACCAACGCGGACAGCTGCTCGTCGCCCAGGGCGAACAGCAGCGACACGGACTTCGGGGCGGAGAACGTCAGGTCCAGCCCCGGCAAGCGGTCCGGGCGGCGCACCCACAGCAACGACTTCCCGGTCGCCGGGTCCCGCCCGTCCAGCACCGCCCGCAGCTGCTCCGGGGACACCACCCCGGCCAGGCCCAGACGGACCGACCCGGCCCCCACCCACCGGCCCGGGGCCTCACCCGAGCCCAGGTAGTAGTCCTCCACCCCGGACGCGACCGCCCGCAGGTAGTAGCCTTCAGCCCCACCAGCTAGTTTGCCGATGCTCAGCATTGCCGACCAAAACGATCTCTGTTGGGCGTGCAATGGGCGTGCAGATCTTGAGAAACTTGATGGTAGAAGCCGGTTCTCGCTGACATCGCGATCATGGCGAAAGTGCCCCTGACCTGCGCAAACACCACTCACCAGCACACATCGCCAGGGGCCCAGAAGTCGTCGTCTTCCGCTTTTAATCCGCGGGTTCTGGGTTCGATCCCCAGGCGGCCCACCGCGCTGACCTGCGACGATGCCCTTTTCGGGGCTCTCGCCTTCCACCTGGGCGGAGGGTGCGGCTAACGCGCTGCTAACGCGAGCTGCTGCGACCGCTTCGTCCGGAAGGGCTGGACTACCGCAGGTGGGATGGTGCACAGGTCCTGCTGACTCGTGAAGGGTCGTTCGGCCGGGTCCGGCGCCGTAGGCGGGGACGGATTGGTTTCGATGGCGTCCGCGTTGACGGCAGACAAGACGCGGCTGTAGATGTCGCTGGCCACCGGTGTTGAGGTGTGGCCAGGACGTTCCCGCATGATCCTGGAAGGGCTGGCCGCCGGGTCGTGGCTGGTGTTGGCGTGATGCGGTTCGTTGCCGGCCGTGTTGTGTCCGGTGTTGTCGATCACGGGTTCTCCTCAGGTGTGGGGGGCTCATCGAACGGGTCTGTGTCACTTGGTTGCGGTGTGGGGGACAGAGCTGCCGCGATCCGTTCGGCGGCCTCCGCTCGGCCGGCCGGGAAGACGTGGCTGTAGATGTCGCTAGTGATCACTGCTGAGGCGTGCCCGAGCCGGTCCTGCATCACCTTGATCGGAATGCCGGCTGCCAGGCCGGCGCTGGCGTGAGCGTGGCGCAGGTCGTGCACGCGGATGACCGGAACCCCGGCTGACTTGGCGAGACGCTGGAACGTGCGGGTGACGTAGTCCGGTTTCAGTTCGTTGCCGTCCTCGCGGACGAACACAGGTCCGGGCTCCAGGGGTTGGGCTGAGTGGGAGAGCGATGCGGCCCGCTGCTGGGTCACCTGGTGCTCTCGCAGCGCGTCGCAGGTCGCCTTGTCGAGGTTGATGATGCGCCGGCCGGCATGGGTCTTGGGTTCTGAGAGCTCGGTGCGGCTGCCCAGTTGTACCGACTGCTGGATGACTCGCAGGGTCCCAGCGTCCAGGTCGACCGCGGACCAGTGCAGGCCCACGGCCTCGCCGCGGCGGAGTCCGGTGTATGCGATCAAGCGGAATAAGAGGTGCAGGTGGTCATCGCGAGTGTGGTCGAGGAACTGTTGGAGTTCCTCGGCGGTCCAAATCAGCGGGATTGGCCGCTTGGCCGGCTCCAGTTCGACCAGCCTTGCTGGGTTGGTGTTGAGCAGGCCGAGCCGCACGGCGTGGTTGAGCCCAGCCCGCAGCGTCGCGTGGATGCGCTGGACGGTTGCGGGGCTCAGCGGCCGCCCGCGGTCTCCGGCGGTCCGCAGCTCCCTGAGCATGGTGGTGATGTGGCCGGGTTGGAGGGCGGCGAGCTTCAGATGCCCCAGTCGCGGGACCAGGTACACCCTGAGGTGGCTTGTGTACGCCCGCCTGGTGGTCGGCCTCAACCTGTTCCGGCCGTCCAGCCACTCCTGCAAGAAGGCACCGACGGTCTGGCGACCCGGGTCGGCCAGGTACCCGCCGTGCGCCGCCGTCAGCGCTGTGGCAAGCGCCGCCTCTGCGTCCTTGCGGGTCCGGAATCCGCCCTTGGTCTGCTGCCGACGACTCCCGTCCGGACGGCCTGGCGCGTCGAGGACGTAGGCCCAGGCCGGACGACAAGTGGGCCGGTGGCGTTTGGTGGCCTTGCCCTTCGCATCCTTAACGATCTGGCCGGCGTCGTCCTTGACGGAGGGACAGCTGCACCTCCGGTGAACGTGACCCTTCATGGTCTGTCTTGGCTTCCCTTCCTTCGATCTGCCCGCATCTAGCTCGAGATCCGGCCAGCATTGGCCTCGACGGCTCCGCTCGGGGCGCGAGGATCGTCCTGTCGTCGTGGCGGGTCCGTGTTCAGCGGGCCTCGCTGCCCGTCGGCCTCCCGCCCGTCGTGAAGGCTGGGTGGCCCAGCGAGTGAGTTCTGCTCGTGTGACCCAACGCGGTGGTTGAGCCACCGTGCCTGGCAGATCGCGCCAGCGTGCCTGTGCAGTGCTTTCAAGGACCGTCTGGCCCCCTCGGGTCAGGGCGCTGGCGGCGGCGTCTTCTCAACGGCTTCGGCGACGCACATGACGCGCTGGAACCGGGTAGCTGGCTTAGCCGACTGTTTCGTGGGGCGGTTTCCGTGGATGTCTGGCTCCTTGACAGTCGGTAGCGTCACGCTGCGTTGAACTTGTGCAGGCGGAAGGGGATAGTACTGGCCGGGTGCGTGGTGTGCTTGAGGTGGTGCCAGGCGGGGTGGCCGAGCAGTCGGGCGGTCTGCACGGTGAGCAGGTCGCGTAGCCCGGCGGTGCTCCAGCGGCTGCCGCCGATGTCGGTGCGGGCGTTGAGCTCGCGCATCAGCCGCTCCAGGACGCCGGTGCCGAGTTCGGGGCCGCCGAGGTGCGCGAGCCGCCGGCGCAGGGCCGGGTCCAGGCAGGTG
>JBBSAJ010000070.1:0-5265 GCA_038252405.1 Actinomycetes bacterium | reverse complement strand
GATGTAGGTCACCGACTGCTGCAGGTCGATGATGTAGATCCCGTTGCGCTCGGTCATGATGAAGCGCTTCATCTTCGGGTTCCAGCGACGGGTCTGGTGCCCGAAGTGGACGCCGCTCTCGAGGAGCTGGCGCATGGTGACGACGGCCATGCCGTGGGTCTCCTAGCTATGTGGGTGACAGTTCACGTCGGCCGCCCTTGGGGGAACCCATGACCGACCTTCCTGGCGCCTGCGCGCACCCCGCCGTATGCCGTGCGGCTTACGGACTGCCGTGGTGCGCCCCGGGGCCGAGACGAGCTCGGGACCCCGGCGGAAGGCACGCGAATTCGACCGGCTAAGACCGGTCGTGGTGAGAGTCTACGGAGTCCGACCCGTTGCAGGCGAATCCGCCCGGCCGGGTCCGCGGGGGCTCAGTCCCAGGGGGTCAGGGTGAGGGCCCCTGCCGCCAGGACGGCGGGCGCGCCCAGGGGGAAGGCGATGTTGGGGGTGCCGTGCCCGAATGGAGCGCCGACGGCGACCGGCACCCTGAGGGGGACGAGCCGGTCGCGCAGCACCATGCGGACCTGCGCCGGGTCCCCACAGGCGGTGAAGTCGCCCAGGACGACACCCCGCGCCCCGTCGAACCACCCGGTCCGGAGCAGCTGGGTGAGCGCTCTGTCGAGACGGTACGGCGTCTCGTCGACGTCCTCGAGCATCGCGATGGCGCCGCGGGCCGGCACCAGATCGCCGGTGCCGACCGACGAGGCCAGCATCGCGAGGTTGCCGCCGACGAGCGGGCCTTGCGCCTCTCCCCCGACGATGCGCTCGAGGCCGGTGGCGAGGTCCGTCACGGCGTGTGGCTCGAACAGGAGGCGGCGCAGGTGCGCCCGGGACGCCTCGTCGCCGTCCCCGAGCCCGGTCACCGCCGGGCCGTGGATGGCGGACACCCTGAGGCGCACGGCCAGCAGGTGCAGCAGCACGGTGGCGTCCGAGAACCCGACCAGAACCTTGGGCGGTGCCTGTGCGAGCCGGCGCGGGTCCAGCAGGCCCAGCACCCGCTGAACGCCGTAGCCGCCCCGGGCGCACAGGACCGCCGTGGTGTCCGGGTCGAGCCAGGCGTCGGTGAGGTCGTCGGCCCGGTCCTGGTCCGCCGCCGAGAGGTAGGGCAGGTCGGGGTGGGTTTTCCGCAGGTGCGCCCCCTCGACGACCTCGAGGCCCCACCCGCGCAGGGCGGCGAGCCCGGCACCGAGGCGGTGCGGGGGGACCGGCCCGGACGGCGCGACGGCGCCCACCCGGTCCCCGGTTCGCAGGGCCGGCGGACGTCGCAGGCCGGTCATGGTCCCCCGCCTGGCACGGCCGGCCCTGTGGGGGCGTCGGCGCTCAGGACGAGGAGGGCACGACGAGGGGCCATGGGCGCGAGCGCTCGAGCTGGGCGGCGACGGCCAGGAGCAGGCCCTCGTCGGCGGAGGCGGTCAGGAGCTGGACGCCGATCGGCCAGCCCTCGCGGCTGGACCCGGCCGGGACCGAGATCCCCGGGAAGCCGGTGACGTTGAGGATCACGGCGAAGGCAACCATCGGCAGCGACCTGACCTGGGCGTGCAGGCTGCCGATGCCGTCGAGGCGGCCGACCGGCGGGGGCAGGGTCGCCATCATCGGGGTGAGGAGGATGTCGAAGCCCGCCAGCCGTGAGCTGAGGGTGGCGGCGACCCGGTCACCGGCGCGCTCGGCCGCCCTGACGACCCCCGGCCGAGCCCAGCCCGCCATCCGGGCGGTCGAACGGGTGCGCCACTCGAGCCGGTCCGGGTGCTCGACGAGGCCGGTCTCCTCCCGGACGGCCGCGTAGAACTGCGGCAGGAAGGCGTGGGTCGGCGTCGGCCATCTGAGGTCGACCCGCTCGACATGGTGCCCCAGCTCGGCCAGTGCCGCCGCGGTCTCGGCCACGGCCGCCGCGATCTGGGGGTCGACCGGGGTGCCGGGCAGGACCGCCTTGGTCGTCCACCCGATGCGGAGCACTCCCGGGTCGGTGGTGGCCGACTCGAGGAAAGGGCGTCGCGGCGGTGTGGCAGTGAACCGGTCCGTCGGCGTGCTGCCGCTGATGACGTCGTAGACCAGCGCCGTGTCGGCGACCGTCCGGGTGAGCGGGCCGATGGTGCCCAGCGCGCCCCACAGGGCCGCGTGCGGAGCCGCGCTGACACGGCCCCGGCTGGGCTTGAGGCCGACCAGGCCGCAGCACGAGGCGGGGATGCGGATCGAGCCGCCGCCGTCGCCGCCCATCGCCACGGGGACCATTCCGGACGCCACCGCCGCCGCCGACCCCCCGCTGGACCCGCCCGTCGAGCGGGCCCGGTCCCAGGGGTTGTGGGTCACGCCCCGGGACGCGCTCTCGGTGAACGGGAACTGGCCGAACTCCGGCATACAGGTCTTGGCGACGACGACAGCCCCCGCCGCACGCAGCCGCCGGACCGACTCACAGTCATCCTCGGCCGCCCGGGTGTTGGCCAGGCCGCCGAAAGTGGTGATCATTCCGCCGACGTCGAGCTCCTCCTTGATCGCCACCGGAACCCCTGCGAGCGGGCCGTCGTGCCCCGGGCCACCGGCGTCCAGGGCGTCGGCGTCCGCGAGGGCCTGCTCGGCCCGCAGCGCGCTGATGGCCCCGAGCGCCGGGTCGCGCTCGGCGATCCGGGCCAGCGCCGCCTCCACACCTGCTCTGGCGCGGAGCCGTCCTTCGCGGACCGCGTCGGCGTGGTGCAGGGCGCTGAGAGTGGCGAGGTCGACGTCGCTGCTGGGGGTCATGGCTCGGAGCGTATGCCGCGGGGCCACCTCGCGGAAGGGAGGCCACCGGCGAGGGCTGGCGAGACCGTCGGGGCGGGCTGAGCTCAGCCGAGGGAGTCGAACAGGTGAACGTACTGCGTCAGGTGCCGGTCACCGAGGAACAGGTCGCGCACCCGCTCTCCTCGCGGCGGCACCCAGCGTCGCGGCATACGGCTGGTCCGCCAGCAGATCGCCCAGCAGCACGGCGAAGCCGTCGAGGTTCGCCGGGAGCAGGCCACTGTCCCAGTCGACGATCTGGTCCGAGATGCCGCCTACGGCGAAGGCAACCACCGGCCGGGCCCTTCCACATCGGCTCGGTGACGGTCAGCCCGAAGCCCTCCACCAGGCTCTTCTGCACGACGACGTCGGCCCGCCACTGCAGGGCGTTCACCAGGTGGGCGTTCTCGTCGAAGTCGTCCATCGGCAGGCGGGCCGGGTGAACGCGCCACCGCGCAGGCGTCGGCTGCATCCGCCACAGGTACTCGCAGCCCGAAAGGACCTCGGCCCCCTCCGGGTCGTCCGAGGCATCCGACACATCAGGGCCTACCAGCATGCGGTGCCCGTCGTCCGGAAGCCCGTGGAGATGGCCGCCGAACGCCTGCCGGACACCCGTCATGTCGTTGAGCCGGTCCCACCGGCTCACCTGAAGGACCACCCGCACATCACCTGGCACCGGGGAACCACCCAGGACCGGGCCCCGGTGGGGGCACACGGTGCCGATCCGGCCGTCGCGCCGCACGAACTCCAGGCTGCCGTGGTCGTGCTCGGTGTCGACGCGCCCTGCCTGGCGCAGGGCCGCGTCGACGTCGACGCTCGACAGCTCGGCGTTCTTAGCCGTGAACGGGTCCAGTGACGGGGGGATGGCCGACAGCCGGTCCCCAGCGACGCACGGCGGGGCGTAGGCGGCCCGGGGATGAAGATGAAGGCGTCCGCGGACTCGACGTGCGGACGAGCCCGGCGGTCGAGGGCGACGGCGTCGATCTCTACCTCACCCACGCGTCCATGCTGACATCGCGGGCATCGTCCGGATCGGCGAACACGCCTGGCGTCCCCCGTACGGACCACCACCGGATGGCCGGTCCGGACCCTCGTGGGGTCCGACGAGCCGCTAGCGTGCTGACCCATGGTGATCCCGTTGGTCGAGCGGATGCGTGGGTTCGGCACGACGATCTTCGCCGAGATGTCGGCGCTCGCGGTCCAGACCGGGGCGATCAACCTCGGCCAGGGCTTCCCGGACACCGACGGCCCGCGAGAGGTGCTCCGGGCCGCGGTCGCGGCCATCGAGGGCGGCCGCAACCAGTACCCGCCCGGCCCTGGTGTCCCGGAGCTCCTCGAGGCCGTGGCGGCCCACCAGAAGCGGTTCTACGGTATCCGGCTCGACCCGCGGTCCGAGGTCCTCGTCACGGTGGGGGCGACCGAGGCGATCGCGGCGACGATCCTGGCGCTATGCGAGCCCGGCGACGAGGTGGTCACCTTCGAGCCGTACTACGACAGCTACGCCGCGTCGATCGCCCTGGCCGGGGCGGTCCGTCGCACGTCGGTGCTGCGGTTCCCCGACTTCGCCGTCGACGAGACCTCGTTGCGGGCGGCCTTCTCGCCGCGGACCCGGATGGTGCTGCTCAACACCCCACACAACCCGACCGGCAAGGTCTTCACGCATGAGGAGATCGAGCTCGTCTGTGAGCTGGCGCGCGAGCACGAGGCCTGGGTGGTGACCGATGAGGTCTACGAGCACCTGACGTTCGACGGGGCCGAGCACGTACCGGTCGCGACCCTGCCCGGGATGGTCGAGCGCACCCTGACGATCAGCTCCGCGGGCAAGACGTTCTCGACGACCGGCTGGAAGGTCGGTTGGGTCAGTGGGCCCGCCGAGGCGGTGACGGCGGTCCGCACCGTCAAGCAGTTCCTCACCTACGTCGGCTCGGGGCCGTTCCAGCCGGCGGTGGCCGTCGGACTGGGGCTCGGTGACGAGGTGTATGCCGGGGTGGCCGGCGCGCTCCAGGCCAAGCGCGACCTTCTCGTCGCCGGTCTGCGCGAGGCCGGGCTCGCGGTGTCGGTGCCGCGCGGGACGTACTTCGTCATCGCCGACGCGGCGCCGCTGGGTGCGAGCGACGCTCTCGCGTTCTGCCGGGACCTGCCACACCGGGCGGGTGTCGTGGGCGTGCCGGTGTCGGTGTTCCACGACGACCCGGAGGTGGCGCGGACCCTCGTCCGGTTCGCGTTCTGCAAGAAGGACGAGGTGCTGCGAGAGGCGGTGCGCCGGCTGTCGGCGCTGCGCGCGTAGCCGCGGCCGGCCGTCCACAGGGCGAGCGGGGCCGGCCGGCCGTCCACAGGGCGCTCTGCGGGCCTGCCCTCCGCGGCCCGGGGGGTCGAGGCTGGGGCGATGACGCCGTTGTGGGCCGCAGCGGCCGCCCTCGGATGTGCCGCAGGGGTTGCTTGGGCGGGCGTCGAGGCCGGTTCGGTGCTCTCGGCCGG
>JBBSAJ010000069.1:0-5430 GCA_038252405.1 Actinomycetes bacterium | reverse complement strand
CAGCGAGCGGACGACCGCGGCCGAAACGTCGTGGCCGGGGAGTGCGCCGGACTGGGTCCGGTGGTCATTCCAGCGCCGCGAGCAGGGCCCGGGCGGCGGCGTCGAGTTGATCGGCGGACAGCCCGGTCGGCATTGACGGCACCGCGTCCACGGACCGCAGGCCGCCGATCGCGACCTCGTTGCCGTTGCCGTAGACGATCACCGTCGTCGCGCCGGAAGGGTCGGTAACGACGAACCGGTCGACGCCCGACGCCACGCACCGGGGGCCTGCTTCGCCGGCGCTGCGTGCGCACGCCCCCGGCTCTGCGCCGACGACCCGCACCACCAGCTCTGTGCCTGGAACCGACCCAGGCAGCACCGCCCCGGCCACCGGGTTCGGTTCGCAGCCGCCGTCGAGCGGAAGGGGCCCTCCGAAGGCGCCGGGCGGAAGTGCGGCCGACAGGGCCTCGGCCGCCGGTGCGGCCAAGGCGGGCCAGCAAGCCTGCCCGGCGGCAGTGCCGGCCGATCCAGCCCTGTCAGCGGGGCCCGCCGCCTCAGCGACGTCGGAAGGACCGGCCGCCGCGGCGAGCTCGCGGGCGCTGTTCGCCGCGGTGGTGGTCGAACCGGTGTTGCTCGAGCTCAGTGGGATCACGATGGCTGCGATGCCGGCGACGGCCGCAGCGGCCACCAGCGCGACGAGGCCGGTGCGGCGCCGGCCGCCAGCAGGACGACCGTGTCCGGGTACCGCGGTCAGTCCGCCCCGCCGGGTCCGCTCAGCCCGCGCGGCCGCCAGGACGGAGTCGGCCGTGACGGCACTGGGTGGGGCCTGCGGGTCGTCGGCCAGCGCCTTCAGCAACCGGGAGACCGTGTCGGTACCGAGTTGCTGGGGGCCGGAGCCGGGACCTGCCGGCTCATCCTCATCCGGCCGCAGGTCCCGACCGTCACGGTCGTCATCGATCGGCATTGCTACTCACCACCCCGGGCGCCGAGCTCTGCGAGCACGGCCTTCAACGCGGCGAGACCGCGGGCGGTCTGCGACTTCACGTTGCCCTCCGAACACTCCAGCGCGGCCGCCGCGGCGGCCACGTCCATTCCCTCGTAGTACCGCAGCACCAGCACGGCCCGTTGACCCGGCGGTACCCCGTCGAGCGCCTGACGCATCAGCTGACGATCGACGACGCCGGAGGCCAGATCCGCCGTCAGACCCCCGTCGCCGGGAGCCTGCGGAAGTTCCGCCACCGCTCGTTCCCGCCGCCATGGACGCCGTGATTCGTCGATGGTCGCCCGGACCAGGCACCTGCGAACGAACGCATCCAGCGCCGCACGGTCCCGGACCTGGTCCCAGGCGCCGTACAACTTCACGAACGCCGTCTGGGTGAGGTCGTCAGACCGGTGCCAGTCGCCGCACAACAGATAGGCCGTGCGCCGTACCCGATCGCGACGCGCGGTGACGTACGCAGCAAACTCTGCCTCCTCCTCCGGACTCACCGGGCCTCCAGCCGTATGGGGTAGACGGGCGCTGCCGGATGGATGGTTGCACGGACCGGCCATCTCGGGATGGGGGCGGTCGTCACGGTTCGTCGGGTGGCTCGTCATCGGGCACGATGGTTCGTCGTGCCCTCCCCGATCCGCGCGTCCACCCGGACCACCGGCTGGGCGTTGTTCGGTCTGCTGGCCGTTGCGGCAGCGTGGGGTTCGAGCGGCCCAATTGCTGCAAACCGTGGGGCTGCAATACACGCCGGCGAGTATTTCCGGCTTCATCACCGGCATGTACGTCGTGCTGACGCCGCTCTGCGCCGCAGTGCTGCTGCGCGTGCGGATCGGTGGGCGGGTCTGGGTGGGCGCCGGAATCGCCGCCGTCGGGCTCGCGATCCTGGGCCTGAACGGGCTCTCCATCGGCTTCGGCGAAGCGGTCACGGTGACGTCCGCCCTGATCTACGCCATCCACATCGTCGGGCTCAGCGCCTGGTCCGACGCCCGGGAAGCCCTGGGCCTGGCGACCGTGCAACTGGCGGTGACGGCCGTGGTCGGCGTCATCGCGGCGGTCATCGACGACGGCAGCATCGTGCTGCCCACGACGGGGTTCGACTGGTTGGCGATCCTGTACATGGCGGTGGTTTCCGGCGCGGTGGCGATGGTCGTCCAGTCGTGGGCGCAGGCGCATCTTGCGCCGTCCCGGGCGGCCGTCACGATGGCCACCGAACCCGCCTGGGCGGCACTGTTCTCGATCGTGTTCCTGCACGAGTCGCTGACCTGGCGGATGGCGGTCGGCGGTGGCCTGATGCTCCTCGCAATGATCACCGTCGAATCCGGCCCGCCGCCGAAGGACCCGACCAGGCCCACCCTTTCCGCACCGACGGGCCCCGTCTGACCGCCGCCCGGCGCCCATTGACCGCCGCCCCGCCCCAGCCGACCATTCTGATCAGGCTCGGCCCAGGTAGGTCATCCGGTGTCGACGGCCGGCCAATCGAGCCACACCGCCCATGGGCCGCGACCGACCAGCAGCCGGCGCAGCGGCGGCGGGACATCGGCCCGGAACTCGTGCGGCGGGTTGCCGTGCGGCGGGTTGCTGGCGGGGGCCTCGGCGGGGTGCTCGAAGAGCGCGATCTCCTCGGCCCGGGACGCCCGGGTCCTGTCGATCAACCGCCGGATCGCCGCGCTGGCACCCCACGGCCACCGCTGACCCGCCTGCACCGCCGACCGTGATGTCAGGTCGGCGGCGCCGAGCCGGCCGAGCGCCAGATACTCCTGAACCCTGTCCTGAGCCGCGATCTCCGCAGGTTCGGGGTGCGTCGTGTCGAACAGCGCAACGCTGACCGCGGACGCCGACATTGCCACAGCCGACACCGAATCCGGCGCCGCGGGCACCGTCAGGCGATGACCGGCGACCAGGACGCTGTGCCATGGTCCGCTGACCGGCAGGGCAACCCACCATCCGGACCCTCCCGCGGTCAGCGCACCACTGGCGGCGAAGCGATCCGGGAAACCCTCGAGCAGGTCCGCGGCGCCCGGCAGCGGCGACGCCGCGCCGACCAGCAGGTACGACCGGTGCCCGTAGGCCCACAGCGTGGACGTCGCCATGGCCAGCTGTGCCGCCGTTGACGACCACAGCAGGGCGGGCTCCCCGGAGATCCGGAAACCGTCCGGCCGTGGCCGAGGAGCGAGCGCCACCCTGGACGTTGACGAGGATGTGACGGTCAGCGGCGCCCGCGGGTCGGTCCCACACGGATCGGCGATCAGGGCCGTGTAGGACCCGGCCGGCAGGTGACCGGAGATGGAGCCGACACCGACCGCACGCCGCGCCCCCGATCCGTCCTCGATGATCAGCATGGCGTTCAGATCCGCGCACCGCAGCTCGATTTCGCCTGCCGCAGAACCATTCCCGTCCACCTCGACGGACCCCGTCGGCGTCGCACCGGACGCACCCCCGGCCGGAGGCGTGGGCGTCAGGGGCATCACCTGCAGGCTGGGATTGGGCCCGCTGATGGTCGGCGGGAACGGCATCGCGGACACCACAGAACGCTCGAGGAAAGACCAGCGCACCTGACGCCCGGTTCCGTCCTGCCGGCCGCGGAGCACATGGTCAGCGTTCGCAGTGCCGGCTTCGGCCGGAGCAATGGCTGATCCGGCGGCGCCTGCGGCCAAGGCCGGAGCACGGCTCGCTACAGGTGGCACAACAGCCGACAGGAAGGCCGCTGTGAGCGCTCCCGGACCCCGCGCGGCGCCGAAATCAAGTACGGCAGGAGCGATATCGCCCAGCGAATGGATCCGGAACTGCATGGCCGAACCTGTCCTGCGGCGGCCGCGCCAGCCCGCACCGAGTCCGGCGGGCACGATCCGGTGACCGACGGGTAGCCCGGGCCCGCAGTCCAGCAGGGTGATCACCTCGCGGAAGTCGGCGTGAGCGAGGTGAGCCATCAGCTCCTCGACGGCGAGGCTGCCGGTCGCACCCACGGCCGGGTCGAAGTCGCTGAACAGGATCAGCGGCTGGGCCAAAAACGGCCTCACCGGGTCACTGAGACAGCCCTGCGCGGAAACGTAGACGTAGAGCCGGTCGCCCGAGAGGCCGGTCAGCAATCCCCGTAGGCGGAGGGTGAAGCACTCGAGGTCGGCCGGACCGTCGATCCACGACCGGTCGCCCGGTGGATCGCCGGCAGCAGGACTGAGCAGCAGCCGCAGGTTGCGGTGGTCGACGCCGCCTGCCGCCAGCAGCCACTCGCGCATTGCGACCGCGTTCGCGACCGCTCCGTCCGCGGCCGCGTCCGGTAGGTGCGGGTAATCCTGGCAGCCCATCACCAGAGCGGCTGTTCTCATGGCGTCGAAGCTCAAGGCACCGCACGAGATGCCCACCCGGGCTGCGCGGCGCCGCCGAGCATGCTGCTGCGCAGGCGGGTCATGAGCGAGGGCCTCCGGACGGGCATCGGTGTGAACCACTTGATCTTCATCCACGCAACACCGGACCGCACGATGGAAGCTCCGACGACGGAACCGCGACCGCGCAATTCGGCCGGCGCGACGCCCGATCCGATAGCAGCGGTGCACCGAAAAGGAGAGAAGGCGGCTCACGCCTGCTCGCCGGCCCGGGGATGCCCGGCACCGGACCCGGCCAGCGCGGCCCCGACCTGATCGGCGAGAGTCACAGCCACCCGGACCTGCTCGGCGGTCGCGCGAACCACCCGGGTCGAGGCGGTCAGCACGAAGTGGCCGTAGACGACGCCGGCGCTGCGGACCAGCAGGGCGATCCTCGAGTCGGTGGGCAGTCCGCGGCGAGCCACGCTGACCACGGACCCCGCCCGGGTGACGGCTCCGGAAGGGTCGAGGACCGGCCGGCGGCGACCGTCGCGGCAGTGCCCAGGACGCCGTCGAGGTAGCCCTGCCTCGTGCTGGCCCTGGCCTGCGCCCGGCGCCCCCAGAGGGCTATCTCGGTGACCGCGGCACCGACCACCAGCAGTAGCGCCGCAGTCTCGATATCGGCTGCGTCGGAGATGTGGCGACCGCAATGACAACGGGCCGGTGAGCCTGCAAAATCGGGTCGACCGTCATGGTTTCTTGAACCGCCTTCTCGGGTCTGGATGCTGACAACCGTCAGGTCGAGCGCCTACACATCACCCGGCCGGGGTGTGCCGGGCCGGATGCGGTTGATCGGTGGGCGCAAGCACGGACTCACGGTGCGCAGTGTCCGCGACCGGCACGGTGACGATCATGGTGAGGCCACCGCCCGGGGTGTCGTCGACCTCGATCCTGGCTCCGACCGCATCGGCCAGGCCGCGGGCCACCGCCAGGCCCAGTCCGACCCCGGCTCCCTTCGGCACGTCGCCCAGGCGCTGGAACGGGGCGAACATCATGTCCCGCTGATCGGCGGGCACACCCGGCCCGTGGTCGACGATCCGGATCTGCACCCGCCGGCCGTGTTCGTCGGAGATCTCCCCGGCCAGCAACCGCACCTGCTTT
>JBBSAJ010000068.1:0-5572 GCA_038252405.1 Actinomycetes bacterium | reverse complement strand
CGAGGCCAACGCCCACATCTGGGCCGACCGCAACTCTCACCCCACTGACTACCGACGCCGCCCCGCACGAAAGCAGCGCGAAGACGCCGGCTTCACGTTCTGAAAAGTCACCCCCATCTGCGAGACAAGACACATGTTCGATCCGCTGTCGGAGCCCGGCCCGGTCCTGGCGGCCGCCCTGGACCCGTTGGTGTGTGGGGACCTCACCGACTATGAGGTGGTCGACGCCCTCGTGGCGTGGGACCGGATGGTCTCCTGGGCCACCGCCCGGCAGGCCGAGCTGGTGGCGGAGCTGGCGCACCGCCGCTGCCTGGTCGGGGTGCACGAGGGGGAGCGCACCCCGCGGCGGGACGACGTCGACGAGTTCGCGGCCGACGAGCTGGCGGTGCACCTGCGGCTGACCAAACGGGCGGCCGAGGCCCGGCTGGCGTTCGCCCTGGGGATGGAACGGCTGCCACGGACGGCGGGCGCCCTGCGGGTCGGGCAGATCGACGCACGCCGGGCCGCGGTGATCGCCGAGTCGGTGCTGCTGCTGAGCGACGCGGCGGCGGCGACGGTCGAGGCGCGGGTGCTGCCCAGAGCCCCCGAGCAGACCACCGGACAGCTGCGCGGCTGCTGCGCCCGCGCGGTGATCCGCACCGACCCGGGTGCCGCGGACCGCCGCAACCAGGTCGCCTACCGGGAGCGGGCCGCGGTGCTCACCCCGCTGCCGGACGGCATGGCCGAGCTGCTGGTCCGGCTGCGGGCGGACACCGCGGTGGCCGTGTGGGCGGTGCTCGACACGGCGGCCCGGCAGCCCAGCCGGGCCGGGGCGGCCGGCGCGGCGGCCGACGACCGGACCATGGATGCCCGTCGGGCCGACGCGCTGGCCGACCTCGTCCTCGGCGGGGTCGCGGCTGACGCAGCGACCGGACCGCACCTGCGGGTACTGGTCACCGCCGTCGGCGTTGAGGGCTCCGGCACCAGCAAGGCCGCCGAGCCCGCCGAGCTGGCCGGCTACGGGCCGCTGCCGCCCGCACTGACGCGAGTGCTCACCACCGCAGCGAGCGACCGGTCGGTGGTCACCGTGTCGGTCGGTGCGTCCCCACCCACAGGCGGCGCGGACCGGTACCGGCCATCGGCAGCCCTCGACCGCTACGTGCGCGCCCGCGACCGGCACTGCCAGTTCCCCACCTGCCGGCAACCCGCCCACCGGGGCGACCTGGACCACATCATCGCGTTCCCACTCGGCCCGACCACCGCGCAGAACCTGGCCGCGCTGTGCCGCCGACACCACCGGCTCAAACAACGCCCACGTTGGGGGCTGGCCCGCGGACCCGACGGCACGCTGGAGTGGATGACGCCCACCGGCCATGTCGTACCCACCCGATCCGACTGACCAGAGACACTCACCAGGCGCCGCCCCGGTACCTGCCGGGAGTACCTACGTGCTCGTCCGACGCCCTAGGCCGACAGCGCTGGTCCTGGGACCGCACGGTCACGAGACCGAGTGAGCGTCACCCGGTCCGGCGCGCGGTCGAACGGGCCGCCGGCGGGGTCGTCGCCACCGTCGGCACGAATCGGGTCGTGCTCGGGCCACCAGATGTCTCGCACCACCAGCCCGGCCACCCACAGGGTCACCAGGATGCGCAGCAGGGTGGCCCCGCTGTGGGTCCACTCGGGGACGAGGGCCGTGGCCGGGTGGGTCAGAGCCTGCAGGTGCCACCACACGGCCACGAAGTACAGCGCCTCGGCGGTCGCCCAAACGAGCAGCTCGCGCCAGCGCGGCCGGGCCAGCGGGTACAGGGCGAGCATCCACAGCACGTACTGCGGTGAGTAGACCTTGTTGGTGACGGCGAACGCCACCACCACCAGGAACGCCAGCTGACCCAGTCGCGGCCGCCGCGGTGCGGCCAGCGCCAGCCAGCCGATGCCCAGGCACAGCAGCAGCAGCGAGCCCGAGGCGACCGGGTTGAGCGCCCAGGACGGCACCGGGTGTCCGGCCCGCTCGAAGACGTACCACAGTGACCCGAAGCCGGCCCCGCGCTCCTGGGACAGCGAGTAGAACGCCCCCCAGCCGCTCGGCCACAGCACGGCGACCGGCAGGTTCACCACCAGCCAGGCGAGCACCGCTGAGCCGGCGGTGCGCCAGAACACCCGCATCCGCCCGGCCCGCAGCGCCAGCACCAGGAGCGCGCCGAGCAGGACGACGGGGTAGAACTTCGCGGCGACCGCGAGCCCGAGCAGCACGCCGGCCAGCACCGGCCGGGACCTGGCCCAGGCCAGCAGGAACCCGGCGGTCAGGGCGACCGCCAGCAGGTCCCAGTTGATGAACGCGGTGAGCACCAGCCCGGGCGCCAGGGCGAACAGCGCCGCGTCCCAGGGCCGTCGTCCCGCCGTCCTGGCGATCAGCCAGGTGGTGGCGAGCGCGCACGCGGTCAGCAGCACCACATTGACGTCGAAGAAGGTGCGGCTGCGGTCGGCCAGCCCGGCACCGCCGTCGACCGCCTTGGTGGCCCAGGCCGCGACCCACATGAAGCCACCGGTGAGCACCGGGTACTCCAGCGCCTGCGCGCCTCCGTCGACGGCGGCGTAGGGGTTGCCGGCGTCCGGCAGCCCGGCCCGGCCGCGGTACAGGAACGCGATGTCGGAGTAGCACATCTGCGGGTACATCGAGTCGCTGGTCCAGGCGTTGGCCCGGCACGGCTGCTTGACCATGAGGGCCAGCACTCCGGACAGCGCCGTCAGCAGCAGCAGGACCGCCACCGCCCGGGTGCCCCGTACCCGGCGCCCAGCCGGTCCGCCGACCAGCTCGGCGCCGGCGGCGACGACGGGGTCCTCCCGGCTCGGCAGCACCACCTCCGCCGCCGCCGTCATGGGCTGCTGCTGGGTGACGCCGCGGCCGGACTCGCCGCGCCGGACGGGCCCGGCCCCGGCAACCCGCTCGACGACGCCGAGGGCGCCGGGCTCGGCGAACCCGAGTCCGTCGGCGAGCCACTGGCGGTGGCACTGGGCGAGCCGCTGGCGGTGGCACTGGGCGAGCCGCTGGCCGAGCTGGGCGTGGCGGTGGGGGTGGGGCTGGCCGAGGGGGTCGGCTGGCCGCCGATGTAGGCCGGCTTGGGGAACGGCACGACCGGGGTGCCCTTCAGCGCGGCGGACATGTAGGCGGTCCACATCCGGGCCGGGAACGACCCACCGGTCACCGACGCCATTCCTCCGACCCCAGCCATCGACTGCAGGCTACCGTCCGAGTTCGGCCGGAACATGGCCACGGCGGTGGCCAGCTGCGGTGTGTAGCCGACGTACCACGCCGACCGGTTGCTGTTCGTCGTCCCGGTCTTGCCCGCGGACGGCCGGCCCAGCTGCTGGGCCGCGAAGCCCGAACCGTTGGTGACGACACCCTGCAGCGCCCAGGTGACATCGGCCATGACGTCGGGGGCGAACACCCGGGCCGGCTGCGCGTTCAGCTGGTAGAGCACGCCGCCGCTGAAGGTCTTCACCGACAGGATGGACGTCGGCTGGGTGCGCAGCCCCTGGGCCGCGAACGTGGCGTACGCGCCGGCCATGTCGAGCACCGTGGGCGACGCGGTGCCCAGCGGCACGGTGAGCCCGTTGTCGATCGGGACGTCCTTCGGGACGCCGGCCCGCCGGGCCGCGTCGATCGACTTCGCCGAGCCGATCGTCTGGTTGACGTCGACGTAGACGGTGTTGACCGAGTCGGCGGTCGCCTGCATCAAGGTGATCATGCCGAACGACTCGTTGCCGTAGTTCGGCACGGTGTAGGTGCCCGAGCCGTCGGGCTTCACGAACGTCCGCGGGCTGTGGCCGTTCCAGGTGGAGTACAGGGAGACGCCGTTCTCCAACGCCGCGGACAGCGTGAACGGCTTGAACGTCGAGCCGGCCTGCGGCTGGGCCTGGGTCGCGTCGTTGAACTGCTGCTTCTGGTAGTCCGCGCCGCCGTACATCGCCACGATCGCGCCGTTGGACGGGTCGACCGACACCAGGCCCACCCGCACCCCCTGCGCGTTCGTCTTCGGCCGCTGGGCCGCGACGGCGGCGACCGCGGCGGCCTGCCTGGCCTTGTCGAAGCTGGACACGACCCGCAGCCCGCGGCCACTGAGGTCCGCGTCGGTGAAGCCGCGCTGCAGCAGCTCGAGCCGCACCGTCTCCAGCAGGTAGCCCGAAGGCCCGGCCAGGGACGACGGCGCGTGCGCCGGCAGGATCTTGGGGAACGCGGCGGCGGCCCGCTCGGCCGGGGTGAGCCAGCCGCTGGTGACCATGCCGTTCAGGACGTAGCTGTACCGGTCCTTGAGCCCGTCCAGGTTGGTCTCGGGGGCGTAGAAGCCGGGCGACTGGACCATCCCGGCGAGGACCGCACCCTGCTCGACGGTCAGCTGGGAGGCGTCGACGCCGAAGTAGGCCCGAGACGCCGCCTGGATCCCGTAGGTGCCGCGGCCGAAGTAGATGGTGTTGAGGTAGTCCTCGAGGATCTGCTGCTTGGACAGCTGCCGGTCGATCTTGATCGCCAGGATGATGTCGGTGATCTTGCGCCGGATCGTCCGGTCCTGGACCAGGTAGTAGTTCTTGACCAGCTGCTGGGTGATCGTCGAGCCGCCCTGGATGGGGCCGCCGCGCAGGTCGTTCCAGGCCGCCCGGGCGATCCCGCTGACCGAGATGCCGCCCTCCTGGTAGAAGCGGCGGTCCTCGGCCGCGAGCACGGCCTGCTGCACGTGCACCGGGACCGAGCTGAGCGGGATCGAGGTGCGGTTGACGTCGCCGAGGCGGCCGAGCTCGTTGCGCCCGTCCGCGTAGTAGACGATCGTGGCCTGGCCGACGGCGTCCTTGTTCGGGACCGGGATGGCGGTCGACGCGTACAGGGCGCCGAACCCGGCGACGCCCAGCAGCACCGCGAGGCCACCCATGAACAGCCACTGCCGCCAGGACGGCCACCAGCGCAGGACCCCACGACGACCGGCCCTCGGGTAGTCGATCCTCACCTGTCCTCGTCCTCGATCGTCGGCTGCCGACGCGGCGGTCGACGCGCCACCCCGTCACCCAGGACGTACGAGGTGACCAGGTGGTTCCATCCGCAGCCTTGGCAGACCTCCACGATGTACACGCGGAACTCGCCGTGCTCGCGGGCCATCTGCTCCAGCTCGCCGCTGGCTTTGATCCGCCCCGAATACTGCCCCAGCTCGTCCCCGAACACATAGTTGAGCGTGGTCAGCGGCTGCTTGGCGCACACCGGGCAGGGCCGTCCGGTCGGTTCCCCGTGGAACTTGGCGGCCCGCAGCAGGTAGGGGTCCGCGTCGCAGACGTCGGTCGTCGTGGCGCCGCCCGAGCGCAGCGAGCTGAGGGTCGCGCGCCGGGCCAGCGAGTAGTCGATCACCGACCGCTGCGACCACATGGCACTCGAGGGTACGGCGTGCGGACCCGCCGGGACGCTCGGTGACCGTAGTGCCTCACGTCAATGTGCCCGCGAAACCTGGTCCGTGCCTCAACCAGGAATGCCCGTGAAGCCGGGTGGGTCAGGAGGCCTTGATCCGGATGCCCTTGCGGACGTCGGGTAGGGCGCTGGGGATGCTGGCGAGGT
>JBBSAJ010000067.1:0-6759 GCA_038252405.1 Actinomycetes bacterium | reverse complement strand
CTGCCGCTTCACCGGCTGCGACCGACCCTCGGCCTGGTGCGAGATCCACCACCTGACCCCCTGGTCACACGGCGGCCGCACCGACCGGGCCAACCTCGTCGTGTTGTGCACCCGACACCACCACGACGTCCACGAAGGCGGGTTCCGGATCCTCAAACGCGCCGGCGGCGGATACCGAACGCTCAGACCCGACGGCACCGAGATCCAGACGTCGCCCTCGACCTGGGATCTACGCAGATCGTCGACGCTGAAGCTGACCCACAGCGCCGAGGGACCACCGGACCGCGCTGCCTGACGTGTTGTGCTCACGAGCGGGTACTGCTGACCTCACGCGTGCGAGGCTGCGCCACGCATCCCGGAACCGTTGACCCGTCCTGCCCCGGGCCGCTCCGCCCTCGCTGGCCGGCCCCCGATCGCTAGCCATCCCAGGCAGCCTCGGCCAGCAGCTCGTCGACCCGGTCCGGCTCGGCCAGGACGGCGGCCAGCAGCAGCCGGCACTCCCAGCGGTCGACGGCCCAGGCCAGCCCGCGGGCCAGCCCCTCGACCGTCGCCGCGTGCACGGTGGCGTCGTCGTCCACCCACCAGTCGCAGGGCACGCCGGCCACCCGCAGGTCGTCGTGCTCCCGGAAGGTCGCCGGGGCACCGGCCAGCACCCGGGCCGCGACGCCGGGCACCGGCCGCTCGGACCCGTCGCCGTCCGGGCGCAGCCCCGGGTCCGGCCGGGAGCCGGCCCGGACCAGGGGCAGCAGCATCGGGGCGGCCACCACGTCGGTGAGCCGGGTGGCCATGCCGATCGCCGCCAGGAAGTCGGCGTCCAGACCCAGGTCGGGAGCCTCCGCCAGCAGGGCGCCCAGGGCCGGGTCCGACCCGGGCGCGCGCAGCCGGCTGGGCGGCTGCCCGTCCAGCCGGGCGTAGCGGCCCAGCCACCACCCGGTGTACGACGGCCGGTCCACCGACCGGCCGTCCGCGAGGCGCAGCCGCACCGGGGTGACCACCGCGGCCCGCAGCGCGGGGTCGCCCGCGAGCAGCGGCAGCGCCTGCGGCCAGCGGTCCGGGTCGACCAGGTCGAGGTCGCGGACGGCGACGAACTCGCCCACCACGGGCGGGACGTCCTGCTCGGGCAGGTCGTCCAGCAGGTCGTCCAGCAGGTCGTCGGCCCACTCGTCCTCGGCGTCCAGGTCGTGGTCGGGGGCGGTCAGGGGCAGGTCGACGTCGACGACCAGGGCGAACGTGGACAGGCAGCCCACTGCGGCCAACGCCGTGGCGCCGAACCGGTCCGCCCAGGCCGGGTCGACGACGCCCAGGGCGTCCGGGGTCAGCACCTGGGCCAGCGGCGCGTCCGGCAGCAGCAGCTCGCCGGCGGCCGACCAGCCGCCCTCGTCGTCGCGCACCGCGAGCTCGGCCAGCCACGGCCGCTCGCCGGGCCGTACCGCCCCGTCGGCGACCAGCCCGAGCACGGCCACGGCCACCGGCTCGGGGTCGTCGGCGTCCACGGAGGCGGCCACGGCGGCCCGGACGGCGGGCAGGTCGAGCAGCACCTCGGGGCGGCCCGGCAGCGCGCCCAGCCGTTCGAGCAGCGGGTGCGCCGCCTGCGGGTGCACCACCCGCAGTCCCAGCGCGGCCAGCTCGGGGGCGGCGTCCAGGACCACCCCGCGCGGGCCGCGGACCAGCCGGCCGTCGGCCAGCGGCACCGGCAGGCCGGACAGCGCCTCCCGCTCGGCGCCGGCCAGCCCCTCGTACAACCCGTGCCACCAGGACGGCGGCCGGTCCAGCGCGGCCAGGTCGTCGACCAGGTCGGCCAGCCGCATCCGGCGCACGCCCAGCCGGTCCAGCTCGCGGCGTCCGGCCCACTGCGGCGGCAACAGGCCGGGGAGCACCTCGGCCAGCGTCGGGTAGGCCGCCTCGGGCAGCCCGTCGACCGCGACCGCGTCGCCGGGCCGCCGCCCGCCCGGCAGCACCGGGGCGTCCGCGAGCCGCTCGACGATGGCCCGTCGCAGCTCGGCGTCGAGCGGGCCGGCGCCCACCGGGCCGGGCACCAGGGCCAGTACGGCGTCCGGACCGGTCACCCCGGCGACCAGCTCGGCGTAGGCGTCCGCGGCCCGCTGCACCAGGAAGTCGCGCAGCGGGCCGGGCGCCACGTGCCGGCGGTCGGGGGCCAGCGGGAACGAGCCGAGCAGCAGGGCCGGCAGGTCCAGCGGCTCGTCCGTCGGGGTGGGGGCGTGCAGCACCGGCAGCGTCCCGGCCGGCAGCGGGGCGGCCCAGCGGACCCACCACTGCCGGGCGGCCCGCTCCTCGGTGGGCCGGTCCGCGAGCAGCTGCGGGTCCAGCCGGCCGGTGGCCTCGACCGAGCGCACGTCCAGGTCAGCGGCCCGGAACGTCCGGCGCACCCCGTCGACCTCGACGGCCACCTCGGCCAGCGCCGGCAGCATGAGCAGCAGGCCCGCGTCCACCTCGTCGAGCAGCCGTTCGGCCACCCGCCGGGTGCCGGCCCGCAGCGGCAGCACGACGACGGTGTCGAACCCTGGCGGCGGCTCGGCGTCACTCGGGTAGGGCAGCCGCAGCACCGGCACCTGCCCGTCGCGACGGGCCAGCTCCTCGGCCAGCGCCGGGACCTGCCCGACCTCCTCCCGGGTCCGTGCGGCCGACCAGCCGACCGCCCCGGTCCTCGAGGCGACGACCGGCTCGTCGGTGACCGCGAGCACCGCGGCGAAGCCCACCCCGAACCGGCCCACCGACCCGCGGTCGTCGCGCTTGGCGGAGGCGCGCAGGGTGGCCAGCGCCTGCACGCCGTCGGCGTCCAGCGGCCGCCCGGTGTTCGCCGCGGTCAGCTGCTCGCCGTCCAGCCGCAGCAGCAGCCGGCCGCCGCCGCTGTCGCCGGTAGCGGTGACAGCGTCGGCGGCGTTTTGCGCCAACTCGATGACCAGCCGGTCCCGGTAGCCGCCGAGGGCGGCGTCCTCCTCGGCGTTGGCGTCCTCGCGGAAGCGGGCCGGCGCGGCGGCCCACCCGGACAGCACGGTGCGGCGCAGGGCCGCGGTACCGAACGGGTCAGCGCTGGCCGAGCTCGTCGTACCCCACCTCGTCGATGACGTGCCCGGCCGCCATGTTCGCCAGCGAGGCCACCGCGACCTGCGAGTGGGCCCCGCAGCCGTGGTCGAAGGTCACCACCCGGCCGTCGCTCGGGGAGTACTCGTTGGCACAGACCCCGAAGGCCTGGCCGAGCAGCCCGGCCACCCGCACGAGGAACCCGCAGCTGCTGCAGTGCGCGGGGGCCGCCTCGGCGATCGGGGCGCGCGGTCCGCCCGGCCCGTTCAGCCAGCGGTCGGCCGCGTCGTCGATGCCGAGGAGGGAGAGCACCCGCTCGCGGCCCAGCCCGAGCTCGCGGGCGGTCTCGCGCTCGTCGTCCGGCTCGCCGTTGTGGCGCCCACCCAGGCCGGTGTAGCCGGGCTCCAGCCGCGGGTCGTCGGGGGCGGTCGGCAGCACGTCGCCGACGCCGAGGTCGCCGGGCTGCAGCCGCTGCTCGTAGGGGACCCAGGCCGGCGCCAGCAGGGCCTCGCCGCCGGGCAGCAGGCACACCTCGTCCACCGTGGCGGCCTTGCCACGGCTGGCCCGCGCCACCGTGACCGCCCAGTGCCAGCCGTGGTAGCCGGGCTGCCGCGAGGCGAACCGGTGGGTGCCGACCCGCTCCTCCTCGGGCTCGAAGCCGAGGTGCTCCCCCACCCATGCCTCGCCGGCCACGGCGACCGCAGCCGCCCGGGCCACCTCGACGGCGTCCACGCAGGTCTTGTCGGCCGCGACGGTGCGGGTCCGGGTCTCAGGGGTCATGGGCCCTGACGATAGCCTCATCCCATCGATCGAACTGCGGGGAGACCACCCATGACCAAGCGCCGCACGGCGGTCGTCGCCGGGATGCTGGCTGCTGCCGCGCTCACCCTCAGCGCCTGCGAGAAGCCCGCGCCCGCCGTCACGGTGTGGTCCGGCAGCTCCTCCGACCGGGCCGAGGCCCGGTGCTGGTCCAGCGACGCCGCCCAGACCGCCAACCTGTCCTCGTGCGTGGCCGGCGGCACCGGCCTGCCGGCCCTGTCGGTGCTGCCGGGGCAGACCATCGGCATCAGCGTGGACACCGTGGTGGCCCAGGACGGCTGGTACCCGACGATCGGCAACCAGCGGCTCACCGCCCAGCCGCTGACGACGACGTACTACCGGTTCGCGCTGAGCGAGTCCGACCTCGCCCAGCCGCTGCAGCTGCGGGTGCTCTCCCTCGGCCAGGGTGGCCAGCAGCTGCGCGGGGTCTGGCTGTTCGAGCTGACCCGCCGGTCCTGAGCCAGCCAGCCTCGGACGGCCTTCGGGCGGCGGCTCAGCCCTGCAGCTCGTCGGCCACCGCGCGCAGCAGCGCGGCCACCTGGCGGCCCTCGGCCGGCGAGGGGTAGCGGTCCCGGCGCAGGTCGTTGCCGACCTGGTCGAGCAGCCGGATGAGGTCCTCGACGATCACGGCGGTGTCCTCGGCCGGCTTGCGCTTGGCCTTGGCCACGCTCGGCAGCGGGTCCAGCGGCCGCACCGACAGGGCCTGCTCGCCGCGTCGGCCCTCGGCCACGCCGAACTCGACACGGGTACCGGCCTTCAACGTCGTCACGTCGTCCGGCAGGGCGCTCTTGGGCACGAAGACGTCGCCGCCGTCGTCACGGGACAGGAAGCCGAAGCCCTTGTCGGAGTCGTACCACTTGACCTTGCCGGTAGGCACGTTCGACCTCGTTCGGTTGCGGGGTGTCTGAGCGGGACGGCGCGTCGGACGCAACCGCCCCCCCAGGGTAGTCGGATCGGGTCACCGGGGTGGTGCGTACCCTGCCTGGGTGCGCGAGCGGACGGATGAGCAGCGACCGGGCGACCGGTGGGTCCGGGTGGGCGGGGTCGTGTTCGCGGTCGGGGTGGTGGCGATCCTGGTGACCGTCGTCCCGCTGCTGGTGGGCACCACCCGGCTGCCGGTGGAGTTCTACTACCTGTCGATGCTGGCGCCGCTGGGCATGGGCATCGCGCTGGGCGGGCTGGTCGTGGCCGCGCGGGCGCGGCGCGGTCAGCGGTAGCGCTCGGGCTCGACCAGCAGCTCGTTGAGGGAGCCGGAGCGGAAGCCCTGCTCGTCCAGCTCGACCGAGGTGAAGCCGGCCGCCATCACGGCGTCGGTGGCCTCCTCGCACAGCGCTACCCACTCCACCACGTCCGGGTCGACCTCGAGCCGGGCGTGGTCACCAAGGTCGCGCACCCGCAGGTTGCGCACCTCGATCCCGGCGTCCTTCAGCGCCGCCCGGACGCCGGCCTCGGCCCGGTCCACCCGCTCCAGCCGGTCCCGGCTGATCTCCAGCCCGAACGCGATCCGGCTGGACAGGCAGGCCGCGGCCGGCTTGTCCCAGGTGGGCAGGCCCATCCGGCGGGACGCCTCGCGCACCTGGGCCTTGGTCAGGCCGGCGTCCAGCAGCGGGGTGAGGGCGCCGCGCTCGGCCGCGGCGCGGATGCCGGGGCGAAAGCCCGCGACGCCGTCGTCCGCGTTGGTGCCGGTGACGATGTGCTGGATCGACAGGCTGGCGGCGACCGGGCGGAGCACCTCGATCAGCTCGGCCTTGCAGAAGTAGCAGCGGTCGCCACCGTTGGCGCGGTAGCCGTCCCGGGCCAGCTCGTAGGTGCGCGGGCTCAGGTGCCGCACGCCCAGGGCCTCGGCGAAGGCCTTGGCGTCGCCCAGCTCGCCGCTGGCCAGCGAGTGGGAGACCGCTGTGGCGGCGACCACCTGGAACGGCCCGAGCGACTCCACCGCGGCGGCCAGCAGGAACGCCGAGTCGGCCCCGCCGGAGAAGGCCACCAGCACCGAGCCGAGCTCGTCCAGCCGGCGCCGCAGGTCGTCCAGCCGGCGCTGCAGGACGAACTCGTCCAGCCACTCGGGGAACCCGCTGAGGTCGTCGAGGACGACGGTGGCGCCGGCCGCGCGCAGCCCGTCGGCGTCCACCGGACCGGTAGCCACGCCCACTCCGACCACGCCCGCGGAGACGGCAGCACGCATGTCGGCCGCGTGGTCGCCCACATAGACCGCCGCCGCGTGCTCGACCAGTGCGGCCGCCTTGCCGTCGCCCCAGCGCCAGCCGACCACGGCGTCCGGGCGCAGCTCGAGGTGGTCCAGGTGCAGCCGGGCGTTCGGCTCGTACTTGGCGGTGATCACGACGCAGCGGCCGGCGTGGCGGTGGACGGCGGCCAGCGCCTCGGCGGCGCCCGGCAGCGCGCGGGTCGGCCCGACGGCCAGGGCCGGGTAGAGCGCCCGGAACCGGTCGGCCATGGCGGCGACCTGGTCGGCCGGGAACCAGCGGGCCAGCTCCTCGTCCAGCGGCGGCCCGAGCCGGGTGACGGCCGCGTCGGCGTCGATCGGGGCGCCGGTCTCGGTCGCGAGCGCGGTATAGACGGCGTGGATGCCGGGGCGGCTGTCGATCAGCGTCATGTCGAGGTCGAACCCGACGACGAGGGGCTGGACCGGGCCCGACGACGGCTGCTCGCTCGGCTGCTGCATCCGGGCAGCGTAGTGGCTGGCGCCTCGGCCGGCCGGCCGTGCGGTGCGGCGCCGGCCCACGCGGTCACCGTCCATCGCCTAGGGCGTGTCTGACGGACTTCGTGGGCGGGGCCGGGCAGGGTGCTGTTCATGCAGACGCGTCGTGTGTTGACTGATCAGATGTGGGCCCGGTTGGAGCCGCTGTTGCCGGATCGCACGCCCCGGCAGGGTGGGCGGTG
>JBBSAJ010000066.1:0-6908 GCA_038252405.1 Actinomycetes bacterium | reverse complement strand
CGCTCGACCTCAAGCGGGTCCGTCCCTACCATCAGCAACGGGTGCCTCCAAGCACCAAGCGACGGCCCTCCCATCCGGCCAAGGACTCGGGAGGGCCGCTGCGTCTCCACTACGTCATCGAAGTCTCGTCGCCAACCACCAAGGGCAACCCACCGGGGCCACCCTGAAGATCATCATCACCGTCGATGACGCCGGAACACCTACACGTCGTCAGCCAACGAGACGCTCAACACCGGTGCCGGGCGTAGACTTGGACGGCGGTGACGACCAGACCGGCGAGCGCGAGCAGCAGGACGCAGGCCACCCCATAGAAGAGGGTTGGACCCGGAACCTCGCGCTGGGCGGCAGCGGGCCACGCGGCGCGCGGGTCAGCGAGGTGCCCGGGCAGGGCGAGCAGGATCCCTGCCGCCTGGCCCCCGGCGACGGGCGGCCAGTGCCCGGTGGTGAGGAGCCCGGCGAGCTGCCCGGTCGCCCACATCGCGAGCGCCACGGCGGTGACGAGTGCCGTGAGCGCGGCGAGCGCGTACAGCAGCAGGTCGTCCGGGCCGGTGGGCAGCAGCGGCGGGGATGGTCGCGGCGTGCGCCTGGGCGGTCGTGGTCGGGGCATCGGTTCCTCCATGGCCTGGTTGGGCGGTTGGGCTAGAGCTCGTGGTCGGGGACGGCGCGCAGCACCGGCGGCTGGGTGACCGGATCGGGGCCGTCCCGCGCGGGGACGGCGCGGTGGTGGGCGTCGACGGCGGCGCGGACGCAGGCCAGCTCGCGCACGGCGTGCCGCATCAGGTCGTCGAGGTCACCGGTGCTGTTGTTGCCCAGCTGGGTGAGCCGGTCGCCGGCCTGGGCGAGCCGGCGGCGGGCGGCGTGGTCCAGGACGATGCCGACGTAGTGCATCCCGGAGCCGGGGGTGGGTGGTGCCTCGACGAGCTCGGCGAGGCGGATCCCGGCGCCGGCGCCGCCGAGCCGGACGATCCCGACGCGGCGCAGTGCGTCGTGGACGGTGATCGGGTCGACCGGCTGCCGGGCCTCGAGGACCCGGTGGGCGGCGGTGAGGACGTCGCGGTGCCAGGGCACGGCAAAGTGCTCGGATCTCAGCAGCGGCAGGGCCTGCTCGGCCAGCCGGGGGGAGAGCAGGATCGCGCCGAGTGCGGCGGCCTCGGCGGCGGGGTCGGTGGGCAGGGCTCGGGTGGGCGTTGTGGTGGTGGTCATCGTGGGTGCTCCCGGCTGGTGTGGGCGGTGATGGCCGAGTCGGTGTCGGTGAGTGCGGTCTCGGCGGGGCTGCGGCGGTGCTCGACGACGAAGGAGCGGGTGCCGACCTTCCACAGCGCGGTGCCCTGGCGCAGGTGCGGCAGCAGGGACCGTTCGGTGGGGGTGAGGCCGAGCAGCGCGGTGGCGTCGTCCAGCTCGCTGGTGGGCTGGGCGTAGACGACGCGGACACCGGTGTCGGCGAGCAGCCCGTGCGCGAGCGCGGCGTTGGCGGTGCCGGCGTCGCCGGCGGCGCGCAGGTCGGAGAACCGGTGCAGCACCGCGAGGTTGGCGACGCCGTGGGCGCGGGCGAGCTTGTAGGACTGCTGCAGCCACCGGGCGGTGGACGGCTGGTCGAGCAGGGTCCAGGCCTCGTCGAGGACGACGTAGCGGCCGGTGGCCCGGGTGCGCGTGACGGCGGCCTGCAGCCACGCGGTCGCGCACGTCATGACCAGGGGCAGGGCGTCGCGGTGGGTGGTGTAGACGGCGGACAGGTCCAGCACGACCAGCCGCGCCGCCGGGTCGATGCCCCCGGACCGATCGGTGAGGGTGGCGTCGGTGCTGGTGGGGCCGTCGAACATCCCGGCCAGGTCCCCGGTGCACATCCGGTGCAGCACCAGGGCCAGGTCCCGGCTGGCGTCGAGCAGCTGGGCGGGGGTCATCCGCACCGACGCGGCGGCGTCCTTGGCCGGCGCGAGCAGGGCGTCGACCAGCTGCGGCAGGACCGGCGGATCGGCGTGCGGGTCGGCGGGGCTGACCACGGCCAGGGCGAGGGTCGCGGCGGCGTGCTCGACCGGGCGCAGCGGCCGGCCGAGCGCGGTGCCGGCCAGGGCGGCGACCAGACGCAGCCGGGCCTGGGTCGCCGTGTCGTCGCCGTCCTCGTCGGTGTTGGTGCTGGTGGCGGGCAGCGGGTCGAGCGGATTGAGCCGGGACCGGCCGCCGGGAGCGAGCCGGATCACCGGCGCGCCGATCGCGTGGGCGAGGGTCGTGTACTCGCCCTTGGGGTCGGCGACGAACGCGGTGCGGCCGAACTCGGCCTGCCGGTACAGCAGCGTCTTGACCAGCGCGGACTTCCCCGACCCGACGGCGCCGGTGACCAGCAGGTTGGGGTTGGTCAGCGCCCCGGCCGCGTACAGCTCGAACGGGTCGAAGCAGAACGACCCACCGAACAGGTCCCGCCCGATGTACGTGCCGGCTGTGCCCAGGCCCGGCTCGGCCAGGAACGGGTACGCCGCGGCGAGCGTCGCGGTCGTGGCCCGGTGCCGCTGCACCCTGGCGCGCCGCCACACCCGCCCGCCGCCGGTGCTGGTCACGGCGTGTCCTGCTGCTGGTCGTCCGCGCTGGGGGTGGGGAGGCGGCCGAACCGTTCGGCAGTCAGCGCGTCGAGCAGCGCCTGCAGCGCGGCGGACCGCTGCATGGTCTCAGCGGTGGCCGCAGAGGTGGGGGTCATCTCGGGCTCCTGGCGATCGGCAGGGTGAAGGTGAACGCCTGGTCCTGCTCCCCGTACATGCGGCGGACCTCGAGGTAGGAGGCGTGCGCTGCGTGCTCGAGCGCGGCGCAGGACTCCTCCAGCGCCTCGGGGGTGGGGGCGGTGACGGTGACGAACGCGGCGAAGCGGTACTCGGCGTGCCCGGCGACCAGCTCGGCCTCTCGCCGGGTGACGTCGTCCGCCTCGGCCTCGTCGCGGCGGGTGGTGACCTGGCCGACCCGGTCGCGCAGCGCCTGGTTCGCCGCCGCGGCGGTGCGGGACGCGGCGACCGCGCGGGCGGCGGTGCGCGCGTCGACCGGCTCGGCGTGGACGGCGATGGTGCGCAGCCCTGGGGTGTGCAGCAGCAGCGGGGCGAGGAAGTCCGCGCCCACCTCTAGCCGTGGCCACTCGTGCACCCAGTAGGTGGCGTGCCACGCGTCGTCGCTGCGGTAGCACGACCACGAGGTGGTGGTGCACATGGGTCCGGCGACCGCCGGGTCCACTCCCGGGCCTCGTCCGTCGGTGGCGTCGTGCCGGGCGTCGAGCGCGGGGTGGACGCCGGGTTCGAACGCGGTGCGCAGTACCTGCGCCAGCCCGCGTGGTGGCAGCCAGCCGGTGACGTCGAGCTGCGCGGCGACCAGGCTGTCTTGCAGGGCGGCGATTTCGCGGAGCAGCACGGCGTGCGTTCCGGTGTCCCCGCGGCCGGCGGCCCGGATCGCCCGGCGGCCCTTGCGCAGGTCGATCGCGACGGCGAGGTAGGTCTCGTGCCGCTGGGTCGTCGGGGCGGCGCCGGTGATCAGCGCCCGGTAGGACGCCGCGGTCGCGTCGGTACCCCGCCCGCCGCGGGCGGCCCAGAACCTCACCAGTGCGTCGCCGCTGTCGGGGACGGTGCGCTCCACCCACTGCAGTGCGGAGACCGGGGAGCCGTCGCGGGCCGCCTCGGCGAGCAGCCGGCCCCACGCCTGTACCCGGCGGTCCTGCTCCCCGGACTCCAGCAGCGCGAACGTGCGCCCGGCGACGGCGACCACCGCGGTGAGCCGGCCGCGGGCCCGGTCGACGACCACGCCGACGTCCGCGCCGCCCGGGGTGGGGACGGCGTCGATCCGCAGCCCGTCGAGCAGTCCCGGCAGGGCGACGTCCTGCCCGGGGCGGAGCGGTCTGCGCCAGGTGTGCTGCCCGGTGAGCCGCTGCGCGGCGTGCCCGGCGAGGACCGGCGTCCACTGCTCGACGGTGCGCCCGGCCACCGGGACGAACGCGACCACACCCGCTGCGGCGGCGGTGGCCAGGCCGGCGACGGCGCCGAGCGGGCCGTGGCCCAGGCCGAGGACCAGGGCGGCCAGGCCGGTCACGACGACGGCCAGCTGTGCGCCGTGCAGGCCGAGCAGCAGACCGGAGGTGTCCCGCGGGCCGAACACGTAACCGCGCGCCGCGGTCGGGCGCTGCGCCGTCCCGCTGGCTGGTGTCGTGGGGGTGCTCGTCGTCTGCGTGGCCATGGGTCAGGCCTCCCGTCGCTGCTGTGGTTGCGGGGGTGCGGGCTGGGGGAGGGTGGCGACCGCGATGCCGCCGGCCCGGCCCGCCGCCCCGGCTCCGGTCCGCGCGGCGAGCAGGCCGAGGCCGACGGGTCCGGCCGCCGACGCCGCGGCCGCCCGAGCCGCACCGTTGGAGGCGGCGTGCCGCTGCACCGTGTAGAGGGCCATCTGGCCGCCAGTGAGCAGCGGGCGGGTGCCGCGCTGCCGGGCACCCTCCAGCACGCCCGCGGCGGCCGCGACCTCCGCCACGCCGACGAGCCGCAGCAGCAGGAAGGGCGCGAACGCGGAGACCACGAGCAGCGCGATCCCGGCGAGCACCCCGGCGAAGCCCTGCGCGCCGCTGGCCAGCCCCGCGGCGGCGAGGGTGAGGATCGCGACGATGACGAACTTCGCGAAGATCAGCGCGGCGAGCAGCTCGGCCAGCCGACGGGCCCACGCGGCGGACGGCGCCCAGGCCAGCCCGGCGAGGCCGATCGGGAAGAACAGCAGCGCGGCGTAGATCGCCACCTCGCGCAGCAGCAGCTCCAGCCAGATCACCGCCGCCGCGAGTGCGGTGACGACCGCGCCGAGGCCGACGGCGAACAGCGGCGCCGCACCGTTGCCGGTGACCACACCGGTGGCGGCCAGCGCCACGCCCATCCCCCGCAGCGCGGTGCGCAGGTCCTGCCCGGAGCCGGTGGTGACCGCGACGCACAGCTGGTCGCTGATCGCGACGAGTAGGCCGGTCACGGCGACCGCCGCGCCGGTGCCCAGGCCGGCCCCGGCGACCATCACCACGGCCCGGCCGAGGCGGGCCGGGTCGCGGTGCAGCAGCGTCGACGCGCCCGACAGCAGCAGGAACAGCAGCGCGATGGCGGCGGCGATCGAGGCCATCACCTGGTAGCGGGTGGTGAACCAGGCTGCGGTCACGCTCACTGCGGTCGTCGCGGTCAGCACGCCCCCGACCTGGTCGAGGAACCACACCGCACCGTCCACCACGAACTGCGTCAACGCCGTGAGCGCGGACGCGCCGACGGCGTTCGCCGCCCCGCCGACCACCGCCCCGGTGACTGCACCCACTGCACCGTCGGGCGACGGGAGTCCCGGCGTGCTGGTGGCGGCCTGGCAGGCCAGGCCCAGCACCGGGTTCAGCCCGGTGCACGGTGCCTGGGGTAGCCGGCCCTGGACACTCGAGAGCCCCCGGCCGGCCGGCCGGGCCTGCGTCCCGGTTGCCGCCAGCGCGGGTGTGGGCAGTACGACCAGGAGCAGCACCGCAAGGAGCGCGATGGCGGCTACCGCCGTCGCACGCCGTGCCGGAAAGGCGTGCATCAGTGCACCGCGCTGCCGGCAGTGAAGAAGAAGTTCACCAGCGCCCCGGCCGCGCCGATCACCAGCGCCCCGACCATCCCGGCGAGCACCGCCCGGCGCCCACCCATCGAGGCAGAGAAGTTGCCCGCCTGTGCGCCGACGAACCAGGTCGCCCCGCCGACCACGACCGCGGCCACACAGGCCAGCAGCCCGACGAAGACCAACCCGTCGAGCAGCTTCTGCAGCGCCGCCCCGCCGGGCAGCCCCGACGGGTCCGGCGTCGCCCCTACCGCGGCCATCGTGTGGGCCATCGGCGTGGTCAGTGCGTTTGCCGTGACGTCCATGTTGCGCCTCCCAGGTGTCCCGATCCCTCGGTCCCGAGCGGACCGGAGGACGAACAACAGCCTGAGAAGACGCGTTGCCAGATTGGTTGCCAGAACAGTTGCCAGACGAGACGAATCAGGAGCTCGCGCGGCGAGCGGGTTCTGGCAACCCGACTGGCAACCAACCTGGCAACCCCGCCGAGCACTGTGACACCGAACCGCCGCACGTGACCGGACCCTGTGCGGCGCTCGGTCAGCGGAGGTGCCTGATGCGCAAGACGCTCGCCTCAGTAGCCGTGGCGCCTGTGCTGCTGCTCGGTGCCCTGGCCTTCGCCGTAACGGCCGTCACGTCGATCACCCCCGTAGCCGAGGTTGCCTCGGCGCCGCCGGCCGGCGCGGGCGCGGGCGTCGGGGACATCCCGGCCGGACTGGTCGGCGTGTACCAGTCAGCCGCGGCGACCTGCCCCGGACTCGACTGGACCATCCTCGCCGCCATCGGCAAGATCGAGAGCAATCACGGCCGCTCCACCCTCCCCGGCGTGCGCAGCGGTGAGAACAGCGCCGGAGCCGGCGGACCCATGCAGTTTCTCGCCGCCACCTGGGCCGCCTACGGCGTCGACGGGAACCATGACGGCGTCGCTGACCGCTACAACCCCGTCGACGCCATCTACGGGGCAGCCCACTACCTGTGCGCCAACGGCGCCGGCGACCCGCGACAACTGCGTGGCGCGATCTTCCGGTACAACCACGCCAACTGGTACGTCGAGGAGGTGCTTGCCCAAGCTGGGAGGTACGAGATGGCGTCCCGACACGGCAGTTGATCCTCGGTGGATAGCTGGACCGCGTGAGAAGTTGCTTCCGATGCACCTCGGTCGCGACGCCTTCTGCAGCTGATTCGAACCCTTGTCAAGGAGAGACGGCTCAGGCGACCAAGTCCGCTGCGGGCTAGGACCCCGTGTCGGTAACCGGTGATGTGTTGGTGTTGCGGGAGAATGTGGCATGGCGGAGTCGCGCGGTGCTGTGCAATCTGTGTTGATCGAGGTTGAGCCGCTGGTGGTGGGG
>JBBSAJ010000065.1:0-7067 GCA_038252405.1 Actinomycetes bacterium | reverse complement strand
GAACGCGAGATCCGGACCTCCATGAAAACTCAAGGCCTGGCCGGGATCCCGCTCTACCCCGAGCTACGCAACTGCCCCACGCCCAGCGCACCCCGAATCCTGGAGATCTTCGACGACCTCGCCCGCCACCAGCTCATCAACGCCAACAACGACGTCGTGCAGACCTTCCAACCCCAACTCACCGACCTGCAACAGCAGGTCCTGGAACTGCTGAACATCCCGGCCAGCGTCTACACCTAACCCGAAGACCCCCCCCCGCGAAGCGGGGGGCCATAACTACTCCGAGAAGTGCGGAACGTCAGTTAGAAGGGGGTCTCGAAGACCTCTGGGCGCCTGGCGACGTGTGCTGGTAAGCAGTGTTTTCGCAGGTCAGGGGCACATTCGCCATGATCGCGATATCAGCGAAAAGCGGCTTCTACCGCCCTGTTTTTCAAGATCTGCACCCATCATGCACCCACCATGCACCCACCAGGAAGATCGTTTGGCGGGGCGATGCTGAGCATCGGCAAACTCGCCGGCGGTGCGGAGGGCTACTACCTGCGGGCGGTCGCTTCCGGGGTGGAGGACTACTACCTGGGGTCGGGTGAGGCCCCGGGCCGGTGGGTGGGGGCGGGGTCGGTGCGTCTGGGTCTGGCCGGGGTGTCCCCGGAGCAGTTGAGGGCGGTGCTGGACGGGCGGGACCCGGCGACCGGGAAGTCGTTGCTGTGGGTGCGTCGCCCGGACCGGCTGCCGGGGTTGGACCTGACGTTCTCCGCGCCGAAGTCGGTAAGCCTGCTCTTCGCGCTGGGCGACGAGCAGCTCTCCGCGTTTGTCCGCGGTGCGCACGATGCGGCAGTGACGCAAACACTGGGCTACCTGGAGCGGGAGGCCGGTGAGGTCCGCCGCGGCAAGGACGGCCGGGACCGGCTGCCCGGCGGCGGGTTCGTCGCGGCGGCGTTCCGGCACCGCACGTCGCGGGCCGGGGACCCGCAGCTGCACACCCATGTGCTGGTGGCGAACATGACCCGCGGGGCGGACGGGCGCTGGTCGGCGTTGGACGGGCGGCAGCTGTACCTGCAGGCCAAGACCGCCGGCACGCTGTACCAGGCGGCGCTGCGCGACCAGCTGCGCCCGCTCGGGCTGGCCTGGGTGCTCAACGCCAACGGCACGGCGGAGGTCGACGGGATCCCCCGGTCGGTGCTGCGCGGGTTCTCCCGCCGGCGGGAGCAGATCGAGGCGGAGCTGGCCGCGCACGGCACGTCCGGGCCCAAGGCCGCACAGCTGGCCACCCTGGCTACGCGCACACCCAAGAACCCGACCGTGGACCCGGTGACCCTGGCCGGGCAGTGGCAGGCCCGCGCGCAGGAGCTCGGGTTCGACCCTGCGGACCTGCACCAGGTGCTTGGCCGCACGACCGCAGTGCCACCCAGTGGGGAGGTGCTCGCCGCGACCACCGACCAGTTGCTCGGCCCAGACGGGCTGACCGCGCGCAGCCCGATGTTCGACCGGCGGGCCGCGATCCGCGCCTGGTGCGGCCAGCTCCCCGCCGGGGCGTCGGTGGCGGAGGTGGAGGTGCTGGCCGACCGGCTGCTCGCCGATCCCCGCACCGTCCCCATCGACGCCGACGCCGCCTTGACCGCGCCGGGGGCTGAGCGCAGCTTCGCCCGACACACCACCGTCGAGATGCTCACCGTCGAACGGTTCGTGCTGGACACCGCACTCGCCGGGCGCGGGGCCGACGTCGGGGTGGCCGACCCCGCCGCCGTGGACGCGGCCCCGGCCGCCCGGCCGGGGCTGCACCCCGAGCAGGTCACCCTGGTGCGCCGGCTCACCACCGGCGGCGACGCCGTGCAGGCCGTGGTGGGCAAGGCCGGCTCCGGCAAGAGCCTCGCCGTGGCCGCCGCCGCGCAGGCCTGGACCGCCTCCGGGTTGCCGGTGCTCGGCGCCGCGGTCGCCGCCCGGGCCGCCCACGCACTGTCCACCGGCACCGGGATCGAGGCACTGACGGTGGCCCGGCTGCTGTCCCACGCCGAGCGCCTTGGAAGCGACGGCCAGCCGCGCGGCTTGCCAGACCGGGTGGTGCTGGTCGTGGACGAGGCCGGCATGCTCGGCACCCGGCCCCTGGCCCGACTGCTGGGCCACGTGCAGCAGGCCCGCGGCGCCCTGGTGCTGGTCGGAGACCACCACCAGCTCCCCGAGCTCGACGCCGGCGGCGCGTTCGCCGCGCTGGTCCACCGGCTCGACCCCATCACCTTGCAGACCAACCACCGGCAGTCCGCCGCCTGGGAGGTCCGGGCGCTGGACGAGCTGCGCACCGGCGACGTCCCCACCGCCCTGGAGCAGTACGCCGCGCACGACCGGCTGGTCGTCTCCCCCACCGCCGACGCCCAGAAGTCCGCCCTGGTCGCTGCCTGGTGGACCCGCCAGCAGGACGACCCACCCGCAGCGCGGGACGGCGGGGCAAGCGGCAGGAGAACGAATGGGGCAAGCCATTGGCCAAGCCGGGTGGCAAGCGGCGCGGGCCCGGTGGTGATGCTCGCCGCCCGGCGCGCCGACGTGGCCGACCTGAACACCCGGGCGCGCACCCTGATGGCCGCCGCCGGACGCCTGTCCGGGCCCGTGCTCCAGGTCGCCCTCGACGACGACCCGGCGGTGCCGGCCGGCGACCATGGGAGTATGCGCAGCTTCGCCGTTGGCGACCACGTCATCGCCCGGGCCAACCACTACCCCGCCGGGATCCTCAACGGACAGACCGGCCGTTTCGTCGCCGTCCCGCCTGACCGCAGCAGCCTGGTCGTGCGCACCGCCGCCGGCGACATCCCCCTCGGCCCGACGTTCCTCGCCGCCGGCGGCCTCGACCACGGCTACGCGATCACCATCCACCAAGCCCAAGGACTGACCACCGACACCGCGCTGCTGCTCGGCGGGGACCACCTATACCGCGAAGCCGGCTACGTCGCCCTCAGCCGAGGACGAACCCACAACGCCGTCCACCTCACCGACCAGCCCGACAACCTCACCCCCTGCCCCGAGCTCACCCACTCGACGCCACGCGGAGGTGCCGACGACGGGGACCCGCATGCCGCGCTCACCCGGGCGCTCCACACCCGCCGAGCCCAGACCATGGCCAGCGAAATGCTCACCGCACCCGGCAGCAGCACCACGAACTCGGCGCGCACGAATGACCGCGGCGACCCCTGCGCACCGTCCGGACGGACGGGCCCCGGGCAGCCGCGCCAGACAGTTGAGGACCTTCCGCACTGGTCCCCTCCCCTGGGAGGTGCCAGCCTCGCGAGGAGAACCCCAAAGGACCAGCTACCTCGTCTGTGAGGTGTGAGATGCGTGAGGTCACTGTGCCGGCCATCTACGTGGCCAGCCGAGAGGACAACCTGACGGATGACGTGTTCCGCCTCGCGAAGGAGTCACCCGAGCATGCCGGCTTCTCCACGCGGGTGGCGGACCGCTGGGTGCCGGTCACCTACCGGGAGGTCGCCGAGCAGGTCACCCGGCTGGCCGCCGGCCTGATCGCCTCCGGCGTCCAGGCGGGCGACCGGGTCGCGTTGCTGTCCCGCACCCGGTTCGAGTGGATGGTCTGCGACTTCGCGATCTGGACGGCGGGTGGGGTGACGGTCCCCGTCTACGAGACGTCCTCGGCCGAGCAGGTCGAGTGGATCCTCAGCGACTCCGGTGCGGTCGCGGCGTTCGTCGAGACCGAGGACCACGCCAAGACCGTGGCCCAGGTCCAGGTCGGTCTGCCCGACCTGCGCCACGTGTGGGTCCTCGACGCAGGCGGGCTGGAGGAGTGCGTCGCCACGGGCCGGGAGGTCCCCGACGAGACCGTCCACGAGCGCCGCCGCTCGGTGACCAGCGACGCGCTGGCCACCATCATCTACACCTCCGGCACCACCGGACGCCCCAAGGGCTGCGCGATCAGCCACGCGAACCTGCTGGCCGAGGTGCACAACGTCTGCGCGGCCGAGGGGGTTCGCGAGCTGGTGTTCAACGAGCAGACCAGGACGCTGCACTTCCTGCCGCTGGCGCACATCCTGGCCCGCTCCATCCAGCTCGCCGCGGTGCACAACCGGGTGCACCTCGCGCACACCGGCGACATCAAGAACGTCGTCCCGCAGCTGGTCGAGTTCCAGCCCACCGCGGTGCTGTCGGTGCCGCGGGTGTTCGAGAAGATCTACAACACCGCCAAGCACAAGGCGGCGTCGGAGGGCAAGGGGCGCATCTTCGACCTGGCCGACCACACCGCGCTGGCCTACAGCCAGGCCCTGGACAGCGGCGGCCCGGGACTGCTCCTCCGGCTGCGCCACGCGGTCTTCGACCGGCTGGTCTACGGCAAGCTGCGCGCCGCCCTCGGCGGCCAGGTGCGCTGGTCGGTCAGCGGCGGGGCGCCGCTGGGCTCCCGGCTCGGCCACTTCTTCCGCGGCATCGGCATCACCGTGCTCGAGGGCTACGGCCTGACCGAGACGTGCGCGGGGGTGACCCTGAACCTGCCCGCCCGGCAGCGCGTCGGGTCGGTGGGGCGGCCAATCCCCGGGTGCACGATCCGCATCGCCGATGACGGCGAGGTGCTCATCAAGGGTGGCAACGTGTTCACTGGGTACTGGCGCAACGACGCGGCCACCCGCGAGGTCTTCGACGCGGACGGCTGGTTCCACAGCGGCGACCTCGGCGAGCTGGACGACGGCGGCTACCTGACGATCATCGGTCGGAAGAAGGACCTGATCATCACTTCGTCGGGGAAGAACGTCGCCCCGGCCGTGCTCGAGGACCGGCTCCGCGCGCACTGGCTGGTCAGCCAGTGCGTCGTGGTCGGCGACGCACGGCCCTTCATCAGTGCACTCATCACGATCGACGCCGACGCGTTCCAGCAGTGGAAGCAGGACGCCGGGAAGCCGGCAGCGTCCGGCGTGGCGGACCTGCGTGCGGACCCGCAGCTGCTGGCCAGCGTGCAGGAAGCAGTGGACGACGCCAACACGGCCGTGTCGGGCGCCGAAGCGATCAAGGCCTTCCGGGTGCTGGACGCCGACTTCACCGAGGAGGGTGGGGAGCTCACCCCAACCCTCAAGGTCAAGCGCAACATCGTGCTGACCAGCTTCGACGAGGAGGTGGAGGCCCTCTACCGCCGCTGAGCACGGCCCCCCTCAGGAGACTCGGGGCGGCGACGGGTGGCCGAGGGCTGCGGCCCGGACGGCGTCGAGGGCAACCGCGCCCGCATGGTCAGCACGCTCTCGTCGAGCTCGCGGGTCCAGTCCAGCCCGGTGGCCTCAAGCACCCGCTGCATCCCGGCGTTCTCGGCGAGCACGGTGCCGACCACCTCGGTGAAGCCGAGCCGCTCGGCCAGCTCCAGCATGTGCCGAAGCAGCCGGGTTCCGATGCCGCGGCCCTGGTAGGCATCCTCGACGATCACGGCGATCTCCGCCGTGTGGACATCACCCTCGAACGCGTCGGGGAACACGTGACCCAGTCCCACGATGGCACCCACCTCGCTCATCGCGACGAGGGTGGCACCCCGGTGCCCGCCGCTGAGCCGGCGCAGGGCGAGCTCGCGCCACTCACCGACCCCGGTGAGGTAGCGCCGGTACAGGCTCTGCTCGGAGCACCGCTCGTGCATCGCCGCGACGGCGTCGGCGTCCCCGGGCCGGGCCAGCCGGATCCAGACCGTGCCGCCGTCCCGCATCGGCTCGACCCAGCCGAGGGCCTGAGCGTCGCCCTCCGTTCTGGCGATCGCCGCGGCCAGCCGCAACAGCGCCGAGGCCCGCGTCTTCTCCGCGCGGGCGAACGGCGCCCAGTCCCGTTGCAGCACCACGTGCCGGTCAGCGGTCCACTGCAGCCGCAGGACGTCGGCGGCGTCGTCCTCGCCCTCGGTCGCGTCGGTGACCTCGAAGTGGTCGGCCTCGACCAGCGTGGCCGCGGCGAGCGGCGCCGATCCCGGGTTGGTGACCAGCTCAGTGGCACCGTCGAGCACGCGGGTCGGCAGGTCGAGGTCGTCCTCGGGCGACCCCTTGGTCAGGTACCCGTTGCTGCCGGCGGCCATGGCCACAGCCAGCAGGGTTTCGGCGCTGACGGCTTCCGGAACCGTCACCGCCAAGTCGATGGTGCGGGTGCCCTCCCCCGAGCCGAGCACGGCGGTGGCCACCACGGACGCATGCAACGTGCTCAGCACCCGGATCAGCCGAGCCAGTGCACCGGGACGGTCAGGGATGTCGACACGCAGACGCCACGGCGTTCGCGCCTCGTGCTCGGCTGCCAACAGCAGCTCCGCCGGTGCGAAGGCCGCGCCGATCCGAGCCATCAGCGCGTTCCAGTTCGACTGGCTCGGCCGTCGGTCCACCACCGGGTCGACCATCGCCAGACCGACCGACAGGGCCAAGGCGAAGTGCACGAACGCGTCGACGTCAACCGCGGCGTCGACACCGCCGGCCCGCCGGGTCTGCTCAGCGACCGTCTTCACGTTCGCCCAGCGCTGGCTCACCCGGGCCGCCTCGAGGGCACGGACGTCGTCGTCCCGGTGAGCGCGGGTGAGAGCCTCGAGCTCGAGGATGCCCCAGCTGCGCTCGGGCGCCGCGAAGATCTCCCCGGCGGCCTCGAGCAGCACGGTCAGCGGGGGCGCAGCCTCGGGGTGGGCCGCCGCCGCAGCGACCCGATCAGCGGACCCAGACGTCAGCTTCGCGGCCAGAACCTGGGCGAAGAGCTGGGCTCGACCACCCGTCAGCCGCTTGACGGTGCCGGGCTTGACCTCGGCCCGCTCGGCGACCATCCGCAGCTTGGTGCCGCTGTAACCGTGCTCCGCGAACAGCTCCGCCGCGACGTCGACGATCCGCTGCCGAAGCTCCTCGTCGCTGGCCACCGGGTCTCCCTCCCAGACCTGCCCACCCTCACCCCCAGTCTCACATCCGCCTCTGACGCGCAGGCCGCGCACTCCACGTTTAGGACGTGCCGATAAATAACCGCATCAGATGGAATCTGATGAGCGATGATGTGGTAATGGCTATTGAGGCGGGCGTGGTGGCGTCGTTGCGGGCGAAGTTCGAGGCGGTGCTCCCGCATCTGGACGAGCGTCAGCAGCGGTTGGTGAT
>JBBSAJ010000064.1:0-7141 GCA_038252405.1 Actinomycetes bacterium | reverse complement strand
TACGCTCGACAAACACCGGGGCCTCCCACACATGTCGGATAGACCGAGCGAGGGACTTCGCTCGGTAACCCACGAGACTGTGTGAGTGAGGCCCCGGCCCGCAACCGGTCAGCGACCGGGCACTCCATACCGTCTAGGGTCTCCCCCCACGCGCCGACAAGTCCCGCCCCGGCGGACCAATGTCCCTGAGGATTGCCTTACCTAAGCCCTAGGTTGGAACTGTGCATCTCGGAGAGTGCCGTCTGGACCAGGACGTGGTGGTCGTGACCGTCGACCTGCCACCGGAGTCCCGCCTGCGCATGCGGGAGGTCGGCATGCACGCGGGCGCCGTCGTGCGGGTCACCCACCGCGGCCCGTCCGGCGGACGCGTGGTCGCCGTCGGCGGGGCGCGCCTGGCCCTCGACGCGGCGACCGCCACCAAGGTCCAGGTCGAGGACACCCGGTGACGGCCTGCCACGAGACCCCGACCGGGACGCGGGTCGGATCCGTGCTGCTGGTGGGCAACCCGAACGTCGGCAAGTCCACCCTGTTCAACGGGCTCACCGGGGCGCGGCAGACCGTGATGAACGCCCCGGGCACCACCGTCGAGCTGCACGTCGGCACCTGGCGCGACGCCGATGCCTCGGTGACCGATCTGCCGGGCGCCTACAGCCTGGTTGCGCGCACGCCCGACGAGCGGGTGGTCGCCGACGCCCTGCGTTCGGCGCCCGACGCCGTCGCCGTCGTCTTGCTGGATGCGACGGCCCTGTCCCGGTCGCTGTACCTGCTGGCCCAGGTGGGGGCGGACCGCCCGGTCGTTGCTTCGGTGACGATGCTGGACGTCGCGGCGACGCGCGGGGCAGCCGTCGACGTGGCACGCCTCGCGGACCTGCTCGACATCCCGGTGGTGGCCGCGGACCCCCGCGACGGCGACCGCTCGGGCGCCCTCGCCGCGGCCCTGGCGCAGGCACGACCGTTGCAGGGCCTGCCGGACTGCCCGTCGGAGCCCCTGGAGGCGGCCGAGCGGCTGTTCGGATGGGTCGAGGAAGTGGTCGCCGCGATGGGCGCGACCCCACCGGTGTGCCGGACCCGCAGTGACGCCGTCGACCGGGTGCTGCTCAACCCCTGGTTCGGCGGGCCGGTGTTCCTGGCGTCCATGTGGCTGCTCTTCCAACTGACCACGACCGTCGCGACGCCGTCGACCGGCCTCGTCAGCCGGTGGGTTGCCACCCTCGCCGAGGCAGCCCGCGGCGTCCTGCAGCCGGCCGGGCCGTGGGTCGAGGGCCTGGTCGTCGACGGCGTGCTGGTCGGCGTCGGCACCGTTGCGACCTTCCTCCCACTGCTCGCGATCGTGTACCTGGCGCTCGCCCTGCTGGAGGACAGCGGCTACCTGGCCCGTGCCGGGTTCCTGGCCGACAGGTGGATGCGAACCCTCGGCCTGGACGGCCGCGCGATGCTGCCGCTGGTCATCGGGTTCGGCTGCAACGTCCCGGCGATCGCCGCGACCCAGACGCTGCCCGTTGCCCGGCAGCGGGTGCTCACCGGGCTCCTGGTGCCGTGGACGACGTGCGCCGGGCGGCTGCCGGTGTACATCCTGCTAGCCGGCATCTTCTTCCCCGAGCGCGCCGGGACCGCCATCTTCGCGATGTACCTGCTGAGCCTTGTCCTGGTGGCCGGCGGAGGGCTCGTGCTGCGCCGGACCGCGTTCCGCGACGTGCAGCGGGAGCCGCTGCTGCTCATCCTGCCCGCGTACCAGCGGCCCCGGCTGCGCCCCCTCCTGCTCTCGGTATGGGCCCGGGTGCGGGGCTTCGCCATCATGGCCGGCCGGATCATCGTCGCGACGCTGACGGTGATGTGGCTGCTGATGGCGATCCCGGTCGACGGCGGCGAGGTGGGCGGACCTGTCGAGTCCAGCCTGTACGGAGCCGCCGCGCAGGCCGTCGCCCCGGTGTTTTCGCCCGCCGGCTTCGGCGACTGGCACATGTCCGCGGCCCTGGCGTCCGGGTTCGTGGCCAAGGAGGTGGTCGTCGGCTCGCTGGCGCAGTCCTACGCGGTGCAGGACGCCGCACAGGCGTCGGCGTCCGGTGAGCTGGGCGACCAGATCCACGCGACGCTCACCCGCACGTCCGGCGGGGCCCCGGCCGCGGCCGCGCTTGCCCTGATGGTCTTCGTGCTCGGGTACACCCCGTGCCTGGCGACCGTGTCCGAGCAGTGGCGGCGGTTCGGCGCGCGCTCGACCCTCGGTGGCATCGGGATGCAGCTCGCGGTCGCGTGGTTGCTCGCCGTCGTGGTGTTCCAGGTCGGCGCGTTCCTGGCGAGGTTGCTGTGACCGGGGTGATCGAGCGGGTGCTGGTCCGGGCGCGCCGAGGCGGGAGCGTCGCGACGATCGCCGCCCAGCTGGGGATGCCGGAGGACCTGGTTGCCGCGGTCGTCGCGGAGCTGGTCGCGGCCGGGGTCGCCGTGCAGCCGGGCTGCCGCGTGGCCGGGGTCTGTGCGGTCGCCGCGCAGGGTGCGGCCCCGCCGTCGTGCGCGGGCTGCCCGCTCGTGCGCTGACCGCCAACCGGACACTGCCGCTCAGCGCAGTCCGGCGTGGCGACGGACACTCGGTGGGACGCGGAACGCGTCCTCACGCGCAGACTGCGGCGGTCCGCAGTCGCGTTCCGGTGCTGCTGCCGCGTTCTCTGCGAGGCCCGGCCCCGGGGGGACGCGGCTCAGCCGAGCGCCGCCAGCCGCTGCACGGCCTGCTCCAGCACGGCGACCCGCTTGACGAAGGTGAACCGGACCCAGGAGCGCAAGGCCTTGGCGGTCGGCGAGCCCGCGACGCAGAACGCGCTCACCGGGACCGCCACCACCCCCACCCGCTCCGGCAGCTCCCGGCAGAGCCGCGCACCGTCGTCGGCGAACGCCGCGCCGTCCGCCACGACGAAGTAGGTCCCGGACGGCACGACGACGTCGAACCCCGCGGCCGACAGCCCGGCGCACAGGAGGTCCCGCCGCGCGGCGAGGGACGCCGCGAGGTCGCGCACGTACTCCCCCACCCGCCCGTCCGGATCGGCCAGGGCGGCCGCGACCGCCGGCTGGAGCGGGGCACCCGAGGTGTAGGTGAGGAACTGCTTGACCGTGCGGACGGCGGTGACCAGATCCGCCGGCCCGGTGACCCAGCCCACCTTCCAGCCGGTGAACGAAAGGGTCTTGCCCGCCGACGAGATGCTCAGGGTGCGCTCGGCCATCCCGGGCAGCGTCGCGATCGGGACGTGCACGACGCCGTCGAAGGTCAGGTGCTCGTAGACCTCGTCCGTGACCACGACGGCGCCGCCGGCGGTGGCCAGGCGCGCCAGCTCGGTCAGGTCGTCGACAGTCAGCACCGTTCCGGTCGGGTTGTGCGGGGAGTTGACCAGCACCAGCCGGGTCCGCGGACCGAAGGCCGCGCGCAGGGCGTCCCGGTCCAGACGGAAGTCACCGGACGCGCCGTCCCGCACCAGGCCGACGGTCACCAGGCGAGCGCCCGCCAGCGCCACCACCGCGGCATAGGAGTCGTAGTACGGCTCGATCACCACCACCTCGTCGCCCGGCCCGGCGAAGGCGAGCACCGCTGCGGCGATCGCCTCGGTCGCACCGGTGGTCACGAGCACCTCCGTGCCGGGATCCCAGTCCAGCCCGTAGTGGCGGCTCTGATGCGCCGCGACCGCCTCGCGCAGCTCGGGGATCCCGTCGCCCGGCGGGTACTGGTTGTGCCCGGATCGCAGCGCGGCGACCGCGGCCTCGATCACATGGGCTGGGCCGTCGACGTCGGGGAAGCCCTGGCCGAGGTTGATCGCGCCGGTGCGCGCCGCGAGCGCGGACATCTCCGCGAAGATCGTCGGGCGCACCGCGCCGTCGGCGTCCACCAGGCCGACCGCGTGCGCGACGTCGCGCCACCGTGGCGAGCTGGGGATCACCGCGCCAGCGTAGGGGCGCCGGACCGGGTGCGGCGTTGTCGTTCACCGTTCAGCGGGCGTGCGTGGTCCCCGGCTCGGCCACCGTCAGCCAGCCGCCGCGCCGGTACGCAGGCGTCCCCACGGCAAGCACCAGGAGCGCGACCAGCAGGCTGCCGAGCATCACGGTGGTCATCGCCATGGTGCGCCCGCCCAGCGGGCCGACCATCGAGCTCACCGTCCCACCGACCCCGGCCTGCAGGAACCCGATCACCGCGGCGGCGGTCCCGGCGCGCTCGCCGTGCCGGGTCAGCGCAAGTGCGGCGGCGTTGGCCATCACGAAGCCGAGCGAACCGAGGGTGAGCCAGAGCATCACGATGAGACCGATCAGGCCCCCGACGTCGCGGGCCGCCACCAGCACGAGAGCGGCCGCGAGCAGCGCGCCCATCGGCAGACCGACCCGCAACAGGCGCAGCGGCCCGACCCGGCGCACGATCGCCGCGTTGAACTGGGCGGAGATCACCTGGGCCACCCCGATGGCGGCGAAGATGACCGCGAACTGAGGCTTGCTGAGCCCGCGCTCGGTCTGGAACACGAACGTCGAGCCCGCGACGTAACCCAGGACCACGCCCATCCCGAAGCCGGGCAGCACGGCGAGCGCCATGAAGTGCCGGTCGCGCACCAGCTCGCCGTAGCCCCGGAACACCGTGCCGAGGCCGCGGGACACCCGTCGCTCCGGCGGGAGCGTCTCCGGGAGGAAGAACGCGACGATCGTCCCGATGGCCAGAGCCAGCGCGGCGAGGGTGAGGAAGACCGCGCGCCACCCCCACTGCTGGGCGACGAACCCGCCGACGGTCGGTGCGAGCAGCGGTGCAGCGCCGATCACGAGCATCAGCCGGGAGAGCAGCCGGGCCGCCTCCGCGCCGCTGAAGCGGTCCCGGATCACCGCCAGGCCGACGACGGTGCCCCCCGCGGCGGCCAGGCCTTGGGTCACCCGCAGTGCCTGGAGCTGGCTGATGTCGGTCACCACTGTGCACAGCAGCGAGATCACCACGTGCAGGCCGATCCCGACCAGGGCCGGTAGCCGGCGGCCGACCCGGTCGGAGACCGGCCCGATCAGGAGCTGACCGATCGCGCCGCCGAGCAGCATCCCGGTGATCGTGAACTGGGCGGCGGCCGTCGTCGTGCTGAGGTCGCGGGCGACGTCGGGCAACGACGGCAGGTACATGTCGGTGGTCACGGCGGGCAGCAGGGTGAGCGAACCGATCACCACCACCAGACCGGCACCGCGGGCCTGGCGCGGGCCCGGGTGAGGCTTCGCCTCGGGGCCCTGCGTCAGCTCCGTCACCGCTGGAGTATCCCAGTGGATCGTTTCGATGCGCGACCGGATTGCTCCTGCCGTGCGACCGGTTTGCTCCTGCCGTGCAACCGGGGAACGCGCCGACGTCGGCGGCGGCGGGCATCCTGGACCCATGTGCGGACGCTATGCCTCGTTCCGCGAGGCCCAGGACCTGGCCGACGCCTTCGCCGTCGCGCCGCCCGACGTCGCCGAGGACGCGCTGCTGCTGCCACCGTCCTGGAACCTCGCGCCGACGGATCCGGTGCGGATCGTGGTCGAGCGCGAGCAGGACGACGAGGTGCGGCGATCGCTCCGGGTCGCCCGCTGGGGGCTGGTCCCCGGCTGGGCGAAGGACCCGTCGGTCGGCTCGCGGATGATCAACGCCCGCGTCGAGACCCTGACCACCAAGCCCGCGTTCCGCAAGGCCGCCGCGTCCCGGCGCTGCCTGGTCCCGGCCGAGGGCTACTTCGAGTGGCAGGAGCAGCCCTTCTGGATCCACCCCGCCGACGGCGGCCCGCTCGCCTTTGCCGGCCTGTACGAGTTCTGGCGCGACCGTGAGCGCGCCGACGACGACCCACTGCGCTGGCTCGTGACGATGACCATCGTGACCGGGGGCGCCCCGGCGAACGACCCGGCGCTCGCGGCGATCCACGACCGCCGACCGGTGATCCTCGACCCGGCGCCGTCGCTCGTGGGAACGCCGGTGTCGACCCAGGTCAACAAGGTGGGCACCGACGGCCCCCAGCTCATCGAGCCGGTGGGCTGACCTCCAGCCGGAACGGCCGGACCGGGCCGAGGCCCGCGACGTCGCGCTCGGCCAGCTCGGTGAGCAGGTACCGGGCGTCGCCCGCGAGCAGCTCGGCCGTCGCGTCGTCCAGGAGCACAGTGCCCGGCTCGGCCTCCCCGGTCAGGCGTGCCGCGAGGTTCACCGGCACCCCGAACACGTCACCGAACCGGGAGAGCACCCGACCCCAGACGAGGCCCACCCGGACCGGCGTCGTGCTGGCCGCACCGAAGGCCTGCGCGAGGCCGAGTGCCACCTGCGCCCCGGCGGTGACGTCGTCGGCAACGAACAGCACGGCGTCGCCGATGGTCTTGACCACCCGGCCGCCCGAAGCCGTGACCACGTCCCGGGCGCGCTCCTCGAAGCCCTCGATGAAGCCCGCCAGGTCCCCGGGAGGCATCGCGGCGGTGCGGGTGGTGAACGAGACCATGTCGGCGAACCCGACAGCGCGGGCCAGCGGCAGGGCGTCGACGGGTACCCCCCGGGCCGCGGAGAAGTCCGCGACGAACCGACCGGCCAGGGCCGCCATCTGACGCCGCCAGGCGTGCACCAGCTGCTCTTCGAGCACGGGCGCCAACTCGCTCATCCGGTCAAGGAGCACCAACCGGGCGCTGGTGTCGTCCAGCTCGTACCGCTCGGCCAGGTGCTCCACCAGGGCCTCGGCCTGCCAGAGCGCCAGGCGGTCCGTCAGGTGGCCGGCGGAGCGGACGAGGGAGATCGCCGCAGCGCGCCCGATGTCGTGCTGCCGGGCCGCGGCGAGCAGGTGGCCGAGCACCCGGGCGTCCTCGTCGGTGAACGCGATCGCGTCCGGATCGGTCGCGGCCACGCCCATCGCGTGCCAGAACAGCCCGACGGTGGCCTCGTCGGCTCCGACGCGCTCGGCGAGCTGGGCGAGCGTCAGAGTGCGCGGTCCGCCGAGCAGTCGCTGCTCGAGGCGGGCAAGGGTGGACCGGTCCGGGCCATCGGCGCTGTCCACGCGGCCAGGCTAGCGGGAGTTTCCCGGCTATCTCGGGGGGTTGGTGTAAACGTGCAGGTCAGCGTGGGTGCGGGTGGTGTTTGGGTGTATGACCTAAGTGTGGGGTGCCCAACGGTTTAGGTCGAAGATCTCGATGAGTTGGTCTTGGG
>JBBSAJ010000063.1:0-7580 GCA_038252405.1 Actinomycetes bacterium | reverse complement strand
TCCTCCTGGGCGCAGACCCACGCCACCGAGCAGCCGGGCAACCCGGCGCAGCCGAGCACCCTCGGGGACGCGCTGCGGGCCGACTTCACGGCGTCCTCCGGCGGGCACCCGACAGCCGCCGTCCTCGCCTTCTTGGTCTTCCTGCTCGCGTACACGCCGTGCGTGGCCACGCTGGCCGCGCAGAAGCGGGAGATCGGGCTTCGCTGGACGGTGTTCGGCGTGGCCATGCAGCTGGTCCTGGCCTGGTCCCTCGCGGTGGCCGTGTTCCAGCTGGGCCGGGTGCTGGCATGAGCGGGTCGCCGCTGCGGGCGGTGCTCGACGCGTTCAGCGGCGGGGCCCCGACCCTGGACGACGTCGCCAGGATGACCGGGCTGCCCCGGGACGTCGTGGACGCCGCCGTGGAGCATCTGGTGCGGGTCGGCCGGCTGTCGGCGGCCACGCTGACCGTGGGCTGCCCGAGCGGCGGCTGCGGGTCGTGCGCCTCGGGGACGTCCGGCGTCCCCGGGTGCAGCGCGACGGCCCCCGGCCCGGCCCGCTCCGGCCCGGTCCTGGTGGCCCTGTCGCTGCGCCGCCGTCCCCCCCACCCCCCTGCATGAAGGTGCCCTTCTGTGCGCAAGGCCGCATCAACCGCACCTTCATGGACGACGCCCGCGGCTCGCTCCCCCGAACGTGAAGGGTGGAGTTGTGCGACAGCACGCACAGAAGGGCACCTTCATGCAGACCGGGGGGCCGATAGCGTGGGCGACCGTGATCACCGCGCTGCCCCGGGTCTCCGCCACGCGGTACGTACTGCCGCTGCGTGAGGGCGGCTCGCTGCCCGGCCTGCTGGAGGCCGACGACCTGGGCACCTACGTGGTGAAGTTCCGCGGCGCCGGGCAGGGCTCCAAGGCCCTCGCCGCCGAGATCATCGTGGGCGAGCTGGGCCGGGCGCTGGGGCTGCCGGTGCCCGAGCTCGTGCTCATCGACCTCGACCCCGCGCTGGCCCCGGCCGAGCCCGACCAGGAGGTCCAGGACCTGTTGCGGGCCAGCGCCGGGCTGAACCTGGGCATGGACTACCTGCCCGGCTCGCTCGGCTTCGACCCCGTCGTGGACGACGTCGACCCGGTCCTGGCCGCCCAGGTCGTGTGGTTCGACGCCCTGGTGCTCAACGTGGACCGCTCCTGGCGCAACCCGAACCTGCTGCGCTGGCACGGGCGGATGTGGCTGATCGACCACGGCGCGGCGCTGTACTTCCACCACAGCTGGCCGACCGCCGCGGACGCCGGCCAGCGCGCCTACCGCGGCGCCGCCGACCACGTTTTGCTCGGTGCGGCCGGCCCGCTCGAGCAGGCGCACGCGGCCCTGGCCCCCCAGGTCACCGAAGACCTGCTCGGACAGGTGCTGGCGATGGTGCCGGACCCGTGGCTGGCGGCCGACGGCTTCGACGACGGCGCCGCCGTGCGGCGGGCCTACGCCGAGGTGCTCCTCGCCCGCGCCCAGCAGCCGCAGTCCTGGCTGCCCGAGGTGGAGGTGGCCCGTGCGGCAGCCGTATGAGTGGGCCGCGCTGCGCGTCGTCCCCCGGGTCGAGCGCGGGGAGTTCGTCAACGTCGGGGTGGTCGTCTACAGCCGGCCGCTGGCGTTCCTCGGCGCCGCCGTCCACTTCGACGAGCGGCGCGCCCGGGCCCTCGACCCCGCTCTCGACGTCGCCGCCGTCCGCGGGCACCTGGAGTCGCTGCGCGCGCTGTGCGCCGGGGACCCGCAGGCCGGGGCGAACGCGGCCCGGCCGGCCGGTGAGCGGTTCCGGTGGCTCACCGCGCCGCGCAGCACGGTCGTGCAGCCGTCACCGGTGCACACCGGGATCACCGACGACCCGGCCGAGGAGCTCAGGCGGCTGCTGGCCCGGATGGTGCTGCCGCCGTCATGAGGCGGGCGGCGCCGGGGGGTCGCCGGGCGTCGGGACCGGCTCGTCGAAGGACGGCGGGATCCGGCGCAGCTGCTTGTTCATCGACCGGATGAGGAACACCAGGGCGACGCCGAGCGCCACCACCAGGCCGAACCCGAGCCACCCCGGCGCGGGCAGCGTGCCGTCGGTGTAGTCCACCGCGAGCGGCCACCGGGCCAGCTGGATCATCGAGGGCTCCCTACCGAGTCCCGGATCCCGGCGAACAGGTCGTCCTCCGGCACCGGACCGTCCACCAGGCTACGCGCGAGCTGGAAGTCCTCGGTCGGCCAGGCGGCCTGCTGCAGGTGCTGGGGCACCCCGAACCAGCGCCCCGCCGGGTCGACCTGGGTGGCGTGCGCCCGCAGCGCGTCGTCGCGCATGGCGAAGTAGCCGGCGCAGTGCACCCGGGTGGTCACCCGGCCCTGGTCGGCTGGCTTGTCCTCCCAGCTGGCCAGCCAGTCGGCGTACGGCGACTCCAGCCCGGCGTCCAGCGCCGCCTCGTGCAGCGCCACCAGCCGCTCCTTGTGGAAGTTCACGTGGTAGTAGAGCTTGAGCGGCTGCCACGGCTCACCGGTGCCCGGGTACCGGTCGGCGTCGCCGGCCGCCTCGAACGCCTCCACCGAGACCTCGTGGGTCTTGATGTGGTCCGGGTGCGGATACCCGCCGTTCTCGTCATACGTCACGAGGACGTGCGGCCGGAACTCGCGCACCAGCCGGACCAGCGGCTCGGCCGCCTCGGCCAGCGGCACCAGGGCGAAGCAGCCGTCGGGAAGCGGCGGCAGCGGGTCGCCCTCGGGCAGCCCGGAGTCGACGAAGCCCAGCCAGGCGTGCCGCACGCCGAGGATCTGCTGCGCCGCAGCCATCTCCCGGCGCCGGACGGCGGGCAGGTCGGCGGCCACGGCCGCGTCATCGGCCAGGGCCGGGTTGAGGACGTCGCCGCGCTCGCCGCCGGTGCAGGTGGCGACCAGGACCTCGACGCCCTCGCGGACGTAGCGGGCCATGGTGGCCGCGCCCTTGCTCGACTCGTCGTCGGGGTGGGCGTGCACAGCGAGGAGCCGCAGCGGCTCGGCAGGGGTGGCCATCGCCGTCCAGGGTAGCCCGAGCGTGGGGGAGACTGGAGCGGTGAGCGACCCCCAGCTGCTGGCGCAGCGGTACGGACGGCGGGCCGGGCTGTCCCGCGGCGCCCGGGTGGCGCTCGTCCTGGTCGGGCTGGCCCTGCTGGTCGCCGGCGTCGCGGTGGTCTTCTCCTGGACCCAGGCCGCCAAGCCGGGGGCCAGCGCCACCCTGCTGTCCTACCGGGTGGTCTCCGCGGAGCAGGTCGACGTCCGCTTCACCGTGGCCAAGGACGCCGCCTCGACGGCCGTGTGCCGGGTGGTGGCCAAGAACCGCTACACCGACGTGGTCGGCAGCCTGGACGTGACCATTCCGGCCGGACGGTCGCAGACCGAGACCTCGGTGAGCCTGGTGACCACGGAGCGGGCGATCGTCGGCCTGGTCGACTCCTGTCGACTGGCGAACTGACGCTCCCCCGCATCAGTCGGTATCCTGGAGTTTTCCCCTGCCCGAAACCGCGAGGAGTGCTGCCGTGACGACCTGGCTGACCCAGGATGCCTACGACCGGCTCAAGAGCGAGTACGAGCAGCTCGCCGGCGAGGGCCGTACCTCCATCTCCAAGAAGATCGAGGCGGCGCGCGAGGAAGGCGACCTCAAGGAGAACGGCGGCTACCACGCCGCCAAGGAGGAGCAGGGCAAGATGGAGGCCCGCATCAAGCAGCTGCGGCACCTCCTGGAGACCGCCCAGGTCGGCGAGGCGCCGGCCGCCGACGGCACCGTCAAGGCCGGCATGGTCGTCAGTGTCGAGTTCGTCGGCGGCGCCCTGGACGGCGAGAAGGAGCAGTTCCTGCTCGGCTCCCGCGAGCAGGCCGGGGACGTCGACATCGAGGTCTACTCCGCGCAGTCCCCGCTGGGCGGCGCCGTGCTCGACGGGATCGTCGGCTCGGAGGCCGGCTACTCGCTGCCCAACGGCACGCAGATGCGGGTGCGCATCCTGGACGCCCAGCCGTTCGGCGGCTGACCGCCCGCCGCCGGTTCGTCGCCCCTGGTGGCCGAGCTGCTGGGTCAGCTGCGGCTGTAGCGGCGGTACTTGCGGACGCCGAGCGGGGCGAACACCACGACCAGCGCGACGATCCACAGCACCGACATGAGGATCGGGTTCTGGGCGGGGAAGCTGTCACCGGGGGGCAGCGTGGGGTTGCCGAACAGCTCGCGGCAGGCGGCCACGATCGAGCTGATCGGGTTCCACTCGGCGAACGGCTGCAGCCAGCCCGGCAACGACTGGGTCGGCACGAACGCGTTGGACACGAAGGTCAGCGGGAAGATCGTGATGAACCCGACCTGCTGGGCGACCTCGACGGTGGGCACCGACATGCCCAGGTACACCCCGACCCAGGCCATCGCGCCGGCGAACGCCACCAGCAGCGCGCCGCCCAGGAGGAGACCGAGCAGGCCGGTGTGGACCCGCCAGCCCACCGCCACGCCGGTGGCCATGAGCACGGCCAGGATCACGGCGTTGTACAGCACGTCGGACGTCGTCCGGCCGGACAGCACCGCCGACCGGGCCATGGGCAGCGACCGGAACCGGTCGATGATCCCCTTGTTCATGTCGTCGGTCATGCCGATCGCGGTCGTCACGGCCGCGAAGGCCAGGGTCTGCGCGAAGATCCCGGGCATCAGGTACTCGCGGTAGGACCCGCCGCCCGGCAGCGGGATCGCGCCGCCGAACACGAACGCGAACAGCAGCACGAACATGATCGACTGCAGTACCGCGAACACGGCCATCTCGGGGATCCGGGGGATCCGCTTGAGGTTGCGCCAGGTGACCATGAGCCCGTCGGTGACGGCGGGTGGCAGCGTGCGGCCGGTCGACACCTCGGCGGGTGCGGTGGTGGCGGTCATGCGGTCCTCCCGGAGTGGCTGGTGGCGACCGGCTCGTCGTCGCCCGCGGTGGGGGCGGCCTGCTCGGCGGCATGGCCGGTGAGGCTCAGGAAGACGTCGTCCAAGGTGGGCCGCCGAAGCCCGATGTCGTCGATCTCGATGCCGGCCTCGCCGAGGGCGCGGAGCACCTCCACCAGCCGCTGCGCGCCGCCCTCCGCGGCCACCGTGACCCGGCGGGTGTGCTCGTCCACGGTGCCCTCGTCACCGGTGTCGCGGGTGAGCAGGGCGAGCGTCCGGGCCACGTCGGCCGGGTGCCGGGCGACCACCTCGATCCGCTCACCACCGACCTGGGACTTCAGCTGGTCGGCGGTGCCCTCGGCGATGATCCGGCCCGAGTCGACGACCGCGATGACGTCGGCGAGCTCGTCGGCCTCCTCCAGGTACTGCGTGGTGAGCAGCAAGGTGGTGCCCTCGCGGACCAGGTCGCGGATGACGTCCCACATGCCGAGCCGGCTGCGCGGGTCCAGGCCGGTCGTCGGCTCGTCCAGGAACAGCAGTCGCGGCCGACCGATCAGTGCGCTGGCCAGGTCGAGCCGGCGCCGCATCCCGCCGGAGTACGTCTTGGCCACCCGGCCGGCCGCAGCCGTGAGGGAGAACTGCTCGAGCAGCTCGTCGGCCCGCGTCCGGGCCACCGCCTTCGGCAGCTGGTAGAGCCGGCCGAACAGGTAGAGGTTCTCCCGCCCGGTGAGGTTCTCGTCGACCGCGGCGTACTGGCCGGACAGCCCGATCACCGACCGGAGCTGCTGGGCGTCCCGGACGACGTCGTACCCGGCCACGGTGGCCGTGCCGGCGTCCGGGCGGAGCAGGGTGGACAGGATCCGCACCGTCGTGGTCTTGCCGGCCCCGTTCGGCCCGAGCAGGCCGAGCACGGTGCCCTCCTCGACCCGCAGGTCGACGCCGTCGAGGGCCTTGACGTCGCCGTAGTGCTTCACCAACCCGTGCGCTTCGATCGCTGTGGTCATGGCTGCTCCTCGGGGGCTCGTCTCGACGCTAGGCAGGGGTACCGACAGCCCTCAACCGCTTTTCCCCCCGGCCGGCCCGGCAACAAGGGTCCCATCGTTGCGCGGGGTCGCACCTTTTCGCCCTTCATGGCAGGACGACGGGACGCACGAGGGGCGGGCGGACCCCACCCGGACGCGCCCCGGGACGGACGGTGTCCCGTCGTCCGCGCCGGCGTCCCCAGCCCTCAGCCACGGAGCAGCGCCTCCGCCTCGTCGACCGACAACCGGCCGGCCGCGAGGTCGGCGAGCACCTGCTCACGGGTGAGCGGGGCGGGTGCGGCCTCGAAGCCGAGCCGGCCGAGCAGCTCCGCGTAGCGCTGCCGCGCGGTGGGGTAGCTGACCCCGAGGTGGCGCTCCAGCTCCTTCATGTTGCCGCGGGAGACGAGGAACACCGTGAGCAGCTCGAGGTCGTCGTCCGACAGCCCGCAGTAGGAGCACTGCCGGAACGCGCCGGACAGCTCGGTGCCGCAGGAGCGGCAACCCAGCCTGGTGACGGCGAGGCGGGCGGAGCAGACCGGACAGTCCCGCGGGGGCCGGTGCGTGGGCTCGCTCATGGCCGCCGCACCTTGATCGAACCCATGACGACCTCCAAGTCGAAGGTCGCGGTGCCCGCACCCACGACTAAGGGCTTGCGGGACGAGGGCTTGGACGTCGTCCCGTCGGCGTCGTAGACCTTGAGGTCGCCGAGCTCGACATCGGTGCGGACGGTGACGTCGGAGCCGGGCAGCAGCCGCAGGTCGAGGCTGCCGGACTCGCAGCGCACCCGGGAGTTCGCCTGGACCAGCAGCTCGAGCTTGGCGCTGCCCGCCTGAACCACGCCGTCGACCGAGCCGGCGCAGCCGGTGGCCTTGATGGAGCCGGCGGTCACCCGGAACCGCAGCCCGTGCGTGAGCCCGACGACGTCGAGTGCGCCGGCGGTGACCTCGGCCTCCACGGTCAGCTCCGGGTTGACCCGGACGACGAGCCGCTCGCCGAGGGCGCCGGTCTGGACGAAGGACCGCCACCAGGTGGCGGGGTGCTCCTGCGACCAGGAGCCGGGCTCCGGGCCGGCCAGGTCGGACTCGATGCGCAGCAGGTCGTCCTCGCGGACGGTGCGGTGCGGACCCTCGACGTCGACGGTGGCGACGGTCGGGTCGGCGATGACCCGGACCGAGCGGGCAGTGGAGCGCACCAGCAGCCGACGGACGCGGTCGGCGGGGGGCGCGTCCGTGGGCGCGGGGACGACGCGCACGGACGACGGTTCGCTGACGGGCGGCTCGGCCGGCTCCATCGGCTCCGTCGGCTCGGCCGGCTCGGCCGCCGCAGCGGGACGGTCGAGCAGGCGGGCTGCGTCGGCCGGATCCAGCCGACCGGCCGCGACCTGCTCCAGCAGGGAACGCATGTCTGGGGTAGTCATGGCAGAAGTGAAGCCCCTTCTTACCAAATTGTCAATATCGAGTTGCCATCTTGCAGGCGGAGGAGGTGTCGTCGGTCCGTGTCCACAGCCACCGAATCGACTCTGGACGACTGTCGGTTGCGCTCGATATCATCGAACACATGTCTTGTCTCGCAGATGGGGGTGATGAGTGGTCTCCGGGGGTGGATGCCCTACGTAACCCCGAACGGACCGGCCGCCTGCTCACCCTGCTGACTGCCGTTCGGCGCAACGAGGCCAACGCCCACAT
>JBBSAJ010000062.1:0-8439 GCA_038252405.1 Actinomycetes bacterium | reverse complement strand
GGCGCAACGAGGCCAACGCCCACATCTGGGCCGACCGCAACTCTCACCCCACTGACTACCGACGCCGCCCCGCACGAAAGCAGCGCGAAGACGCCGGCTTCACGTTCTGAAAAGTCACCCCCATCTGCGAGACAAGACACCTGTACGAAGCCTAGGGACATTGCGACCGGATGCACCCGGTGAGTTCTCTGCCTGTGCACAACCACACCGGCGTGCGCGGGAGCCGCACAACCGTCCGCACCTGCTAGGGCGCGCGGCCGCCGATCCGGCGGGTGAGGTCGGCCGCGGCAACGTCCACCCGTCGGGCCAGCCGGGCCCGTGCGGCGGCGTCCAGCTCGTCGGCGTCGAAGGTGACCGCGACGCCCGCCACCGGGCGTGCGGTGTGGTCGTGGACGGCGACCGCGACGGAGGCCAGCCCGGGCGTGACCTCGCCGTCCTCGTTGGCGTAGCCCGTCTGTCGAACCTCGCCGAGCAGGCGGCGCAGCGCGGACAACGACGTCGGCCCGGTGCCATGGCGGTCGACGAAGGCGGCCGAGTCCGGGAACAGCGCCCGGACCTGGGCCGCGGGCAGTCCGGCCAGCACGACCCGTCCGCTCGCGGTCAGCTGCGCGGGCAGCCGGACCCCTACGTCGGTGACCAGCGGCGGTCGGCCCGGCGCCCGCTCCTCGACGACGTAGAGCACCTCGCGACCGTGCAGTACGGCGAGGTGGGCGGACTGGCCGACCGCGTCGACCAGCCGGGCGAGTACCGGCCGGGCCAGCCGGGCCAGCGGCTCCTGTCGCATGTAGGCGGTGCCGATCTCGAAGGCGCTCACCCCGAGCCCGTACCGGCGCTCCTCCGGAAGATGGACGACGAAGCCGGAGTCGATCAGCTCGGCCAGCAGGTGGTAGGTCGTGGACCTGGGGAGGCCGAGGTCGCGGGCCAGGGTCGTTGCCGGCACGGGTCCGGACTGCCGGGCCAGCGCCTGCAGCAGGGCCAGCGACTGACGGGCTGCGGGTACTCCGGGGCGCGGAGGCATGCGGTCCACTGTAGGACCTACTGTCTGGGATCCCAGACATTTATGGGTTGCCGGGGCTGGGAGGAACCCCTCGGCGTGGTGTGCCATGGGGGCATGAGCAACGAACACGTGATGGTGGGCGTCGGACCGGTCAGCCCGCAGGACCTGGTGCGGGTCGCCCGGGACGGTGCCGGCGTCTCTCTCACCCCCGACGCGCTGGCCGAGATCGCCCGCAGCCGGGAGATCATCGAGGCACTGGCCAAGGACGACGAGCCCCACTACGGCGTCTCGACCGGTTTCGGGGCGCTGGCCACCAAGCACATCCCGGTCGAGATGCGCGCCCAGCTGCAGCGCAGCCTGATCCGCTCGCACGCCGCCGGCTCCGGCGCCGAGGTCGAGCGCGAGGTGGTGCGGGCCATGATGCTGCTGCGCCTGTCCACCCTGGCGACCGGCCGCACCGGAGTGCGGGTGGAGACCGTGGGCGCCTACGCCGCAATGCTCACCGCCGGGCTCACGCCGGTCGTGCGCGAGTACGGCTCTCTCGGCTGCTCCGGGGACCTGGCGCCGCTCAGCCACGTGGCCCTCGCGCTGATGGGCGAGGGCGAGGTGCGCGACGCCGGTGGCACCTTGCGTCCGGCCGCCGAGGCTCTGCGTGCGCACGGCATCGAGCCGGTCCAGCTGGCCGAGAAGGAGGGCCTGGCGCTGGTCAACGGCACCGACGGCATGCTCGGCATGCTGGTGCTGGCCATCCACGACCTGCGGCGGCTGCTGGCCACCGCCGACGTGGCGGCCGCCATGAGCGTCGAGGCCCAGCTCGGCACCGACGCCGTCTTCGCCGCCGACCTGCAGGCCCTGCGCCCGCACCCCGGCCAGGCCGTCTCGGCGGCCAACCTGCGGGCGCTGCTCTCCGACAGCGGGATCATGGCCAGCCACCGGGGGCCGGAGTGCACCCGGGTCCAGGACGCCTACTCGCTGCGCTGCTCACCACAGGTGCACGGCGCCGCCAGGGACACTGTGGAGCACGCGGCCACCGTGGCCAGCCGCGAGCTGGCCTCCGCCATCGACAACCCGGTGGTCACCCTCGACGGCCGGGTGGAGTCCAACGGCAACTTCCACGGCGCCCCCGTGGCCTACGTGCTGGACTTCCTGGCCATCGTTGCAGCCGACGTCGCGAGCATCAGTGAGCGGCGCACCGACCGGTTCCTGGACGTCGCTCGCAGCCACGGGCTGCCGCCGTTCCTCGCGGGCGACCCGGGCGTGGACTCCGGGCACATGATCGCCCAGTACACGGCGGCCGGGATCGTCAGCGAGCTCAAGCGGCTGGCAGTGCCCGCGAGCACCGACTCGATCCCGTCCTCGGCCATGCAGGAGGACCACGTGTCGATGGGTTGGGGTGCCGCCCGCAAGCTGCGCCGCTCCGTCGACGGGCTCACTCGCGTGCTGGCCATCGAGATCCTCACCGCGGCCAGGGCGCTCGACCTGCGTGCCCCGCTGGTCCCTGCCCCCGCCACTGCCGCGGTGCTGGCCGCTGTCCGGGCCGCCGGCGTCGCCGGCCCCGCCCACGACCGGTTCCTGTCCCCCGAGATCGAGACCGTCGTGGCCGCCGTCCAGGACGGCACGCTGTTGGCCGCCGCCCGCACCGCCGTCCAAGCCCCACTGAACTGAGAGGAACGACCATGGAAGGTGCCCGTCCGGTGCGCGCCCCTCGCGGCACCACGTTGACCGCGCAGAGCTGGCAGACCGAGGCCGCACTGCGGATGCTGCAGAACAACCTCGACCCCGAGGTGGCCGAACGCCCCGACGACCTGGTGGTGTACGGGGGCACCGGTCGCGCGGCGCGTGACTGGCGCAGCTTCGACACGATCGTGCGCACCCTGACCACGCTGAAGGACGACGAGACGATGCTCGTGCAGTCCGGCCGGCCGGTGGGCGTCATGCAGACCCACGAGTGGGCGCCGCGGGTGCTCATCGCCAACTCGAACCTGGTCGGCGACTGGGCCACCTGGCCGGAGTTCCGCCGGCTGGAGCACCTCGGGCTGACCATGTACGGGCAGATGACCGCGGGCTCTTGGATCTACATCGGCAGCCAGGGCATCCTGCAGGGCACCTACGAGACCTTCGCCGCGGTGGCCGCCAAGCTGTTCAACGGCACCATGTCCGGCACACTCACCGTCACCGGCGGGTGCGGCGGCATGGGCGGGGCGCAGCCGCTCGCGGTCACCCTCAACGGGGGCGTGTGCCTGGTCGTCGACGTCGACGAGTCCCGGCTGAGCCGTCGCGTCGACCAGCGCTACCTGGACGAGTACACCGTCGACCTGGACGACGCCATCGCGCGTTGTCAGACCGCCAAGGAGGCCGGGAGGGCGCTGTCGGTCGGGCTGGTGGGCAACTGCGCGACCGTGCTGCCCGAGCTGCTTCGGCGCGGCGTCGACGTCGACGTCGTCACCGACCAGACCTCTGCGCACGACCCGCTGAGCTACCTGCCCGAGGGGGTCAGCGTCGAGGAGTGGCACGAGTATGCCGAGAGCAAGCCCGAGGAGTTCACCGACCGGGCTCGCGCCTCGATGGCCAAGCACGTCGAGGCCATGGTCGGCTTCATGGACGCCGGCGCGGAGGTCTTCGACTACGGCAACTCGATCCGCGACGAGGCCCGGCTCGGCGGCTACCAGCGGGCGTTCGAGTTCCCTGGTTTCGTGCCCGCCTACATCCGTCCGTTGTTCTGCGAGGGCAAGGGCCCGTTCCGCTGGGCCGCGCTCAGCGGCGACCCGCGCGACATCGCGGCGACCGACAAGGCCGTGCTCGACCTGTTCCCGGACAACGACCACCTGCAGCGCTGGATCCGGGCGGCGCAGGACAAGGTGGCCTTCCAGGGGCTGCCCGCCAGGATCTGCTGGCTGGGCTACGGCGAGCGGGACGTCGCCGGGCTGCGGTTCAACGAGCTGGTCGCCTCCGGCGAGGTCAGCGCCCCGATCGTCATCGGCCGCGACCACCTCGACAGCGGCTCGGTGGCCTCGCCGTACCGGGAGACCGAGGCGATGGCCGATGGCTCGGACGCGATCGCGGACTGGCCGCTGCTCAACGCTTTGGTGAACACCGCATCGGGGGCGACCTGGGTCTCGATCCACCACGGCGGCGGGGTCGGCATCGGGCGCTCCATCCACGCCGGGCAGGTCACCGTCGCGGACGGGACCGACCTGGCGGCGCTCAAGCTGGAGCGGGTGCTGCGCAACGATCCGGCGATGGGTGTGATCCGGCACGTCGACGCGGGCTACGAGGTCGCCGAGCAGGTCGCGGCCACCCGCGGGGTCCGCATCCCGATGGCCGAGTAGGAGGGGTCCGTGCCCGACGAGCTGTTGCGCAAGGCCGAGGACCTGGACGCTGCCGACCCGTTGGCGGCGTTCCGGGACCGGTTCCTCACCCCCGAAGGCACCGACGTGGTCGCCTACCTCGACGGCAACTCGCTGGGCCGCCCGACCGACCTGACAGCCGAGCACATCGAGCGGTTCGTCCGGCAGGAGTGGGCGGACCGGCTGATCCGCGGCTGGACCGACGGGTGGATGGACTGGCCGCTGGTCGTCGGTGACCGGCTCGGCGCCGCGACGCTCGGTGCGGGCCCGGGACAGGTCGTGGTCTCAGACTCCACGTCGGTGATGCTCTACAAGCTGGCCAGGGCGGCGGTCGACGCCCGGCCTGGGCGGCGCGAGATCGTCGTCGACACGGACAGCTTCCCGACCGACCGTTACGTGCTCGAGGGCATCGCCGCCGAGCGGGGGCTGGTGCTGCGCTGGATCCAGACCGACCCGGCCTCCGGTGTCACCCCTGAGCAGGTGGCGGCGGTCGTGGGTCCGGACACCGCGCTGGTGTGCTTCAGCCAGGTCGCCTACCGATCGGCCTGGATCGCGGACGCCCCGGCCATCACCGCGATCGCCCACGGTGCGGGGGCGCTGGCCCTGTGGGACCTCAGCCACTCGGTCGGCTCGGTCGAGCTCGCCCTCGACGAGTGGGGGGTCGACCTCGCGGTCGGCTGCACCTACAAGTACCTCAACGGGGGCCCCGGGTCGCCCGCGTTCGGCTATGTGCGCCGGGACCTGCACGACGCCGTCCAGCAGCCGATCTGGGGCTGGATCGGTCACCGCGACCCGTTCGCCATGGGCCCTGGCTACCAGCCCGCGGCGGGCTCCCGCCAGCTGCTCAGCGGTACACCACCGATCCTGGGGATGCTCCCGCTGTTGGCCAGCCTCGAGATGTACGAACAGGCCGGACTGCCGTCGGTGCGGGCGAAGTCGGTGCGGCTGACCGAGTTCGCGCTTGAGCTGACCGACGCCTGGCTGCTCGAGCTCGGCGTCGAAGTGGCCTCGCCGCGGGACAGCACCCGACGCGGCGGCCACGTCACACTACGGCGGCCGGGGTTCCGGGACGTGCTCGACGAGCTATGGCGGCGCGGGGTGATCCCGGACTACCGGCAGCCGGACGGGATCCGCATCGGGCTGGCCCCGCTGAGCACCAGCTTCGTGGAGGTCCACCTCGGCCTCAGCGTGCTGCGCGACGTCCTCGCCAGCCGGCAGGGGAGCACGTCGTGACCGGGCCGAGCACCCTGGTCACCGGCATCGGGGAGCTGGTCACCAACGACGCCTCGTGGGGCCCCGCGCCGCTCGGCCTGCTTGCCGATGCCGCACTCGTGGTGACGGGTGGCCGGGTGGCGTGGGTCGGCCCGTCGGAGCAGGCGCCGGACGCCGACGAGCGGATCCACCTGGGCGACCGGACGGTGCTCCCCGGGTTCGTGGACTCGCACACGCACCTGGTCTTCGCGGGGGACCGCTCCGCGGAGTTCGCGGCCCGGATGGCTGGACGGCCCTACGACGGGGGTGGCATCGCCGCTACGGTCGCCGCCACCCGAGCGGCCACGGACGACGAGCTGCGGACCCGACTGCGCGCGTTGATGGCCGAGCTGAGGGCCCAGGGCACCACGACCGTGGAGGTCAAGAGCGGCTATGGCCTGACCGTCGAGGACGAGGTGCGTGCGCTGCGGCTGGCCCGCGAGGTCACCGAGGAGACCACTTTCCTGGGGGCGCACGTCGTCCCCGCCGAGTACGCCGGCCGTACCGACGAGTACGTCGCACTGGTGACCGGACCGATGCTGGCGGCCTGCGCGCCGTACGCCCGCTGGGTCGACGTCTTCTGCGAGCCAGGCTCGCCCCACGCGTTCGACGGCCCCGCTGCCCGCACCGTCCTCGAAGCCGGCCGCGCGGCCGGGCTTGAGCTGCGGGTGCACGCGAACCAGCTCGGCGAGGGCCCCGGCGTCCAGCTGGCCGTCGAGCTCGGCGCGGCCAGCGCGGACCACTGCACGCACCTGTCCGACACGGACGTCGAGGCCCTGGCCGGCGGAACCACCGTGGCCACGCTGCTGCCGGGGGCGGAGTTCTCCACCCGCTCGCCGTACCCGGACGCCCGACGGCTGCTCGGCGCGGGGGTCACCGTGGCGTTGGCCACCGACTGCAACCCGGGCAGCTCCTACACGTCGTCCATGGCCTTGTGCGTTGCGCTCGCGGTGCGGGAGATGCGGATGACCACGGAGGAGGCCGTCTGGGCGGCCACGGCCGGCGGTGCCAACGCGCTGCGCCGTCCCGACCTCGGTCACCTCGCGGTGGGTGCGCGGGCCCACCTCGTCGTCCTGGACGCGCCTTCGCACAGCCACCTGGCCTATCGCCCGGGGGTGCCGCTGGCGCACCCGCTGCAGCTGGATGGGCCTCAGTCGTCCTGAGTCGCCCGACGGTCCGGGCGCAGCTGCCTGCGCAGGTCCGGGTCGGACATCGCGAGGTACACCAGCGGGCAGTCGTGCGGGCCGGAGACGTCGACCTGGCACAGCGTGCAGGGATCCCCAGGCCGCAGCGGGCACTGGGGGGTAGGGACGCCACGTCCAGCGGTCCCCGTCATGGCCCTGCCGCCTCCTTCGGTCGCGAACCCCTTGGGTCAGCGCCCGGGGCTGGTCGGGCATTCCCCGTCAGGCGATCTTCCGGACCGCGGTGTCCAAAGGCAGCACCAGCTCGTCGAGGGGACGACGGCTGCGCGGCGCCCGCTCCCGGGTTGCCAGCGGCTCGTCCAGGTCGGCCGCGTCGTCGACACGGCCCACGGCCACGACGACGACCGGGGTCAGGTCGGCTCCCAGCCCCATCTGATCGGTCGCGCCGACAGCGTCGAAGCCGCCCATCTGGTGGGTGGCCAGTCCCTCGGCCTGTGCCTGGGTGACCAGGTGGGCCACCGCCTGACCGGTGTCGTACAGCGCGAACCGCAGCGGCCGTCCGGTGTCGTCGAGCGTCTGCGCGGCGACCAGGACCAGCGCGCCGGCGCTTGCCGCCCAGACCCGGTTCCCGGGTGCGAGCAGGTCGGCCAGCCGGTCGAACTCGGCCGAGCCGCGACGGGTCACCACGAACCGCCACGGCTGGCTGTTGTTGGCCGAGGGCGCCCAGCGGGCCGCCTCCAGCAGCGCGGTGAGCTGGTCCCGTCCGACCTCGTGCTGGGCGTCGAAGCCGCGCGGGCTTCACCGTTCGGCGAGCAGCGGGTGGACGGGGACTCGGGTGGTGGCGGCCTTGCGGGTGGTCACGGTCGTCTCTTCCCTGGGCTGGTGATCGGTCGGGTCAGGCGCTGATCGCGGCGTGCATCTCCCAGACCAGGATCTCGGCGGGCTGGACGGCGGTGACCTGCTGCCCGCCCGACGCGGTGAAGCGCACCGCGTCGCCCGGCGACAGGACGCCGGTTCCTTCGAGCTTGACGCCGCCGCGGGGCACGAACAGGTGCAGGAACGGGGCGTCGGGCAGCCGCACGGACTGTCCGGCTGCAGCCGGGCGTGAGCCGCTCGCGGTCCGGCACCACCCACATCTGCACGAAGTGCACCGGGCCTCTGTGGGTGTCGCCGCCGCGCAGCCGCCGCGCGTCGTTCTTCTCGGAGTGCAGGATCCCGGACCCGGCGCTCATCCGCTGGGCCAGCCCCGGGTAGATGACCCCCGAGTGATCGGTGGAGTCCTGGTGCACGAGCGAGCCCTGCAGCACCCAGGTGACGATCTCCATGTCCCGGTGCGGGTGCGTCTCGAACCCGGTGCCGGGCTGGACCAGGTCGTCGTTGTTGACCAGCAGCAGCCCGTGGTGGGTGTTGGCGCGGTCGTCGTGGTGCCCGAACGAGAACGAGTGCTTGGAGTCGAGCCAGCCGATCCTCGTGGCGGCGCGCTCACCGGCCCGGCGGTCTCGATGGCGGAGACCTCCAACTCGAGCACAATCTTGTCGCTGACCAGGACGTCGCCGGTCTCGAGCGCCGCGTTCCAGGTGATGCCGAAGTCCTTGCGGCTGATGGTCGCCGAGCCCTCGAACCCGACCCGAAGGTTGCCGTAGGGGTCCTTGGCGGCGCCCTCGTACGCGAAGGTGACGGCCACGGGTCGCGTGACGCCCTT
>JBBSAJ010000061.1:0-9469 GCA_038252405.1 Actinomycetes bacterium | reverse complement strand
CCCCCCGGGGGCCGGCCGGGGCGGGGGGGGGGGGGGGGGGGGGGGGGGGGCGCGCGGGGGGGGGGGCGCCGCGCCCCCCCCGCGACGGTGACCGCGGCCCCACCGAGTACCCCGGCCATCAGCTGGCGACGGGTCAGCAGCGTCCGCACTCAGGGGTGACGCCTCGGGGCCCCGGAATGTTCCCCACCGGCGCCATCAGGTGCCAGCGAGATACACCTGGGTGAGGACGTCGGCGATCAGCTGGTGGCCGGCCGCGTTCGGGTGGTCGCCGTCCGCGGCCAGCAGACCGGTGTCGTCCGGACCGGCGGCGGTGAACGCCTTCGCCAGGTCCACGAAGAGGGCTCCGTGGCTGGTCGCCGCCTGCTGCAGCCCCTGGTTGACCATGGTGGTGACGAGGCGGCTGACCTGGACGAACTCCGCCCCCATGCTGCCGGCCACCTGCCCGTCCTGCCACACGTTCCAGTAGCCGGTGACCAGGACGGTGGTGGGCCGACCGCCCCGCAGGGCCCGGATCCGCTGGAGGATCGCCGACACGTTCGCCGACATGGCCCGCACCTCGGGCCGGTAGCAGGCCGTCCCGTCGTCCCCGCCGCAGCTGCCGCTGGCGTAGCTGGAGTAGGCCACGTCGTTGGCCCCGATCGTGACGGTGACGACGTTGGCGGTGCTCACGTCCCGAGCGGTGCGGGTCGGGTGAGTGAGCGCCGCGAGCAGCTCGCTGCTGTCCTCGCCGCCCGTGGCGTCGTTGACCGCCGTCACCGGCTGGCCCCTGTCGGCCGCCAGCTGCTGGCCGAGCCGCGGAACGAACGGGACACAGTCGCACGCGCTGCCGGCGGGGACGGAGTCGCCGAGCCCGACCAGCGTGGACCGGGGCCGGATCTCGGTGACCGGGACGGACGACGGCGTGGGCGACGGTGTCGCCGACGCCGACGGGACCGGCGAGCTCGCCGGCTGGGTGCGTGCTCCCGACCGCGGCAGCACGTCGGTCACCCGCTGCCCGTGCCTGGCCAGGAGCAGCACGGCCCTGCGCACCGGCGCGGCCACCATCAGCGCACCCGCCACGACCAGCACCGAGGCGGCCACCACCGCAAACACTCGCCACGGCCCGGAGAGACGCACCCCCCAATCCTGACAGGGACGGCTGGGACACGTCTTCGGCCCGGCTGGTAGAACCCTGGGAAGCGGTCCTTCCCCATGACGACGTAGGGTCCCCTTCTCATGCCTCATCCTCCGCGCCGGCAGACCCGGTCCGCCGTCCTGGCCGCCGTCCTGGCCGGGCTCGGCCTACTGGCGGCCGCCTGCTCGAGTGCCGGGCCGGCCGCCGCCGCCCAACCGCAACCAGCCAACGGCACGGTCCTGGACCGGGCGCTGCCCACAGCCGTGCTGTCACTGCCGCTGGTCGACCAGCGGGGCACGGTGACGAGCCTGGCCTCGCTGCACGGCAAGACGATCGTGCTGACCGACTCGCTGACGCTGTGCCAGGAGATCTGCCCGCTGACCAGCACGAACTTCCGGGTGATCGACGAGGCGGTGGCCAAGGCCGGGCTGGGCGACCAGGTGGAGCTGCTCGAGGTGACCGTCGACCCCGAGCGGGACACGCCGCAGCGGCTGGCCGCCTACCAGAAGCTGTACGGCGCCCAGCCGAACTGGAACTTCCTGACCGGGACGCCGGCGCAGATCGCCACCTTGTGGAAGATCCTCGGTGTCGCCTACGAGAAGGTGCCCGAGGGCGCCGGACCGCCGCCCACCGACTGGCTCACCGGCAAGCCGCTCACCTACGACGTGTCGCACCAGGACGTCGTCTTCGTGATCGACGGACAGGGCCACGAGCGCTGGCTGATCACCGGGACGGCGTTCACCAACGGGGTGCACCCGCCGTCGACGCTCGACAACTTCCTCAGCGACACCGGCAAGGCCAACCTGGCCGCCCCGGCGGACATCTCCTGGCGGGCCCAGGACGTCCAGTCCGCGGTGGCCTGGCTGACCGGCCACCCGGTGGGGTGACCCGCCGGGTCACCGCGGGAGCAGCGACAACCCCGGCGCCATCGGTCGGACGGCGACCGACCCGCCCGGGCAGGCCAGCCGCAGCCAGCCACCGGCCCGGTAGGCCGTGACCTCGCCGACGCGGTGCATCAGCCCGACCTTGTCGGCCGCGTGCGCGGCCCGCAGCGGGACGTCGGCCAGCACCGGCCGCCCCCACACCTGCTCGGCCACGGCGTCCAGCCGGGCCCGGGTCCGCTCCGTCTCGTCCAGCGGCTCCACCCGGCGCTGGAAGGCCGCAATCCCGGCCCGCACCGCGTCGTCGACGACGGCTGCCGGGACCGTCGCCACCGCCGTCCACCCGGTCCGCGGCGGCAGCAGCCCGGCCCAGGCCGGTCCCGGGACGGCGGCCGGCAGCTCGACCGGCCCGTCGTCGGTGAGCCGCTCCAGCAGCCGCTGCGCGGACACGGTCACGTCGACATGGGCCGGCTCGGCCAGCGCGACCGGACGCAGCGTCACGACGTCCATCGGAGGTCCGCCCCACACCCCGGCCACGGTCCCGCCGGCCTGCAGCCGGACCGCGGCTCGGTCGTCCAGGGCCACCAGCCGGTCCAGGTAGGCGCGCAGGCCCGCGGTCTCCTCCGCTCCGGCGACCACGAGAGCGGTCATGCGCGGGGCTCCAGCCACTGCCCGAGCCACTCTCGCTCCGCGGCGGACAGCCGGCGGGGACGCTGCTCGGCCAGGTCGAAGGGCACCAGCGTCGAGGCCGCCCGCGCGTAGACATGCCCGTCGTCGTGCACCTCGTAGGCCAGCTCGAAGGACGCCGCCCGGATCCGGGTCACCCACACGTCGATCGGGATCGGGTCGGCCCGGTGCACGAGCGGGGCCAGGTAGTCGATCTCGTGACGGGCCACGACCACACCGCTGGACAGGTCCGCCGCCGCGCCGTCCTGCGTCAAGTTGAAGATCATCTCAACCCGGGCCTCCTCGAGATAGGTGAGGAAGCGGACGTTGTTGACGTGCCCGTAGGCGTCCATGTCCGACCAGCGCATCGGGCACGGGTAGGTGAAGCGCGACACGTCGCCGCTCAGCCGCGGGTGAGCTTGCGGTAGGTGGCGCGGTGCGGGCGGGCCGCGTCCGCGCCCAGCCGCTCGACCTTGTTCTTCTCGTAGGAGTCGAAGTTGCCCTCGAACCAGAACCACTGGGAGTCGCCCTCGTAGGCCAGGATGTGCGTGGCCACCCGGTCGAGGAACCACCGGTCGTGGCTGGTGACGACCGCGCAGCCGGGGAACTCGAGCAACGCGTTCTCCAGGCTGCCGAGAGTCTCCACGTCGAGGTCGTTCGTCGGCTCGTCAAGCAGCAGCAGGTTGCCCCCTTGCTTGAGGGTCAGCGCCAGGTTGAGCCGGTTGCGCTCACCGCCGGACAGCACCCCGGCCGGCTTCTGCTGGTCCGGGCCCTTGAACCCGAAAGCGCTGACGTAGGCCCGCGACGGCATCTCGACCTGGCCCACCTTGATCCAGTCCAGGCCGTCCGAGACGACCCCCCACAGCGTCTTCTTCGGGTCGATCCCGCCCCGCTCCTGGTCCACGTAGGCGATCTTCACGGTCTCGCCGACCTTGATCGACCCCGAGTCCGGCTGCTCGTCACCGATGACCATCTTGAACAGCGTGGTCTTGCCGACACCGTTCGGGCCGATCACGCCGACGATGCCGTTACGCGGCAGGGTGAACGACAGGTCGTCGATGAGCAGCCGGTCGCCGAACCCCTTGGACAGGCCCTGGACGTCCACCACGACGGTGCCCAGGCGGGGACCCGGCGGGATCTGGATCTCCTCGAAGTCGAGCTTGCGGGTCTTCTCGGCCTCCACCGCCATCTCCTCGTAGCGCTGCAGCCTGGCCTTGCTCTTGGCCTGCCGGCCCTTGGCGTTGGACCGCACCCAGTCCAGCTCGTCCTGCAGCCGCTTGCGCAGCTTGGCGTCCTTCTGCCCCTCGACCTTCAGCCGGGACCGCTTGGTCTCCAGGTACGTCGAGTAGTTGCCCTCGTACGGGTAGGCGCGGCCTCGGTCCAGCTCGAGGATCCACTGGGCCACGTTGTCCAGGAAGTACCGGTCGTGGGTCACCGCAACGACGGTGCCGGGGTACTTCTCCAGGTGCTGCTCCAGCCACTGCACGCTCTCCGCGTCCAGGTGGTTGGTGGGCTCGTCGAGCAGCAGCAGGTCCGGCTGCGCGAGCAGCAGGGCGCACAGGGCCACCCGGCGTCGCTCACCACCGGAGAGCACCGACACGTCGGCATCCGGCGGCGGACAGCGCAGGGCGTCCATCGCCTGCTCGAGCTGGTTGTCAAGGTCCCACGCCTGCCGGTGGTCCAGCTGCTCCTGCAGCGTGCCCATCTCGGCCAGCAGCGTGTCGTAGTCGGCGTCCGGGTCAGCGAGCTCCTCGGAGATCGCGTTGAACCGGTCGAGCAGCGCCTTGGTCTCGGCCACGCCCAGCTGGACGTTCTCGAGCACGTTGAGCGACTCGTCGAGGTGCGGCTCCTGCTCGAGGATGCCCACGCTGTAGCCAGGCGACAGGATCGCCTCGCCGTTCGACGGTGAGTCCAGCCCGGCCATGATGCGCAGCACGGTCGACTTGCCGGCGCCGTTCGGCCCGACCACGCCGATCTTCGCCCCCGGGTAGAAGGACAGCGTGACGTTGTCGAGGATCAGCTTGTCGCCGTGCGCCTTGCGCGCCTTCTGCATCACGTAGATGAACTCAGCCATGGGGCCCAAGGGTAGTGGCCGCGCGAGCCGCCTCCGACCGCTCAGGCAGCCGCCTCGTCGGGCGACTGGGCCACCTCCTCGACCGGCGGCTCGGCGATCGGCTCGAGGGCCACCGACGTGGCCAGCTCCTCGGCCGTCACCCGGTCCGGCTGCTCGGGTGCCGGCCGCGGCGCGCGCTTGAACGCCGACGTCCCCCGGTTGAGGTCGTGTCCCGCGACGGTGGCCTCCAGCTCGACCGCCGTCCCCGTCCGGCCGTCCGGCGCCGTCCAGTCCCGCACCCGCACCCGGCCGGCCACGACCACCGGCTCGCCCTTGCCGAACGAGCTGGTCACGTGCTCGGCCAGCTGCCGGTAGCACACAACGGTCACGAACAGGGTGTCCGCGTCGTACCAGCCGCCCCTGGACCGGTCGTAGCGCCGGGTGGTCGAGGCCACCCGGAAGCTGGCGACCGGCGCGCCGTTGCGAGTCGTAGCGGTCTTGATGTCGGTGCAGACGTTCCCCACGACCGTGCTGAAGGTCTCGTTCATCTCGGCGACTCCTCCCGGCGGCCCGCCTGCCGGACCGCTGCGTCCACCCTGGCCGCGGGCCGACCGCCCGGGGTCGGTCATCGGCCCGGCTGTGGATTCCAACGGCCTGTGGACGCCGCCCCGCCCGCGCGGGATGCTGGTGTCCCGGTGCTGGTCGGAGTCGTCATGGCGTCCCTCTGCGTGGCCGTTGCCCTCGTCGTCCCGGCGGTCTGGTTGCTGGTGGGCCTGCCGCGACTGCCGCTGCCCCCGTTCCGCTGGCACCGTCACGGCAGCGTCGCGGACGAGGTGGAGCAGGTCCTCAAGGTGGCGGCCGACCTGCAGCGGCTGGAACGTGAGCTGGCCAGCCTGCGGGCGAGTGACAGCCGGCGACCCGGGCTGCACGTGCGGCTGGCCGCCGTGGCCTCCGCGTACGACGAGACGCTGCTGCACGGCGGACGGATGCTGCACCTGCCGGTGCCGGTCGAGCGGGCGCCGATCCCACCGGTCGAGCGGGTGCTGCTGGAGGCCCGGCTCACCGGCGCCGGCGTCCGCTGGTGAGCGGGCCGGTCAGCCGCGCGCCCGCGAGTAGTGCGCGCGCACCTTCGCCCGGTTGCCGCACGTGCGCATGTCGCACCACCGTCGGGTCCCGCTGCGGGACGTGTCGACGAACAGCCAGCCGCAGGCCCCCACGTCCCCGGGGCACTCCTTCACCCGGGCCAGCACCGGCTCGGTCAGCAGGTCCCAGGCGTCCACGGCGACCGGCCACAGCATCTCGTCCAGCCCCCCGGCCGACAGCCAGCCGTCCCGCACCCCTCCGGCGTCTCCGGGCAGCAGCACGTGGTGCACGGTCGCCTCACGCAGGACGGCGTTGACGAGGGCCAGGTCGGCGTCCTGCACCGGACGCTCGGCCAGCGCGGCGGCCACCACCCGGTACAGCGCCTCGCGGTAGTCGCGCACCCGGCGCAGCGCCGCGGCCGCGGCCGCGGGCTCCTGGTCGGCCGCCGCGCGCAGCCGGCCGACCGTGGCACGGTCGACGGTCCCGGTGGCTGCGGCCCAGGCGAGCAGCCGCTCGTAGGAGCCGAGGTACTCGCGCCGGTCGGTGGCGTGCCGGGGGTCCACCGTGTTGAGGAAGTCCAGGGCCAGCCGACCCCCGACGCGGTCGGGCAGCTCGGTCGCGGCGTCGGTCATGGGAACAGAGTAGCCACGCTAACCGCCTTTAGGTATCTTGGTGGTTAGTCCCCCGTCTGGAGCTGATCCCATGCGACGCGCGTACGTCGCCCTCGTCCTGTCCCTCGTGAGCTGGGGCGTCTCGGTCACCGTGGCCGACACCGCGCTCGACGTGCTGAGCGCGGCCGACCTGCTGGTCGCCGAGATCGGCATCGGCACGCTGTTCGTCGGGCTGGCCCTGCTCGTCCTGCGCCGGCCGCTGAGGGCGCCCTGGCGGTCGGCGGCGCTGCTGGGCGCGTTGGAGCCCGCCGGCGCCTACCTGCTCGCCAACCTGGGTCTGGCCAGGACGTCGGCGGCGGCCGGCTCGCTGCTCATCTCGCTGGAGAGCGTGTTCGCTGTCGCGCTGGCCTGGCTGTTCCTGCGGGAGCGGCTGAGCCGACGCGAGGCGCTGGCCATCGGCCTCGGGCTCACCGGAGCCACCCTGGTGGCGCTCACCCAGCAGGGCGGCGGGAGCGGCACCCTCGGCAACCTGCTGCTCGTGGTCAGCTCGGTGGCCGCCGGGGGCTATGTGGTGCTGGCCCGGCGGTACGCCGTCGGTGTGGACCCGCTGTCCCTGGTGTTCAAGCAGGGCGTCGCCTCGCTGCTGCTCGTGCTGCCGTTCGCCGCCTTCTCGTGGACGACCCACGGCAGCCAGTTCATCGGTGCCACGGCAGGCACCTGGGCGCTGGCCGGGCTGGCCGGTGTCGTCGGGTTCGCCATCCCGTTCACGCTGTGGTCGTACGGCGCCTCGCAGGTCCGTCCGGGCGTCGCGGCGGCCGGGCTGAACCTCATCCCTGTGGTCGGCGTGCTGTCGGCCGCTGTGTTCGGCCGCGGTCTGCCCACCGCCCCCCAGCTGGTGGGTGGCCTGGTGATCCTGGCCGGGCTCGCCCTGCTGTCCCGGTCGCCGGGGGACGCCGACGACTCGCTGCGGGACGGCTCGCTGTCCCCCGACCCGGTGCCCTGCTTGTCGCGGTAGCGTCGGACGGTCCGCACCCGCCGTCCGCAGGAGGCACTCAGCCCATGGCCGACCGACGACGCGAGGAGATCCAGCAGCTCATCAAGCCGCTGCTGGTCCGACCCGGTGACACGGTCCGGCTGCCGCACGACTTCGACCCCGGCTACAGCGCCCCGGGGCTGGACAAGGACGACGGGGACGAGGTGCTGCGGGCCGGCGTCTCGCTGCTGGCGGAGTACCAGGCCCGGCTGGCCGCGCAGAACACCTACTCGGTGCTCCTCGTGCTGCAGGCCATGGACGCCGCCGGCAAGGACGGCACCATCAAGCACGTGATGAGCGGGGTCAACCCGCAGGGCGTGACGGTGCGGTCGTTCAAGCAGCCCTCCCCCGAGGAGCTCGACCACGACTTCCTGTGGCGCTACCAGCGGGCGCTGCCGCGCCGTGGCGACATCGGGATCTTCAACCGCTCGCACTACGAGGAGACCCTGGTCGTGCGGGTGCACCCCGAGCTGCTCGAGCGCCAGCAGCTGCCGGAGGCGGCGCGGCGCCACGACGTGTGGAAGCGTCGGTTCCGGGAGATCAACGACTGGGAGAAGTACCTGGTCGACAACGGCATCCGGGTCGTCAAGGTGTTCCTCAACGTGTCCAAGGAGGAGCAGCGGCAGCGCTTCCTGGCCCGCATCGAGGAACCGGACAAGAACTGGAAGTTCAGCGCCGCCGACGTCGCCGAGCGCGAGCACTGGGACGACTACCAGAAGGCGTTCTCGGAGGTGCTGACCCACACCAGCACCGAGGCCGCGCCCTGGCACGTCGTCCCCGCGGACAAGAAGTGGTTCGCTCGGATCGCCACGGCGTCCATCCTCATCGACACACTCATGGACATCGACCCGCAGTTCCCCGAGCTGGACGACGCCCAGCGCCAGCAGCTGCAGGACAGCCGCACGGCCCTCGAAGCGCAGGCCCCGAAGGACAAGCACTAGGCGTACCAACGATGTGCGGAGAGGATCCACCCGTTGCAGCTGCTCGACGTCGCCGTCCTCCTGGTGGCCGCCTGGGTCGGTTGGCGCATCTACGCCGCCACCCGGCACCGGGCCCTGCCCGCTGACCCGGTGGCACTGGCCGGAGCCGTCTGGGAGCCCGCCCACTACGGCACCGGGCGGGCGGTGACCCGCGTGGTCGTGCGGCTGGGCCGGCCCGGCGGGCCGTTGGACGAGCGAACGATCGCCGAGATCCCCGACAACGACCCGCAGTGGGACGCGCTGTTCACCGAGGCCATGGCCAGGGCGCGCGAGCGGGCCGCCGTGCTCAACGTCGAGGACGGCCGCCGCTAGCCCCTCCCCCCTGCATGAAGGTGCCCTTCTGTGCGCACAGCCGCAACAACACGCCCTTCATGGCGGTCGGCCCGGCCGGACCCAGCTGGACGGCGGCAGCAGCGGACATCCGTGTCCCGAGGTCATGAAGGGTAGGAAGGTGCGGCCATGCGCACAGAAGGGCACCTTCATGCGGGGTGGGCGTCGCGGTCAGGAGGTCCGGTCGGCGAAGGGCAGCCGGAAGGTGTCGCGGTCGAACTTCGGCTGCACGGTGTCCAGCCGGTTGAGCAGATCTGCGGCGTCCGGCGCGCAGAGCCGCCAATGCTGCGAGCCGCCCATCCGGCGCAGGTGCAGGCTCTGCCAGCGTCCGGCCTCCACGCCGCAGACGCTGCACCGGCCGGGCTGGTCGCCTCCGAGCCACGCGACCCACTCCGCCCAGCAGTCGGCGCACACGGTTCCCGAGCTGTCCTGCAGGTCGATGTCGCCCGGATGGTAGGCGAAACGGACGCCCCCGGCGGCGCTCCGGTCGACCGGACTGTCGCCTGGTAGGAGGCCGGTCAGTGACCGTCCGCAGACGTCGCACCGCAGATTGCTGACCGTCATTTCTCGTCAACCCCTAGCTGGAGTTTCCGGGCTATCTCGGCGTTGAGTCCTATACCTGCAGGTCACAGCCTTGCGTGGCGGGTTGAGGTGTATGACCTAAGTCCGTGGCGCCCACCGGGTGAGGTCGAAGATCTCGCTGATTTGGTCTTGGGTG
>JBBSAJ010000060.1:0-10011 GCA_038252405.1 Actinomycetes bacterium | reverse complement strand
CGTCATGACGAACCAGACGCAACACGACCGGCTCCGGCATCTGCTCAAACTCGCCTTGACCCACCCCCCGAGACTACCACACCTCAAGGACTTTCCGATGGGACACGCCAACGAGAAAGCCCTGCTCACGAGGCCAGTCAGGCAACTACTACCGGAGGTCTGAGACCCAGTCGAACGCGTGACGAGGGAAGCTGCCATGACCACCACGAGTCTGCCCCGCCTCCGGCGCACGTTCACCGTCGCCCTCGCGCTGCTCGCCATGATCGCCGTCGGAACAGTGACCGTGCAGAGCTCCGCGCACGCGGGCACCAGCGAGGGCCTGCAGTGCGAGTACGGGACGACGTCGTCCCAGGCGGTGCCGACCTCTCGCACCTTCTCTCTGACCGCGACGACCGGCTACATCTCGACGCCGGACGGCAACACCATCTTCATGTGGGGCTACGCCGGGCCGTCCGGGACGTTCCAGCTGCCCGGGCCGACGCTGTGCGCCAACCAGGGCGACACCGTCACGGTGAGCCTGAAGAACCTGCTGGGGGAGCCGGTCTCCGTAGTCTTCCCCGGCCAGACCGGCGTCACGGCTGACGGTGTCCCCGCCCAGCCGGTGTTCGACGGCACCAACACGATGACCTCGATGGTGCAGCCCGCGGCCAAGGGCACCACGGTGACCTACTCGTTCGTGGCCTCCCGGCCCGGCACTTTCCTCTACGAGAGCGGCACGGACGTCGCCAAACAGGTGCAGATGGGCCTGTACGGCGCGATGGTGGTCCGGCCGGTCAACGCCAACCACGAGGTCATGGCCGACCACGCCTACGCCAGCGACGACACCCGCTTCTCCCCCGGCCACGAGTACATCCACCTGCTGTCCGAGGTCGACCCGGCCCTGCACCAAGCCGTGGAGCGGCGGCGAGCGTACGACCCGACGAAGTACCGGGCCCGGTACTTCCTGATCAACGGCCGGTCCATGCCGGACACGCTGGCTCCGAACAACGCCGCCTGGCTGCCCAACCAGCCGTACGGCGCCACCGTCCACATCCAGCCCAAGACCGCGGCCAACCCCGATCCCGCACTGATCCGCTACCTCAGCGTCGGCACCGACATCTACCCGTTCCACCCGCATGGCAACGACCAGTTGGTCGTCGCAAGGGACGGCTTCCCCCTCGTGGACACAGGCGTCGGCCAGGCCAACCGCAGCTACGACAAGTACCTGATCGACATCGGCCCGGGGCAGACCGTCGACACGACCCTGTTCTGGACCGACACCGAGGCCTGGAGCCCGAACAACCCGATCCCGGTCGACCTGCCCCCGTTGCAGGACCAGATCGTCGGCCCGGACACCTGGTTCAGCGAGAGTCCGTACCTGGGCTACCAGGGCGACCTGCCACCCAACGTCACCTCGAGCAACCAGTGCGGCGAGTACTACCACGTCGCACACAGCCACGCGCTGCAGCAGGCGACCAACTACGGCGCCACCTTCGGCGGAATGATGACCTTGATCCGCATCGATCCGCCGAGCCCCAACACCTGCCCGAGTGCCCCGTGACCGGCCAGCAGACGAAGAAGGGCGAGACGATGCCTCTCTCGATGACACCCCGGCGCGGGGTCGTGGCGCTGGTCACGCTAGGCCTGCTCGCGGCCGGCACGGTGGCCGCCACCCCGGCCGCTGCGGCTCCGCTCCTAGGCGCGGACTGCGGCCTCCCAACCGGCGCCGTGGTCAAGGACCTCCACGCGGCAGTCGGCTCGATGCCGGTGCCCGGCGTGACCGGTGACGTTCCGGTGTGGAGCTACACGGCCGGCGGGACCACCCCGGGCCGCGCCTCGGGACCGACGGTCACCGTGACCCAGGGCGACGTAGTGGTCGTCAAGGTGCACAACAACCTCGGCCGACCGACGTCGCTCGCGATCCCGCAGCTCGACGGTCGGCTCGAGACCGGAATCGACACCACTGGGGCGCAGTGCTTCGCCTTCACGGCCACCCGTCCGGGCACGTACGTCTACGAGGCGGACGGTTCGGCCGACGCGGCACGGCAGGTGGCCATGGGCATGGTCGGCGCCCTCGTGGTCCAGTCCTCCGACGTGAACACGGCGTATGGGGCGACGACCGGCACCGACTTCGCCGTCGACTCGGTGCTGCTGGTCTCCGACGTGGATCCGGCGCTCAACCAGTCCGCCGACCCCACCGCCTTCGACATGCGGCTGTACACGCCGAGAGCCAGCCTGATCAACGGCCGGCCATACCCGGACACCACCCCGATCACGGCCGCTGCGGGGAACCGGGTGCTGCTGCGCATCGTCAACGCGGCCGTCGTGCCGCACTCCCTCGGCGTCCTCGGGCTGACCGAGCACGTCGTCGGCCAGTCCAGCCGCGCGCTGGCCCAGCCGTACGACGTGGCCGTCGAGACCGTGTCTGCCGGCGACACTCTCGACGCGATCGTCACGCTGCCGGCCACCGGTGGGCCCAAGTACACGGTGTACGACTCCTCCACTCGGCTGGACAACAACGGCCAGCGGGCGGGCACGAGCGTGTACGCCCAGGTCAAGTTCGGGGGCGGCCTGACCTTCATCGACACCGGCGGCAGCGCCCCCTCGCCGGGCGGTCCGACGCTCAGCGGGCTGACCACCACCCCGACCCGCACCGACGGCTCCGCGGCCCACCCGGTGACGTTCTCGGCCACCGTCGCCGGAGCGGCGACCACCGGCGAGTACTTCTTCGACGACTCGGCGAAGCCAACTGGAACCGGGACTTCGTTCACGATCAGTGGTTCCAGCATCTCCGCACAGGGCGTGAACCAGACCCAGCTCAGTGTGCTGGCCAGCGGCTCGCACACCCTGTTCGTCCGGGCCACCGACGGGACGACGTGGGGGCCGGTCGCGGCGGCGTCCTTCTCGATGGACAAGTCCGGCCCGGTCGTCGGCTCGCTCGCGGTCTCCCCCACCGCGGTCAACGGTGCGGCCGTGAGCCTCTCGGCGTCCGCGACCGACGTCGGCGGCGGCAAAGTCACCGCTGGCACCTACACGGTGAGTCCCGGGACCTCGGCGGGCGCCGCGACCGGTGCCCTGACGGTGTCGCCCACCGGCGGAGCCCCAACCGTCTCGATGACCGGGACGATCTCAGCGGCCGGGCTGACCGAGGGCAAGCAGTTCGTCACCGCGACGGGGACGGACGACTTCGGCACGGCAGGTGCGGCCGGTCCGGGCAGCGGCACGCTGCTCCTGGTCGACCGGACCAGCCCGACGACCGGTGTCGTCACGGTGACTCCGTCACCGAACAACGGCAGCCAGGGCATCTCCTACGACCCGAACTCTGTCGAGGTGCGGGCCGGGTTCAGCGACCCGCTCGCCGCCGACGGGTCGTCGAGCGGCGTCGTCGGCGGAGAGGGCTTCCTCGACCCCGTCGGCACACCGACTCCGGGCAGCGGCTTCCCGCTGACGGCCTACTCAGGACCCGCCCAGGAGCTGGTGGGGACCTTCCCGCTCAGTGAGCTGGTCGGGAAGGCCAACGGCAGCCACCAGGTCGTGGTCCGGGCCAAGGACGCTGCCGGCAACTGGGGCGCCCTGTCGGTCGGGACCCTCGTGATCAACCGCTCCGGGCCGGTCCTCAGCAACCTGGCCGCGACGGCAGCCCCGACCGCGGTGACCGCGACCATCACCGGCACGGCGAGCGGCTCGGCCGTCAACCGGGTGGAGTTCTTCGTCGGAGCCGACCCCGGACAGGGGCTGGCCACGGCAGCGACGCTCGCGTCGTCCGGCCAGCCGGTGACGACGTTCACCGGGACGCTGAGCCTCGCCGGCCTGTCACTGGGCAGTTATACGGTCAACGTCCGGGCCCGCAACTCCGACGGATCGTGGGGCGTGCTCCAGACGACGACCCTGTCGCTGCAGCCCCTGTTCGCCGACGGGTTCGAGGGATCGAACGGGTCCAACCCGGTCCCGCCGTGGGCGTCCCGAACGCAGGGCAACGGTGGCACCGCGGTGCTGTCCACCGCAGGAGCATTGGCGGGCACGTCCAGCCTGGCCACAACGGTGGGCGGCGATACGAACACGGCCCGGAACAACAGCACTGCCTTCGTGACCACGCCGGCCTGGGCCGGGGTGAACGCCTACCAGGCCCAGTTCCAGTTCGACCGGGGCAGCCTGGTGACCGGGGTCGGCACCCGCTGGACCACGATCATGCGGGCCACCCAGGGCACGACCAACCGGGTGCAGGTGCAGTTCTCCCGGGCCGCGGCGGCGAACGACGGCACGCTGCGGATGGTCATCAACCGCTCGGGTGGGACGACGCTTGTCACCTCCACTGTGCCGATCACCGCAGGCACGCACACGGTGCGGGTCGAGTGGTCGGCTGGATCCACGGCAACTGTCCGGCTGCTGGTGGACGGGAACTCCGTCCAGGCAACTGTCAACACGAACGGCTACACGGTGACCGCATCCAACGTCGGCTTCGTGTCCACCACGGGAGGGACGACGGCCACCTCAAAGACCGGCATTAGCTCCTTCGACTCCTTCACCGCCTCCCGCTACCCGCTTCCGTAGGACGAGGAGATCCCTGATGAGCACCAACGAACTCGCACCAGCCCGACCGACGCGTCGGCGCGGACGCTGGGCCAGAGGTCTCCTCGTCGCGGGCCTGGTCGCCGCGGTCGGCGTGGGCGGCACCCTCGCCGCCCAGGCAGCCGGCGGCAAGGGCCGCCCGGCCGTCCCCAAGGACGCCCGGGTGGAGGCGGCCTCCGGCGTCCAGATCACCCGGGTGAGCCTGGCCGCCGACAGCGGGCTGCTCGACGTCCGGTACACGGTCCTCGAGTCCACCAAGGCACGGAAGTGGGCTGCCGACACCAAGAAGCCACCGGTGGTCAGGAACCAGCGCAACCAGCGGCTGTTCGACCGGGTGGCGGCCATGCGGGACAGCCACGAGCTGCGCAGCGGCCAGACGTACTACGTGATCTACCTGAACAGCGCGGGCGGGGTGAAGCGCGGCGACAAGATCGACCTGACCATCGCCGGCACCACCCTGACCGGGGTCACGGTCGAGTGATGGCGCGCGGACTCCGACGGATCAGCCGGCTGCTGGCCGTGGCGGCGCTCGTCACCGCCACGGTCGTGGTCCCCGCCGGGGCCGCGCAGGCCCATGCCCTGCTCGTCAGCAGCTCCCCCGCGGACGGCGCCTCGCTCGACGTGGCGCCCGACCGGCTGGTGCTGCGGTTCAGCGAGCCGGTCACGGTGGCCGCCACCACCGTGGAGCTCTTCGACAGCCGGGGGGTAGCGCACCGGACCGGAGCGGCCACGGGCACCGGCCGGGCGGCAGCCAACGAGGTGTCCGTGCCGCTGCCTGACCTGCCGCAGGACCGCTACCTGGTGCGCTGGCGCACCGTGTCGAGTGGCGACCTGCACCTCACCGCTGGCGCCCTCGTGTTCGGGGTGGGCACCACCGTGGACCGGGCCACTGCAGCGTCGACCGGTGCGAGCCCGCCCCCCCTGGGCTCACTTCTCGAGACGACGCTGCGGTGGCTCGCCCTGCTGGCCATGGGGGCGGTGCTCGCCGCCCTGGCGCTGACCGGCTGGCTTGGCGTCCAGCTCGCCGGGCGAGCGGAGCGTCAGCGGCTGCAGCAGGTGGCGGCCAAGGCGGCGCTGGTCGGCACCGGCGCCCTGGGCGCCCTCGGCTTCGTGTCCATCGCCAGGGTCTCCGGGGCGGGCGGTCTCTCCGGCGTGCTGGGCTCCGGGTTCCTGGTCCGCTGGCTGGTCGGCGTGGGTCTGCTGGGCACGCTGACCCTGGTGCTCAACCGGCCCGTGGACGACGACGAGCCGGCGGCCGACGGCCGGGGGATCCGGGCGGTCACCTGGACGGCGATGGTCGGGTCGGTGGTGGCGGTCGCCGGGCTGGGCCACACAGCCTCGGGCGGACTCCTCCTGGATGCGGTCGCCGGGCTGCACCTGTCGGCCACGCTGCTGTGGGTGGGGGGAGTAGCCCTGCTGGCGTCGCTCGTGGTGCCCGCCCTGCGGCGCGGGGAGCGGGGCTGGGTCCGAAGTGTGGTGCGCCGGTTCACCCTGCTGGCCCTGCCCGCGCTGACCGTGAGCGTGGTCACCGGGCTGCTGCTGGCCCGCGCGCTGGTGCCGTCGGTCGGGGCGCTCGGCGGGACCGGGTACGGACGAGCGCTGCTGGTCAAGGTGGGTCTGGTCGCGCTGGCGCTCGGCCTCGGCGCGACCACGGCCTGGCTGCTGGGCGGGCCCGGCCGGCGTCCGATCGGCCGACGGGTGGTTGTGGCGGAGGCCCTCGCTCTCGGCACGGTCGTCCTGCTGGCCGCGGTGCTCACCGGTGCCCCGCCGCCGGCCGACCCTCGGTGGGCGGCCTCACCGACGCAGCCGCCGACCGTCGGCCTGCTGACCGAGAGCGCCGACGACCTGGTCCTCACGGCGTCCCTCGGGCCGGCCGTCCCGGGCGCGAACTTCGCCACGGTGCGGGTGATGGACACCCGCCGTCCGGCCCTGGCGCCGATCAGCCGGGTGCTCGTCACGATCGGCGGCGCCGCACCGCTGGCCGCTGTGCGGCAGGGCACGCCGTGCGACTGGCCCTGCGTGGCTGAGGTTGACTGGGTCGTCTCCAGCAGTGCCATCACCCGCTCGGGGCGCTGGCCGCTCACGGTGGATGTCGAGCGCACCGGGCTGCCGACAGTGAGCCGCACCTTCGTCTGGAACGTGGCCCCGGCCGCCGGCCAGGAGCAGGGTGGCGCGGCGCTGTCCGGCCCGCTGGGCTGGCTCGCTGGGGCGGCCCTCGTCACCGGGATCGCCGCCACGGTGCTGGTGGCCCGGGGGCGCCGCCGTCCGGCTACGGCGCAACCGACCACCCCGGTCGGGGACCCGGAAAGAACTGCCTTCTGATTCATACCCCATGGGGTATGCTTCCCGGGACCTTAGTCCCTACCGAAGGAGCAGCCCATGTGCAGCCCTGCCCGGTGCCGCCAGTGCAGCAAGATCACCTGGACTGGTTGCGGCATGCACGTCAACCAGGTCCTCGCCGGCGTTCCCTCCTCGCAGCGCTGCACCTGCCGCTAGATCCTTCCGGGGTGCGGTGACGCTCCCCGTAGGCTCGTTGGTCATGGACCGTACGAGCTCGATGCACGGCCGGCACTGGACGATCTCCGCTGAACAGCACGAGGCTGAGATCGTCCAGTGCGGCGCCGCGCTCCAGTCCTACCGGGTCGACGGCCGGGCGCTGGCCGACCACTTCCGGGACGACGAGCTGCCCGTGGGCTACGCGGGGCAGCTGCTCGCTCCCTGGCCCAACCGGGTCGCGGACGGCGCCTACACCTGGCGCGGCGAGCACCTGCAGCTGCCGGTGAACGAGCCCTCCCGCGGCCATGCGATCCACGGCCTGCTCTGCTGGGAGCCCTGGACGCTCCTCGGCCGGGCCGCCGACCGGCTGCTGCTCGAGCGGACCCTCCTCCCCCGGCCCGGCTACCCCTTCGCGCTCACGGTGACCGTCGAGTGGACGGTGACCGTCGACGGGCTGCGCTGCCACGCGGCGGCCACCAACCCGGGCAACGCAACCGCGCCGTTCGGCTTCGGCGCCCACCCCTACCTGCGGGTCCCCGGCACGGCCGACATCGACGAGCTGCGGCTGCAGCTGCCGGCCGCCACCCGGCTGCGGGCCGACAAGCGCCTGCTGCCGGTTGCCCAGGAGCCGGTTGAGGGGACCGAGCACGACTTCCGGGCGGGCGCGCCGCTCGCCGGGCGGCGGCTGGACGACGCCTTCACTGCCGTCGTCCGCGAGCCCGACGGAACCACGAAGGCACGGCTGCTCGACCGGTCCGGCGACGGCGTCGAGATCTGGGCCGATGGGGCCTTTCGCTACTGGCAGGTGTTCACCGCCGACTCGCTGCCGGAGTCGTCCGGCTACCGCCGGGCAGCCGTGGCCGTCGAGCCGATGACCTGCCCCGCCGACGCGTTCAACTCCGGCGACGGCCTGGTGACCCTCGACCCGGGGGCGCGCTGGGAGGGGACCTGGGGGATCCGGCCGTGCTGATCGAGACGGTTGGTTACGCGGACCCCGAGGTGCAGGCCCTGGTGGAGCGGGTCCAGGCCGAGTACGTCGTCCGGTACGGCGGGCCGGACCGGACGCCGGTCGACCCGGCCCAGTTCGCGGCGCCCGACGGGGTCTTCCTGCTGGCCAGGGTTGGCGCGGACGTGGTCGCCTGCGGAGGGTTCCGCCGGCACGACGACACCGCCTGCGAGGTGAAACGGATGTTCGTGCTGCCAGCACACCGCGGCCACGGGTACGCCCGCGCCCTGCTCGGCGCGCTCGAGGAGGCCGCACGGGTGACCGGCTACCGGCGGGTGCTGCTGGAGACCGGCGTCGCCCAGCCCGAGGCCATCGGGCTGTACGAGTCCGCGGGTTACGCCCGGGTGCCCGGGTTCGGCCTGTACCGCGACTCGCCCGACAACCGTTGCTACGCCAAGGACCTGTAGCCAGACCTCAGTCGCGGGAAGGCGCGTCGCCCTGGGGCAGCTCGCGCTCGAAGCGCAACCAGCCGTTCGCGGAGAAGGCGGCGATCTCCGCCTCGACCCCCTCAACCGAGGCGAAGAGCCGCAGCACCCCGTGCTCGATGGCGTACCGGGACACCTCGTACGTCCGGTGGATCCCGTCCGAGAGGTCGACGAAGAGCCTGGTCACGCCGGTCACGCTACCGGGTCACGCCGTCGCATCCGGCCCCTTGCCGGTGACGGCCGCGCGGCCCGCCTCCAGCCGCGCGACCGGCACCCGGAACGGCGAGCAGGACACGTAGTCGAGCCCGACCTCGTGGAAGAAGTGCACCGAGTCCGGGTCGCCGCCGTGCTCGCCGCACACCCCCACGTCGAGGTCTGCGCGAGCCGCCCGGCCCTCCTCGGTGGCGATCCGGACCAGCCGGCCCACCCCCTCGGTGTCGATGCTCTCGAACGGGCTCACCTGGAACACGCCGTAGTCGAAGTACTGGGCGAAGAACTCGCCCTCGACGTCGTCGCGGCTGAAGCCCCAGGTGGTCTGGGTCAGGTCGTTGGTGCCGAAGGAGAAGAACTCGGCGTGCTCAGCGATCCGCCCCGCGGTCAGCGCGGCCCGGGGCAGCTCGATCATCGTGCCGATGGGGATGGTCAGCTCGACCGTGGACGCCGCAGCGACCTCGGCGATCACCTCGTCGGCCCGGGCCCGGACCAGGTCGAACTCCTGGACGGCCCCCACGAGCGGGATCATCACCTGCGGCCTCGGGTCGTGGCCGGCCGCGCGCAGCTGGGCGGCGGCCTCCGCGATGGCCCGCACCTGCATGCCGAACAGCCCGGGGATCACCAGGCCGAGCCGCACGCCGCGCAGGCCCAGCATCGGGTTCGCCTCGTGCAGCCGTCGGACGGCGTCGAGCAGCTCGTGCCGGCGGGCCATGTCCTTGCCCTGCTCCTCGCCGACCGCGACCTCGACGGACAGGTCGGTGAGGTCGGGCAGGAACTCGTGCAACGGCGGGTCGATCAGCCGGATGGTCACCGGCAGACCGTCCATCGCCGACAGGATCTCGATGAAGTCCGCCTTCTGCAGCGGCAGCAGCGCGTCCAGGGCCTGCTGCTGACCGGCCGCGGTGGGGGCGAGGATGAGGTCCTCGACCAGGCTTCGCCGGTCGCCCAGGAACATGTGCTCGGTCCGGGCCAGCCCGACGCCCTGGGCGCCGAACCGGCGGGCCCGGGCCGCGTCGTCCCCGGTGTCCGCGTTGGCCCGCACGCCCAGCCGGCGGCGCGCGTCGGCGATACGCATGATCCGGTCGACGGCGCTGACGACGTCGTCGTCGTCCCGTTCCGTTGTGAGCCGCCCCTCGAAGTACTCCACCACCGGTGACGGGACCACGGCAACCTCGCCGAGGAACACCTGACCCGTGGTGCCGTCGATCGAGACGACGTCGCCCTCGGCGACGACGACCCCGCCGGGGCCGACCCGCGGCCGCGCCGCGCCGGCGACCGGGAGCTGTTGGGCCCCGCCGACCCCGGTGGGCCCCAAACCCCCGG
>JBBSAJ010000059.1:0-10143 GCA_038252405.1 Actinomycetes bacterium | reverse complement strand
GCTTGAGGACTCGCCCGTCACCGCCTGCCTCTCCCATGAGGCGGCGGCAGCCGGCGCCCCCTCCGCCGTGGATCCCTTCGACCCGGGCGCTCAAATCCACGCGGAGCTCGCTGATGAACTGGCTGTGCTGTGCGCCGCCCCGAGGCTGTACTAGCGGCCTAACCGCAGCAGGCGCACCCCGCCCACCCGGTGGTTGGCGACGGTGCGGGCGACGATGGGGGCGACGGCCTCGGCCAGCTCGGCGGCCCTCTGCTCGGCCTGCTCGCGGCTCGCTGCGCCCAGCTCTACGTCCAGGCGCAGCGCCACGGTGTGCCGCGGCAGGGGCGGCCTCACGTCTGCACCTGCTCGACCCTCTGGACGTGGAGCGGGCCGCGGCAGCCGGCGAGGGTGGCGTGGGCCTGGGCGATGGAGACGAGGAGGGCCAGGCGCGGGTCGGCCTGCGACGACTTCTTCTGCACCAGCTCCAGCAGCCGCTCGGCCTCGGCGTAGTACTCCTCGGGGCTCATGGCCCGCTCGGCTCGGGCGCGGCGCCAGCTGCCCAGCGCAGGGCGTCCTCGACCCCGGCCCAATAGCCGGCGGCGAGCTGCACGGCGGGCAGCTGCTGCGCCGCCTCCTCGACCCGGCCGAGCTGTAGGAGCGCCATCTGGGCGCGCTCCTGCGCCTTGTCGGCGCCCTCCTGGACGGTGCTGCGGTCAGGCATGGGTGCTGCTCTCCTCGGGCTCGGGCTGCTCGCCGGGTCGGGTAGTGGGAGCCGCGGTACACGTCCCCCTCGATGTAGGTCAGCCCCGGCCGCCGTCTGGCGCCGCCATGATCCAGAAGTGGCTAGCCTCGGCCCAGGGCAGGGTCCAGCCCGCGTCGAACAGGGCGCCCATTACCTCGTCGCCGTCACCTCCGTCCTCGGGGATGACGACAGCCTGCCACCGGCAGGGTGTTCCGCGACATGCTCGAGGTGCGGGGTCTTTGGCTGGTTGGGCATCAGGGCATGCGGATCATGTTGAGGGTGCGCACGAGGCCGGTGTTGCTGTCGCGCCACCTCCCGAGGGGGTTGAACCCGGCCGCGCGAAGCTTCGCGGTCGCCTCCCGCATGGTGAACGTTGTTCCGAGGTCGGCGACGACGGTGTGGCTTCCGTCTGGGTCGGTTGTGACGACTTCGAGGTTGCTGTGGTCGAGGGCTGCGAAGGTGGTCATTTTGGGGTCCTCTCGTTGCGCGTAGAAGGCGTCCCCCGAGCTGGGGGCGCTGTAGCGGTTGAGGATGGCTAGCACCTCCTCGACGGTCTTGGCCTGGCGCAGCTCGGCCAGCTCGGCGTCGATGCCCGCCCAGAACGGGTCCAGGGCGCCCGTTACTCGTCGTCTGAGATGAAGCCGAGGCTGGAGGGCGCCAGGTGGTCGTAGCGGTCGCGGGAGTCGTCGTGCTCGAGCTGGCGGTACGCGCAGAGGGTGCAGAGCAGGCCGTGCTCGCTGGGGGCCAGGCCCCCGCCTCGGCCGCCGCATTGCGCGCAGCTGGCGCCCGCGTGGGCGCCCGCGTGGGCGCCGTCGTAGACGCATTCGGCGGCCTCCTCTAGGCCGCAGTGGCAGGCGCTCTCGCAGGCGGGGCAGCCGTGCAGCCGGCCCGGCTCGTGGGGGTGGTCTGCGTGGGGGGCGGGGCTCATGGGAGCAGCTGCCAGGAGCCGCCGGCGCGGTTGCGGGTGTAGGGGCGGGTGTCGATGCTCGCGGTTGTGGTCATACCCCTACTCTAGGCTGACAGCCTGCACGTTGGCTACGCCTACACGGAACTAACTATGATGTTCCCCCAGGTGGCCTACGTCACCGAATATGCGCAGCTGCCCGGCGGGCAGCTCCTCGGGCAGAGGCTCATCCTCCAGCGCCGCCCCTGTCTCTGGGTTCTCCTCGATGATGGTCACCCCCGCAGGCTAGGCCCTGAGCCTGCCCCGCGCCGAGCTGTAGCGGGCTGGGGCGGCGGGGCGTGTCGGGCCAGCCGCCGCCCCAGCCGGGACTCTGCGCGCACAGACAACCACAGAGTGTCACAGCGGGCCGCCAGGCTCCAGCCGTGGCGCGCCGACGCAGGCTGCCAGCCTTGCCCCGGCGACGGCGCGACCGTTACGGTTGCGATCACGTCGGGCGCGCACAGACTTGGGCAGCCTCCCGGCTAGAGGCCAGCGCCCGGGCGCTGGCCGCGGTGGTTCGGCGGGGCCGTCAATCCCGCCGAGCAGCAGTCCCGCGGGTGCGCTCGGGCTGGCCTCGCCCTAGAACGGTGGGGGGCCGGGGTCGTCCCCCTCGGCCCCCTCGGCGCCCCAGACCCGTTCCTCCACGACCCGCTTCGGGCTGATGCCGCGGGCCTTGCTCTCGGCCCAGATGCCGACCGCAGCCCCGTCCGGCACCGTCAGATAGACGTGCATGGGTGGGCACCTTCGGGGGCGCCTTGCGGGGGCCATGCCTAGAACCCTGCCTTGCCGAAGGTGGCGGTCAGCGCCGGCACCCGGCCCTCGCCGGGCAGCTGCGCCGCGCCTGGCGGGGAGGCAGAGGCCAGCCGCAGCAGGAGGTAGCGCAGCGCGTCGAAGGCGTGGTCCTCGGCGCGGGTGTCTACGTCCTCGGGGTGACGCGGGTCGCGGGGCAGGCCGGGCAGGGTGCGGATCAGGTTGCGGCACGTCGAGTAGACGAGCAGGCGGGGGAACCCGTCGCGGCGGACCCGCAGCTTGTCTGCGATCACAGAGACCCCGGTCAGGCGGTCGTTGTTCGCTCGGCCGAGGGCGCTGCCGAACCGCTCCCGGTACGCCGCGGCGATGCTCCCGGCCGGTGGCTGGTCGGGCATGGCTGGGCCAGGCAGCGTTGACGGGATGGTCGGGTTGCGTGCCCAGCTCGCGGGGTCGAGTGCGATGGGGATCGGCCGGCCACCCTCAGGGTCGCGCTCCCCCTCGGCCTCGACGGACAGCATGAGGTCTGCCTGCTCGGGGGCTGTCAGCCCGTTGGTGTACAGCTCCCGGTGGATCACCACCAGATCGTCGCCCATCTTCGCGCCCCACAGGGCGCAGAACGGGGCGTCCAGGCCGTAGTCGACCCCGACCGCGCGGGCGACACCCGCGCCGAGGGGGATCGGTAGCCGCTCGGGTTCGATCACATGCACGTCGCGTCGCCACGCGGTGAACCGCTGCCCTGCGTACACGTCCCAGTCGCCGTCGCGGAGGGCTCGGCGTTCGTCGTCGGGGAGGCTGTTCAGCCGGTCGACGTAGTGCTCATCGAGGTGGGGGTTGTCTGTGACTTTGGCCGGCCAGAAAACGCGGGTGCCGGGCCTCGGTTCGTCTGGGGTGGACGGGGGCCGCCATAGCTGTTCGGCTGGGGCGGCGTCGATGAAGCGGGCCTTGACCCAGGAGTGGCCGGGGCCGCCAGGGTTGGCCGCTGCGAGCATCCGTGGCCGCCAGCCGGCCGCAGCCATCAGGTCTCGGACCCGGCCCGAGACGCGGAGCCGGGACAGAAGGTAGAGGTACTGCCATTCGGTGAACTGCGTCAGCTCATCGAAGGCGACCACGGCGTACGCCGCGCCCTGATATTTTAGCACGTCGGCGTCGCGGTTGAGGTGGGCCAGCTCCAGCCGGCTGCCGTTGTGGAAGGTCCAGGCGTGGTCCCCGGCGTTGTACCGGCCGACGCTGGTGGGGATCTCTTCTTGGAGCTGGAGGATGTGCCCATCGGATCGGGCGAGGTCGGAGAAGGTGCGTCGGAAGATCACGCCAGCAGAGCCGGGGAATGCCAGCAGGGTCGCCAGCACTTCGGCTCGGAGCCAGCGGCTCTTGCCCCCGCCTGCGGCGCCACCGTACAGCAGCTCGTCGGCCCACTCCGCGTGGGCGCCGGCCTGGCGGGGCGTCGGGGTGTAGGCGTAGCTCAGGGTCGGCACAACAGCTGCCCCCTGGGACGCCGAGAGCCCCCGCCAGCGGGGAGCTGGCGGGGCTGGGGCTGGGGGCTGGGCCATTAGCCGCCCAGGGCCGCGGCGGCGGGGGCCTCGGCCGGGGCGGCTACCTCGGCGAGGGGGCGGGCGATGGGGGCCTTGCCCGCTGCCTTGCGGGTCTTGTTCTCGGCGAGCCGGGCGGCCTGGCAGGCGGTGCATTCGACGAACCGGCCGCGGCCGTCGCCCTTGCTGGCGATGAAGGGGAAGCGGGCGGCGGGGCGCAGCTCGCCGCAGGCGCCGAGGCAGCGCAGCTCGCCCTCGATCAGCTCGGGGTAGGCGGCGGGGCGGATGGCGAGGATGTAGCCGGTGGCGCGGTCGATGTGGGCGTGGGGGCCGGCGTGTACGGCCAGGCCGGCGGTGCCGCCGGTGCGGGGCTGGCGGCGGGCGGCCTGCTCGCGGTCGGCGGGCGGGTTGCCGCTCTTGCGGGAGCTGGTGCTGCGCGAGCTGCTGGTGGTGCGGGCCTTGCGCTTGGGCAGCGGCACTACGTCGGCGGCTACGTCGGCCGCGGCGGGGGTGGGGGGCTGGCTGCTGCTGGCGGCGGTCATGGCGGCCAGGGCGGCGGTGCCTGCCTCGGTCAGCTCCCAGGAGCCAGCGGCCGGGCCGCTGGGGGCGATGAGCTTGAGCAGGCGCAGCCGGGCCAGGGTGGCCTTGGTGCCGCGCCCTGCGGGGGTGCTGCCGGGGGCGAGGGTGGTCAGGGCGCTGAGCTGGGTGGGGCTGAGCTTGGCGGTCGTGGCGGTCATGGCTGGCTCCTCTGGGTGGTGGCGGGGCCTTGGCGCCCTGGCCGCATACCTGGGACGTTACGGAGAGTCTCCAGACGTTGCTAGGCGTCACAATGTTGTCCCCCCAGACGGGCTAAGGCAGCGCCCGGAGCTGCGCCTGCGGGACCGCCGAGGCGTCGGCCTCGGCCGGGTTGGGGCGGGGGATTCCGAAGTTCAGGACGATGTCTCCGGTGTGCTCGGCCTGCACCTGGGTGGGCTGGTCGAGCCCGAGGAGGCGCGCCCTGCGCTCCATCAGCCGCAGCACCCTGTCCACCGCCCCGAGGTTGCCCTTCATGGCCTGCGCCCAGAGCCCGCTCTGGAGGCGGTCGAGGCGGTCGGCCTCCAGCTCCCGCACGTCCTCGGCCGGCCCCTCCAGGGTGCGGCGCAGCGCCCGCACGACTGCCTTGCGGGCGGCGCCGCGCTCGCTGTAGCCGACCCGCTCGGCGATGAGGTCGTAGGTCACCCCGGCGCGGCGCAGCTCCAGGGCCTGCCGCTCCTTCGCTATGACCTCGGGGTCGTGTTTACCGGCCATGTGGTCCGCCCTTGCGTGGTCCGCTCATGCTCTAGGCCCCGGGCTGCTCGGTCAGCTCGGCTTCCTCGTCGGCGTATTCGGCCGGGTCGCCCATGTCGACGGGGCCGAGGTTGCGCAGGAGCCCGGGGTCGCCGCGGTAGTAGACGAGGACGGACTGATGGGTGCGGCCCAGCTTGCGGCTGCTTTGGAAGGCTCGGCCTGCCCGGACGGGCAGGCTCCCCGCGGGGGTGACGAGGACCGCGACGTTGTAGAGCCAGAAGCCGAGGCGGCCCATGATGCGGGTGGTGTCGCCTGGCAGGTCTTGGAAGGCGCCGCGCTTGTCGCGGACCTCGGCGGCGACGATGGCGGCGAACGCCTCGGGGGTGAGGCGGGAGGTGGCGGCCCGCAGGCACGACTCGAGGTCGCGGAGGAAGGTCGGGTAGTCGGCGGCGGTGGAGAGGTCGGCGGGCGCCGCGCTGTAGACCTCCAGGTCGAAGTAGGGCGGGCAGGTCAACAGCATGTCGGCCAGCTGCCCGCCGGCGAGGCGCTCGGCGTCGCGGGCGTCGCCTACGACCCACTGTGGGTGGGGCGTCGGGCGGGCGGTGGCGCGGCAGCCGACGACCCAGAGCAGGTCGCCGGGCAGGAGGTAGGGCAGGCACTTGGCTTCGTAGATGGGGTCCAGCTCCAGCCCGCCCAGGGCGGTGGCGGGGGCGGGCAGGTCGTAGGGGCTGTCGGGGCCGACGAGGGTCACCATGTCCCGCCAGCCGGCGGGGGCGTGGCGGTCCAGGCGGCTGCTGGGGTCGGCGCCGACGACGACGCCGAGGATCGGCAGGGCGCGGCCCTGGGCCTGGAGGCCGGCGAGGAGCCCGGCCAGGCTCATGCCCGAGCCGACGGGGATGACGACGCGCTGCGTCTCCTCGGGGAGGTTGGCGACCTGCGCGGAGGTCATGGCTACTGCTGCCGGGTCGTCCATGCCGAAGGGGATGTTGACCCAGCCGCGGTCGGCTGCGTCGGTGCGGGCTCGGGCGACGATGACAGTGTTGTGCCCGGGGCGGTGCTCGACTAGCTCGGCGCCTGCGGCTACCGCGGCGGCCAGCTCGGGGGTCAGGCCGCCGGCTGCGGCGGGGACGTGGACGCGGCAGGGCAGCCCGAGGCTGGCGGCGACGGTGGCGACGATGTTGACCTGCGGGGAGTGGCGGCTGCCGGCGGTGGTCAGCCCCGCCGCGCCTGCTGCCAGGTGCAGGCAGGTGCGGACCTTGCCCCCGGCTGAGTCGCCCACGCCGAACAGGTCGTCTCGCTTGACGGGGTGCCCGCCGTGGAGCTCTACCGGGGTCAGCGCGGCCGGGTCGCGCAGCAGCTCGGGGCTGGGGGGGGCGAGCAGGCCGCGGGCGGCGAAGGACTGCGCCTGCGCCTCGTTGGCCTCGACCTGCTCGGCGCGTAGGTCGATGCCGGTGTAGTGCCTGCCCAGACGGGCGGAGACGAGGCCGCGGACGCTGCCGCCCGCGAACGGGTCGAGCACCCGGCCCCCGGGCGGGGAGAACCAGCGGACGAGCAGCTCGGTCAGCACCGGGTCAAACACGCTGGTGCCGGGGAGGCGGCCCTTGCCGTCGTAGTGCTCGGCGGCGAATTCCTCGTTGGTCAACTCGCGGCCCAACCGTGCCTCGGCGGCGGACTTCTTGGAGTAGTAGGCGGGGTCATGCACCAGTTCGGAGAGCCAGAGCAGGTTGTCGTCCCGCCCGATCTCGCTCTGGATGCCGAGGTCGAGCCAGGCCCGCTTCCGCGTCTTCCAGTAGCCTTGTCGGCCGTCGAGGACGGAGAATGGCGGCACCCCGAACCGCTCGGCGAGGGTGGCGCGGGCGATGCCGGTGTCGCCGCCTGCTCCTCGGCCCTCGGGGTCGGGCGCGGCCAGCAGCGCCTCCAGGTCGGCCGGGTCGTACCCGGTGCCGCCGAGGTCGCCGTCGAGCTGGCCGAGCAGCTCGGCCAGCACCGTGTCGTCGTAGCCCGCCAGGTCATTCGCCCGGTTGTCGACCAGGACGATGCGGGCGGCCTCGTCGTCGTCCACGTCGATGTAGGTGGCGGCGATCTGCTGCCAGCCGAGGGCAACCGCCGCGGCGTAGGTGCCGTTGCCGGCGAGGATCTCATCGGGCCGGCCGGTGCGGGTGCCGCGGTTGACGACGATGGGCCGGTATTGCGAGTGGCGGGCAAGGCTCTCCCGCAGCAGCGCGTCGGCGTGGGTGCGGGGGTTGCGGTGGTAGGGGGCCAAGCCCTCGACGGGCACGGCCAGGGCGGTCAAGGTGTCGGGGATGGTCATGCGGCTCCGTCCAGGGGGAGTTGATGCGGCCGACAACGATGCGCTGCTCGATGTTGTTGGAGAAGCCCGCTACCTGCCCGGGGCTGCCCGCCGTGGTGGGCGCCGAGGAAGGCCAGGCAGGCGTCGAGGTTGAGCCCAGGCACCCACTGCACGGCGTCGATGAGGACGGGGCGCTGGCGGTAGCGGGCCGGGGGGGACGGGGGGGCCGGGGGGACGGCTGGGGGCGGGGAGCTGGTCAACCTGCTGCTGCTCTCGCTGGGGTGTGGGCTCGGACGGTCAGGAGGGCGGCGGCGGCCAGGACGGCCCCGGTGTGCTCGCTGGCGCTCTGTGCTACGACCAGGGCGCCAACGTCGGGGCCGAGGGGGTCCAGCGGGTCACAGGCTCGGGCCAGCCAGGAGCGGTGCCCCGAGGCCGAGGCGTGGGCGAAGGGGGAGCCGCGGCGGCGGGCCAGGGCCAGCGGCGTCGTGTTGTCCGGGGCGAGGGCGCGGGCGGTGGCGGCGGTCGGGGTCGCCCCGAGCTGCGCCGAGAGCTGGCGGGCCTTGCTCTCGGCCACGCTGTCGGCGACGGGGCCGGCGGGGTGGCGGGGGCCGGCGCTGCTGGGGCGGGCGCGGTCCTGGGCGCCGGCGAGCAGGCCGGCGATGCGCAGCTCGTGGGCGGCGGCCTCGACGGCGGCGCGCTGCTGGGGCGGGGACAGTCCGGCCGCTGCGGTGGCGCGGCCTTCCAGGTACAGCTCGACACCGCGGGCGACGGCTGCGGGTTCGGCGCCGGCCAGGCCGGCAGCGCCCAAGCCAAGGGCGCCTTGACCGGAGCAGATCGGGCAGTCCGGTGCGACCAGGCCGGCGTAGCGGCGGGCGCAGGCGGGGCAGGTCCGGCGGGGGGCGCGTTCCCACTCGGGGAACTGCTCGGGCTCGGGTGGTATGTCTGCCGGTATTTTTTCCGCCGTTTTAGCGGTGCCGGCGGTGTCGCCTGGTGGCCTGCGACGGGTGCGGCGAGGTCTGGGTGCGGCGGGTTCCCCCCACAGCCCAAGTTGCCATTCCGCCATGCCACCTCCGCCCCAGCCAGCGACAAGCCTAGAGCACAGCGCGTGAAGACATCATCACGGACGGTTAGATCAGGCGAGGTAGGCGGCCACGGCGTAGGTGGCGTGCCGGTCGAGGTTGTTGCGGTTGCGGTCGTAGCGGCGGGTGGTGCGGGGGTCGGTGTGGCGCGCGAAGTCCTGCATGTCCCGCAGGCTCACCCCGGCGTCCAGCCCGGCGGTGATGGCGGTGTGCCGCAGGCTGTGCGGGCTGATCTTCTCGGCGGCGTGGACCTGGGCCTTGCGGGCCAGGGCGCGGACCAGGACGGTGGCCGAGCGGGTGGTCAGCGCCCGGCCGGTGCGGGTGACCAGCAGTGGGCCGGTGACCCGGCCCAGCAGGTACAGGTCCAGCGCCTCGGCGGTGACCGGGGCCAGCGGCACGGTGCTGTGCTGGCTGCCCTTGCCCAGCACGGTCAGGGTGCGGTGGCCCCGCTCGGCGCCCAGGGCGTCGGCGCGGGCGCCGGTGGCCTCGCTGATCCGCAGGCCGTTGTGCAGGAGCAGCGTCACCAGGGCGTAGGCGCGGGGGCTGTGCCGGCGGGCTGCGGCGGTGTAGGCCCGGGCGTCCTCCCGGGACAGGCCCACGGTGTCGCTGTGATCACGGTTCAGCTTGGGCCGGCGGATGTGGGCGACGGGGTTGCGCCCGATCACGTCCTCCCCGATCAGGTAGCTGTGGAAGCTGGACAGGGCGTTGAGGCGCCGGCTGGCGGTGGACTGCGCCAGACCCCGGCCCTCGGTGAGGTCGCGGATGTACAGGTCGATGTGGACGCGGCCGGCCAGCAGCGGGTCCATCTGGTGGGTGGCCAGCCAGCCGGCGTAGTCGGCCAGGTCCCGGGCGTACGCGGCGCGGGTGTTGCGGGAGCCGTAGCCGGCCAGCCATGCGGCCAGCCATGCCTCCCAGGGGTCGCGGGCGGTCAGGGTCGCGGGGCGCCGCGGGACAAGCTCACCGTCTGTCGTCATGGTGACGACTGTAGGGGCATAGTACGGGCTATGCCCCTATCCTTACCGGGGCATACCGGGCAAACCACAGAGGGTGACGACCTCGGATGATGCGGCTAGCTCTTGCGCAGCAGCTCGACCAGGCGGCGCATCCAGTCCGGGGCGGGCGCTTCGTGACGCAGGCAGGCCGCGGTCGGGTGCGCGCCCTGGGGCCGCCCGCAGCGGACGCAGGCATGGGGCAGCGGCTCGGGCTGCGGCTCGCTGATGCTCATGGGTGGTCCTCACAGGTTGCGATGGCCGGCCAGCCCGGGGGCAGCCAGAAGACGGACCCGCAGCGGGAGCAGCGGGTCAGCACGCCGGGTGGCGGGCGCGGCTTCATGCTGCCCGCTCCTGCTCCAGCGCCGCCAGCAGATGCCCGCCCAGGAATTCGGTGTACGCGGGAGGCACCGCCTGCGACAGCTCCCGCTTGGACAGGGGGTAGCGCGCCATCGGCGCGAGGTCCACGCTCAGCACGTCGAACCCTGCCCGGGCGTAGCCGGCGCCTGCACCGCTTGCCCCGCAGAACAGGTCGAGCAGGCGCGGCCTCATGCCGACCGGGGTGGCCTGCGGCGGCGG
>JBBSAJ010000058.1:0-11813 GCA_038252405.1 Actinomycetes bacterium | reverse complement strand
TGTCTTGTCTCGCAGATGGGGGTGATGAGTGGTCTCCGGGGGTGGATGCCCTACGTAACCCCGAACGGACCGGCCGCCTGCTCACCCTGCTGACTGCCGTTCGGCGCAACGAGGCCAACGCCCACATCTGGGCCGACCGCATCTACCACCACCTCGCCGACCACCGACGCCGCCCCGAACGAAAGCAGCGCGAAGTCGTCGGCCTCACGTTCTGAGAAGTCACCCCCATCTGCGAGACAAGACGTATGTTCGAGGATCTGCGGGACGACGGCTGGGTGGTGGGGCTGTGCCTGGCGGAGCCGGAGCCGGAGCCGGAGGGGCCGGTGGCGTTCGGTTGGCCGGTGACGTTGGCGGAGGCGGTGGCTGCTCCGGCGGGGTTGGAGCTGGCGGCGGTGTTGGTGTCGGTAGGGGATCCGGCGGGTGTCGATGACGCGGATCTGGTGGACCTGCTGACCGGGTGGGAGCGGCTGGCGGCGCACGTGTCGGCGTGTCAGGCGTCGGTGTTGGCGGAGCTGGCGGCGCGGCGCCCGCCTGTGCGGGGGGAGCCGGTGGGCAACGTGCCGGGGGTGTCGCGGTTCGCCGGGGATGAGGCGGCGTTGGCGTTGGGGGTGTCGCGGGTGACCGGGGAGTCCCGGTTGCGGGACGCGGTGCTGCTGGCCGGTGACCTGCCGGGGGTGCTGGTCGCGGCTCGGGACGGGGTGTTGTCCTGGTCGGCGGCGCGGGCGGTCGCGGAGGAGGCGGGGGTGCTGCCGCGGGGGCTGCGGGCGTCGGTCGGGGAGTTCGTGCTGGCCCGGTGTGCGGGCAAGACACCGGGGCAGGTGCGCCGGCTGGCGCGCCGGGCGGTGCTTGGGGTGGATCCGGCGGGCGGGGCGCAGCGGCAGGAGCGGGCGGTGGCAGGCCGTGGGGTGTCGCGCTGGGACACCCCGGACGGGATGACCGAGCTGTGTGCCCGGTTGGCCCCGGCGGACGCGGCGACGGTGTGGGACACCCTGACCGGGCTGGCCCGTGACTGTGCCGCCCCGGGGGACGGGCGGGGGCTGGACGCACGGCGGGCGGACGTGCTGGTAGGAGTGTTCACCGCGCTCGCCACCGGCACCCCGCTGCCCGGGCTGCCCGTGTCGCGTCGGGTGCGGCGGCGGGCCCGCTGGCGGGCGGATGTGGTGGTGGGGGCGTCGACGCTGTGGGGGCTGGATGACGCGCCGGGGCTGGTGCCCGGGTTCGGCCCGGTGCCGGCCGAGGTGGCCCGGGCGATCGCCCGTGATGCCACCTGGCGGCGGGTGCTGACCGACCCGGGCTGCGGCGCGGTGCTGGACGTGGGCACCGCGCGGTACCGGCCCGGTGCGGTGCTGGGGGCGCACGTGGCCGCCCGGGACGCCACCTGTGTGTTCCCCGGCTGCGGGCGGGCGGCGGTGGACTGCGACCTGGATCACACCCGGCGGTTCCCCGACGGGCCGACCGCCGATCACAACCTGGGCGCGCTGTGCGGGCACCACCACCAGCTCAAACACGAGGCCCGACCGGGCTGGGTACTGTCCCAGCCCGGCCCGGGCACGTTCACCTGGACCAGCCCCACCGGCCGGCACTACCAGCGCCGACCACCCGACCTGCCCGGCACCCCGGACTGGGCCCCTACCCCGCCACCGCCACCGCCACCGCCACCGCCACCGCCGGACGAGGCAGAACCGCCGTTCTGAGCTGAGTTCGCCGACGGGGGAATGACCGGTCGAGCCGAAGCCGGGTGGAGCGCGCGCTGCCGGGCCTAGCGTGTGCCCCTTGGACCCCTGGGCGGCGGGAGGCGTGCAGCCATGACCATCGCACACAAGATCGTCGGCAACGCGATGCAGATGATCGTCTGCCAGGTCGGCGAGGGGCAGACGGTCTACGCGGAGGCCGGCAAGTTCCTCTGGAAGACCGTCAACGTGGGCGTGCAGACCCGCATCGGGGACCCGAGCGCTCCCTCGGCGGGCGGGAAGGCCGGCCTGGCCGCCATGGCGGCGTCCATGGGAAAGCGCATGCTGGCGGGGGAGTCGATCGCCTTCCAGCACTTCACCCCCCAGGGGGGTAGCGGGTTGGTGAGCCTGGCCGGCACGCTGCCCGGCGAGGTCCGCGCCCTCGAGCTGGACGGCACGGGGGGCTGGTACGCGGACAAGGACGCCTTCGTCGGGGCCGAGTCGACGGTCCACTTCGACATCGCCTTCAGCGGCCTTCGGTCCGGTCTGCGCGGGGGTGAGGGGTTCATCCTGGAGAAGTTCACCGGAATCGGGACCGTGTTCGTGGCCGGGGCCGGCAACTTCATCGAGCTCAACCCGGCCAAGTACGGCGGCAAGATCCAGGTGCACACCGGCTGCATCGTGGCCTTCGAGGACTCGATCACCTACGGGATCGAGCGGGTCGGCGGGCTCAACCTGCAGGCCATGACGAACGCCGTCCTCGGTGGCAACGGGTTCACCCTCGCCACGCTGGAGGGGGACGGTACGGTGATCTTGCAGTCCATGACCATCGAGAGCCTGTCGCACGCGATCGTGAAGAACGCGCGGCTGGGTCACGACGAGAAGGCGTCCAACCCGTTCGGAAGCATCCTGGGAGGGAACGACTGATGGGATTCCTCGACAAGGCCAAGGAAGCCGCCGAGAAGGCTATGGCGGCCACGCAGCAGGCCGCCCAGCAGGGCCAGGCCAAGATCGGGGAGATGCAGGCCGCCAAGTCGGACGGCGACCTGCTCAAGGCGCTCGGCGAGGCCTACTACGACGAACAGCGCAGCGGTGGCGGCCATGACGCCGTCGAAGCCGCGCTCACGGCCGTCGACGAGCACCGAGCCGCGGCGGCCAAGCCGGCCGCCGATGCGCCCCCGTCGGGGGGTGCGGACCCGGCCGCTCCGACCGGCAACTTCACCCTCGACGACGTCTAGCCCACGTCGCGCCGCCCGCGCTCGGCGCTGACGCCGGCCGGTCAGTCGGTGGCGCCGAGCTCGGGCAGCGCGAGCATCCGGTCCAGGGCCACCTTCGCCCAGCGCGCGACGTCCGGGTCGACCTCGATGCGGTTGACCACCTGGCCGTCGACCAGCTTCTCGAGCGCCCAGACGAGGTGCGGCAGGTCGATCCGGTTCATCGTCGAGCAGAAGCAGACCGTCTTGTCCAAGAACACGATGGTCTGCTCGGGGTGCTGCTCGGCCAGCCGCTTGACCAGGTTCAGCTCGGTGCCGACCGCCCACTTCGAGCCGGGCGGGGCAGCCTCGATGGACTTGATGATGAACTCGGTCGAGCCGATCAGGTCGGCCTGGGTGACCACCTCGTAGCGGCACTCGGGGTGCACCAGGATCTTGACCCCGGGGATCCGCTCCCGCGCGTCGTGCACGGTCTGCTCGCTGAACCGGCCGTGCACCGAGCAGTGGCCCCGCCACAGGATCGCCTTCGCGTCGCGCAGCTGATCCGCGGTCAGCCCGCCGTTCGGGCGGTGCGGGTCGAAGACCACGCAGTCGGCCAGCGACAGTCCCAGCTCGAGCACGGCGGTGTTGCGGCCCAGGTGCTGGTCCGGCAGGAACAGCACCTTCTGGCCCTGGCCGAACGCCCACGCCAGCGCCCGCCGGGCGTTGGACGACGTGCACACCGTCCCGCCGTGCCGGCCGGTGAACGCCTTGATCGCGGCGGTGGAGTTCATGTAGGTGACCGGGATGGTCACCTCGGCGACCCCGGCGTCCGCCAGCACGTCCCAGGCGTCCTCGACCTGCCCGATGGCCGCCATGTCCGCCATCGAGCAGCCGGCCGCGAGGTCGGGCAGCACGACCTGCTGGTGGTCCCCGGTCAGGATGTCCGCGGACTCGGCCATGAAGTGGACGCCGCAGAACACGACGTAGGGCGCTTCCGGGTGCGCCGCGGCGTTCTGCGCGAGCTTGAACGAGTCACCGGTGACGTCGGCGAACTGGATGACCTCGTCGCGCTGGTAGTGGTGCCCGAGGATGAACACCTTCTCTCCCAGTGCGGCCTTGGCCGCGCGGGCCCGCGCCACCAGCTCCGGGTCGGACGCCGGGGGCAGGTCACCGGGGCACTCGACCCCCCGCTCGGAGTCGGGGTCGGCGTCGCGGCCGAGCAGCAGCAGGGCCAGCGGGCTGGGCGTGACCCCGGCCTTGATGGCCGCGTCGGAGGGACTCGTCACCAGGCCAGGGTACGGCGATCGGCTGACCGGCGGATACGGGAGGATGGGCCGGGTGCGCGTCCTCATCGCCCCGGACAAGTTCGCCCAGACCCTGACCGCCCCGGAGGCCGCAGCCGCGATCGCGGCCGGCTGGCGGCGGCACGACCCGGGGGCCGTGCTCGACCTGGCCCCGCTGTCCGACGGCGGCCCCGGCTTCGTCGAGGTGCTGCACGCGGCACTGGGCGGCCGGCTGGTCGAGGTGACCGCTCATGGCCCGCTCGGCGAGCCGACCCCGGGCACGGTGCTGCTCGCCCCGGACGGCACGGCGTACGTCGAGGTGGCCCAGGCCTGCGGCCTGCACCTGCTGCCGCCGGACGGCCGGCGCCCGATGGAGGCCAGCAGCGCAGGGGTCGCCGACCTGCTGCGGATCGCGCTGGACGTCGGTGCGCGGCGGGTGGTGGTGGGCGTGGGCGGGACGGCGTCCACGGACGGTGGCCGGCCCTGCGTCGAGGCCGTCGGCGGCGCCGGGTCCTGGCCGGCCGGCATCCCGCTGGTCGTGGCCACCGACGTCGACGCCCCGCTGCTCGGTCCCAACGGCGCCGCGGCGGTGTTCGGCCCGCAGAAGGGCGCCGACCGCGACCAGGTCCTCGACCTGCAGGTGCGGCTCGCCGAGTGGGCCAAGCAGTCCGGCGGCGACGCGTCCGCCGAGGGCGCCGGGGCCGGCGGTGGCCTGGGCTACGGGCTGATGCTGCTCGGCGGGACCCGGGTGCCCGGCGTCCAGACCGTCGTCGAGGCGCTGCGGCTCCCCCAGCGGATGGAGCAGGTCGACCTCGCGCTCACCGGCGAGGGCACCTTCGACGAGACCTCGCTGCAGGGGAAGGTGCCGCGCGGGGTCGCCTGGGCGGCGCAGCGGGCCGGCCGGCCATGCGTGGTGCTGGCCGGGCGGGTGCTCGTGGGCCGCCGCGAGTTCGCCGCCGCCGGGATCGACGCGGCCTACGCCGTGGAGGAGACCGCCGGCTCGGTGGCCGCGGCCCTGGCCGAGCCGGCCGCCCGGCTCGCCGACCTGGCCGAGCGGGTGGCCCGCACCTGGACGCCAAAATCGTCGGTCACGTGACACGTGAGGTTTCCGGGATCCTGTGTCACGATGGAACACCGGCGACCGTGCCTGCGTTGGACGGGTCAGTCGCACACAGAGCCCCGACCACCGACCGATCAGGAGTCGCACGCATGACGATCCAGGACGAGTCCGTCACCAGTGGAGTCCTCCTCACGAGCGCCGCTGCGGTGAAGGTGAAGGGGCTGCTCGAGCAGGAGGGTCGGGACGACCTCGCGCTCCGCGTGGCCGTGCAGCCTGGGGGCTGCTCGGGTCTGCGCTACCAGCTGTTCTTCGACGAGCGGTCCCTCGATGGCGACGTCGTGGCCGACTTCGGCGGCGTCAAGGTCGTCACCGACCGGATGAGCGCGCCCTACCTCGGCGGCGCCACCGTCGACTTCGTCGACACCATCGAGAAGCAGGGCTTCACGATCGACAACCCGAACGCGAGCGGCTCGTGCGCGTGCGGCGACTCCTTCCACTGAGCGCCTGACCAGACGTCGCGCCTGACCAGACGTCGGACGGGGCGGCTCCCACACCGGGAGCCGCCCCGTTCTCGCTCGCATCGGTCAGGCGCCGTAGCCGCCCAGCTCGGCCAGCAGGTCGACGGTGCTGTCCGGCACTCGGACGTCGGTCGCCGGGGGGGCCGGGTGCGACGGCTCGGCGGGCAGGTCGAGCACCGTGCGAAGGCGCATGGCGCGACCGTCGGCCACCAGGCCGGGCAGGCCCGAGTCGCCGGCCGGGAAGTCGGCCCCAAGCCCGTCGAAGGGCGGTCGTGCGGGCGATCCGTTGCTCATGCCAGCCACGGTAGGCACGTGACCGGGCCGGAGGGAACGTCTACCCGTGAGTAGTGTTCGCTGTCGTCCACCCGGCACCAGACGAGGGGGAGTGCCGTGCGCGTCGTCGTCACCGGCTCGATCGCCACCGACCACCTGATGACCTTCGACGGTCGGTTCGCCGACTCGTTGGTCAGCGGGAAGCTGGACCAGGTCTCGCTGTCGTTCCTGGTGGAGGAGCTGGAGATCCGGCGCGGCGGAGTGGGCGCCAACATCGCCTTCGGGCTCGGCTGCCTGGGGCTGCGCCCGATCCTCGTCGGTGCGGTCGGCGCGGACTTCGACGACTACCGGTCCTGGCTGGAGCGGCACGGGGTGGACACCGACTCGGTGCACGTGTCCGAGGTGCGGCACACGGCTCGGTTCATCTGCACGACCGACAACGACCAGAACCAGCTCGCGTCGTTCTACGCGGGAGCGATGAGCGAGGCCCGCTCGATCGAGCTGCAGCCGATCGCCGAGCGCGTGGGCCGGCCGGACGTCGTGCTGGTCGGCCCGGACGACCCGGAGGCGATGCTCCGGCACACCGAGGAGTGCCGCTTCCGCGGCTACCCGTTCGCGGCGGACCCCTCCCAGCAGCTGGCCCGCATGGACGGCGAGCAGATCCGGCAGCTCATCGACGGGGCCGCCTACCTGTTCACCAACGAGTACGAGGCGGCGCTCACCGAGCAGAAGACCGGGTGGAGCGGGGTGGAGATCCTGGACCGGGTGGGTACCCGGGTGACCACGCTCGGCCCCAAGGGCGCGATGGTCGAGCGGCGTGGCGAGCCGCCGGTCGTCGTCGGCTGCCCGGCCGAGGACCAGATCGCCGACCCGACGGGGGTCGGGGACGCCTTCCGGGCCGGCTACCTCGCAGGAGTGGCCTGGGGGCTGTCCCCCGAGCGGTGCTGCCAGGTCGGCTCGATGCTGGCCACCTACGTCATCGAGACGGTGGGCACCCAGGAGTACGAGCTGTCCCAGCGGCACTTCCTGCAGCGGCTGGCCGCCAGCTACGGCGCCGCTGGCGCCGCTGACCTTGAGCCGCACCTGCGCTGCCCCCGGCCCTGACGCCGCCGTGGAGGACGGCGACCTGGTCGGCGTGGGGCTGGACCTTGAGCCCCAGACCCTGGTGGCCGCCTACCGGGGCGGGCTGTTCCCCATGCGGCTGGGCGGGCTGGACGGGCCGCTCGGGTGGTGGTCGCCGGACCCTCGGGGCGTGCTCCCGCTGGACGGGCTGCGGCTGACCCGCTCGCTGCGGGCGTCCTGCCGCCGTTACCGGACGACGGTCGACACCGCCTTCGGCGCCGTCGTCGACGGGTGCGCGGACCCGCGTCGGCCCGGCGGCTGGATCGGGGCGGACATCAAGGCGGCCTACACCCGGCTGGCCGGGCTGGGGGTCGCGCACAGCGTGGAGGTCTACGACCGGGAGGACGTGCTCGTGGGCGGCCTCTACGGGGTGAGCCTGGGCGGGCTGTTCGCCGGCGAGAGCATGTTCCATCGGGCCAAGGACGCCTCCAAGGTGGCCGTGGCCGCCCTGGTCGGCGTGCTCACGGCCGACGATGTCGCCGGTCGGCTGATCGACGTCCAGTGGCGCACCCCGCACCTGGCCACGCTGGGCGTCGTGGAGGTCAGCCGGGCCGAGTACCTGCGCCGGCTGGCCGGTGCGCTCGAGCTGCCGCCGCCCCCGGCGTTCGCCGGTCAGGCCGAGCGGCGCACCAGATAGCCGGCGCCCTCGGCGCCGAGGAGCTGGTGGCCGCGCATCCGGCACCAGGCCGCGACGTCCGGCCCGGCGGCCGGGTCGTCGGCCAGCAGGAGGACCACGCCACCGACCGGGACCTCGCCGATGCGGCGGGCCAGCTCGATGATGGGCAGCGGGCAGCGCTGCCCGGTCGCGTCGACCACCAGATCGGCGGTCACAGCCCGCTCGCGCCGAGCTGCTCGCGGACCCGCCGAACCGCCTCCGGCAGCACCACGAGGAACCGGTCCACGTCGGCGGCGTCGACGCCGCGGGGGAGCGACACCCGCACGTTGCCCTGGGTGAGCGCGCCCATGGCCACCAAGATGTGGGACGGCTCCAGCGCGGAGGCCGTGCAGGACGAGCCGGAGGACACCGCGAACCCGGCCCGGTCCAGCTCGAGCAGCAGCGCCTCGCCGTCCACGTAGAGGCAGGAGAACGCGACCAGGTGGCCCAGCCGGTGCTCCGGGTGGCCGAGCAGGACGACGTCCGGCACCGTGGCGACGCCGGCGCGCAGCCGGTCGGCCAGCCCGGCCAGCCGGGCCTCCTCGTCGGCGGCGGCCGCCACCACGGCCTCCAGGGCGGCGGCTGCCGCGACGACGCCGGGCACGTTCTCGAAGCCGGGGACCCGCCCGTACCCGCGTTCGTCGTCCGGCCCGGGGTTGCGCCAGCGGACGCCGCCGCGGACGGCGAGCACCCCGACCCCGGGGGGCCCGCCCCACTTGTGCGCGCTGGCCACCAGGGCGGCCCACCCCGGGGGCACCGGTCCACGCCCCACGGTCTGGGCCGCGTCCACGAGCAGCGGCACCCCGGCACCGGCGCAGCGCTCGGCCACCTCGGTGACCGGCTGGACGGTCCCGACCTCGTGGTTGGCCCCCTGCAGGCAGGCCAGCGCGGTCTCGGGACGCAACGCAGCCGCGAAGGCCTCCGGGTCGACCCGGCCGTGCCCGTCGACCCCCACCTCGGTGGTCGTGGCGTCGTCGCCCGGCCGCCGTCGCAGGGCCTGCAGAACGGCCGAGTGCTCGACGGCCGAGGTGACGGCGTGCCGTCCGGTCCGCCGGCGTCCCTCGGCCAGCCCCGCGACCGCCAGGTGGGCGGCCTGGGTCCCGGACGCGGGGAAGGCAACCTCGTCGGGCCGGCAGCCGAGCTGGGCCGCGACCGACTCCCGGGCGGTGTCCAGCAGCAGCCGGGCCCGCCGGCCGGCGCCGTACAGCCGGGCCGGGTCGGCCCAACCCGCCCGGTACGCGGCCTCCAGCGCGTCCCGGGCGGCCGGGTGCAGCGCCTCGGTGGAGGCAGCGTCCAGATACCCCGGCGGAGGAGTGTCGCCCACCGCCGCACCCTCGCACGGGTGTGCGGTCCGCGGCCAGTTCGGCGTGCCCCCACGCCCACATCCAGGGGCCCCTGCGCTAAGGTGCGGGGGTCAGCGAGGCCCAGGACGACGGGGACCGGGAGACCGGTCGGCCGTCGTCCGCTGCACACCGGAGTGGCGAAACGTGAGCCGGACCCCTGCCCCTGCGAACGGAAGACGCCTCCGGCGGCGTCTGCTCTTCGCGGTTGCCCCGTTGGCCGTCGTGCTCAGTGGCTGCTCCAGCCAGGACATCCCCGCCATGCTGGGGATCCCGAACCCGGCGACCAAGCAGGCCCAGATCACCCACAACCTGTGGCAGGGCTCCTGGGTCGCGCTGTGGGCGGTCGGCGCGCTGGTCTGGGGCCTGATCATCTGGTCGGTCATCGCCTACCGCAAGCGGTCCGACGAGCTGCCCAAGCAGACCCGGTACAACATCCCGATCGAGCTCATGTACACCATCGTCCCGGTCATGATCGTCGCGGTCATGCTCGTGTTCACCGTCCGGGACGAGTCGGCCATCACCAAGCTGTCCGCGAACCCGGACGTCACGGTCAACGTGATCGGCTTCCGGTGGAGCTGGACCTTCAACTACGTGGACGAGAACGTCTACGACGTCGGGTCCCCGACGCAGCTGCCCACGCTGTACCTGCCTGAGGGTGAGACCGTGCGGTTCAAGCTCGACTCGCCGGACGTGATCCACTCGTTCTGGGTGCCCGCCTTCCTGATGAAGATGGACGTGATCCCGGGCCGGACCAACCAGTTCGAGGTCACCCCCACCAAGCAGGGTGAGTTCGCCGGAAAGTGCGCCGAGCTGTGCGGGGTCGACCACTCCCGGATGCTGTTCAACGTCAAGGTGGTCAGCCCGCAGGACTACCAGGCACACATCGAGGCGCTGCGTACCGCTGGTCAGACCGGCCAGCTGATCACCGGCCGGATCGACACCAACGCGACAGGCGACAAGCAGGGCCGTACCACCATCGGAGGCACCCAGTGACCCTCATCTCCGAGCCGTCTGCCGGCGCGGCCGGCGCGACGCCCGGCCGGCCCGGACGCCCGCAGCCCACGTCGAAGGGCAGGTTGGTCGTCGGCTGGCTGACCTCCACCGACCACAAGGTCATCGGGTACATGTACCTGATCGCCTCGTTCGTCTTCTTCCTGCTCGGCGGGCTGATGGCGATGATCATGCGGGCCGAGCTGGCCCGCCCGGGTCTGCAGTTCGTCACCCCCGAGCAGTACAACCAGCTGTTCACCATGCACGGCACGATCATGTTGCTGCTCTTCGCCACCCCGGTGTTCATCGGGTTCGGCAACGTGATCATGCCGCTGCAGATCGGGGCCCCCGACGTCGCGTTCCCGCGGCTGAACCTGCTGAGCTTCTACCTGTTCCTGTTCGGCGGCCTGATCGCCGTCGCCGGCTTCCTGACGCCGGGCGGTGCGGCTGACTTCGGCTGGTTTGCCTACGCCCCGCTGAACGACAAGATCCACTCGCCCGGAGTTGGCAGCGACCTGTGGATCCTGGGCCTGACGCTGGGGGGTCTCGGCACCATCCTCGGCGGGGTCAACTTCATCACCACGGTGTTCACCATGCGGGCGCCCGGCATGACCATGTTCCGGATGCCGATCTTCACCTGGAACATCTTCGTGACGTCCATCCTGGTGCTGCTGGCCTTCCCGGTGCTCGCCGCGGCGCTGCTGGCGCTGGAGGTCGACCGGGAGTTCGGGGCGCAGATCTTCGCCACCGACAACGGCGGGCCGATCCTGTGGCAGCACCTGTTCTGGTTCTTCGGGCACCCCGAGGTCTACATCATCGCGCTGCCCTTCTTCGGCATCGTCACGGAGGTCTTCCCGGTCTTCAGCCGCAAACCGATCTTCGGCTACAAGGGCCTGGTGTTCGCCACGCTGGCGATCGCCGCGCTGTCGATGACGGTGTGGGCGCACCACATGTTCGTGACCGGTGCGGTCCTGCTGCCGTTCTTCGCCTTCATGTCCATGCTCATCGCCGTGCCGACCGGGGTGAAGTTCTTCAACTGGATCGGCACCATGTGGGGCGGGTCACTGACCTTCGAGACCCCGATGCTGTTCTCGATCGGGTTCCTCGTCACCTTCCTCTTCGGCGGTCTGACCGGCATCATCCTGGCGGCGCCGCCGCTGGACTTCCACGTCTCCGACAGCTACTTCGTGGTGGCGCACTTCCACTACACGGTCTTCGGCACGGTGGTGTTCGCGACGTTCGCGGGCTTCTACTTCTGGTGGCCCAAGATGACCGGCCGGATGCTGGACGAGCGGCTGGGCAAGGTGCACTTCTGGCTGCTGTTCGTGGGCTTCCACACCACGTTCATGGTCCAGCACTGGCTCGGCGTCGAGGGCATGCCGCGCCGCTACGTCGACTACCTGCCGGGTGAGGGCTTCACCACGCTGAACACGATCTCCTCGATCGGCTCGTTCGTGCTGGGGGCGTCCACCCTGGTGTTCCTCTGGAACGTCTACCGCACCGCCCGGAACGCGCCCAAGGTCACCGTGGACGACCCGTGGGGCTGGGGCCGATCGCTGGAGTGGGCGACCTCCTGCCCACCGCCCCGACACAACTTCGTGTCGATGCCGCGGATCCGGTCGGAGTCCCCGGCGTTCGACCTGCACCACCCCGAGGCCGCTGCCATGGAGCAGGCGGCGCTCGTCGGCGGCGGGTCGCCGGCC
>JBBSAJ010000057.1:0-13403 GCA_038252405.1 Actinomycetes bacterium | reverse complement strand
GCCAGCCTAGCGACCCGCCCCGACCCCTCCCCCCGCATGAAGGTGCCCTTCTGTGCGTGTCCCCGCAACAACCCACCCTTCAGGGACGGCGATGAAGGGGGTACTTGTGCAGCCCTGCGCACAGAAGGGCACCTTCATGCGGGTAGGGGGTGGGCAGCGGGTCAGGGAGAATGGCCGACTGTGGCGGACGTGAGCGTACGAGGGGCGCGGGGCGGTGACGCCGACGCGCTGGCCCGGGTGCAGGCCAGCGCCTGGCGGCTGGACTACCGGGGCACCCTGCCGGACGACGAACTGGCCGGGCTGCCCGCACCCGAGTTCGCACAGCGCTGGCGGCAGGCGACCGACGACCCGCCGTCCGCGCGGCACCACGTGCTGGCGGCGTGCGCCGGCCCCGACGTCGTGGGCCTGGCCACGCTCACCCCGGCCGAGGACCCGGACCTGGACCCGGCCACCGACGCCGAGGTCGGCGCCCTCGTCGTCGACCCCGAGCGCCGCCACCAGGGCCACGGCTCCCGGCTGCTGGCCGCCGCCGCCGACCAGCTGCGCGCCGACGGCGTCACCACCGTGGTCGCCTGGGTGGACGCCGACGCCGACGCCGTGCGGAGCTTCCTGGAGTCGGCCGGCTGGGCCCCCGACGGCGCCCACCGGTCCCTCGACCTGCGCGGCGACGGCACGGTCGTCGTCAAGCAGCTGCGGCTGCACACCGACCTGCGCGAGGACACGCCATGACCTTCCACGGCTTCCCCGACGACGCGTTCGCGTTCTACGAGGGGCTGGAGGCGGACAACTCCAAGGCCTACTGGACGGCGCACAAGGACACCTACGACGCCGCCGTCCGGGCCCCGATGGTGGCCCTGCTGGCCGAGCTGGAGCCGGAGTTCGGTTCCGGCCACGTCTACCGCCCGTTCCGCGACCTGCGGTTCAGCCACGACAAGACGCCGTACAAGGACCATCAGGGCGGGTTCGTGGAGCTGGCCGACGCCATCGGCTACTACGTGCAGGTCAGCGCGGCCGGGATCCTGGTGGCCGGCGGCTGGTACGCCGCGCAGGGCCGGCAGGTCGCGCGCTACCGCGACGCGGTCGACGGTCCGGACGGCGCCGAGCTGGAGCACCTCGTGAGACGGCTGTCGAAGCACGGGCTGCAGCTCGGCGGCGACCAGCTCAAGACCAGGCCCCGTGGCACCGACCCCGACCACCCCCGGCTCGAGCTGCTGCGGCACCGCTCGGTCACCGCGTGGCGGGCCTTCGAGCCGGAGCCCTTGGTGCACACCCCGAAGGTGCTCGACGCGGTCCGCGACGCATGGCGTGCGTCCACCCCGCTCCTTCAGTGGCTGGCCGGGCATGTCGGCCCGGGCGAGGAGCCCGGGGATCGGCGCCGATGACGACCCAGTCCTGGCCGGTCCAGCGCCGCAAGGTGCTGCGCGACGCCACCGGCATCGGGCTGGCGGTGGGCACCTACGGGCTGTCCTACGGCGCGCTGGCCACGACGTCGGGGCTGAGCGTGCTGCAGACCTGTGCGCTGTCGGTGCTGACCTTCACGGGCGGCTCACAGTTCGCCCTGGTCGGGGTCCTCGGCTCCGGTGGCTCGGCGGCCTCGGGCGTGGCGACGGCGCTGCTGCTCGGCTCCCGCAACACGCTGTACGGCCTGCGGCTGGCCCCGACCCTGCAGGTGCGCGGGGCCCGGCGGGCGGTGGCCGCGCACCTGACGATCGACGAGTCGACCGCGATGGCCGTGGCCCAGGACGACAACCAGTCGGCCCGGCTGGCCTTCTGGGCCACCGGGCTGGCCGTCTTCGTCTTCTGGAACGTCGCGACGCTGCTCGGCGCGGTCGGCGCGACGGCACTCGGTGACCCCAAGGCGCTAGGCCTGGACGCCGCCGTGGGCGCGGCCTTCCTGGCCCTGCTGTGGCCCCGGCTGCGCGACCGGGGAGCCTGGGTCGTGGCCCTGCTCGGGGCGAGCGTGGCACTCGCGCTGACCCCACTCGTCTCCCCCGGGCTGCCCATCCTGGCCGCCGGGGTGGTCGCCGTCGCCGTCGGGCTGCGGATCCCGGCCGTGGCGCAGCCGGCGCAGGGAGGCGGGGCCACGTGATCTGGGCCGCGGTGCTGGTGACGTCAGCCGGCTGCTACCTGGCCAAGCTGGCCGGGTTGTCGGTGCCCGAGCGGTACCTCGACTCCCCCCGGGTCCGGGCGGTGGCCGCGCTCATCCCGGTCGCGCTGCTCGCCGCGCTGGCCGCGGTGCAGACCTTCGCGAGCGGGCAGTCGCTGGTGCTCGACGCCAGGGCGGCCGGGCTGGCCTTCGCGTTCGTGGCCCTGCTGCTGCGCGCGCCCTTCCTCGTCGTGGTCGTCGGCGCCGCCGCCGTCGCCGCGCTCCTTCGAGCGGTGGGGTGAGCCCGATGCAGGGATGGAAGTTCTGGCCGGACCGGCCCAAGGGCCCGGTGGACGAGGCCTACGTCCAGCACCGGTTCGTGCGGCCGTACGGGCCGGGGCCGCTGCGCTGGGTCATCGCGATCGCGGGAGCGGCGGTCACGTCGTTCACCGCGTTTGCGGCGCTGCTGCTGGTCTACACGTCGTCGAACGTGGTCGACCTGCTCGTCTCGGGCGTGCTGGCGCTGGCCGTCGTGATCGCGGTCGGCACGCTCACGGCCCGGTTCGGCATGGCCGGGGTGTGGGTCAACGACGCCGGCGTCCGGGCGGTGACGGTGCTCCGGACCCGGGCCTGGGCCTGGCGACAGGTGGCCGACGTCCGGCTGGCGGCGTCCGGAACGACCGGCCGGCGCACCCTGCTGCTGGTCCTCACCGACGGGTCGGACGTGCGCCTGCCACTGGTCGAGCACGGGCTGGACTTCCTGGGCCGGGCGGAGGCCTTCGACATCGCCACGACTGCTGTCGAGCGCTGGTGGCGCGGCTCCACCCGCGGCTAGCTCTCGGCTAGCTCAGACCAGCCCGAGCGCCGCCCGCAGCCGCTCGGGGCTCATCTGCCCCGGTTCCCCTCCGGGCCGGAACGAGTCGAGCAGCCGGATCAGGTCCGGACGCCGGGTCGGGTCGCTGGCGGCCTCCCGCGGGGTGCGACCGGCCAGCGCGGGGATGGACTCGTCCAGCCACGACTCCTCGTACTGGCGGATCATCTGCGCGAGTGCCGCGGCCACCTCCGGGCGGCTCGGGTCCAGCCGGTCACCCGGAGGCTGCGTCCCGCCGCCAGGGCCGGCCCGGCCGATGGCTTCACGCACGTCCTCGGCCGCACGGCGCAGCTGGTCGATCATGGTCGGGGCCGGCTGAAAGGCACCCAGGGTGGCCAGGACGCGGTCCATCCGGGCCTCGCTGTTGGTGTCCACGAACAGCTCGTCGCCCTTGAGACGCAGGTTCGCTCGCAGTCGCTCCATGCCGTGCGTGGTGACCAGCTCGTGCCACTGCCGGGTCGCCGGATCGGAGTCGTCGACCTGGTAGAGGGCGTCCAAGGACTTGGCCAGCGCCGCCGGGTCGGACACCCGCAGGCGCGCCTCGCACAGCACGATTGGGTCGCCCTCGGTGTTCTGCAGCACCGGCGGGGCGAACCGCCGCGACAGCGCAGCCACCAGGTCTTCCGGGTCGGGGCCGGAGTCCAGCAGCTCGACCAGCTCCTCCCGCTCGTGCAGGCCCACCGGTTCGACGCCGCCGAACACCTGCATCGTGTCTCCCGCGGGCACGACGCGGGCGCAGACCAGGTCACCCACCTTCAGCTGACGGCTGGCCGTGTGCTCGCGAACCTCGTGCCGGTCCCCGGTCCGTACGTCCCGCATGCTCAGACCCTGACCGGCCCGCAGCGACTCCACCTCGAACACCGAGCGGTCGACGAGCAGCCACTGCTCGGCCAGCAGCCGCTCATCGTCGGGGAGCAGGAAGCCCCGCTGGTCGAGGAACTCGGCGAAGGCGCCGCCCTCGAACATCACTGCGTCGGCCACGAGCGGGTCGTTGAGCGCCGCGAGCACCGCGCCGGGATCGTCCTGGTGGGCGGAGCGCACCGACGCAAGGTCGAACAGCTCGTCACGCCACGGGCCGTCGGACAAGAACATCCCGGCCTTCTGGTACAGCCAGGCGGCGCGCTCGGTGAGCGTCAGCTGCTCGCGACGAAGGTGGCACTGCTTGTACTTGCGGCCGGACCCGCACCAACACGGCTGGTTGCGGCCCAGGTCGGTCCTCGCCCGGGGCCGGAAGTGCTCGAGCAGGTCGACCAGGAAGTCATCCCCGGTCGCACCGGCCCGACGCAGCAGGTCCAGCCCTCGCTCGGCGTCGCCGCGGTCGCTGGCGTAGCGGGCCAGGTCGAGCAGCACCGGCGGCCAGCCCGGGTCCATCGACTCGGCGGCGTCCAGCGCGGCCTCGGCCGCCGCGACGTTGCCGACTCGCTCGAGCGCCTTGGCCTGCAGCCACCGCACGGCGACCCGGGTGGCGCGAGGCGCCATCGGCTCCAGACTCTCCGCGAACAGCCCCAAGGCTGCCGCGCCGTCGGTTCCCGCCCCGATCGTCTCCACGAGGACGGCCTCGGCCACCGCTGGCTCGACCAGGAACGGCAAGGTGTCTCGCACCACGGTGCGGTCCGGGCCGACCTGCCGGACGTCGCCGCCCGTCACCGGGCTGAGCGTGCTCCCCGGCTCGCCGGTCACGCCGGTCACGCCGGCCAGGTCGAGGACGGCTGTCAGGTCCTGCCCGGAGTCCACGGCCTCCACGGCCGCGTCGAAGAGCTCGGCGACCTGCTCGTACATGGTGATCAGGACCAGCGTGGCGAGCGCCTCGTCGTCGCTGAGGCCATGCCTCTCCTGGAGGCGCCCGAGGCGAAAGCCGACCCGCCAGCCGGCGAAGTCGAAGCCACCGGGTGCCAGCTGGTCTTCGGACCGGGCCAACCCGAACGCGCCAATCAGCTCGCCCAGAGGAGGGAGCGGGGCGTGGAACAGTGCGGGGTCGTCGGCGCACGCCGTCCAGACGGCGATGTCCAGCTCGGTGGGCCCACCGTCGCGCGCGGTCCCGAGGATCTCGGCGAGCCGGTCCCCCAGGCCCGCAACGGCTGAGTCGTCGAGCTGGTCCGCGCCGATGCGAACGAGCTCGAAGCCGTCCGGCTGGACGCGCAGACCGACCAGGTCCCCTTCGCGGGCACCCATCTCCACGAGCCGGCCAGGGGGCAGCAGGAGCGCGACCTCGGGGACGACGTCACAGGGGATGGCGCGCTCGGCGAGCAGGTCGACGTCGAAGTCCTTCACGACTTCGACCATCGGCTCGCCGTCGACCAGCTGGTGGTAGGGATCCCGCTCCGTCAGCATCGACACCGGCTGCAGGTCCGGAACGACCTCGAGCAGGTCGTGCTCGACCTCCGCAGCCGACAGCCGGTGGGTGAAGACCCGCCCCATGAGGAGTATCGGGAGCAGCGCCTGGCGCCCGTCGGCCAGCGGGAGCACGAGCGGGCCGTCGTCCGTCTCGAGCACCTCGAGGAGGGTGTCCTCCGGATCGCGCCCCAGGTCCAGACCTGCCTCGTCCAGCAGGCCGAGCAGTCGCTGCTCGGTCAGCGGTCCGTGCTCGGTGAGCAGCCGCTCCACGGCTGCGCCGATGAGGGTCAGGGTGGCGGGGATCGCGTCCGGCATGACCGAGACGCTACCTGCGTCACCGTCGTCAGTCGGACCCGCTCGCACGACCGTGCCCAGCCCCGTGCAGCCGGGCCGCGTGGCGCATCGCGGCGCGACCGCGGCGGGTGTCCCCGGCGTCCCCGTAGGCGACCCCGAGCCGGAACCAGGCCCGCCAGTCGTCCGGGGCGTCCTCGACCTCGGCCTGCCGCTGGGCGAACCGGGCGTCCGCAGCCGCCCGGTCCGGGCGGCCGGACGGACGCCGCGGCAGGTCGTCGACCGGCAGCCCGCCCTCGGCTTCGAGCTCGCGGGCCAGCCGCTGGGTGGCCAGCCCGAACTGCAGCTCGCGGAGCACCAGGTAGCCGCCGAGGAACGGCAGGATCAGCACGCCGACGCCGAGGCCCACGAGCACGAGTCGCCCCGAGGACAGCAGCCACCAGGCCCGCTCACCCAGCAGCACAAAGTACACGGCCAGCGCCGCCACCAGCGCGACGACCACCCGCCGAGCGGTCACAGGTCGAGCGGCACGGGTCGCAGGCCGTCAGTCAAGGCCGAGCAGCGGCTCGAGGCCCACCGTCAGGCCCGGCCGGCCGGGCACCTGGCGCACGGCCAGCAGGACGCCAGGCATGAACGACGCCCGGTCCAGCGAGTCGTGCCGGATGGTCAGGGTCTCCCCCGGCCCGCCGAACAGGACCTCCTGGTGGGCCACCAGTCCGCGCAGCCGCACCGCGTGCACGGCCACCCCGTCGACGTCGGCGCCGCGCGCCCCCGGCAGCCCGCCGGACGTCGCGTCCGGCATCGGGCCGAGGCCGGCCGCGGCCCGCGCCGCGGCGATCTGGACGGCGGTCAGCCGGGCGGTTCCGGACGGCGCGTCCGCCTTGCCCGGGTGGTGCAGCTCAATGACCTCGGCGGAGTCGTAGAAGCGGGCCGCCTGCCGGGCGAAGCGCATCATGAGCACCGCGCCGAGGGCGAAGGTCGGGGCGACCACGACACCCACGGACGGCGCGTCGGACAGCCATGACCGCACCTGGGCCAGCCGCGCGTCGTCGAACCCGGTGGTGCCCACCACGGCGTGCACGCCGGCCTCGACGCAGCGGAACAGGTTGTCCATGACGGCGTCCGGGTGGGTGAAGTCAACGGCCACCTGTGCGCCGGACGCGGTGAGTGCCGCAAGGTCGTCGCCGGCGTCCAGGGCGGCGGCCAGCTCGAGGTCGGCGTCCTGCTCGACCGCGCGGACCACCTCGGCGCCCATCCGTCCGAGCGCCCCGAGCACCGCCACCCGCGTGGTCATCAGGTGACCGCCGCGAACGCCCGGTGGTCGTCGAAGGGGCCCACGACCGCGAGGGTGGGGGCGCACCCGAGCACCTCGTCGGCGACCCGACGCACGTCGTCGGCGGTGACCGCGTCGATCCGCCGCAACAGCTCGTCGACACTGAGCAGCTCACCGTAGAGCAGCTCGGACTTGCCGATCCGGGTCATCCGCGAGCTGGTGTCCTCCAGCCCGAGCACGAGCGACCCGCGCAGCTGGCCCTTGCCACGGGCCAGCTCCTCCGTGGTGATGCCACCCTCGACCACCTTGGCCAGCTCGGTGCGGCACAGGTCGAGCACCTGGTCGACCCGCTCCGGCAGGCAGCCGGCGTAGATGCCGAACAACCCGGCGTCGGCGTACTGGGCGTTGTACGAGTACACGGAGTAGACCAGGCCGCGCTTCTCCCGGACCTCCTGGAACAGCCGGCTGGACATCCCGCCGCCGAGGGCGCTGTTGAGCACCCCCAAGGCGAACCGCCGGTCGTCGACCCGCGAGATCCCCGGCATGCCCAGTACCAGGTTGGCCTGCTCGGTGGGCCGGGTGACCAGGTGGACGTCGGGACGGCGGTGGTGCGGGTGCCCGCCCGTGCGCGGCGGGGCCGGGTCGGTGGCGGGGTCACCCAGGCCGCCGGCCCGCTCGAAGCCCTGCCGGACCATGCGGACGACAGTGGCGTGGTCGAGGTTGCCCGCCGCGGACACGACCATCCGGTCCGGCCGGTAGTTGCGCCGGTAGTAGCCGTTGATGGTGCCCCGGGACAGCCCCTCGATCGAGTCGACGGTGCCGAGGATGGGCCGGCCCAGCGGGCTCGGGCCGAACACGGCCTGCGCGAACTCGTCATGCACCGAGTCGGTCGGGTCGTCGTCGTGCATGGCGATCTCCTCGAGGATCACGCCCCGCTCGTTGTCGACGTCGTCCGGCAGCAGCAGCGCCGAGGTGACGACGTCGAGCACGACGTCGACCGCGGCCGGCAGGTCGGAGTCGAGCACCCGCGCGTAGTAGCAGGTGTACTCCTTGGTGGTGAACGCGTTCAGCTCACCGCCGATGGCGTCCACCGTCGAGGAGATCTCCAGCGCGCTGCGGCGCTCGGTGCCCTTGAACAGCACGTGCTCGAGGTAGTGCGAGCACCCGGCCTGGCGGGGGGACTCGTCGCGGGAGCCCACCCCGACCCAGACCCCGAAGGTGACCGACCGGACGGTCGGCACCGACTCGGTGACGATCCGCAGCCCCCCGGGGAGCACGGTGCGGCGCACCAGCCCCCCGTGGGACCCCTTGAGCAGCGTGCGGGTGGAAGCCCGGTGCGCCGCAGCGTGCGCGGTCAACTGGTGGCGTCGGCGTTCGCCGGAGCGGCGTCGGTACCCGCGTCGCCATCCCCGTCCGGGAGGACGGGGATGAGGGACAGCTTGCCGCGGGAGTCGACCTCGGCGATCTCCACCTGGACCTTGTCGCCGACCTTGACGACGTCCTCGACGTTCTCGACCCGCTTGCCACCGGCGATCTTGCGCAGCTGCGAGATGTGCAGCAGGCCGTCCCGACCGGGGGTGAGCGCGACGAAGGCGCCGAACGTGGTGGTCTTGACCACGGTGCCGAGGTAGCGCTCGCCGACCTCCGGCATCGTCGGGTTGGCGATCGCGTTGATCATCGTCCGGGCCGCTTCGGCCTTGGGGCCGTCGGTGGCGCCGATGTAGATCGTCCCGTCGTCCTCGATGCTGATCTCGGCACCGGTGTCGTCCTGGATCTGATTGATCATCTTGCCCTTCGGCCCGATGACCGCGCCGATCTGGTCGACCGGGATCTTGATGCTGATGATCCGCGGCGCGTACGGGGACATCTCGTCCGGGACGTCGATGGCCTCGGCCATGACCTCGAGGATCGTCAGCCGGGCGCCCTTGGCCTGGGTGAGCGCGGCGGCCAGCACCGAGGCCGGGATGCCGTCGAGCTTGGTGTCCAGCTGCAGGGCGGTGACGAAGTCCTTGGTGCCGGCGACCTTGAAGTCCATGTCGCCGAAGGCGTCCTCGGCCCCGAGGATGTCGGTGAGCGTGACGTACTGGGTCTGGCCGTCAACCTCGTCGGAGATCAGGCCCATCGCGATACCCGCCACCGGCGCCTTCAACGGCACGCCGGCGTTCAGCAGCGACATCGTGGACGCACACACCGAACCCATGGACGTCGAGCCGTTGGAGCCCAGCGCCTCGGACACCTGCCGGATCGCGTAGGGGAAGTCCTCGCGCTTGGGCAGCACCGGCAGCAGGGCCCGCTCGGCCAGCGCGCCGTGGCCGATCTCGCGACGCTTCGGCGAGCCCACCCGGCCGGTCTCACCGGTCGAGTACGGAGGGAAGTTGTAGTTGTGCATGTACCGCTTGCGGGTCTCCGGGGAGAGCGTGTCGAGCATCTGCTCCATGCGCAGCATGTTCAGCGTGGTGACGCCCAGAATCTGGGTCTCGCCGCGCTCGAACAGCGCCGAGCCGTGCACCCGCGGCACGACCTCGACCTCGGCCGACAGCGGCCGGATGTCGGTGAGACCGCGGCCGTCGATGCGGACCTTGTCCCGCAGCACCCGCTGCCGGACCTTCTTCTTCGTCAGTGCGCGGAACGCGCCGCTGATCTCCTTCTCGCGACCCTCGAAGCGCGGCGCCACGAGCTCGTTCGCGAGGTCCTTGAGCCGGTCCAGCTCACTCTCGCGCTCCTGCTTGGCCGCGATGGTCAGGGCCTGGGCCAGCGGCTCGCCCACCTCGGCGTCGACCGCTGCCAGGACGTCGTCCCCGTAGTCGAGGTAGCGGGGGAACTCGCCGGTCGGCTTGGCCGCCCGCGCCGCGACCGCGGACTGCGCGTCGCACAGCACCCGGATGAACGCCTTGGAGGCCTCCAGGCCCTGCGCGACGATCTCCTCGGTGGGCGCGGTGGCGCCCAGCGCGACGAGGTCCATCGTGGATGTCGTCGCCTCGGCCTCGACCATCATGATCGCAACGTCATCGCCGACGATCCGGCCCGCGACGACCATGTCGAAGACCGCGCTCTCGAGCTGCTCGTGCGTCGGGAACGCGACCCACTGGCCCTCGATCAGCGCGACCCGGGTGGCGCCGATCGGGCCGCTGAAAGGCACGCCGGCGATCTGGGTGGACATCGAGGCCGCGTTGATCGCGACGACGTCGTACAAGTCGCCCGGGTCGAGGGCCATGACCGTGATGACGACCTGCACCTCGTTGCGCAGCCCCTTGGCGAACGAGGGGCGCAGCGGCCGGTCGGTCAGCCGGCAGGTGAGGATCGCGTCCTCGGACGGGCGGCCCTCACGGCGGAAGAACGAGCCGGGGATGCGACCCGCGGCGTACATCCGCTCCTCGACGTCGATCGTCAGGGGGAAGAAGTCGAGCTGCTCCTTGGGCCGCTTGGACACGGTGGTCGCCGACAGCAGCATGGTCTGGTCGTCGAGGTACGCGACGGCCGAACCCGCGGCCTGCCGAGCCAGCCGGCCGGTCTCGAAGCGGATGGTGCGGGTGCCGAAGCGCCCATTGTCGATGACCGCCTCGGCGGAGTGGATCTCGGGACCCTCCACGGGGTGCCCTCCTCTTTGAATCCGAGGAGACCCGCGCAGCGAGTGGTCCGGTCGGCAGCTGCCGGTCTTCGATCGAGACGCCCGGGTGGTGGCGGGCCCCTGGGGGCGCCGCGCTCCCGGGGGCCACTACCGAGGACCGACGTCCGGTCCGGCTCCGACGAGCGGGGCCCCTCTGGGTTGCAGCCCGCCCCCGGCGGGGGCGGGGTCGAACGGGATGAGCCGAGCGCGACGACGAGGGGAGCGGAACCCAGCGGGCCCCGCTCCCCTCGTCGTCTAGCGGCGCAGACCGAGCCTCTCGATGAGGGCCCGGTAGCGCTCGATGTCCTTGGCCTGGAGGTACTTGAGCAGCCGGCGACGCTGCCCGACCAGCAGCAGCAGCCCACGCCGGCTGTGGTGGTCGTGCTTGTGCATCTTCAGGTGCTCGGTGAGGTCCGAGATCCGCCGGGTGAGCATCGCGACCTGGACCTCGGGGGAGCCGGTGTCGCCGTCAACCGTTGCGTACTCGGACATGATCTGCTTCTTGGTGGCACTGTCGAGTGGCACTCGTACTCCCTCGGGGTCGCTGCGCGGCGCACCGGGGCGGGTTCACCCGGGCACTCTCGTTCCGCGGCCGTTCGAACGGCTCGGTCAGGCTATCAGCGGGCGCCGTTCGGCCCTAATCAAGAGACCTCCGACCTGGCACGATGATCTTATGACCGACCTCCATCCGGGCCCCACCGCCTCGGCGCTGACGTGTGCGCGGTGCGGTGCTCGGTGGACCGGATCGGCGCGGGACGGCCTGGTCACCTGCCCGTCCTGCGGACTCAGCATGCCGGTGGCGGCGCTCTTCGAGCTGGACAGTCTCACGTCCTGGGCGGACTGGGCGCACGCCAGGGCCGGCTGGCTGCGCGCCCGGCTGGCCGCCGGCGACCTGCCCGCGGACGGCTGGTCGGCGTCCGGTGCGGCGATGCCTGCGTTGACACCGGGGCTGGTCGAGATGCCGCCCGCGCCGGGGACCGGCGCTGCCGCTGCGACGATCCGGCCGCGGCCGAGCGCCGGGACCCTGCTGCTGGTCGGGGGCGCGGTGCTGCTCGTGCTGGCCGGGATCGCCTTCATCGGGTTCGCCTGGGAGCTGCTCGGGCCGCTGGGTCAGCTGACCACGCTCTACCTGATGGGCGCGCTGGCCCTGCTCGCCGGGCTCCGGCTGCACGCCCGACTGCCCGGCACGGCGACGACCCTGGCCGTCGTCGGGGTGCTGCTGGTCGCTGTCAGCTCGGTCGCCACCCGGGTGCTCGGGGTGGACCCCATGGGCGCCTCGGCTGCGTTGGTGGCCAGCGTGGCTGCGGCCGCCGTGCTCGCCGCCGTCGGGGTCTGGATCCGTGGCCGACTGAAGGGGGCCGGCGAGGTGGGTGCCCTGGTCGGCGCCACCCTGCTGCTCGGGCTCCTCGCGCTTGCGCCCGTCGACGACGCCGTGCCGCTCGGGGGCGCGTGGGCCTGGTGGCCGGCAGTCGTGCTGCTGGTCGGCGGTGTGGCGCTGCTGCTGCTGGCCCATCCGTTCGCCGTGCTCACCTGGCCGGCGCTCGCCGCGCTGTCGCTGTTCGTCGGCTCGGTCGTGCTGGGGGCCTTCGCGGCCACCGAGGCGTCGGTGGGCGACGCCGTCCGGCCGTTCCTGGCCGGCGTCGTTCTCCTCGCGATGGCGGCGTTCTCGGTGCTCCTGGTCCGGGTGCTGCCAGGACACCGGCGTGAACCGGCGCTCACGGCCGCCGGACTGGTGGTCGGGGCCGCGGGCGTCGCCTTCGTCTCCGGGGTGACCGACGCCGCCAGCCGGCCATGGTCGGCCATCGTCCTCATCGGGGTCGCCGGCTTCGCCTGGTGGGCCCGCGCGCACCTCCCGGTGAGCCTGCGACCGGTGACGAGCACGGTCGCGGCGGCAGCGTTGGGGGCATCGGTTGGCTTCGCGGTGGCACCGTGGAGCACCGACCTGGCGGCCTGGCGCGGGCTGCTGGCCGGGCTGGTCCTGTCCGCCCTGCTTGTGGTCCTGGCCGAGCTCGACCGCAGGTCCGAGCACACCAGAGGCATCCCCGCGCTGGTGGCCGCTGCGGCCGGGCTGGTCGTCTGGCTGATGGCCGCCAGCCCCGGCGAGGGCCAGACGACCACGGACGACGTGCGCTGGGCGATGGTCGTCGCGCTGTCGCTGCCAGCCGTGACCGGATGGGTGGAGGCCCTGAGGCGACGGCTGCCGGCGTGGAGTGTGTGGCTGTCCGGCGGGCTGCTCCTCGTGGCCCTGGTGCCGCTCAGCCAGCTCGCCGACCTCAGCACCGCCTGGTCGCCGGAGGTCCACGGGCTGGTCCTCGGCACGGTCGCAGCCGCGGCCGGCGCGCTGTTCTGGTGGCTGCGGCGGCCGGCTGGATCGCCGTCCCTGGTGGTCATCGGGCCGGCCCTGGCCCTGGCTCTCGCGCCGACAACGATCATGATCGTCCAGGACGCCACCAACCGGTGGGGCTACGGCGACCCGGTCGGCACCGCCTACCAGGTGCGCGTGCTGGTGCTGTTCGTCGTCGGGGCGGGGCTCGTCGCGGTCGGGGCGTGGCGCCGGCTGGCCGGGCTGGTCGTGCCCGCGGCGGTGGCCCTGCTCGTGGTGACCGGCGTGCAGCTGGTCGACCTCGGGCGCTTCCTGCCCCAATGGGTCTCGTTCGCCGTCGCCGGCGGGCTGCTCGTGCTCGCCGGGGCCCGGTGGGAGAAGGTCCGCGCGCTCGGCCAGGAGAGCAGCGACTGGGTGCGACAGCTGCACTGAGCCGGTGGACGACGGGGTGCGCTTGTCGGTGGGCTGGGGTAGTCTTTCGTACAGGTGTCTTGTCTCGCAGATGGGGGTGACTTCTCAGAACGTGAGGCCGACGACTTCGCGCTGCTTTCGTTCGGGGCGGCGTCGGTGGTCGGCGAGGTGGTGGTAGATGCGGTCGGCCCAGATGTCGGCGTTGGC
>JBBSAJ010000056.1:0-13618 GCA_038252405.1 Actinomycetes bacterium | reverse complement strand
GTGCTCGCCAGCCAGGCGCCCGCGCTGCGGGCCATCGCCCCGGCCTCCAGCGCGTAGAAGCCGATCCGGTTGTAGAGCAGGCTGTTGTTGGTGCCGATGGCTGCGGTGTACAGCCAGGTGATCCCGGCCGCGATGGAGGTGGCCACGCCCCACGCCGCCTGCGCCCCGGTGGAGATGAGCAGGGCGCCGCGGTAGGCCATGAGCCCCAGGACGATGCCCTCCAGCGCCAGCTTGACCGGCCCGGCGTTGTCGGCCATGAGCGAGAGCAGCGGCGGGAGGAGCGCGAGCGGGCTCAGGAAGATCGGCAGGGCGTCGGCGGCGTCTCGGACGGCAGGGTGGATCACGTCGGCGATGATCGTGCCGAGGTCGCGCAGGATCGGCACCGCTGTAGCGACCGCCCCCTCCAGGTTGCCGCCCGCGCCGACCAGCCGGTCAAAGGCCCCGACCGCCCCCGAGAGGTCGCCCGCCGCGAACGCCTCGAACAGCTCACGGATCGGGGTGACCAGCCGGCCGGTATTGCCCGCCATGTTGTCGATCACCTCGGCCACGCCGTCCCAATCGCCGTCCTTCAGGGCGGCGTTCAGGTTCGGCATCTGCTCGGTGAGCTTGCTGACGATGGGCGCCAGCCCCTTGGACAGGGCGCCGACGATCTTGGCCGCGGCAGGCTCCAGCCCCTTGCCGAGGGCGGTGCCCAGCTCCAGGATGCGGCCCTTCAGGCCCTTCATCTGGTTGGCGAGGCTGAACTGCGTCCGCTCCAGGTCGCCGTAGGCGTCCTGCTTCTTGAACTGATCCATGATCTGCGCCTGGCGGACCATGACCTTCTGCTGCTCGGTCAGCTCCCCCGTCAGGCCCATGCTCGCGGCCTGCGCCTTCATGCTGGCGTCGGTCAGGAAGATGCCGAACTGCTTCAGCGGCTCGGCCTCGCCCGAGAGCCCCGACTGCAACGCGGCGAAGACCTCGCCCGGGTCTTGGTTGTAGAACGAGCCGAGGTCCAGCCCCGCCCCGAGCAGGTCCTTGCTGAACTGCCCGAGGGCCTCCTTCGGCACCCCGGCCGCCTTGCCGAAGATGCCGAAGCCAGCAGCGGCGTCCTGGAGGTCTCGGCTGAAGATCCCGAACTTGTCAGAGATGCCCTTGACGTGGGCACCCATGTCCTTCTCCATGCCCTTGAACACGGTGTCGAACTTGCTCTGCGTCTCGCCCGCCTCGCTCGCCAGGCCGACCAGCTTGACCGCGAGCCCGCCTGTCGCCACGCCGAGGACGCCGACGCCGACCGCGGCCATCTTCAGCCCGCCGAGGAGCCCCCGCCCGATGCCCCCAGCGAGGCGGTCGATCCCCCCGGTCATCCGGTTCAGATCCTTGCCGGTCTTGTCGGCGGCGTTGCCGGTCTGCCGCAGCTCCCGGGTGGTGCGCTCCAGGTCGTTTCGGATGTCGCGCAGAGGCCCCGACATCTCGTCGCGCAGGGCGGCTCTGATGAGCAGGTCGTCGGCCACGCCGCGCCCCCTGTCCCGCTAGTGGCGGCGCTTGCGCGCAGCCTCCTTCTCAGCCTTCTCCAGCTCATCGTGGATGAAGTCGTGCGCCGCTAGTCGGACGAGGCGGTTGAGCGTGGAAGGTTCCTGGAGGAGCAGCAGCGGGTCCAGGTGGAACGTCCAGGCCACCAGCGCAGCGTTCCGCAGCCGCCAATCGGCCTTCAGCCAGGCCAGCCGAGGGTCTACCCTCGGCGCCGGGTAGGGGTGTCTTCGTCCCCGACCATGATCCCCTCCGTCTCGGCGCCCCACCCGGCCGCGGTGAGCAGCGCCCTGCTCGCGGCGTCGAGGTCGCCGTCCCGGCCGTAGAACTTGCGGGCCGCCTCGGCCGCTGTGCTCGCCCCCTGGATCTCCAGGAAGGAGCCGCTGCGGATGACGAGGGGCTGCCCGTCCTCGTCGGTCAGGCGCCGCCCGCCCTTGCGGATGCCGGTGTTGGTCTGGGCCAGCAGCAGGGCCGAGAGCTTGATGCCGTTGAGGCCGCCGCGGGTCTTGGCCCGCTTGCGCAGCTGGTCCATCATCTGCGCCGGTATGTCGGCGGTGTGGACGGTTTCGTAGCCGGGTCGCCCAGGGACCAGCAGCACGATCTCCTCGACCACCTCGGCGGCCAGGTCGGCCCGCAGGGTGTCCAGGTCGCTGCCGCCGCTGGGGTCGATCACGGCGTCCGCGCCCGCCATGAGGTCGGCGTCGTCGGCGCTCCCCTCGTCGGGATCAGACAGGAAGGTGTCGTCGCTCAGGGTGTTCGTCATGCTGCGGGACGCTAGCCCACCAGCCTGCGCGCCGGGTGGAGGCCGCCCCCTGGAGCATGGGGCTACGCCTCGCCCGAGACGGCGAACTCCAGCTCCCACATCGCGGTGTCGCCAGAGGCGGCGTCCACCTCGGGCGGGGAGGCGCGGACGAGGAGGGCGTCGGCGTAGGTGGTGGGCCGGCCGATGGCGCGCATGTCGGCGTCCACGTCCTGGACGCTGATGGTGGTGCGCCAGCGCCCGACGAGGCCGCTCAGGCGCTTGCGGTTGGCCTGGTGGATCGTGGGCCGGTAGGGCCTGCTCACCGTGATGTTGCTCGTCTCGGCTGGGCTCGACAGCACCTCGGGGGCGAGCTGGCCGCCGTCCCACGCCTTGCTGGTGTCGGCCTCGACCTCGCCGCCGCCCTTGGTGGAGAAATAGCCGTTGATCCCCGAGACGCGGACGAGGAACTGCCGCTGGGTTGAGATCGCATTACGCACAGCCATGAGAGAGGCCCTTCTTAGACGGTGGCGCCGAGGCCGGCCTTGACGATTGTCAGGCTGACGAGCTGCCCGACCGGACTGACCCGTACGGCCACGACGGCCCGAATCTCGTTGGAGGCGAGGACCGAGGGGGTGTTCACGGCGGGCGAAACGTCGACGCTGTACCCCGGGTCCAGGCTGGTCCCGTCCTCGCTGATGCGCTCGAACAGCCCGCCCAGCTGCCGCAGCGGGTCGAGGAGCCCGACCAGCTCGGCCTCTACGTCGCGTAACAGGTGCCCGCGGCCGTCGATGGTGTGGAAGACGTACTGCTCCAGGCGGGCCTTGGCGGTGACGGCCAGCAGGTTCAGGGTGTCCCGGCCGGTCAGCAGCGCGTAGTTCGCCTCGTCGGTGGAGAGGCTGCGCCAGCCGTACAGCCGGGTCGTCCCGTTGATCGTGCGGATGGCGCTGACGCGCTCCTCGTCCAGCTGGTCGCCCTCGGCGCGGGTCAGCTCCCGCTCGACGCCGAGCACGAAGGCGCTGATGGCGATCTCGCCAGCAGGCGCCCGCCAGGGACCGGCCTCCCGCTGCGCCCGGCTGCGGCAGGCCGCCACGTAGCCCTCGGGGCTGACGAGCTTGCTCGTCGCGCCCCCGGTCGGGATGCGAATCCAAGGATAGAACAGGCCGACGTGCTCGCCGCCATCGACGGTGGCGAGGCTGTCAGCGGCAGCGATGGCCCCGATGATCGTCTCCCCGAGCGCAGGAGCGCAGAGGGCGATCCGCCGGGTGGCGATGGCATGGGTGCGCAACGCCGCCCCGGTCTGGCTGGAGGCGTAGCCGGGTGTGGCCACAGCGCCCGTGCCGAGGTCGGCGGAGAAGCGGCCCAGGGCGTTGCCGACCGTGGTCGCGGTGACCGCAGCCCGGTCGTCGGTGCCAGCCGAGAGAGCTACCGGCCCGGCGATGGCGGGCAGGTTCAGCGGCGCCACGCTGGCCGAGCCGAGGTTGGTGGCCCTGATGTAGACCGAGCGGGAGAGCAGCGTGTCGGCTGCGTCCTGCGGGGTGGCCAGGTTGTCGAAGCTCTCGACCTGGGCGCCGTCGAGGTGGACCCGCAGCCGGTACGTGGAGGCGTTGCTGCCAGCCTCCACGGCCACGGTCAGCCGGGTGCTCCAGGCGCCAGGGTTGGCCGCGTCGATCCGCACGGTGGCTACCGGGGCGACGGCTCGGTCGACCAGGCTCAGCGTGCCCACGGTGGCGGCTGCGCCGACGACGCGGGCGACCCACGCCTCGCTGCCGCCGCCCTCCTCGAAAAAGGTCCGCAGGTCGTCATAGATCGCGCCATAGGTGACCCGGGTTCCGGTGAGCTGCTCCAGCTCGATGGTGGAGCGGATGCGGATGGCGGCGGCGGTGTCGCCGAGCTCGGTCAGCCCCGCCACGAAATAGCGGGCCTCCCCGGGGGCGGCGTCAGTTGCGGGGCCTGAGCGGGTGGCTGTGCGTACGACGACTCCTGGCACGGTCTAGCCCTCCTTCGACGAGGAGCGGCCAGAGCTGGCCCGCTCGGGTGCGGTGGCCGCCGCGGGAGCCGCCGGCGGCGAGCCCCCGTTGGCCTCGGCGGTGTGAACGAAGGCGTCTATCGCGTCGGGGTTGAGCTGTTCGGGGTCGGCCCCTTGCGGGGACTCCACAGCGAGCAGCCGCCCCGCGGCCAGGTGCCCCTTCGCGGGCTGCTCGTCCTCTCGGACGGGGGCGTACTCCCCGCTGCCCAGGACATGCCCAGCGCGGTCGATCAGCAGCGGACCAGAGGTGGCGTTGAAGCCAGTGACGTGCGTCATGGGGCCAGGCTCGGCGGCGGGGCGGGCTTGCGGGGGGACGCGCCGCGTGTCGCGCGCTAGCTCAGCGGCACGTCGAAGGCGAGGTCGTACGCCGGGTGGATGATGTCGGCGCGGTAGTTGGGGCCTGGCCCGGCCAGGTCTTCCTCGAACACCAGATCGACCCCGAGGTAGCTGGCGGCTACGGTCGCGGCCAGCTTCTCGTCCACCGCGATGTCGCTGTAGGACTCGATCAGGGTGGTGGGGTCGATGGCGCCGTCCGGCCCGAGGAGCGAGCGGTCCAGCAGCACCTCGCGGGCGGCCAGGGTCAGCCGCTTGCGGCACAGGTCGGCGTCCTGCTCATGCTCCCCGCGTGCCCAGATGTAGACCCGAACGGCGTAGCGGACGCGGAACGTCTCCCCGCCGTCGTCGCCCACGTCGCTGCGGGCCATGCTGCGGACTTCCTGGGGGATGACCAGCAGCGCCGGATAGTCGTTGAGGGCCAGGTCGAAGGTGTCGCGGGGCAGCACCAGGCTGGGCCGGGGCAGGCTGTTGGCGGGCAGGTCTAGGCGCAGCTCCAGGTCGGTCAGGCGGGCGGGGACGGCCTCGGCCAGCCGGGTGGCGAGGAGCTGCGCGACGCCCTCGGGGCCGATCATGAGCGGCCGTTGCCCTGGAGGAAGCGGTGCATGACCTTGACCCAGGCTCGGCGCTCGGCGTCGGGGAACTCGACGGGCCGCCGCCGCGGGAGGCCGCCGCCCCGCTGATGGTGCGCCCCGTATTCGACGTTGCTGCCGATCACCATGAATGACTTCTCTAGAACCTCGGTGCCGAGGGGCCGCTGGGTCAGCGAGCGGCGCAGCTCGCCGGTGCGGACCAGGATGCCCTTGCCGGGATAGTGCTTCGCCTTCCACGCGGCGTACCGCGGGGAGAGGGGCGCCCAGCCGCCCGAGCCGAAGCCGCCCTGGGAGCCGAACTGCTTCGCCTCCATCCGCGTGAAGCGGGCCGCGAGCGACTGCCAGGCCGGGCGCATGTCCTTGGCTGCGTTGAACTTCGCCAGGGTGCGGTCGAGCTGCCGGTCGCCGTAGAAGCTCAGCTGGAGGCGGGTGGCCATCAGAACCGCAGCCGCTCGGGGGTGAACGAGGCCAGCGGGAAGCTGGCCTCACCGCCGATGCCGGGGGTCTGCGCCTCCAGCTCGGCGGCCATCCACAGCCGTAGCTCGCCCAGCCCGTCGAGGAACCGGGTCCACAGCACCGCGGCGTAGCCGTCCTGCGCCCGCTCGGGGTGCCTGGCGGACTCGGTGTAGCTCGCGGCGCCGTTGTGGACGAGGTCGCGTGCGTACGCGGCGAGCCGCTCGCGGGGGGCGGCGAGGCCCAGCAGCGCCTCGGCGTCGGTCTGCACCAGCCGCAGCGCCTCCCAGCCGGCCAGGCGCAGCGAGACACGCCGCGACAGGTCAGCCAGCCAGACGACGACCTGGCCGCTGACGACGAGCTTGCTGCGGGGCGGGGCCTCGTCGGGGATGACGGCCTCGGGGATGAGGGCCCGTACCCCGTCGACGGTCGCGCCGAACGGGGGGACGGCCGCGACCCCGGGGGCCAGCGGTATCGCGGTCGGCATGGTGGCGGTCCTCTCCTGAGCTCGGGCAGCAGCGCGGCGTAGTGGCGGGAGCCCGAGGAGATCACGGCGGTGCCCAGCGCCGAGGCGGGGAGGTCGGTCGCGCCGGGCGGGAAGGAAGGCTCCTGCCAAGAAGGGGCCTCAGCTCGACGCGGCGCCGTTCACGGTCGGCTACCCCTTGGTCAGGGCGCCGAGGCCCTCGCCGCGCTCCAGCTCGGCCGGGGTCACTGTGACCACATCGCCGCGCTCGGCGACCAGGTGGTACTTCTCCCCGTCCAGCTTGGCGATGAAGGCGTACCGGTTGACCAGCACGACGGCCTGGCTGCTGCCGCCGCCGTCCACGGTCTTGCCGGTGAGGGCGACCCCACCCGCGGCGGCCTGGTCGGCCAGCGGGGCGGCTGCTCCAGCGGCGAGGACCGCCAGGGCGTCGGTGGCCTCGGTGACCTGGGTCAGGCCCCCATCTGCCGCCGTCTCGGCCAGGTGCTGCTCGGTGCCGGGGGTCGGGTTGACGCCCTCCTCGAACGTGACTGCCGGTGCTTCGTCCTTGGCCGCGGGGGCCTTACCGATGATGGCCATGACTTAGGCTCCTGTGATCTTGACGGCGGCCAGGGGGTCAGTGATGATCGGCACCGTGCGGCGGCCGGCCATGAGCAGGACGCGCTCCCGCTCGGGCTGGTCCACCACGCGGGTGTACAGCGCCACCTCGTCCCTCTGGCTGCCGATGACCTTCGACTGCATGACGTAGATGGTCCCAGCCGGCACGCGGTTGCTGACGATCCAGTTGGGGAACGACAGCAGGCCGTTCAGGTCGCGGCTCGTGACCGGGTTGGATGCCACCGTCTCGCGGGGCAGGGCGTTCCGCAGCGCGGCGTTCTTGCTGATGTCGAGCCGCTGCGCCGGGTTGATGATGATCGTGTCGGCTTCGTAGCCGAGGTCGGCGTTGTCGATCGTGGAGCGCGCCGTCTCCAGGTCCGCGATGATGTCGCCCGAGGTCGACCAATTGGCCGAGGCGACCTGGGTGCCGACGCTGGGGTCGGCCGAGAGAGCCGCCATAGCCACGGTGTCGACCTTGCGGACGAGGGTGTTCCGCAGCCGGGTCAGCTGGCGGTTCAGCTCGTCGCGGGAGTCGCGGTCCCGGCTTTCGTAGGTGACGATGCCCGCCCCGCCCCACTTGCTGACCACAGCAGGCGTCGGCGTGGCCTGGTCCACGTCAACGACGGGGAACTCCGACCCGGGCTCGATGGCCTGAACGTCGCGGGTGGTGAACAGCTCGCTGGCGAGCACCCGGTCGTAGATGACCGCGCCCCCCTGCGCGTCCCCAGCCGAGAAGATCAGGTCGGCTACGAAGCGGTTCAGCGCGAGGTCTTCCACGACCCGCTGCACCCGGCTGGGGGTGCGCAGGAACGCATCGACTGTGATGAGCGCGCCCGTAATGGTGGGGGCGGGTGGCGGGTACATGGTGCCGGGCATCGTGGTCTCCTTCGGGTTGTCCGGTCGAGCCCGGGGCTAGCTCAGCGCGATCTTCGCGTCAGTGGTGTCGGCGGCGTCTGCGAGGCAGACCCCAGCGACAAGGTCGGTGCCCGTTGCCGGGACGGCTCGGCCCTGGGCGTCGGACTTGACGGCCTGCCCAGCGGTGAGAGCAGCGCCAGCGACGACCGGGACCACGTTGTGGGCGCGGTAGACGGTCACCGCGCCGCCGATGGGCGCGTCGTAGCCCGAGACGCCGAGGACGCGGGCGTCAGCTCCTGCGTGCTGCACGACCGGCCGCCCGTCGATCTGGTTGGCCGAGACGGCGACGAAACGCTTGCCGCTGACGGCGGCTGCGCCTACGTGGCAGGTGAATTCCTTGCCCTCTGGATAGAAGGGCACGGCGGCGTTGATGCGGGCCATCGGGTCTACCTCGTCTCTGCGGCTGCGGGAAGGGCTGGGAAGGTGGCGCGCTCCCAGGCGTCCCAGGCGTCCGAGGCCCCGGCCGACAGCTGCGCGAGGGGCGCGGTGTCTGAGCCGATCTCGGTGACGGGGAAGCGGGGGGTGAGACCCGAGAGCAGGGCCACGGTGCCCTCCTCGTCGCGGTCGATGGCCGCGGCGAACAGCGCCCGCTCGGCGGGGGCGACCCGGCCCTCGCGGACAGCGGCTGAGATGAGGTCGGCCCGGCGCTGGGTGTCCAGGGCCGCGGCAGCAGCTGCGCCAGCTGCGGCGTTGCGCTGCACCTCGGCCCAGGTGCCCGCCGAGAGGGTGACCAGCTCGGGCTCGGGCTGCGCCGAGGGGGCGGCAGCGGGCTCGGCCGGGGCGGCTGGCACCTCGGTGGGCTCGGCCGGGACGGTCGGGGCGGTGGTCGGCTGCTCGGCCGGGCTGGTGCCTGTGCCGGGCAGCGGCGTCTCTGGGGTCACTGTCTCCCCGCTCGCGGCTGCCAGGCCGCGCAGGGCGGCCTCTACGTCTGCGTCAGTCTCCAGGTGCAGAATTTCCCGCACCCGCTCCTCGGTGAGCGCCATGGGTGCCCCTCCTTCCGTAGCCGTGGTCTGGGTGTCATCGTTCGGGGCGTCGATTTCCGGTGGGGGGACGCTGGCCGTGTCGGCTGCGCCCAGCAGAGCGGCGAGGCGGTCGAGGCGGTCGGCTGGCAGCTCGGCGGCGCAGGCCGAGAACAGCGTCGTGAGGGCTGGGCTCAGCCCCTCCACGATCTGCACGTCGCCCACGGCCTCGGCGTCGAGGGGCTGGTGGGTGCCTGCGCTGTAGAGGGCGAGCACGTCGGCGAGGCCCTTGACGGCTGGGGCCTGCACCCCGAGGAGGGCCAGGCCGGTCAGGACCGCGGCGTACGTCTTGCCGCCCGGGGTCTTCGCTCTGAACTTCAGCTCGGCGCTGCGGCGCCGGTACGCGGTGGGCGCGGCCTGGGCGAGAGCTGCGGGCATCCCGATCAGGTCGCCGTAGAGCACGTCCCGGCCGCCCTTGCGCTCGATGCGGGTCGGGCGCACCCAGCCCGCGGCGGGCTCCCCGTCGAAGCGGGGGTCGAAGTGGCCGAGCTTGATGGGGGCGTGGTCGATCTGCGGGTCTGCTGCTGCGGCGAGGATCGCGTCGAGGTCGGCGCGGGTGATCGTCGTCTGGCCGGTGCTCGCCGCCCAGGTGCCGGTGCTGACCAGCTCCACGTCGCGTAGTGCTGCGGTTGCCATGCGGCCCACAGTGCGGGCGAGCTGCGCCTGGCGGGGGGACGCCGCGTGTCTAGCCACCTGGGAAGAAAGATCGGCAGAGGGGCAGACATCTGGTGATCTAGGGCGCTAGGCTGCTGGGCATGATCTTTGCCGTGGCCAATCAGAAGGGCGGCGTCGGGAAGACGACGCTGGTGCTGCTCCTCGCGGGCAGCCTCGGGGCGGCGGGCCGCCAGGTGCTGGTGGTCGACGCCGACCCGCAGGGCAACGCCACCGACACCCTCGCCCCCGACTTCGACGCCGAGGCGCAGCCCTCGGTCTACGACGCGATGGAAGCCGGGGGCGAGGGCGCCGCAGCTGGGGCGATCATCCCCACGCTCTGGCCGGGCGTGGACCTCCTGCCCGGCGACATTCAGCTGGCCCGCACGAACAGCGTCCGAGCCCGCGGGGTGGAGCAGCAGCTGCGCAAGGCCCTGGCAGGGGTGACCGGCCCGTACGCGGTGGTCTTGATCGACTGCCCGCCTTCGCTGGGGCCTGTCGCCGACGCGGCGATGGTCGCCGCCGACGCCCTCCTCGTCGTGACCGAGCCGACGAAGGACGCGCTGAACGGGGTGCGGCTGCTCCTGGACAGCGCCGAGGCCATCCGCGAGGACTACCGGGACGACCTCGCCCTCTGCGGCGTCGTCATCAACCGGCTGGGCCGCAACAGCTCCAGGGCGCTGCGGGCCGAGCAGGTGCGGGAGTCGTTCGGGGCTCAGGTGTTTGAGCCGCCGCTGCCCGAATGGGTGGCGATCAGCCGGGTCGCCGAGACAGGGGTGCATCTGGGGGGGCAGCGCGGGGAGCGCGCCACCCAGGCGGGGCAGATCGTGGACGGCTACTGCGCGCGGCTGCTCGGGCTGGCCGGCTGATGGCCGAGCCGAAGCCCCGCCCGAGCCCGCTGAAGGCGAAGAAGCCGAGGGGCGGCCTGCACGGCCTGGACGGGCCTGGCAAGGCGGCAGCGGCCCGCACGGCCCCAGCGCCGGCCCCTGTCGAGCCGACCGAGCAGTTCGGGACGGTCCTGCCGGTGGTGTTGAAGCGGCGGATGCGCCGCTACGTCAACGAGCAGGACGGCCGGGTGCGGCTCCAGGACGTCGCGGCCGAGGCCCTCGACGCCTGGCTGGCTGAGCGCGGCTTCTAGCGGCTGGGCTCGGCCTCGCCGTGGACGAAGACGAGGGTGCCGCGGCAGCGGGGGCCGCCGGCGCACTCCCGGTAGCCGCCGGCGTCGGGGTAGTCGGCCAGGGCCGCGGCGAGGGTGGCGTACTCCTTCCCGTCGATCACGGCGCAGGGGCCACAGGTGGAGCCGTCGAGCAGCTCGCTGGCATAGGACCGGGCGGGCGGGGCGGCCTGCGCCCCCGCGGCCCGGCCAGCGCCGCCAGCCCGGGTGGTCACCTGGCGGGCCAGGTCGTCCAGCGCCCCGGTGGGGGCTGCCTCGGCGGCGTCGAGGGCGACCCGGGCGGCCTGCGCTGCGGTGGCGGTGCTCGGCACCCCGAGGGTGGCCGCCTCGGCTGCGGCGCGCAGCACCCGCTCGACGGGGGCGTCGGCCAGGGCGGCGGCCTGCGCCGCGAGCAGCTCCTGCGCGGCCGGGGTGAGGCCAGCGCGGGGCAGCAGCGCCTCGGGCACCCCCTGCCGGCGGGCCTCGGCCTGGACGGCGGCGGCGGCCTCCTCGGCGTGGGCGAGCAGCGCGGCCAGGATCGGCTCGGTGTCGACGGGGACGGTGAGGGTGTCGGGGTGCAGCGGGGAGAGAAGCCCAGCGAGGCGGGCCACCACGTCGGCGGCGGTCCCCGACCCGGCCAGCTCGCGGGCCAGCGCAGCGAGCGCGGCCTGACGGATGCCCTCCAGGCGGCGGGCGAGCAGCTGGGCCGTCTCGGCGTGGGCGCGCTCCAGCTCCCCGAAGCGGACCTCAGCCCGAATCTCGTGGGGGAACAGGTCGCGGGCGGCGCCGCGGGTGGCGCGGCCCTCCTCGACCAGCCGCTCCCGCAGGCTCTGCTCGGCCTCGGCCAGGGCGACCTCGACTGCTGCGGCAGCGGCGGGGCGCTCCCAGGGCCAGGGCCGACGCTCCCCCGACCGCTTTATCGGGTCGAGGTCGTCGGGGGTCACCCTGCGCGCAGGGCTGCGACCCGCTCGGCCAGAGCGGCGACCCTCTCGGCGATCGGGTCGGACCCGGCCGGGGTGCTGGGCAGGTCTGAGCTGGCGGCCAGCGCGGCGGGCGGGGCTGGTGCCGGGCCAGGCCCTGCCCCGGTCAGGCCGATCAGGTTGCCGCTCACGTCCTCAACCTCGTCGGCCTCGGGCAGGGCGGGCAGGGCGGGCAGGCCGTAGCGGCGGCGGACCTCCCCGACGAGGTCGGGGTCGATGCTGCCGAGCAGACCCGCGTCGGACAGGGACTTCAGGGCCTCGGCGGTCGGGGTGGCCTCGGCGCCGATGGGGTCCGCGAGCAGCACCGGGTACGCCTCGTCGGGGCCGAAGTTCAGCTCCACCAGGTCGCGGATGACGTGCTCGGTGGTCGTCTCGGCAATGCTGTCGGCCACCGCGTCGAGGCTCATCACGAAGAAGTCGGCGAACGTCTCCCCGAGGCTCTGGCTGCCGCGGTCGTGGCCGAGGTTCAGGAACATCGCCAGGGTGGAGCGGCCGGCCGCCTCGTCGTGGTACCGGATCAAGGGCAGCTCGTCGCGGGTCGAGCCACTCACCCCCACCAGGTCGAGCTTCATCCCGTTCTTGAGGGCTGCTCCTGAGTCGGCCCCAGCGCGGACGCGGGTGGCTATGTCCAGCGCAGCCTTCCGGTCTGCCTCCTCGGTGAAGTAGACGACGGGGACGCCCATGCCGTTGCGCTCGGCGACCATCGGGCCGAGCCGCAGGAGCCCGTCCTTGATGAGCCAGTGTTTGTAGCTCGCCCGGAAAATCGAGGTGCCCGTCCAATCGGCGCCCTCTCGTTCGTGGACGAACATCGCCAGGCGGTCGACGGGGATGAACGCCTCGCCCGCCGAGGTGCCCGCCAGCTTGTCCGCTGCCGCCCCGGCCACGGTCTGCACGATCCCGGCGAGGCCGCCGTCCCGCTCGACCCTGGGGGTCTGGGTCAGGGTGCGGGGCAGCCGGGGGGCGAGCTTGCGCAGGTGCGCCACGTCGCCGCTGAGCCCCTCCTGCCCTGCGCTGGGGGGGCCGACGACGTACACCTGTTCGAACGGCATGAAGCCGAACACCAGCTGGAGCATCGCCAGCCGCAGGTGCTCGGACCAGACGACGCCCTGCCCGCGGCGGCGCTGCCGCCCCGCCCGCCCGGCCAGGCCCAGCTCGGACTCCACGAAGGCCATGACCTTCGGGTTCACGTCGCCGCCGCTCAGCCGCCAGGCGGTGCGCTGGAGCGGGAGCATCGCGGCCCGCAGGACCGCGGCGTGCTGCCCATCGGTCTTCCGCATCCGGTCGTAGACGATGGCGCTCTCGGGGAAGCGCAGCTCTGCCGTCTCCTCGGTGGAGTCGACCAGGAGCTGGCCGGGGGCGCCGATGGCTATCGGGTAGGTGGTGAGGGCCGAGCCGATCTCGCGGGTGGGGGCGTCAGCAACGGTCATGCTCGCCAGGATGCCCCGCCCAGGGTGGGGCCGGGGGGAGCAGCCCGCCGAGCTGCCTCTGCGGCGGCCTCGGCTGCCAGCTCGGCAGCCTCGGCGGCGAGGGCTACGACCTGGCGCAGCTGGCGGGTGTTGCTGGCGACGAAGACCAGCAGGCAGGCGTTGGCCAGGCCGACCCCGGCGAGCAGGAGCAGGGTCAGGGCTAGAGGGGTCATGGTCGGACCTCGATCACGGTTGTGGGCGGCTGCTCCTCGCTGGCATTGACGGGGACGAGGGGCTCGGCCCACCCGGCGAGCGCCCGCGCCTCCTCGGCGGTGCGGGCGGCCTGGGCGGCGGGCCTCACCCGGCGCCAGCCGCTCGGGCGTTGGCGAGGGCGCGCAGGCACCGCGGCCGGGCCGGGGGCGTTGGCGCCCTCATGGGTGCAGGCGGGCTCTGCGGTCGCCCGGTCGTAGCCAGCGTGGACGATGTAGAGCGGGTCGCGCTGGGGGCGCTCGATGAGGTCGATGATGTAGATGAGCCCGTAGGGGCCGTTGATGGTGGCGAGGGTCTGGAAGTCGCTCATGGCTGCTGCTCCTGTGCTAGGTGGAGAGCCTGCGCCCCCAAGCTGTTGGGTGAAGAAAATTAGCCGAAGATTCTTTATTTGATCGCGATCAGACATCTATGGTGCCCTGCTGGCACATCGCAGTTACTGCACTTGTGCACCATGCGGGCGACCAGTGACATCCACCGGATTCACCGGCCGACT
>JBBSAJ010000055.1:0-14024 GCA_038252405.1 Actinomycetes bacterium | reverse complement strand
GTACCCGCACCAGTACCAGGTCGGGCAGACCGGCAAGACCGTCTCGCCGCAGCTGTACATCGCCAGCGGCATCTCCGGGGCGATCCAGCACCGGGCCGGCATGCAGACCTCCAAGACGATCGTCGTGGTCAACAAGGACCCGGAGGCCCCGATCTTCGAGCTGGCCGACTACGGCGTGGTCGGCGACCTCAACACCGTCGTGCCCCAGCTCGCCGCGGAGATCCGCAAGCGCAAGGGCTGAGCCCCGACAACGATGGGTGGAATCTCGGCAGGCGGGTGTCCGGTGAGCAGACCGCTGGCCCTGCTGGCCGCCGCCGTCCTGCTCGCGGCCTGCTCGGGCGGGTCGACCGGCCCCGGGTCGGCTTCGTCCACGGCGGCGTCGCCGACCTCGTCGGTCACCGGCTCGGGGACCCAGCCAACGGCGGAGCAGGTCGCCTGGGCCGGGCAGGTGTGCACGGCCACCGGCGAGCTCACGTCGTCGATCCAGGGTCTGGTCACGGCTGCGATCGCCGGGGGCACGGACGTCGGGTCCAGCCTCTCGAGCCAGCTCGAAACGATCAAGAGGTCGGTGACCGAGCTGGTCAGCACCGTCGCAGCGGTCCCGGTGGGCAGCGCCGACGATCCGGACCTGGCAGCAGTGACGAGCTCGGCCGATCGGCTGCGGTCGTCCGTCGACGCTCTCGAGACGGCTGTCACGGCGGTGCGGGGCGCCTCCGGCGCGGCCCTGGTCACGGCGCTCGCCGCTGTCGCGACGGCGGCGAACGCGTCGCTCACCGCGCCGGTCGAGACCACCCAGGCGATCGGGACGGCGGCCAGGAACGGCACCGGGGCCCTCGGGCCGGCCTTCGCGGCCAACCCCTCCTGTGCCTCGCTGACGTCCTAGCGGCGCAGCGCGTCCGCGGGCGCCGGGGTGTCGCCCCCGGCGCCTAGAATCGGCCTCCTGATGGCCTACCTGGACCACGCCGCCACCACCCCGATGCTGCCCGAAGCCGTCGAGGCGGTGACGGCCGAGCTGTCCCGGGTGGGCAACGCGTCCTCGCTGCACGCGGCCGGGCGCCGCGCCCGCCGGGTGGTGGAGGAGTCCCGCGAGTGCCTTGCGGCGGCCTTCGGGGCCAGGCCGGGCGAGGTGGTCCTCACCTCCGGTGGGACCGAGGCGGACAACCTCGCGGTCAAGGGCCTGTTCTGGTCCCGGCGGGCCGCCGACCCGCGGCGGCGCCGAGTCGTGGCCAGCCCGGTCGAGCACCACGCGGTCCTCGACCCGTTGGATTGGCTGGTCGAGCACGAGCAGGCCGAGCTGGTGTGGCTGCCGGTCGACCAGCTCGGCCGGGTTCGTCCGCAGGCGCTGCGCGAGGTGCTGGCCGACGATCCCGAGTCCGTGGCGTTGGTCACGGTCATGTGGGCCAACAACGAGGTCGGCACCGTGCAGCCGGTGGCCGAGCTGGCCGCGGTGGCCCGCGAGCACGGCGTGCCGATGCACTCCGACGCCGTCCAGGCCGCCGGCCAGCTCGAGGTCGACTTCGCGGCCAGCGGCCTGGACGCGCTGACTCTGTCCGGGCACAAGTTCGGCGGCCCGGTGGGCGTCGGCGCGCTGCTGCTCGGCAGGGGGGTCGACGTCGTCCCGGTGCAGCACGGCGGTGGCCAGGAGCGCGACGTCCGGTCCGGCACCCTCGACGTCGCGTCGATCGCCGGGTTCGCCGCGGCGGCCGCCACGCTGCCGGTCGAGCGGGTGGGCCGGGCCGCCCGGGTGGGCGCCCTGCGGGACCGGCTGGTCGAGGTGGTGCGGGCCGCCGTCCCGGACGCCCAGCTCAACGGCGACCCCGACCCGGCCGGCCGACTGCCCGCCAACGCGCACTTCTCCTTCCCCGGCTGCGAGGGCGACTCACTGCTGCTGCTGCTCGACGCCCGCGGCATCGAGTGCTCCACCGGCTCCGCCTGCAGCGCCGGCATCGCTCAGCCCTCGCACGTGCTGCTGGCCATGGGGGCCGACCCGGCGACCGCGCGGGCGTCGCTGCGCTTCTCGCTGGGGCACACCTCGACCGAGGCCGACGTCCAGGCGCTGGCCGATGCGATCGGACCGGTCGTCGAACGGGCCCGCCGGGCCGGGCTCACCACGGCGCGGAGCGCGTAGTGCGTGTGCTCGCCGCGCTCTCGGGCGGGGTCGACTCAGCCGTCGCCGCGGCGCGCGCCGTCGACGCCGGCCACCAGGTGACCGCCGTCCACCTCGCGCTGGCCGCCCAGCGCGAGTCGTTCCGGACCGGGGCGCGCGGCTGCTGCACGCTGGAGGACTCCCGTGACGCCCGCCGGGTGGCCGACGTCCTCGCCCTGCCGTTCTACGTATGGGACCTCGCCGAGCGGTTCCGGGCCGACGTGGTCGACGACTTCGTGGCCGAGTACGCCGCCGGGCGTACCCCCAACCCGTGCCTGCGCTGCAACGAGCGGATCAAGTTCGCCGCGGTGCTCGACCGGGCGGTGGCACTGGGGTTCGACGCCGTGTGCACAGGGCACTACGCGTCCGTCGTCCAGGGGCCGCAGGGGCCCGAGCTGCACCGGGCCGTCGACCGTGCCAAGGACCAGTCGTACGTCCTCGGGGTGCTCACGGCCGAGCAGCTGGCGCACGCGATGTTCCCGCTCGGCGACACCGACAAGGGGGCGGTGCGGGCCGAGGCGGCCGACCGCGGGCTGGCCGTGGCCCAGAAGCCGGACAGCCACGACATCTGCTTCATCCCGGACGGAGACACCGAGCGGTTCCTTCGCGACCGGATCGGGTCCGCGCCCGGGCCGGTGGTCGACGTCAGCGGCGAGGTACTCGGCGAGCACAACGGTGCCTACGCGTTCACCGTGGGCCAGCGCAAGGGCCTGCGGCTGGGCCGGCCGGCCGCCGACGGCCGGCCGCGCTACGTGCTGTCGGTCTCCCCGGTCGACCGGCAGGTGACCGTCGGCCCGGTCGAGCAGCTGGCTGTGCGCACCGTCGTGGCGGAGCGGCCGCGGTGGTGCGGGGCGGTTCCGGAGGGCACCTTCGGCTGTGGGGTGCAGCTGCGCGCCCACGGCGAGGAGCTCCAGGGCGTCGCCGAGGTGGACGGCGACCGGGTCGTGGTCCGGCTGGCCAGCCCGGCCAGTGGGGTCGCGCCTGGGCAGGCTGCGGTGCTCTACGACGGCACCCGGGTGGTCGGCTCGGCCACCATCGCGGCCACCTCCGCCGCGGTCACGGCGCCCGACGGGGTGGCCCGGTGACCTGGTCGCGGGGCTGGCCGGTCGGGGCGGCCACCGGGGTCGGCTCGATGCCCGGTACGGACGTGCGCGAGGCCGTCCGCAGGGTGCTCGGCGAGCTGCCCGACCTGCCGCACCTGCCCGAGCTGCCGGCCCGGGGGCCGGGTGCGGAGCTCACCGGCCGCGCCGTCGCGCTGCTCACCGACCTGCCGGCCGAGTGGGGCCCGTTCGGCTGGCGGCTGGTCGGTCGGCCGGGGCACGACCTGCGCCTGGCCCGGTCGCTGCTGGCCGAGGACCTCGACGCTGTCCAGGAGGCCACCGACGGCTACGTCGGGCCGCTGAAGCTGCAGGTGTGCGGCCCGTGGACCCTCGCGGCCACCGTCGAGCTGGGCAGCGGGGACAAGGCGCTGGCCGACGTGGGGGCGCGGCGCGACCTCGCGGTGTCGCTGGCCGAGGGCATCGGTGGGCACGTGGCCGACCTGCTCCGGCGGGTGCCGGGCGCGTCGGTGGTCGTCCAGCTGGACGAGCCGTTGCTGCCCGCCGTCCAGTCCGGCGCGGTGCCCACCGCCAGCGGCTTCGCCACCTTGCGCTCGGTGCGCGAGCAGGAGCTGCGCGAGCACCTGCGGCTGGTCGTCGACGCGGTGGTGGCCAGCGGAGCGGAGCCGGTCGTGCATTGCTGTGCGGCGCAGCCTCCGGTCGGGCTGCTGGTGGCTGCCGGTGCGCGGGGGCTGTCCCTGGACGCGACGCTGCTCACGCCCGCCGAGGACGACGCGATCGGGACGGCGCTGGAGTCCGGAGTCCACCTGCTGCTCGGCACGGTGCCCGCCCTCGGCACCGGGGCCGACACCGCAGCCGCGTCCGATGATGCGCGGCCGGCCCGCACGCTGGGCCGCCGCCTCGGTGTCCCGCCCGAGCAGCTGGCGGCCCGGGTGACGGTCACCCCCACCTGCGGCCTGGCCGGCGCCTCGCCTGCGTACGCGCTGGCCGCGCTGGGCCGGGCTCGGACGGCGGCGCGCCGGCTGGTCGACGACCCGGAGGGCGAGCGTGGCTGAGCTGGTCGACGGCGTCCCGGCCGAGGCGAGGGAGCGTGCGGTCGAGCTGGCCAAGCAGATCGACGAGCACCAGTACCGCTACTACGTGCTGGACGCCCCGGTGGTCAGCGACGCCGAGTACGACGCGTTGCTGCGCGAGCTGACCGACCTGGAGGAGCGCTACCCGGGGGTGCGCACCCCCGACTCGCCGACCCAGCGGGTCGGCGGGACCTACTCGACACTGTTCAGCCCGGTCCAGCACCTCGAGCGGATGATGAGCCTGGACAACGTGTTCAGTGCCGAGGAGCTGCAGGCCTGGGCCGAGCGGGTGCTGCGCGACGCCGGCGGTGAGGTGCGCTGGCTGTGCGAGGTGAAGCACGACGGGCTGGCCGTGGACCTGGTCTTCGAGGGCGGCCGGCTGGTGCGTGCGGCCACCCGCGGTGACGGGCGCACCGGCGAGGACGTCACCGCCAACGTGCGCACCGTGGCCAATGTCCCGGTGGCGCTCGACGCCAGCCGGCGGCCGGTGCCCGACCTGCTCGAGGTGCGCGGGGAGGTCTACTTCCCGGTGGCCGGGTTCGCCGACTTGAACGCCGGCCTGGTGGCGGCCGGCAAGGCGCCGTTCGCCAACCCGCGCAACGCGGCAGCCGGCTCGCTGCGGCAGAAGGACCCGCGGGTCACCGCGTCGCGCCCGCTGCGGCTGGTGGTGCACGGGCTCGGCGCTCGCCGCGGTTTCCAGCCGGCGACCCAGTCCGAGGCGTACCAGGCACTGGCCAACTGGGGATTGCCTGCGAGCGGCCAGTTCCGGGTGGTCGACGACCTGGCCGCCGTCGACGCCTTCATCGCTCACTACGGCGAGCACCGGCACGACCTGGACCACGAGATCGACGGCGTGGTGGTCAAGGTCGACGACTTCGCCACCCAGGGCCGGCTCGGCGCCACGTCGCGGGCGCCGCGCTGGGCGGTCGCCTTCAAGTACCCGCCCGAGGAGGTGACCACCAAGCTGCTGGACATCCAGGTCAACGTCGGGCGCACCGGCCGGGTCACCCCGTTCGGGGTCATGGCACCGGTGCGGGTGTCCGGGTCCACCGTCGAGATGGCCACCTTGCACAACCAGGACGAGGTGCGCCGCAAGGGCGTCCTGGTCGGCGACACGGTCGTGCTGCGCAAGGCCGGCGACGTCATCCCGGAGATCGTCGGCCCGGTCGTGGAGCTGCGTGACGGCAGCGAGCGCGCCTTCGCGATGCCCACCCGCTGCCCGGCGTGCGGCACCCCGCTCGCGCCGGAGAAGGAGGGGGACGTCGACATCCGCTGCCCCAACGCGCGGTCCTGCCCCGCGCAGCTGCGGGAGCGGGTCTTCCACCTGGCCGGCCGGGGGGCCCTCGACATCGAGGTGCTCGGCTACGAGGCCGGCGCCGCGCTGCTCGAGTGCGGGCTGATCGCCGACGAGGGCGACGTGTTCGGGCTCACCGCCGAGCGGCTGGCCGGCTGCCCGTTCTTCACCCGCAAGGACGGCGGGCTGTCCACGAACGCGGTCAAGCTGCTGGACAACCTGGAGCGGGCCAAGGCGCAGCCGCTGTGGCGGGTGCTGGTCGCCCTGTCGATCCGGCACGTCGGGCCGACCGCCGCCCAGGCGCTGGCCCGCGAGCTGCGCGACCTCGGCCGGATCGCCTCGACCCCGGCCGAGGAGCTGGCCGCGGTCGAGGGGGTCGGTCCGGTCATCGCGGAGTCGATCATCGAGTGGTTCACCGTCGACTGGCACCGCGAGCTGGTGGCCAAGTGGCGCGCGGCTGGCGTGCGGATGGCCGACGCGGCGGAGTCGGACGCCCCCCGGCCGCTCGACGGGGTCGTCGTCGTCCTCACCGGTACCCTCGCCGGCTGGACCAGGGACGCCGCCACCGAGGCCCTGCAGGCTCGCGGTGCGAAGGTCACCGGGTCGGTCTCCAAGGCCACCGGCTTCGTCGTCGCCGGTGACGCTCCGGGCAGCAAGTACGACAAGGCGCTGCAGCTGGGCGTCCCAGTGCTGGACGCCGACGGGCTGCGGGTGCTGCTCGAGCAGGGCCCGGAGGCGGCCCGCGCGCTCACCGTGGCCATCGACTGATTCCGCGACACCGGCGCGTCGCTCCCCGCCGTCCGGGCGAATTTCTGCCTGACTGGGTGGTCACGGCGCCCACCCGGGTGCAGACTACGCAGCGCAGTCAGCCAACTACTCATAGTGGCTGAAGCTGCGGGGGAGGGCGGATGGACACGCCGACGCGCGCCGGTACGCCCTCGGTGCTGCGCCCGAACCTGTTCAGCGCCGTGTACTGGCCGATCGTCGCGGCCGGCGCGGTGGTGCTCGGCGCGGCCGTCGTCGCCGCGCCCACGCTTCCCCAGGTCGACCAGGCCCTGGCCCTGGTGTGCCTGTCCGCGCTCGTCGTCTTCGGTGAGCTGCGCCCGGTCATCACCAGCCGGTCGTTCGGCGAGGGCATCACGCCGTCCATCGCCTTCACCTTCGCGATCATGTTCCTGTGGGGGCTGTGGCCGGCCGTGGCGGCCCAGGCGATCGCCTCCGTCGTGGCCGACCTGGCCGCGCGCAAGGAGTGGTGGCGGACCCTGGTGAACCCGGCCCAGTACGCGGTCAGCCTCGCGCTGGCCTGGCTGGCCATGCTCCCCCTCGGCTACACGGCCACCGCCAGCGCCTCGCACCACATCGTCCGAGGCGACCTGCCGGTCATGATCGTCGCCTGGATCGTCTACTTCCTGGCCAACAACCTGATCGTCTCGGGGCTGCTCGCGGCGCACGCGCGGGCGCCGCTGCACGAGCTGTTCTTCGAGGACTTCCGCTACCTCGTCGTCTCGAACTTCTCGGTCTTCGCCATCTCGCCGCTGGTCGCCCTCGCGGTGCAGATGAGCCTGTGGTGGTTCCCGCTGCTGCTGCCACCGCTCGTGGCCATCTACCGCACCTCGGCCATGTCCCTGGAGAAGGAGCACCAGGCCCACCACGACCCGCTCACCGGGCTGCCCAACCGCAAGCTGCTGCTCGAGCAGCTGGAAAGCGCCCTGGCGAAGGCCGACGGGGTCCCCCTGGCGCTGTTCCTGCTCGACCTCGACCGGTTCAAGGACGTCAACGACACGCTCGGGCACCAGATGGGCGACCGGATGCTCGAGCACGTCGCGGGACGGATCCGCAGCGCGCTGCGCCCGGAGGACACGGTCGCCCGGCTCGGCGGTGACGAGTTCGCCGTCCTGCTGACGGATGTGCCCGGCGAGGACCACGCGATCGAGGTAGCGGTGCGGATCCGGGCGGCGCTGGCCGAGCCGTTCCGCACCGACGGCGTCCTGATCGAGCTGGAGGCCAGCGTCGGCATCGCGCTATACCCGGTGCACGGGACCGATGTCCACCAGCTGCAGCGCTCGGCCGAGGTCGCCATGTACCTGGCCAAGGAGGAGCGCTCCGGGATCGAGGTCTACGCACCGGAGACCGACCGCCACTCCACCAGCCGGCTCGGGCTGCTCGGCTCGCTGCGGCAGTCGCTGGAGCAGGGCGAGCTCGAGCTGCACTACCAGCCCAAGGTGGCGCTCGGCTCCGGCGGCGTCGTCGGCGTGGAGGCACTGGTCCGCTGGCGGCACCCGGAGCGCGGCCTGGTCTACCCGGACGAGTTCATCCCGTTCGCCGAGCACTCCGGCCTGATGCACCGGCTGACGTCCTACGTCGTGGACGCCGCCCTGGCCCAGGCCGCGACCTGGTGGTCGGTCGGCCTGCACATCCCGGTCGCCGTCAACGTGTCGGCCCGCGACCTGCACGGCCCGATGCTCGCCCAGACCGTCGCCAGGGGCCTGCAGGCGCATGGCCTGCCGGCCAGGGCGCTGCGGCTGGAGCTCACCGAGCGGGTGCTGATGTCCGAGCCCGGCCGGGTCGCCGGGACCCTGGACGCGCTCGAGCGGCTGGGCGTGTCGCTCAGCCTGGACGACTTCGGCACCGGCTACTCCTCGATGGTCCTGCTCAAGCGGCTGCCGGTCAGCGAGATCAAGGTCGACCGGTCGTTCGTGCAGCGGATGACCCAGTCGACCGACGACGCGACCATCGTCCGCTCGATCGTGGAGCTGGCCCACGCCCTCGGCATCGAGGTCGTGGCCGAGGGCGTCGAGACCCTCGAGGCCTGGGACGCGCTGGACCAGCTGGGCTGCGACAGCGCCCAGGGCTGGTACGTCGGCCGCCCGATGCCGGCCGCGCAGGCCACCGAGTGGCTGCTGCGCCACCCCAGCCGCAGCACCGCCCTTCGGGTGCTTCGGGTCGGGTCGGCCTCAAGGCCGAGGGGCTAGCGGCCGAGAACACCTCCGAGCGCCGTCGGCGGGAGGAGAGGTCATGGGGGGTCGTTCACCGCGCCCGTCGCTGGCCCGCTGGTCGCTGTTCGCGGTGACCTGGCACTTCTCGGTGTGGGTCGGTTGGGCGTTCGTGGCGGCCGCCGCCATCAAGGTGCAGCCCGCGATGGGCACGATGCCGTGGGCCTTCTGGGTGATCGCCGGCCTGGTCCTGCTCGGCGAGTTCCGTCCGGTGAAGACCGGTGGCTGGTTCGACCAGAACGGCACCGTCACCACGACCGCCTTCGTGCTCGCGATCATGTACCTGTGGGGCCCGTGGCCGGCGCTGCTGCTGCAGGCGGGGGCGACCACCGTCTCCCAGCGGTCGCAGAAGAAGCCGTCGTGGACGCTGTTCTTCAACGTCGGCCAGTACTGCGTGTCGCTGATGGCCGCCTGGGTGCCCATGTACCTGGCCGGTGTCGGCGACGGGCTGGACGCCGCAGGTCGGACCATGCAGGGCCAGGACCTGTCCTGGATCGCGGCCGGCTGGGTGGCCTGGTTCGTCGTGAACAACACGCTGGTGTCCGGGCTGGCCGCCGACGAGGGCCAGACGTTCCGCGAGGCGTTCTTCGACGACTTCTGGTTCTACGTGGTCTCCACGGCCGCGGTGCTCGCGCTCTCCCCGATCGTCGTGCTCGTGGCGCAGGGCAGCCTGTACTTCATCCCGCTGCTGCTCATCCCGATGTTCGCCGTCCACCAGACCGGCCGGATCTCGCTGGTCGCCGAGCAGCAGTCGCTGCACGACGCCCTCACCGGGCTGCCCAACCGCAAGTACCTGCTGCGCCGGCTGGACGAGGCGGTCAGCTCGCCACACCGGGAGCCGTTCGCGCTGTGCCTGCTCGACCTGGACCGGTTCAAGGAGGTCAACGACACCCTCGGGCACCACGTCGGCGACCAGCTGCTCGTCCTGGTGTCCCAGCGGCTGTCGGCCGTGCTGCGTCCCGACGACCTGGTGGCCCGGCTCGGCGGCGACGAGTTCGCGCTGCTGCTGCCCGGCGTCACGAACTCGAAGGCCGCGGCGGAGGTGGCCCACCGGGTCCGGCACTCCATGGAGGAGCCGTTCAACCTCGAGGGCGTGCTGCTCGAGCTGGAGGCCAGCTTCGGCATCACCGTCTGGCCCGAGCACGGGGACGCCGTGGAGCAGCTCATGCGCCGCGCCGACGTCGCCATGTACGTGGCCAAGGAGTCGCACGGCGACGTCGAGGTGTACGACCCCAGCCGGGACCACAACACGACCGACCGGCTCGGGCTGCTGGCCGCGCTGCGCCGGGCCATCGACGCGCACGAGCTCGAGCTGCACTACCAGCCCAAGGTTTCCGTGGGGGCCCGCGACGTCGTGGGCGTCGAGGCGCTGGTCCGCTGGAACCACCCCGAGCGCGGCTACATCCCGCCGGACGAGTTCATCCCGCTGGCCGAGACGTTCGGGCTGATGCACCGGCTCACCGAGTTCGTCATCGACACCGCCCTCGGCCAGGTGGCGGACTGGCGCCGGATGGGGCTGCCGGTCTCGGTCGCGGTCAACGTGTCGGCCAGGGACCTGCACGGCGCGGAGCTGCTGCGCACCGTCTCCGAGGGGCTGGCCCGGCACCGTGTGCCGGCGTCCTTCCTGTGCCTGGAGCTCACCGAGCGCACCCTGATGACCGAGCACACCCGGGTGCTGGACACGCTCGAGGCGCTCGAGGCGCTCGACGTCACCCTGAGCCTGGACGACTTCGGCACCGGCTACTCGTCGATGTTCATGCTGCAGCGGCTGCCGGTATCGGAGATCAAGGTGGACCGGTCGTTCGTGAGCCGGCTCGCCGACGGCGGGGACGATGCCTCCATCGTCCGCTCGATCATCGAGCTGGCGCACGGCCTCGGCCTGGACGCCGTCGCCGAGGGCGTCGAGACCGAGCAGGTGTGGCAGCAGCTCGTGGAGCTCGGCTGCGACAACGCACAGGGCTGGCTCATCAGCCGTCCGATGTCGGGCGACCTGGCCACCGCCTGGCTGCAGGGACAGATGGACGTGGCACCGGCGGCACTGCGGGCGGTGTAGGCGCTCGAGCCCGCCGCGGCCGCGCCTAGGATGGGGGGCTCATCCCCGTCGCAGCGAAGGAGCGGTCTGTCCATGCCGTCGATCTCCCGTGCCGAGGTCGAGCACCTGGCCCGGCTGGCTCGCCTGGAGCTGGATGTGCCGCACCTCGACCGGCTCGCCGTCCAGCTCGACGTGATCCTCGAGTCGGTGGCCAAGGTGTCCGAGGTGGCGGCTGCCGACGTCCCGCTGACGTCGCACCCGCTGCCGCTGACCAACGTGTTCCGGGACGACGTCGTCCGGCCCAGCCTGCTCCCCGAGCAGGCGCTGTCGGCCGCGCCGGCGGTCGAGGACGGCCGCTTCCGGGTGCCGCGGATCCTGGACGAGGAGGCGTGAGCCCGGTGACGGACCTGGTCACGGCGACCGCTGCCGACACCGCCGCGGCGGTCGCCTCCGGTGTGGTATCCGCCGTCGAGGTCGCCCAGGCGCACCTCGACCGCATCACCGCGGTCGACCCCGCCGTTCACGCCTTCCTGCACGTCGACACCGAGGGGGCGCTGCAGGCGGCCCGGGCGGTCGACGCCCGACGGGCCGCGGGGGAGCCGCTCGGCCCGCTCGCGGGGGTGCCGCTGGCGCTCAAGGACGTGCTCACCATGGAGGGTGTGCCCACCACCTGCGGCTCGCGGATCCTGGCGGGCTGGCGGCCCGCCTACGACGCCACCGTGACGCTGCGGCTGAAGCAGGCCGGCGTGGTGATCCTCGGCAAGACCAACATGGACGAGTTCGCGATGGGCTCCTCCACCGAGCACTCGGCGTACGGGCCGACCCACAACCCGTGGGACCTCGACCGGATCCCCGGTGGCTCCGGTGGTGGCTCGGCCGCGGCGGTGGCCGCCTTCGAGGCGCCGCTGGCGATCGGCACCGACACCGGCGGCTCGATCCGGCAGCCGGCCGCGGTCACCGGCACGGTCGGCGTGAAGCCGACGTACGGCGGGGTCTCCCGCTACGGGCTGGTCGCGCTGGCGTCGTCGCTGGACCAGGCCGGGCCGTGCGCCCGCACGGTGCTCGACGCCGCCCTGCTGCACGAGGTGATCGCCGGGCACGACCCGTACGACTCGACGTCCATCGACGCGCCGGTCCCGCCGGTCGTCGAGGCGGCCCGCAGCCGCGACGTCCGGGGGCTGCGGATCGGCGTGGTGCACGAGCTCACCGGCGAGGGCTACCAGCCCGGCGTGCAGCAGCGCTTCGACGAGGCAGTCCAGCTGCTCACCGAGCTGGGTGCCGAGGTCGTCGAGGTCTCCTGCCCGCACTTCCCGTACGCGCTCGCGGCGTACTACCTGATCCTGCCGAGCGAAGCCTCGAGCAACCTGGCCAAGTTCGACGGCATGCGCTACGGGCTGCGGGCCGGCGATGACGGCAGCCGGTCGGTCGAGGAGGTCATGTCGGTGACCAGGGCGGCCGGCTTCGGCGACGAGGCGATCCGCCGGATCATCCTTGGCACCTACGCGCTGTCGGCCGGGTACTACGACGCCTACTACGGCTCGGCGCAGAAGGTGCGGACCCTCATCACCCGCGACTTCGCTGCGGCGTTCGAGCAGGTCGACGTGCTCGTCTCGCCGACCGCTCCGACCACCGCGTTCCGGCTGGGGGAGAAGCTCGACGACCCGCTGGCCATGTACCTCAACGACATCGCCACGATCCCGGCGAACCTGGCCGGCGTCCCTGGCATGTCCCTGCCGGTCGGCCTGGCCCCGGAGGACGGCCTGCCGGTCGGCCTGCAGGTGATGGCCCCGGTGCTCGCTGACGACCGGCTGTACCGGGTGGGTGGTGCGCTCGAGGCGGCGCTGCTCGACCGGTGGGGCCGGCCGCTGCTGGAGGAGGCACCGCAGCTGTGACCGACCTGATGCCCTTCGACGAGGCCATGGACCGGTTCGACCCGGTGCTAGGCCTCGAGGTCCACGTCGAGCTCGGCACCGCGACCAAGATGTTCTGCGGTTGCCCCACGGCGTTCGGCGCCGCGCCGAACACCCAGACCTGCCCCACCTGCCTCGGCCTGCCCGGGTCGCTGCCGGTGGTCAACCGGGTCGCGGTCGAGTCGGCCATCCGGATCGGACTGGCGCTGAACAGCGAGATCGCCGAGTGGTGCCGGTTCGCCCGGAAGAACTACTTCTACCCGGACATGCCGAAGGACTACCAGATCTCGCAGTACGACGAGCCGATCGCCGTGGGCGGCTGGCTGGACGTCGACGTGCCCACCGACGAGGGGGTGCGCACCTTCCGGGTACAGATCGAGCGCGCGCACATGGAGGAGGACACCGGCAAGACCTCCCACCAGGGGGGTGAGACCGGTCGGATCCAGGGCGCGGACTACTCGTTGGTCGACTACAACCGGGCCGGCATCCCACTCATCGAGATCGTGACCAAGCCGATCGAGGGCATGGGAGCGCTGGCCCCCGCCGTGGCCAAGGCGTACGTCGCCGAGCTGCGGTCGCTCGTGCAGGCGCTCGGGGTCTCAGACGCCCACATGCACCAGGGCTCGCTGCGCTGCGACGTGAACCTGTCGCTCCGGCCGTCGCCGGACGCCCCGCTGGGCACCCGGTCGGAGACCAAGAACGTCAACTCGCTGCGCTCGGTCGAGCGGGCGGTGCGCTACGAGGTCCAGCGGCAGGCCGCGCTGCTCGCGGCCGGCGGCCGGGTGGTGCAGGAGACCCGGCACTGGCACGAGGACACCGGGCTGACCACCCCCGGCCGCAGCAAGGAGCAGGCCGAGGACTACCGCTACTTCCCCGAGCCGGACCTGGTCCCGGTGGCCCCGTCCCGTCAGTGGGTGGAGGAGCTGCGGGGCACCCTGCCGGAGCTTCCGTCGGTGCGCCGCCAGCGGCTGCAGGCGGAGTGGGGGATCAGCGACTTCGAGCTGCAGAATCTGGTCAACGCGGGGGCGCTCGGGGTGGTCGAGGCCACCGTGGCGGACGGCGCCAGCCCGGCGGCGGCCCGCAACTGGTGGCTGGGCGAGCTGTCCCGGCTGGCCAACGAGCGCGGCGTCGAGGTGGCCGAGCTGCCGATCTTCCCGGCCGACGTCGCCCGGATCATCGCGCTGGTGGACGGCGGCCGCCTCACCGACAAGCTGGCCCGCCAGGTCGTGGCCGGCGTCCTGGCCGGGGAGGGCTCGCCGGACGAGGTGGTCGCGGCCCGTGGCCTGCGGGTCGTCAGCGACGACAGCGCGCTGCTCGAGGCCATCGACGCGGTGGTCGCGGCCGACCCGGACGTGGTCGAGAAGATCCGCGGCGGCAAGGTGCAGGCGGCCGGCGTCCTCGTCGGTGCGGTGATGAAGGCCACCCGCGGTCAGGCGGACGCCGCCAAGGTCCGCACCCTGCTCCTCGAGCGGCTCGGCGTCGACCTGTCAGGGTGAGGACGGGCTCGACGTCGTCCTC
>JBBSAJ010000054.1:0-14087 GCA_038252405.1 Actinomycetes bacterium | reverse complement strand
GGGACGCTCCTGAGATCCCGAGACTCCGGAGCGCCCTGTGGACCTGCTGCTCGTCACCGTCGTCGGCATCATCGCGCTGGCGCTGTTGTTCGACTTCTCCAACGGGTTCCACGACGCCGCCAACTCGGTCGCCACCGTGGTCGCGACCCGGGCGCTCCCCCCCAAGGCAGCGGTCTGGTTCTCGGCCGCCTTCAACTTCGCCGCGTACTTCTTCGTGGGGACGGCGGTGGCCAACACGGTGGCCAAGACCGTGTCCAGCGGCTACGAGACCATCGCGGTGGTGTTCTCCGCCCTCGTGGCGGCCATCGCGTGGAACTACTTCACCTGGTGGGTGGGCATGCCGTCGTCTTCCAGCCACGCCATCATCGGCGGCCTGATCGGGGCTGGGCTGTCCGCGGGCGGCCTGGACGCCGTGAACTGGTCGAGCGTGGAGAAGACGGCGATCGCGATCCTCGCCTCGCCCGCCGTGGCGTTCACCATCTCCTTCCTGGCCATGTTCGGCGTGGCCGCGCTGCAGTGGGCGACCGGCTGGCACGACAACGCCAAGCCGTTCAAGGCCCTGCAGCTGGTGTCGGCGGGTGCCGTCTCCTTCGGCCACGGCGCCAACGACGCGCAGAAGACCATGGGCCTGATCGCGGCGTTGCTCGTCGGTGCCGGTTACCTCGACCCGCACGCAGGGTCGAAGGCCGTGGACGTGCCGGAGTGGGTGGCGCTGTCCGCGTACACCGCCATCGCGCTGGGCACCGTGTGGGGCGGCTGGAAGATCATCGAGACGATGGGCCTGCGGATCACCCTGCTGCACGCCAGCTCGGGCGCTGCCGCCAACATCGGCGCCACCGCTGCGATCTTCGGGGCGACCGCCGTCGGCGTCCCGGTCTCGACCACGCACGCTGCGGCCTCGTCCGTGATCGGTGCTGGGGTCTCGTCGGGGGCGGGCGCCAACTGGCGGGTGGTCGGGGAGATGGTGGTCGCCTGGGTCACCACGATCCCGGCGACCATCGCGCTCTCCTTCGTCGTCTACCGGCTCACTCAGCTGCCCACGGCCGGCGCCTGGGTCGCCGTCGGCAGCGTCCTGTTCGTGCTCGCCGGCGCCATCGGCTACGCGATGTCACACGCCGTGAAGGCCGACGACGTGGCCGCGGAGATCCCGCCAGAGCAGGTGCTGGAGGAGCACCTGCCGGCGCACCCGCACCTCGAGGGGCACGGCGCGATCGACTGACCCAGACCCTAGCCAGCACGTCGCTGGGCGCGGTATCAAGGGACGGCGTCGGGGCCTGGAGGAGTCGATGACCGACCGGCCGCACGACCAGACGCTCATCCAGTCGGTGAGCCGGGCCCTTCGGCTGCTCGAGGCGGTGGCCGAGCTCGACCACACCGGAGCGTCGGCCAAGCGGCTCGCCAGGGCCACCGGGCTGGCGCTACCGACGACCTACCACCTGCTGCGGACCTTGGAGCACGAGGGCTACCTGCACCGCGGCGAGGACGGCGCGTTCCACCTGGGGCCGCGGGTCGAGCTGCTCACCGAGCACGGGCGGGCGGCCGGGGTCGCCGCCCGGGTCCGGCGCATCCTCGAGGGGCTGCGCGAACAGACGCACGCCGCCGTGTACCTGGCCATGTACGACGAGGGCGAGATCCTGGTGGCGGACGTCGCCGACGGCGTGGCCACGCCACGGATCGACCTGTGGGTCGGCCTGCACGAGGCTGCGCACGCCACCGCGCTCGGGAAGAGCATCCTGGCCAACCTCGACCCTCCGACGCGGGCCGACTACCTGGCCCGGCACCGGCTGGAGCCGCTCACCCGGCGCACCGTGGTCAGCCTGTCCCGGCTGCAGGAGGAGCTGGCCGGCAGTGGGCGGGTCGCCCTGGACCACGAGGAGTACAGCGACGGGGTCATGTGCCTGGCCTGCCCGGTCCGTATCCCCGGCTCCGACCTCGCGCCGCCGCTGGTCGGGGCGCTGGGCGTCGCCGTCCTGGTCCCGACCGGCGACACGACCGGCCGGCGCAAGGCGCCCGCCGCCGACGCCGCCACCCTCGGCTCGGCGCTGGAGGTCGGCGCCGCGCGGGTCTCCCGGGCGCTCGCACTCGCCGACGGTGGCTGACCAGCGCTGACGCCGGCTGGCAGCGGCTGGCAGCGGCCGTATCACCATCTGAAACCGGCGCCCTTGCCGCCGACTGCGGACCACACCAGCCTGGTCACCACCAGCCGCACGCACCGGGAGGTCCCATGGACGACGAGCTACGCCGCGGCTTCTACCGGCAGATGGTCCGGATCCGCACCTACGAGGAGGCGATCCGCGCGGACTACCACGCGGACAAGACGCCGGCCTGGGACATCGGCGCCGGCCTGATCCCCGGCGAGATGCACCTGTCGGCCGGCCAGGAGCCGGTCGCGGTCGGGCTGTGCGCCCACCTCACGGCGGACGACGGGCTCACCGCACCGCACCGCCCGCACCACCTGGCGCTGGCCAAGGGCGTGGACATGCGGAAGATGACCGCCGAGATCTACGGGCGTGAGACCGGTCTCAGCCACGGCAAGGGCGGCCACATGCACCTGTTCGACCCGAGCCAGCACTTCTCCTGCTCGGGCATCATCGCCGAGGGCATCCCGGTCGCCGTCGGCCAGGCCCTCGCCTTCCACCGCCGCGGGACGACGAACATCGCGGTGGCCGTGGCCGGTGAGGGCGCGGCCAACCAGGGCGCCTTCCACGAGTCACTCAACCTGGCTTCGCTGTGGAAGCTGCCGGTCGTCTTCGTCATCGAGGACAACGACTGGGCCATCTCGGTGGCGCGCACAGCGTCCACCTCGGTGCCCAGCAACGCCACCAGGGCCGCGGCCTACGGGGTGGCCGGCGAGCGGGTCGAGGGCAACGACGTCGAGGCGGTCTACCAGGCCGCCGGGCGGGCGGTGGCCAGGGCCCGGGCCGGCGAGGGCCCGACGCTGCTCGAGGTCCACACGGTCCGGCTGTGGGGACACTTCGAGGGCGACGCCCAGGCCTACCGCGGTGACGAGCTCGCGGTCGCGGAGTCCCACGACCCGATCCCAGCCTATGAGGCAAAGCTGCGCGCCGACGGGGTGCTGGACGACGCCACGGTCGAGGCGGTCCGCGCTGAGGCCGCCACGGAGGTGGCCGACGCCATCGCGTTCGCCAAGTCCAGCCCGGAGCCGTCGCCCGCGTCGGCCTACCAGCACGTGTTCGTCTGATCGAGGCCGCGAGGACCAGGAGGAACCATGACTGTTACCGACCAGCCGGCCGCGGCCTCGGCCACCCGCCGGCTCACCACCGCCAAGGCCATCTCCGAGGCGATCGCCCAGGAGATGGAGCGCGACCCCGACGTCTTCGTCATGGGCGAGGACGTCGCCGCCTACGGTGGCATCTTCGGCTCGACCACGGGGCTGCTCGACCAGTTCGGCCCCACCCGGATCATCGACACCCCGATCTCGGAGACCGGCTTCATCGGCGCCGGCATCGGGGCCGCCGTCGAAGGCATGCGGCCGGTCGTCGAGCTGATGTTCGTCGACTTCTTCGGCGTGTGCATGGACCAGATCTACAACCACATGGCGAAGATCCACTACGAGTCCGGTGGCCACGTGACCGTGCCCATGGTGCTGATGACCGCAGTCGGAGGCGGGTACTCCGACGGGGCTCAGCACTCTCAGTGCCTGTGGGGCACGTTCGCCCACCTGCCCGGCCTGAAGGTCGTCGTCCCGAGCAACCCCTACGACGCGAAGGGCCTGATGACCGCCGCGATCCGCGACGACAACCCGGTGCTCTACATGTTCCACAAGGGCGTCATGGGGCTGCCGTGGATGGCGAAGAACCCGCGGTCCATCGGACCGGTGCCGGCCGAGTCGTACGAGGTGCCCATCGGCAAGGCCGCTGTGGCCCGGCCCGGTCGGGACGTCACCGTCGTCAGCCTGTCGTTGTCGCTGCAGCACTGCCTGGACGTCGCCGACGAGCTGGTCGGCGAGGGGCTCGAGGCCGAGGTCATCGACCTGCGTTCGGTCGTTCCACTGGACCGGGGGGCCATCCTGGAGTCGGTCGGCCGGACCGGCAAGATCGTGGTGGTCGACGAGGACTACCGCTCGTTCGGGCTGTCCGGGGAGATCGCCGCGACGATCGCCGAGTCCGACCCCGGCCTGCTCAGGGCCCCGTTCACGCGGGTGGCCTACCCCGACGTCCCGGTCCCGTACGCCCGGCCGCTGGAGTACGAGGTGCTGCCGACGCACCGGCGGATCCGGGAGGCCATCGTGTCGGTTGCCGGACGGTGAGCGTCGAGATCACCTTCCCGGCGCTGGGCAAGGACCCCGACCAGCAGGGCGTGGTGGCGACCTGGCTGGTGCGTGACGGTGAGCCCGTCACGGCCGGCCAGGTCATCGCCGAGGTCGCCGTCGACAAGGTGTCAGTGGACGTCGAGGCCCCCGCCGCCGGGACCGTGCGACTGCTGGTGCCCGAGGAGGGCGTGGCCACCCCAGGCACGGTGATCGCCCGCATCGAGTAGGCGCGCCACCCCCGCCCGCGAGTGGACACCCAGTGAGCGTTATCCGGCGAAACGAGCGCTTTTCGCTCACTGCGGGTCCACTCGCGGGGGCCGAGCAGGACTGCTCAGGGGGTCGTTCAGGGAGCGCGGTCCTCGATCTCCTAGGCGTGGTCGAGGACGTGCCAGCCGAGCAGCTCCGCCCGCTGCTCGATCCTGGGGGTTCTTGGCGGCAGCCGGACACCGCCCTTGCGCGCGTAGTTCCGCTCGGCCTCCTGCCGCGCCGAAGTCGGTCGTCGCGCTGCCGGGGAGCCGTCGCGCGTGGGCACCAACCGGGCCAGTCGACGGCGCAGGCGAACGTCCAGCTGCGGCCGGCTTCGAGGTAGACGGGGATCGTCGTCGGCACCCGCACTTCCGGCCGCTGTCAACTCGGTTCAGCGCAGGAACCGGAACGGCCGGGCCCGGCTCCGCGGGGCGCCGCACAGATGACCGTCGCGCCCGCGGTGCACAGCGTCGGCAGGGCCGAGACCCTGAGCTGGCTCGAGAGGCTCCCAACGACACGGATCGCGCCGACCTTCGGGCGAACCCGGACCGACGGTGCAGCCGGCCGGTCCAGGGGCTACGTGTGGGCCATGTCCACGAAACGCGAGTAGTGGCCCTGGAAGGCCACGGTCACCGTGCTGGTCGGGCCGTTGCGGTGCTTGGCCACGATCAGGTCGGCCTCACCGACACGCGGGGACTCCCGCTCGTACTGGTCCTCGCGGTGCAGCAGGATCACCATGTCGGCGTCCTGCTCGATGGCGCCGGACTCGCGCAGGTCGGACATCATGGGTCGCTTGTCGGTGCGCTGCTCGGGACCACGGTTCAGCTGGCTGATCGCGACCACCGGGACGTCGAGCTCCTTGGCCAGCAGCTTCAGCGACCGGGAGAACTCGGACACCTCCTGCTGGCGGGACTCGACCCGCTTGCCGCTGCTCATCAGCTGCAGGTAGTCGACGACGACGAGGCGCAGGTCGTGCCGCTGCTTGAGCCGGCGGCACTTGGCCCGGATCTCCATCATCGACATGTTCGGGCTGTCGTCGATGAACAGCGGCGCCTCGGAGACGGTGCTCATGGTTCGGGCCAGCCGGGTCCAGTCGTCGTCGCTCATCGTGCCGCTGCGCATGTGGTGCAGCGCGACCCGGGCCTCCGCTGAGAGCAGTCGCATGGTGATCTCGTTGCGGCCCATCTCCAGGGAGAAGATCACGCTGGCCAGCCCGTGCTTGACCGACGCCGACCGGCAGAAGTCCAGTCCGAGGGTGCTCTTGCCCACCGCGGGCCGGGCCGCGACGACGATCATCTGGCCGCCGTGCAGGCCGTTCGTCAGCTGGTCGAGGTCGGCGAAGCCGGTGGGGACGCCGACCATGGCGCCGCCCCTCGACGAGATCGCCTCGATCTCGTCGAGGGTCCCCTGCATGACCTCGGACAGCGGCAGGAAGTCCTCGCTGGTCCGCCGCTCGGTGACCGAGTACAGCTCGGCCTGGGCCCGGTCCACGAGGTCGTCGGCGTCGCCGCCGTCGGCCGCGTAGCCGAGCTGGACGATCTTGGTGCCGGCCTCGACCAGCCGCCGCAGCACGGACCGCTCCCGGACGATGCGGGCGTAGTACGACGCGTTCGCGGCGGTGGGCACCGACGAGATGAGCGTGTGCAGGTACGGCGCACCGCCGATGCGGGGCAGCTCGCCACGACGGGTCAGCTCGGCCGCGACCGTGACCGGGTCGGCCGGTTCGCCGCGGCCATACAGGTCGAGAACGGTGTCGTAGACGGTCTGGTGGGCCGGCTTGTAGAAGTCCCCGGGCCGCAGCACCTCGACCACGTCGGCGATGGCGTCCTTGGACAGCAGCATGCCGCCGAGCACACACTGCTCCGCCGACAGGTCCTGCGGCGGCGTCCGCTCGAACGCCGGGTCGTACCCCGAGGCCGCGACCCCGATCTCCGCCACGCTCACCGGTGCCGACCCCTCCTTCCCCGTGCCCTGAGACCCAGTGAACCGGACGGTCCCGACAGCCCTGGTGCTCGGCGCGCCGCGACGGTCCGCTGCCGACGCCTCGGGGAGGCTATGGCCGGCTTCGGCGGGTCGGGAAACCCGGCTGTGGACAGCGCTGGGGATTACCCTGTGGACGCAGCCTCGTGGCCCTGTGCACACCCTGTGGACTGGCCAGTGGATTTCGGTCCCGGCCGGCGCCGGCGGGGCGCCTGGCCTGCACAGACGTCGTCCACCGGCTGTGGGCAAGAAATTGTCGCCCGCGGCGGGCGTGGCGTGCGCGGCACGCCGGGACGGGCGGCCGGCCCGGCCCCCTCGGGTGCCCCCAGCGCTGCCCTCCTAGGGTGCGCTACGTGCCGACGACGCCGCGGGGTCCCGCCCTGGACCGGGAGATCCTGCGGCTGGCCGTGCCCGCCCTGGGTGCGCTGGTGGCCGAGCCGCTGTTCCTGCTGACCGACTCGGCGGTGGTCGGCACCCTGGGCGTGCGGCCGCTCGCCGCGCTCGGCGTCGCCGCGACCGTGCTCGGCACGCTGGTCGGACTGTGCGTCTTCCTGGCGTATGCCACGACCGCCGCGGTGGCCCGGCGCACCGGTGCGGGCGACCCGGTCGGGGCGCTGCGACAGGGCCTGGACGGCGTGTGGCTGGCGATCGGCCTCGGTCTGCTGCTGCTGGTCGCCCTGGAGGCCACCGCGCCCGACCTGGTCCACTGGCTCGGCGCCTCGGCGCAGGTGCAGCAGTTCGCCGTCACCTACCTGCGGGTCAGCGCCCTCGGGCTGCCCGCGATGCTCGTGGTGCTGGCCGCCACCGGGGTGCTGCGGGGGCGGCAGGACACCCGCACCCCGTTGGTGGTCGCGGTCACCGCCGCCGCGGCCAACCTCGCGCTGTGCCTGCTGTTCGTGCTCGGGCTGGGCTTCGGGGTGGCCGGCTCGGCCTGGGCCACGGTGACCGCTCAGACCGGAGCCGCCCTCGTCTACGGGCTGCTGCTGGTGCGGGCGGCCCGCAGCCTCGGTGCCCCGCTGCGGCCGGACCGGGCCGGGGTCCGGCGCTCGGCGTCGGCCAGCGTGCCGCTGTTCGTCCGCACTGTGGCGCTGCGGGCGGTGTTCGTCACGGCGACGGCGGTGGCGGCCCGCATCGGGGACGCCGAGCTGGCCGCCTACCAGGTCTCGATGCAGACCTGGTACCTGCTGGCGCTGGCCATGGACGCCCTCGCAATCGCAGGCCAGGCCATCGTGGGCCGCCAGCTCGGCGCCGGGGACGCCGCCGCGGCCCGGGCGACCACCCGTCGCCTGGTCGGCTGGAGCGTCGCAGCGGGCGTCGTGCTGGGGGCGCTCCTGCTCGCCGTCCGGCCGGCGTTCGTGCTGCTGTTCACCGGTGACCCGACCGTGCGGGCGCTGCTGTCCTCGGCCCTGGTCCTGGTGGCGCTGCACCAGCTGGTGGCCGGCCCGGTGTTCGTCCTCGACGGCGTCCTCATCGGGGCCGGGGACGGGCGCTACCTGGCCTGGGCCCAGCTGGTGACCTACCTGACGTTCCTGCCGGCGGCCCTGCTCGTGCTGCTGGTGGACGGCGGGCTGGTCGCCCTGTGGGTCGCCCTGGCCGAGTTCATGCTGGTCAGGCTGGCGGTCCTGGCCTGGCGGGCGCGAGGGGATCGCTGGCTGGTGACCGGCGCGCTGCGCTGACGGTCGCCTGCTGGCGCACGCGTCGCCCCAGCCCGCCCAGCCGGTCCTCGACCCCACCGGCCCACCGGTGGTCGAACAGCACCACGCCCCACAAGATCAGCGCGCCGGCCAGCCAGCCACCGATGATGTCGGAGAACCAGTGGTAGTCGAGCAGCAGCGAGCTGACGCCGACCACGCCGGCGATGCTCACGACGGCGGCCACCATGCCGGCCATCGACAACGGGCGCCGAGCGAACCGGAGCAGCAGGTAGGCCAGCAGCCCCCACATCAGCACCGCGTTGGAGGCGTGGCCGGACGGGTACTGCAGCCCGCCCGTGAACGCCTCGGCCACCCCCGAGTAGGGCCGCGGCCGGGCGGTGAGCACCTTGACGGTGCCGACGGCGACGTTGAGGCCCACGATCGAGGCCACGAACAGGGTCAGCGGGCGGACGGTCCGGCGGCGCCTGGCCAGCCAGGCCGCGCAGGCTCCCACGGCGACGGCCACCGGCCCGCGCTGGCCGAGGTCCTGCAGGATGAGCGCGGGCTCCCGGAAGTGCTCGAGCGGCCGACGCCAGGCGTCGAAGTGCACCGCCAGGTCGACGTGCACCAGGCCGATCCCCAGCATGACCTGCACCGAGACCAGCAGCAGGCCCACGGCGAGCAGGCCGCCGACCGGCCACCACCAGCGCGGCGCCCCGGCCGGCGCCGCTGGCGGGTCAGCCGGATCGTCGGCCGGACGGTCTTCACGCACTCTCCCACCATGCCCCGGACGCCGCCCGGAGGGCGAACCGGGGCGCGGTGACCTTCCCCACAGCCGGAACCGGAACCGTTCACCGGGGCCGCAGAACGCACGACCCGCCCCGACCAGGTGGCCGGGGCGGGTCGACGGAGCCAGCGGGGTCAGGCCGAGACGACGTCCAGGCTGACGGCCGCCGAGACCTCCGGGTGCAGCTTCACGCTGACCGTGTGCGAGCCCAGGCTCTTGATCTGTCCGGGCAGCTCGATGCTGCGCTTGTCGATCGTCGGGCCACCGGCCGCCTTCACGGCGTCCACCACGTCGGCGACCGTGATCGACCCGAACAGCCGACCACCCTCGCCGGCCCGGGCCACGATCGTGACGGAGAGAGCCTCGAGCTCGGCCTTGAGCGTGCGGGCCTGCCCGGCGTCGGCGACCTCGCGGATCTCGCGAGCCCGCTTGAAGCTGGCGATCTGCTTCTCGGCGCCGCGGGTCCACGGCATGGCCAAGAGCCGAGGAAGCAGGTAGTTGCGGCCGTAGCCGTCCTTGACCTCGACCAGGTCCCCTGGGGCACCGAGGCCGGAGACCTCCTGCGTGAGGATGAGCTTCATCGGGGCAGCCTCCTCAGCGCGCGGTGCTGGTGTAGGGGAGCAGCGCGACCTCGCGGGCGTTCTTGACCGCCTTGGCGATCTGGCGCTGCTGCTGGACGGTGACGCCAGTGACCCGGCGGGCCCGGATCTTGCCCCGGTCGGAGATGAACTTCCGCAGCAGGGCGGTGTCCTTGTAGTCGATGTAGTCGATCTTGGCGGCCAACAACGGGTTGGCCTTCTTCTTGGGCTTGCGAACAGGCGGCTTCGCCATGGTGATGTCTCCTGGAGAACGAGGAAGTCGAAGGACCTAGAAGGGGGGCTCGTCGCTGGCGGCAGCGCCGGCGGAGCCCCAGCCGGCGTCACCGGCGGGAGCGGGGTTGGACCACGGGTCGTCCGCCGGACCGCCACCGAAGCCACCGCCGCCGCCCCCGGTGCCACGTGACACCTTGGTGACCTTGGCGGTCGCGTAGCGCAGGGCGGGGCCGACGTCGTCGACCTGGCACTCGACGACCGTGCGCTTCTCGCCCTCCTTGGTCTCGTAGGACCGCTGCTGCAGCCGGCCCGACACGATGACCCGCATGCCGCGCTGGAGGGACTCCGCGACGTTCTCGGCGTACTGCCGCCACACGCTGCAGCGCATGAAGACGGTGTCGCCGTCCTTCCACTCGTTGGTCTGCTTGTCCAGCACGCGAGTGGAGGACGCCACGGTGAACGACGCCACGGCCGCCCCGCTCGGGGTGAACCGCAGCTCGGGGTCGTTGGTCAGGTTGCCGACGATGGTGACCTGGATGTCGCCCTGTGCCATGGGTACCGCTCCCTTTTCCGGGGTGATGGTCCGGTGCTACCGGATGTCCGGACGGATGACCTTGGTGCGAAGCACGGCCTCGTTGAGGTTCAGCTGGCGGTCCAGCTCCTTGACGACGTCCGGCTCCGCAGTGAGGTCGACGACGGCGTAGATGCCCTCGGACCTCTTGGCGATCTCGTAGGCCAGCCGACGACGGCCCCAGATGTCGACCTTCTCCACGCTGCCGCCACCCTGACGGACGACATTGAGGAACTGGTCGATGCTCGGGGCGACGGTCCGCTCTTCAAGCTCGGGATCGAGGATGACCATCAGTTCATAGCGACGCATGCGTGACCCACCTCCTTTGGACTAGGCGGCCACGGTCCTTCCGTGGCAGGAGGGCTACTGCATCGAAGCGGGGCGTCGGCGTCATGGCTGACTCCAGCGCCCCCGCGACCGACCCAGGGTACCGGGCGGCAGCGGTGGCCGGAAATCGTCGTCCACAGGCCGGCGCGGGCGGGGCGTCGGCGTCATGCGCCAGGATGGTCGGGTGCGCGTCGCGACCTGGAACGTCAACTCGGTGACCGCCCGGTTGCCCCGGCTGCTGGAGTGGCTGGAGCAGACCGCGCCGGACGCCGTCTGCCTGCAGGAGACCAAGGTGGCCGCCGGGGCGTTTCCAGCCGCCGACGTCGAGGCGCTCGGCTACCAGGTGGCCCACCACGGGCAGGGCCGGTGGAACGGCGTCGCCGTGCTGTCCCGCGTCGGCCTGGCCGACGTGGTCAACGGGTTCCCCGGCTGCCCCGGGTTCCCTGACGAGGACACCCTGGAGGCCCGCGCGGTGGCGGCGACCTGCGGGCCGGTCCGGCTGATGAGCGTCTACGTGCCCAACGGCCGGACCGTCGACGACCCGCACTACGCCTACAAGCTGCGCTGGCTGGCCGCCCTGCGGGAGAGCATCGGGGCCGATGCGGCAGCGTCCCGGCCGTTCGCCGTCGTCGGCGACTACAACGTCGCGCCCACCGACGCTGACGTGTGGGACCCGGCCGTGTTCGAGGGCGCGACGCACGTGACCGAGCCGGAGCGGGCCGCCTTGGGCGAGCTGCGCGGGACCGGGCTGGTCGACGTCGTGCCGCGGATCGCGAAGGGACCGCACCCGTACACCTACTGGGACTACCGCGACGGTGCGTTCCACAAGGGGATGGGCATGCGCATCGACCTGGTCTACGGCAACGCGGCCTTCGCCGGGGCGGTGCGGGACGCGTACGTCGACCGGGAGGCCCGCAAGGGCAAAGGTCCCTCCGACCACGCGCCGGTGGTCGTCGACCTCGCGCTGTGAGCCATGGTGCGGCGTCCCTCCGGTCCCCGTTCCTGACCTAGGGTGGAGCGCGTGTCGCTCGCCGTGCGGATGATCAGTCGGGAGCAGCACCTCACCTTCGTGTCGGAGCGGTCCGGCAGCTTCCTGCAGCTGCCGTCGTGGGCCGGGGTGAAGGCCGAGTGGGCGCACGAGAGCCTCGGCTGGTTCCACGGCGAACAGCTGGTCGGCGCCGGACTCGTTCTGCTGCGGCCGATCCCCAAGATGAAGCGGTACCTGGCCTACCTGCCCGAGGGCCCGGTGCTGGACTGGTCGGCGTACGACGCGGCCGACGTCACCGAGCCGCTGCTCGCGCACCTGCGCAAGCGGCACGCCTTCACCGTGAAGATGGGCCCTCAGGTGGTGCTGCGCCGCTGGTCCGCGGACACCCTCAAGGACGCGATCGCCGGCGGCGGGGCGCGCCGGCTCGGTGAGGTCACCGCCGACGTGACCGACCCCGACGGCCAGGCGCTGGCCGACCGGCTGCGCGGGCTGGGCTGGCAGCAGGGCTCCACCGACGGTGCCGGGTTCGGCGACTTCCAGCCGCGGTACGTGTTCCAGGTGCCGCTGGCCGACCGCTCGCTGGACGACGTCCTGGCCGGGTTCAACCAGCTGTGGCGGCGCAACGTGAAGAAGGCCGAGAAGTCCGGGGTCGAGGTCACCGTCGGCCGCTACGAGGACCTCGACGCGTTCCACGACGTCTACGTCGAGACCGCCCGGAGGGACCAGTTCACGCCGCGCCCGCTGGCGTACTTCCAGCGGATGTGGCGCGCGATGCTGACCGAGGACGACGACCGGATCCGGCTGTACCTGGCCCGCCGTGAGAGTGCCGTGTTGGCCGCGACCACCTGGGTCCGGGTCGGCACGCACGTCTGGTACTCCTACGGGGCGTCGACCACCGAGGGCCGCGAGTACCGGGGCAGCAACGCCGTCCAATGGGCCATGATCCGCGACGCGCACGCCGCCGGGGCCGCCGTCTATGACCTGCGCGGCATCTCGGACACCCTCGACCCGGACGACCACCTGTTCGGGCTGATCCAGTTCAAGCTGGGGACCGGCGGGGAGGCCGTCGAGTACCTCGGGGAGTGGGACTACCCCCTGTCCCCGGTGCTGCACCGCGCTTTCCGGGCCTACCTCGCCCGTCGGTGAGAGGCTTCTCGCCGTGACCGTCACCCTGCACGTGGACGTCGCGGTGTGGCGAGCCCACCAGGACGCCGTCCTCGTGGACACCCCGGGGCTGGTGCCCGTGGTCAAGGGCAACGGGTACGGGTTCGGCCGGGAGCTGCTGGCGGCCGAGGCCGCGCGGCTCGGCGTCCCCGCGCTCGCGGTGGGCACCGCGGCAGAGGTGGCCTCGGTCCGAGCCGCGTTCCCCGGGGACGTGCTCGTGCTGTCCCCGTGGCACCCAGCGGTGGACCTGGTGCCGGACGACGACGCCCGGGTGGTGCGCACCGTCTCGTCGCTGGCCGGGCTGGAGGGGCTGGCCGCGACCGCCCGTCCGGGGGCTGAGCCCGCGCGCCGGATCGTGGTCGAGCTGATGACCTCGATGCGCCGGCACGGTCTGACCGGGGAGGACCTGCCGGCGGTGCGGCCGCTGCTGGACGGGCTCACCGTGGAGGGCTTCGCGCTGCACCTGCCGATCGACTCCGGCGAGCTGACCAGGGTGGAGGAGGTGGAGGCCTCGATCGCCCGGCTGTGGGGTGCCGGTCTCACGGTGGACACCTTGTGGCTGAGCCACCTGAGCCCCGACGAGGTGGCCGCCGTCCAGTCCAGCCACCCGGACGTGCGACTGCTGTCCCGGGTGGGCACCCGGCTGTGGCTGGGCGAGCGGGCGGCCTACGCGCCGCGGAGCACCGTGCTCGACGTGCATCCGCTGCGGCGTGGTGACCGGTTCGGCTACCGGCAGCGTCGGGCGCCGGGGGCCGGCCACCTGCTCGTGGTCGGGGGCGGCACCTCGCACGGCATCGGGCTGGAGGCGCCCCGGCAGGTCCGGGGGCTGGGGCAGCGGGCCAGGGTCGCCGCGGCCGGTGGGCTCGAGGCGGCCGGGCGGGCGCTGTCGCCGTTCACCGTGGGCGACCGCAAGCGCTGGTTCGCCGAGCCTCCGCACATGCAGGTCTCCCTGGTGTGGCTGCCCGAGGACGTCGAGCCGCCGGCCATCGGCACCGAGCTGGACGTCGAGGTACGCATGACGACGGTCACCTTCGACCGGGTGCTTCTCGGGGACCAGGCGTCGGGGTAGTCCCGCAGTCACCTGAGCCGATGACGGCGTCCAGCGGGTGGTCGAGCTGCTCCTTGATCGGCCAGGAGGTTCCGGCGACTGTCGGTGGCACCGTCTATCATCGAACACATGTCTTGTCTCGCAGATGGGGGTGATGAGTGGTCTCCGGGGGTGGATGCCCTACGTAACCCCGAACGGACCGGCCGCCTGCTCACCCTGCTGACTGCCGTTCGGCGCAACGAGGCCAACGCCCACAT
>JBBSAJ010000053.1:0-14657 GCA_038252405.1 Actinomycetes bacterium | reverse complement strand
TCCATGCCCCGCGACCGCGGTGGGTAGAGCCGCGCGAACACCGGATGCGGTAGGGGACTCATCCGCCGCCCTCTCCTTGGCACGCGGTTGCAGGCTCCCGGGTCGCCTGGGCGACCCTGGAGCCTGCAACGAGCGGTGGTGTCAGCCGACCCAGACGGTCTTGACGTTGCAGAACTCGCGGATCCCGTGCGCGGACAGCTCGCGGCCGTAGCCGGACCGCTTGATCCCGCCGAACGGCAGCTCGGGGTAGGACGTCGTCATGCCGTTGACGAAGACAGCGCCGGCCTCGAGGCCGTTGATGAGCCGCTCCTGCTCGGCCGGGTCGTTCGTCCAAGCGTTGGACCCCAGCCCGAAAGCGGTTGAGTTGGCCACCTGGATGGCCTCGTCGATGTCGGCCACCCGGTACAGCCCGGCCACCGGGCCGAACGTCTCCTCGGCGTACATCCGCATGTCCGGCTTGAGCCCGGCGACCGCGGTGGGCGCGTAGAACCAGCCGGCGCTGCCGACCCGCTCGCCGCCGCACAGGATCTCAGCGCCCTTGGTGCGGGCGTCCTCGACCAGCTCGGCGATGTCGGTGAGGCCGGACTCGGTGGCCAGCGGCCCGACGTCGGTGGCGTCGTCCATCGGGTCGCCGACGACGAGGGCGCTCATCTGCTCGACGTACTTCGCCACGAACGAGTCGTAGACGTCGGTGTGCACGATGAACCGCTTGGCGGCGATGCAGGACTGCCCGTTGTTCTGGCAGCGCGCCACGATCGCCGTGGAGACGGCCTTGTCGATGTCGGCCGACGGCATGACGACGAAGGCGTCCGAGCCGCCGAGCTCGAGCACGGTCTTCTTGATCTCGTCGCCGCAGATCGCGGCCACCGACTGCCCGGCCGGCTCCGAGCCGGTGAGCGTGGCAGCCTTGACCCGCGGGTCGCGCAGTACCCGCTCCACGTCCCGCGAGCCGATCAGCAGGGTCTGGAACGCCCCCTCGGGGAACCCGGCCCGGCGGTACAGGTCGTGCAGGTACATCGCGGTCTGCGGCACGTTCGACGCGTGCTTGAGCAGGCCGACGTTGCCGGCCATCAATGCCGGCGCGGCGAACCGGACGACCTGCCACATCGGGAAGTTCCAGGGCATGACCGCGAGCACGATGCCCAGTGGCTGGTAGCGGGTGTACGCGCGCAGCGCGCCCACCGCCGCGGCGTCGGCCGGCTCGTCGGCCAGATAGCCCTCGGCCCGGTCGGCGTAGAAGCGCATCGCCTTCGCGCACTTGGCGGCTTCGGCCCTTGCCGAGCGCAGCGTCTTGCCCATCTCGAGGGTCATGATCCGGGCCAGCGCCTCGTTGTCGGCGTCCACCAGGTCGGCGGCGGCGCGCATCCAGACGGCGCGCTGCTCGAACGTGGTGCCGCGCAGCTCGCGGAACGCCGCGTCGGCGCGGGCGATCGCCGCATCGACCTCGTCGGGGGTCTGCGGCTGGAACGTCTGGACAGTCTCACCGGTGGCCGGGTTCACGGTCGCGATCGCCATGGGGCATCCCTTCGGGTTGTCACGTCAGGCCCATCCTGCCCCTCCGACCGGCGGCATCGCCCATCGGGGACCAGAACCCGGGGACTCCGCGGCTCAGGCCTCCAACAGTGACGCGCCGAGGTAGCTGCCCTCGGTGACGCCCGGCGGGCAGGCGAAGATCGCCGACCCGACCGCGCGGGTGAACATGTTGAGCCGGTCGCCCATGTCGATGCGGGACTGGATCGGCAGGAACCCTTTGCGAGGGTCTGCCTGCCAGGCCAGGAACAGCAGGCCGGCGTCCCGGCTGCCGTCGTCCAGGGCACCGTCGTCGTAGCTGAAGCCGCGGCGGAAGATCCGGGCTCCCCGGGTCGAGGTCGGGTGGGACAGCCGCAGGTGCGCCGTCGCCGGGATCACCAGCGACCCGTCCGGGTTCTGGGCGGCGAAGTCGGGCTGGTCCTTCTCGGCGCCGCCGGTCAGCGGGGCGCCGGTGTCCTTGGTCCGGCCGATGACCCGTTCCTGCTGCTCCCGGTTGAGCTGCTCCCAGGTGTCCAGGAACATCCGGATCCGGCGGACGACGACGAACGAGCCGCCGCGCAGCCACTCCGGCGCGGTCGACCCGGCCCACACCGTCTGGTCGAACAGGTCGGTGCCGGGCGTCGGGTTGGCGCTGCCATCGACCTGGCCCATGAGGTTGCGCGGCGTCGTCGAGTCCGTGGTCGAGGACGGCGTGCGGGAGAAGCCGTGCTGCCACCAGCGAGTGGTGAGCGCGGACCCGGCGAGCGTGACCAGGCGACGCGCGGTGTGGCTGGCGACCAGCGCGTCGTCCGAGGCGACTTGGACCAGCACGTCGCCGCCGACGAAGCGTGGCTCGAGGGCGTCGTGCCGGAACGCCGGGACCGGGGCGAGCCCTGGTGGCAGCTGGGCGTCCAGGCCCAGCTTGGGGAACAGGTCCGGGCCGAAGCCGACGGTCACTGTGAGCCGGGCCGGGCCGGACCGCAGGATGTCGCGGCTGGCGTCGTCCGGCTCGCCCTGCCCGGACGTCATCGCGGCCGCGGCAGCCGTCCAGGCCTGCAGCACGGTACGGAGCGTGCCGACGCTGGTGCCGCTGGCCAGGTCGAGCGCGACCAGCTCCGCCGCGGACTGGACGGGGGTGGCGATGCCGGCCTGGTGCGCACCGAAGAACGGCTCGGCGGCCCCTTGGGTCGACGTCGTCGGGTCGGCCCCGTCGGCGGCGAGGGCGGCCCCGGCCACACCCCCCGCGACCGTCCCCACGGCAAGCCCACCGGCACCGAACAGGAGGCTGCGCCGGGAGAACGTGGCAGCCATCAGCTCACCCCATCGACGAGGACGAGGCGGACGAGCTGGCCATGCCGGCGCGGGCCCGGACCGGGGCCGTCACCCCGACCGAGCTGCCATCGGAGAACCTGAAGGTCAGCCGCACCTGGTCGCCCTCCTTCACCGGGCGGGTGAGCTGCATGAGCATGACGTGGTAACCGCCCGGCTTCAGCTGCACAGTGCCGCCCGCGGGGATGGCCAGCCCGCCGGCCACCTCCTGCATGTGGGCGACGTTGCCCTGGGTGACCGTCTCGTGCACCTGGACCATCGCCGCGACGTCCGTGTCGACCCCGATCAGGCGGACCTCGGCGCTGCCGTTGTTGTGCAGGGTGCCGAACGCCGCCGTGGTGTCCGGGGTCGGGGGGACGACGACCCACGGGTCGGTGACGGCGACCCCCGTCGTGGCGGCCACGCTGGCTCCTCCGCCCGGAGAGGCGGCCGGCGTCGACGCCGAGCCGCAAGCGGTCAGGGTGGTCAGGGTGGTCAGGGCGAGCGCTCCAGCCAGGACGGCGGACGCGATGGTGCGGGGGGTCACGGGTCCACTCCTTCGATCAGCGTGCTCATGTCGTGGGCGATGTCTGCGGGGGTGAACCCGGACGTGAAGACGAGCTTCGCGGTGCCGGTCCGGGGGCTGTAGAGCAGCACCTGCGCGCCGTGGTCGACGACCCAGGTCCCGTCCGGCTGCTGCACCGGCGGCTCGATGGGGATGCCCACCTCGTGGGCCGCCTTCGCCACGTCGGCGTAGGGGCCGGTGAGGCCGACGAAGGTCGGGTCGAAGGCAGCCAGCCACTCCCGCATCCGGGTCTGGGTGTCCCGGCCCGGGTCGCTGGTGATCATCACGACGCTGACCTTGCTGCGGTCCGCGGCCGGCAGGCTGCGCACGGCGACCGACAGGTCGGCCATCGTGGTGGGGCAGACGTCGGGGCAGTGCGTGTAGCCGACGTACAGGGCCACGACCTGGCCGGCCGTGGAGGTGGCCAAGTCGACCTGCTCCCCCGACGTGTTCGTCAAGGTGCCCGACGGCTTGGGCAGCGGCTGGTCCAGCACGGTGCCCCGGAACGGGCCGGACGCCTGGGTCGTGGTGACGATGACCGGCAGGCCCGTATCCGCCTGTCCGCCGCCGCCACCGCAGCCGGCCACAGCGAGCAGACTCACGACACCCACGACGAGCAGGCCGGCGGTGCGGACGGTTCTCACGGCTGCTCCATCGAGTGCGCGGCCGCGGCCCGGTCGGACAGCCGGGCCAGCTGGGCGTTGTAGGCCACCAGCTCGGCGTCGCCGTCCCGCTCGGCCTGGCGCTCGGTGCGCCGGGCGAACCGCTCCTCGCTGTGGATCCACTGGGCCGTCAAGGCGAGCAGGGTCAGCACGCTCGGGATCTCGCCGAACGCCCAGGCGATCCCGCCGCCGGTTCCCTGGTCGGTCAGCGGGCTGGCCAGCCAAGGCGGCGCCACCCGGCCGTACCACCCCCCGGCGATCAGCGCGGTCGACATCATGACGACGACGCCGAAGAACGCGTGGACGCCCATGCTGGCGAGCAGGTCCAGGATGCGCACCGGGTAGGGGATCGGCCGGGGGGTCGGGTCCGCGCCGACGATCGTCCAGAAGAACAGGTACCCCGAGGCCAGGAAGTGCACCAGCATGAAGACGTGGCCGTAGTGCGAGCCCATCAGCCAGCTGAAGATCCCGGTGAAGTACAGGCCGTACAGGCTGCCCAGGTAGATGCCCAAGGCCACCAACGGATGCGTGAGCACCACGGTGGGGCGCGCGTGCAGCGCCGCGGCGACCCACTCGCGGGGGCCCCGCTGTCCCCGCTCGGCGGGCTTCAGGGCCCGTAGCGCGAGGGTGACCGGCGCGCCGAGCACCAGCAGGATCGGGCTGAGCATGGTCAGCACCATGTGCTGCAACATGTGCGTGCTGAACAGCGTCATGGCGTACTCGCCGATCCCGGTGGCGGTGACGAGCAGCACGGTGCCGAGCCCGGCCAGCCAGCTGAGGGTACGCAGGACCGGCCAACCGATGCCGCGGCGGTGCAGCCGGACCGTCCCAGCCAGGTACAGCCCACCGGCCAGCAGGCCGAAGGTGAGCATCACCGAGTCCAGGCGCGGGGTGAGCAGCCCGGCCACGGTGGGGGGGCTGGCGGGCAGGGCCATGCCGACCAGCTGCTCGGCGAGGGTGCGCGGCCCCTCACCGGTGCCGGCCGGGGGGAGGACGACGGCCAGCGCGACCCCGGCGACCCCGAGGGCCAGCACGACCAGCGCCGTCGCCTTGACCGACTCCTGGACGGCCACCGTCGCGCGCAGCGCCGCCCCCGCGAGGGCGACCGCGATCAGGGTGGCGGCCAGTGCCGTGAGCCCGTACGCCGACGTCCACAGCGCGGCCAGGGTGGGCAGTCGGGCGGCGGTCAGCCCGGCCAGGCCGTAGGCCAGGCCCACCCCGAGCCAGGGCACCGCCCGCGCCAGCCGCCGACGTGCCTCCGCCACCTGGTCGGCGGGCAGGTCACGGGCCAACGCCCGCAGCGCCAGCACCGAGCCGACCCAGGCCGAGCTGGTGAGCCCGACCAGGGCCCCGGACATGAACGGCAGCCCGTGGTCGTTGATCGACCCGTGCGGCACCGTGAGCCCCGGCAGCGCGGCCGCGAACGTGGCGAGCAGCGTGGCCCAGACCAGCCCACCGACGGCGTGCAGCACCGGGACCAGCCCGGCGATGACCAGGGCGATCAGGACCACCCCGAACAGCGCCCTGGTCGGCAGCAGGTCGCCGGCATAGGTGACGATGACCGTCGGCCGGGCGGTGTCCCCGAGGCCCACGCCGAGCAGCCCGGTCAGCAGCAGCGGCACGGCGACCACGGCCACGCCGGCTTGGACCAGTGCCGCGGCCGGGACCTTGGCCCGCGCGGCTGCGCCGAGCCGGCCCAGTCGGCGCTGCTCGAGCGGAGCCAGGAAGGTGGCCACCAGCAACAGGCCCAACGTCCGGGCGCCGGACAGCAGAACGGCCGCCCCGGCTGCCACGCCCAGCCACTGGTGCACCCGACAAGAGTAGGAACCCCGGACATACGGGACGAAACCGGCCCCCGGGTTTACCCGCGCATGAAGGGCACGGAAGTGCGGCCACACGCACAGAAGGGCACCTTCATGCTGCTTTCATGCGGGGGGTCAGCTCGCGGTGGCCAGCTGGTAGACGCCGCCGGCCAGCGTGGTGGCCCAGACCTCGCCGCCCTGGTCGGTGCCGAACGAGGTGACCCCCGGCAGCTCGCCGGCCACCGTGGCCGCCCCGCCGGTCGACGGACGGGTCCACAGGGTGCCGGTGACGAAGTCGCCGAAGAGGTAGCGGGCGGCGAAGGTCGCGGCGAACCGGCTGCCGCGGTAGACGACGCCGCCGATCAGCGCCTCGGCCTGCGGGTGCGGGACGACGACGACGGGCGGGACGTACCGCGCGGTGGCCGAGCAGCGGGCCACGTTGTAGACGGCGGTGCCCTCGCGGCAGGACCAGCCGAAGTTCAGCCCTTTCATGGACGGCACCGCACCGTCGACCTCCTCGGCCCCGTCCTGGCCGACGTCGCCGATCCACATCGTCCCGGTGACCGGATCGATGCTGAACCGCCACGGGTTGCGCAGGCCGTAGTGCCAGATCTCCTGGCGTACCCCGGTCCGCCCGACGAAGGGGTTGTCCGGCGGGACGCAGTAGGAGGGGTGGGGGGCGCAGCCCTGGGAGACGTTGAGCCGAAGGATCTTGCCGCTGAGCGAGGCGAGGCTCTGCGCGTGGCCGAACGGGTCGCCCGCGCCACCGCCGTCCCCGGTGGACACGTACAGGCGACTGTCGGGACCGAACGCGAGCATGCCCGCGTTGTGGTTGCGGTAGGTCGGGTGCGGCACGGTCAGCACGATCTGCTCCAGCCGTGGACTGACCGCCGGGGTCGTGAAGGACGGCAGCCGGAACCGGGAGACCCGCAGCGCACCCGTGCTGTCGGTGTAGGAGACGAAGACGATCGGGACGGTCCGGAAGCCGGGGTAGAACGTCAGCCCGAGCAGGCCCTGCTCGCCGCCGGCGCTGTTCACCCGGGAGCGCAGGTCCAGGTACAGCCGGGCCGGCTGGCCCGGGACCCAGGAGAAGATGCGGCCGACCCGGTCGACGACGAACAGTCGTCCGGTGCCGTCCTTCGCCGAGGTCACGAGCACGGCCTGGCCGAAGCCCCGGCCGCGCAGCCCGAACGTCACCGCGGTGGCCATGCTGACCAGCGAGCCGGGTCGTGCGGCCGTGGCCGCTGGTGCCGCGGAGGCGGAAGCGACGGGGGTGACCAGAGCTGCGGCGCTGAGCGCGAGGGCCAGTAGGCCGATCGCGAGGCGACGACCCATGGCAGCCCTCCGGACGTCAGGAACGGTCGTCGGGGAGGCTACGCCTCACCGCGTGCGCCCCGCGGCGGGTGCGGACCGGCAGGCGGGGCAGCACCAGCCCGGCCGTGCCGACCGCGAGCAGGAACCCACTCACCAGCGTCAGGTCCAGTCCCGGGACGGTGGCCGGCGCGGCGACGTGCAGGAGCGCGCCCATGACGATGAGGAGCAGGCTGGCAGCAACACCCACGGACGACCTCCCGGCGGAACCGGCCGGGCCAGGAGCGGCCCCGACCTCTCTACCTCTGCCCGGCGCGGGGGTCGGGCAAACGTCACCGGGCCGGCTCCACCCCCAGTGGGGAGCCGGCCCGGTGTGGTCGCGACCTAGAAGGCCTCCTCCGGGAGGTCCATCAGCGCGTTGTCCGTGGCCTCGGCGATGGCCCGCTGCGCGCTGAGCTGCGGCAGCACCTGCCGGACGAAGAACTGGGCCGCGGCGACCTTGCCCTCGTAGAAGGCCCGGTCGCGGTCGGACGGCGCGCCGGCCAGCGCCGTGATGGCGACGTCCGCCTGCCGCATGAGCAGCCAGGCCACCACCAGGTCGCCGAGCGAGTACAGCAGCCGGGTGGTGTTCTGCCCGACCTTGTAGATGTTGCGCGCGTCCTCCTGCGAGGAGGTGAGCTGGCCGACCATCGTCCCGACCATGCCCTGCACGTCCTCCAGGCCCTTGCCCAGCAGCTCCCGCTCGTGGGCCAGCCGGCCGTTCCCGGCGTCGCCCTTGGCGAGCTCCTGCACGTCGGTGAGCAGCCGGGTCAGCGCCTGGCCCTTGTCCCGCACGATCTTGCGGAAGAACAGGTCCTGGCCCTGGATCGCGGTGGTGCCCTCGTACAGGGTGTCGATCTTGGCGTCCCGGATGTACTGCTCGATCGGGTAGTCCTGCAGGTAGCCGGACCCGCCCAGGGTCTGCAGCGACTCCGCGCCGAGGATCGCGTAGGAGCGTTCCGAGCCGTACCCCTTGACGATCGGCAGCAGCAGGTCGTTGAGCCGGTCGTCGATCTCGTAGTCCTGCCCGGCCGCCTCCTTGACCGTGATGTCGTCCTGGATGCTGGCGGTGTACAGCACCAGCGCCCGCATGCCCTCGGCGTACGCCTTCTGCGTCATCAGCGAGCGGCGGACGTCCGGGTGGTGGGTGATCGTGACCCGGGGAGCCGTCTTGTCGGTCATCTGGGCCAGGTCGGCGCCCTGGACGCGGTTCTTGGCGTAGTCGAGCGCGTTGAGGTAGCCGGTTGACAGCGTCGCGATGGCCTTGGTGCCGACCATCATCCGGGCGAACTCGATGATCCGGAACATCTGGGCGATGCCCTCGTGCACCTCACCGACCAGCCAGCCGACGGCCGGCTCCCTCTCGCCGAAGGTGAGCTCGCAGGTCGTCGAGGCCTTGAGGCCCATCTTCTTCTCGAGGTTGGTCGTGTACACGCCGTTGCGACCCTGCAGCTCGCCGGTCTCCCAGTCCACGAAGTACTTCGGGACGAAAAACAGGGACAGGCCCTTGGTGCCCGGCCCGTGGCCCTCGGGGCGGGCCAGCACCAGGTGGAAGATGTTCTCCTCCAGGTCGTGCTCGGCCGAGGTGATGAACCGCTTCACGCCCTCGATGTGCCAGCTGCCGTCCGCCTGCGGGACCGCCTTGGACCGACCGGCGCCCACGTCCGAGCCGGCGTCCGGCTCGGTGAGCACCATGGTGGCGCCCCAGCCCTTCTCGGCACAGACCTGCGCCCAGCGCTTCTGCTCCTCGGTGCCCAGCTCCCACAGCACGTGGGCGAACGCGGGACCGGAGGTGAACATGTGCACGGCGGGGTTCGAACCGAGGACCATCTCGGCGATCGCCCAGCGCAGCGACGGCGGGGTCGGAGTGCCGCCCATCTCGGCCGGCAGGTCCAGGTTCGTCCAGCCGGCGTCGCGGTAGGCGCGGTACGACTTCTTGAACGACTCGGGCATGGTGACCGAGCCCGTGGCCGGGTCGAACACCGGCGGGTGCCGGTCGGCGTCCTCGAAGGACTCGGCCAGCTCGTTGACGGCCAGCCGCTCGACCTCGACGAGCATGGTCTTGGCTGTGTCGACGTCCATCTCGGCGAACGGGCCGCTGCCCAGCACGTTCTGGCGGCCGAGGACCTCGAACAGGTTGAACTCGATGTCACGCAGGTTGGACTTGTAGTGCCCCATGGTGCTGACTCCTCGGACCGCGCGAAGCGCAATGATTACCCGTCAGTAACATCCATGATGCTACCCGTCGGTAACCAGCGCAAGTGACCGGCCTCACACCGTCCACGAACGGGACGAATGACACGGTCCGCCCAGCGGTTCGTGGCGGTACACCGAGAGGATGGGCGCGACGGTGCTCGTCGTCGAGGACGAGCGGAAGATTCGCGAGCTGTTGCGGGGCTACCTGGAGCGAGCCGGCTACGCGGTGGTCTCGACCGGGTCCGGCGCGGAGGCGCTGACCCTGGCCGGGTCGGTGCACCCGGACCTGGTCGTCCTCGACCTGCGGCTGCCGGACGTCCCCGGCGAGGAGGTGGCCAGGGAGCTGGCCGGCCCGGACGGGCCCGCGATCGTCATGCTCACCGCGAAGGCCGGTGAGGAGGACCGGATCCACGGACTCGAGCTGGGCGCCGACGACTACCTCACCAAGCCGTTCAGCCCGCGCGAGCTGGTGCTGCGGGTCCAGGCGGTCCTGCGCCGGACGTCGGCCCTGGACACCAGCGCACCGGTCTCCTTCGGCGGCGGGGAACTGGTCATCGACGAGCTGCGGCACACGGTTTCGGCGCGCGGCGAGGTGGTCGAGCTCACCCCGACCGAGTGGGGCGTGCTCACCGCCTTGGCCCGGGTCCCGGGTCGGGTCTGCACGCGGTTCGAGCTCATCAACGGGGTGCGCGGCTACGAGTTCGAGGGCTACGAGCGCACCGTGGACTCGCACGTGAAGAACCTGCGCCGCAAGCTGGAGCGCGACCCGCACCGGCCGCAGGTCCTGGAGACCGTGCTGGGGACCGGCTACCGGCTGGGGCTCACCCGGGATGGCTGAGCGGGCCAGGGGCTGGCGGCGCGTCTCGATCGGGACGCGGCTGGCCCTGGCGTTCCTGCTGGTGGCCTGGCTCGCGATCGGCCTGCTGACCGCGCTGGCCGTTGCCAGCGCCCGTCGCAGCGTCGAGGACCTGGCGGCCCGCGAGCGCGAGGAGGCCGTGGCCACGCTGGTCCGGACCCTCGAGGACGCCTACCGGGACGCGGACGGCTGGGCCGGCATGACCCTTCCGCCCACAGCCTCCCCGGCCGGCGGGTCGGGGCTGGTCATCCGCGACGACTCCGGTGCGGTGGTCACGCCGCATGAGGTCGAGCCGTCACAGCAGCCGGACGGCCACAGCACCGCGCCGAGCACCCCGCCCACGTCCAAGCCGAGCAGTGGGCCCTCGGCCGGACCCAGTCAGCGGCCGTCGTCCGGCCCGTCGGTGGAGTCCTCGAGCCTGCCCCTTCCGCACGGGTCGAGCAGCCACGCTGCGGCACAGGTGCGCCCCGCGGCGGCCACGTCGGACCTCGCGTTGCGCCTGGTCTCGGACGCCACGGCGGACGGCTCGTTGGTGACGGTGCCCATCGTGGTCGACGGGCAGACCGTGGGGACCGTCCAGGTGACCTTCCCTGAGTCCGGGTTGACCGGGGCGCAGCAGCGCGCGCTGGACGCCCTGACTCGAAACCTGGTCCTCGCCGGTGCGGGCGCCGCGCTGCTGGCGCTGGCGGTGTCGGTGTTCGTCTCCCGTCGGATCACCAGGCCGTTGGCCGGGCTGGCTGCCGCCGTCCATGCGGTTGAGGAGGGCGACCGCACCGACCGGCCCGAGCTGGCCCGGGCCCCCGGCGAGCTCGGCGAGCTCGGCGGGTCGGTGCGCCGCCTGGTCGTCCGGCTGGACGAGCAGGAGACCAGTCGGCGAACGATGGTGCGCGACGTCGCCCACGAGCTGCGCACCCCGCTGACCATCCTGCGCGGCTCCCTGGAGGAGCTGGTCGACGGCCTCGCCGAGCCCACGTCCGACCGGCTGGCCTCGTTGAACGAGGAGGTGCTGCGGCTGGGCCGGGTGGTGGAGGACCTGGACGCGCTCGCGGCCGCTGACACCGCGAGCATGCACCTGCGGGTGGAGCCGGTCGACCTGGCCGAGGTGGCGGCCGCTGCACTGGACAGCGTGGCCGGGCAGGCGGCCGACGCGGGGCTCGAGCTGCAGCGCTTCCTCGACCCGGCCCCGGTCCTTGGCGACCCCGGACGGTTGCACCAGGTGGTCCTCAACCTGCTCACCAACGCGGTCAAGTTCACGCCTGCCGGTGGCCGGGTCGGGGTCCGGACCGGGGCACACATCGGCTCGGTCCGCGTCGAGGTGACCGACACCGGCGTGGGGATCCCGCCCGACGAGCTCCCACACGTGTTCGACCGGTTCTGGCGGGGAGCAGCGGTCGAGGGGCTGAGTGGCAGCGGCGTGGGCCTAGCGGTCGTCGACGAGCTGGTGCACGCCCACGGCGGCACGGTCACGGTGGAGAGTCCGACCGAGGGTGGCGCCCGTTTCGTCGTGTCGCTGCCCACCTGCCCGAGGGATGGGGAACCCGCCCCCACCTGAGCAGTGGGGGCGGGTCTGGGGGAGGTAGGGGGCCGGACGTTGGGGGAGGGGGGGACGTCCGGCCAGTCTGTGGTTAGTCCTTGCACGACCCGTCGTGCAACCGGATCTGGTCCTTGGTCTGGTCCTTGATCTGGTCGGGCGTGCCGTCGCAGGTCGTGCAACTGCCATCGCGGAGCTGGTCACGGGTCTGCAGCTGGTCGCCGCTGGCCACCGTGGTCGTCGCCGTCCCTGTGCCGTCCTTCGCCCGGTCCTTGATCTGGTCGGGGATGCCATCGCAGGTCGAGTCGCAGCTACCGTCCTGGAGATGGTCGCGGATCTGGTCGCCGACCTCCACGACGCTGGTCCCGCCGGACATGGCCGGAGTGGCGCCTGCCAAGGCCGTGCCAGCGAACCCCGCACCACCGACGACCAGTGCAGCGAACGGGACGGCGAGCAGGTAACGCTTCCTGATCGTCATGATCTTCACGCCTCCTTCTTGGATGACCTCAGTGCAGCGCATCGAGATGGAGGCGGCGCCGCGTAGATGTGGAGGCCAGATGGTGACGTGGGACACCGAAGGAGTTGGGCTCGAACCCCGTCGCCGCGGCATGGCCGGACCTCCGAGGAGGCTGCGTCGGCGTTGTCCGTTGTGAGGGGGGCGATGTGGTTGACGTGGGCCTGGTCGGCGACGGACATGCCCTCGTCGGTACCGTCCGACTCATGAACGTCAGGCGTGTCGCCGGCATGGTCGCAGTCCACCAAGACCGCGTTGCCTTGGTCCGGCAGCCTTGGGATGAATACCGTGGGGACTTCTGGACCATCCCCGGCGGTGCGCTTCAGGCAGGCGAGACACCTGCCCGCGGCGCGGTCCGTGAGCTCGCCGAGGAGACGGGTCTCGTGGTTGCTGTGGAGAGCCTTCAGCTGGTGAGTACGTCGTCGACCACGCACGGCGGAACCCGGTGGCTGGCCTGGAACTTCACCGTCGCTGTCCACGCACGACACCTCGTCGCCGCCGATCCGGACGGCGAGATCCTGGAGGCTGCCTGGTTCCCTTCCGTGGAGGCGGTCCGGCTGCTGACCCAGCTGCCCTACCGTCCCCTCACAGAGCCTGTGGTCGCTCACCTCAGTGGTGGGCAGGGGCTCGGGTCGCACTGGCACTATGACGCGCCCGACGCCGAAGCCGTCGTCACGGCAGGCTTCCGGGCGTGAGATTGCCCCGGCGTACAAGACCCTGAGCCGGGTCCGCGATGCTGCGACGAGTCTCCGCATTCAGCGAAGGCCCCAGGGAGGGGTGTTCGCAGATTGGCATTCGCGCTGGCCAGGGGCGGATTCTGCGACGAGCTCCGGGGTCTTGCACCCATCGGTGCTGAAACCAGCACCCATCGATTTGAGGGCCTGAACGCGTCGAGGGTGTACAACGTAGTTGGCGGCCGCCAAGGCAGCTGCTTGTCTGCGGTCAACCGAGAAGCACCATCCCTGGGTGACGGCATCGGGGGTGGTTGAGGTGGCACCTAGTAGCGTGTCGCCTCTAATCTGATGGATATGTGTGGTCCGCTGTTCTGGTTGATACTTGACCGGAAGGAGCTGACGGGGTGCCTCGTCCGAAGGAGTTCACGGTCACCTTGACTGCGGGGGATCGTGCGAAGCTGACGAAGGTGGTCTCGTCGGGGCGTCATCCCGCCCGGATGATCACCCGGGCCAGGGTGTTGCTGGCCTTGGACGAGACGGGCGGCCCGGCGCCGGATCGTCGGGTGGTGGCCGAACGCCTGGGCACCTCGGAGTCCACGGTGTATCTGGTGGCGAAGGCATTCACGGCACAGGCCGGCCGGGTCGAGGACGTGATCGGTCGCAAGAAGCGGGCCACGCCTCCGGTGGAGCCGAAGGTGACCGGGGACGTCGAGGCCCGGGTGATCGCGTTGGCGTGCAGCCAGCCACCGGCGGGGCGTGCGCGGTGGACGCTGCGCCTGTTGGAAAGACAGGTGGCCTTGACCGAGGGGATGCCGCCGATGGATCACTCCACGATCGGGCGGGTCCTAAAAAGGGGGCGCTTAAGCCTCACCTGAAGGCGTGCTGGACGATCCCGCCCCAGCAGAACGCAGCATTCGTGGCGGCGATGGAGGACGTGCTGGGCGTCTACGCCCGCCCCTACGACCCGGCCCGCCCAGTCGTGGTCATGGACGAGAAACCACTGCAGCTGCTCGCCGACGCCCGAGCGGGCACCCCGGCCGCGCCCGGGCGGGTGGCCCGCGAGGACTCCGAGTACATCCGCTGCGGCACCTGCTCGATCTTCGTGTGGGCCGAACCCCTACGAGGGTGGCGCCGCGCCTACGCCGAACCGACCCGCACCCGCAGCGACTGGGCCCACGGCGTCGAGCACCTGCTCACCGTCGCCTACCCCGACGTCGACAAGGTCGTGCTGGTGATGGACAACCTCAATACCCACACGATCGCCTCCCTCTACCAGGCATTCCCGCCGGAGAAGGCCTACGCCCTGGCCGCCCGGCTGGAGATCCACCACACCCCCAAACACGGCTCCTGGCTCAACATCGCCGAGATCGAGCTGTCCTGCCTGACCAAGCAATGCCTCGGCCGACGGATCGCCGACCTGGCCCTCCTCAACCAGGAACTCACCGCTTGGGCCGACGCCACGAACGCCGACGAACGCCAGGTGGACTGGCGGTTCACCACCAGCGACGCCCGCATCAAACTCCGGCACCTATACCCAGCCCTTTAGCCGCGACGGTCTACTGGACCACCCGATATCCGGCACTAGCGGGCGCTCGGTCGGCGGCGCCGCGAGCCGAGATTCGGCTGAGGTCGATAGCGTGCGTACATGCTGCGAGTGCCGCTCGAGATCGTTCCCGACGCTGATGATTCG
>JBBSAJ010000052.1:0-14676 GCA_038252405.1 Actinomycetes bacterium | reverse complement strand
GGGGTAGCGCGCCATCGGCGCGAGGTCCACGCTCAGCACGTCGAACCCTGCCCGGGCGTAGCCGGCGCCTGCACCGCTTGCCCCGCAGAACAGGTCGAGCAGGCGCGGCCTCATGCCGACCGGGGTGGCCTGCGGCGGCGGCGCATCGCGATCTCCACGTCCAGGCCGTAGGCGGCGGCCATCTCCTCGACCTTGCGCAGGGTCGGGTTGCTGCGCCCGCTCTCCAGCTCCCAGAGGCTGGTGTCGGCGATGGTCGCGCCCTGGGTGCGAGCGAACGGGTGCCCGCTGGGGATGCTGCGGGCCAGCTCGCGGCGGCTCAGGCCCTGCGCCTCGCGGGCGGTGCGCAGCAGCTCCCCCAGGTCGGCTGCCAGGCGGCTGGTGGGTACGGCAGAGGGGGCCTCGTCGTGCGAGGCTGACAGGCTCACGACGCTCACCCTGCCATCCCCAGCGCGAGCGCGGGGGCAAGCTCGCCCCGAGCGGGCTCGTCCTCGGGCAGTGCCCCGGTGTCGGGGTCTTCTAGTTTCCTAGCTTTCTTTCTAGAAAGCTGGGCATCTGTCTTCCTGGCTGCCTGCTCAGCTCGCTGCGTGACTGCCTCTACATCTGGCTGCGCAGCTTGCTGGCTGCCTAGCTCGGCGGTCGGGTAGTCGGCCGTGGGCTCCCAGCCCGGGGCGGCGTGCACGGCCGGGGGGAGCGCCAGCAGCAGCTCGCCGCGGGAGAGCAGCCCCGCGGTGTCCGCGAGCGTCCCGGCCTCGGCCAGCAGCCGGGTCACGCGCAGCGCGCCCGGGCGGGCATCGCGGCCAGCGAGGCGGTCGGCCTCCACGACTTTCGCCCCGAGGATGGCGGTGCGCTGGCGGCGGTCGGCTGCCTCGGCCAGCGCGTCGGCCAGGAGGGCGGCCAGGGTCGGATCGGGCTTCATGCGGGCTCCAGGTCATCGGGGCTGCGGGGTGAGCCGCCCGGCGTACGCGGGCGGCATCTGGGCGACGAGGAGGAACCCGGCCGCTACGACGGAGTGCTCCCCGTCGCGCAGAGCCGCAGCAGCCTGGTCGAAGCTGGCGCGTCGGGCCGAGCGCATCGGCCCGGCGAGGCGCACAGCCTCCAGCTCCTCGGGGTCAGTCCAGCAGGTCCCGACCATGACCAGGGGGATGGCGGCCCGGTGCTCGACGCAGTGGTCGAAGACCCAGTCGACCAGCTCGGCCTCCAGGGCCGGGTCGCGGTGCGGGTCCAGCCCCGGGGTGCCCGAGCCGACCAACCCGGCGATGAAGGTCGCGGCGGCGACCCTGGCCTGGACGATGTGCCCGGGCTCCAGCTCCAGCTCCACGTGGTCGCGGCTCGCGGGCGGCGGGGCGAGCTGCCCCCGCTCGTACTCACCGGCCCCGAGCCTGACGCAGCAATCCCGGGGGATCATGCCGCGCCGGCGGCGCGCATGGCGGCGCCCATCGCGTCACGGTTGGCCCGCTGCTGCTCGCCCGCGCTGAGCGGGTACGCGGCCACGGCCAGCTTCGGCGGGGCGGCGGGAGGCGCCTCGTCCTCGGCCTCGGCGGCGTCCATCGCCTCGGCCACCGCGGCGGCCTTGCGCTCCCGGTCCAGCCGCACGACGAGGCGGGGGGCGCCTCGGGTCGCGCCGAGGCCGGGGACGACCTCGCCGGTGGCGGGATCCACCGCGGTCAGCTCGGCGCCCTCCTCGGCCAGGTCCAGGGCCAGGGTCGGGAGGTAGGCCGCAAGGTACGCGGGGCGGGCCTCGACGGTGGCGCTCGCGGCGACCCCGGCGAAGCGCAGGGCGTCCAGGGCCTCGGCCAGGGCGTCGGCCTCGACGGCGATGGTGGCGATGACCTCGGCGGGGCGCTGCTGCGCGAGCCAGCCGGCGAAGGCGGCGGCGTCGCGGACGTGCGGCTTCGCCGGGGCGTCGGCGCCTTCCCAGGCCGCAGAGCCCAGCCCGGCCGCCTTCCAGGTCGGCGCCGCGCCCTCCTCGGTCCAGCGGCGGCGGGCCTCCACGTCGAGGCGGTCCCGCAGGACGCCGATCCGGGCCTCGACCGCGGCCTTCGCGGCGGTGGCGTCGAGCAGGCTGGCAAGGGTGGCGCGTACGTCCACGGCAGTCTCCGATCACTTGGGCGGGCAGCGCCGTCAACGCTGCCGAGGGGGGTGATGCTGTGCTGTCAGCCTAGCACTATCGGCCTCTCGTCGGGGGGCTGGTGGGGGCCTGTTCGGGGGCTGGTGGGGGCCTGGTGTGGCCGGCTCGGGCAGCCCCCCCGAGGAGCCCCGCCCGCCGCCAGGCCCGGCCGAGCCGCTGTGCGGCCCTGTGAGCGCCTGGGAGCCCCGGGACAGCCGGAAGGGCCAGAGCGGCCCCTACGGGCTGGCAGCGGCTGGCACAGCCGCCTCCTCGGCGCCCTCCTGGCTGGCTTGCGCCCGGGCCTCAGCCACCGCACCCGCATAGGCCGTCTGAGCCTCGGCCAGCTCCTGCGGGCTCGGCGGCGGCGGGCCGGTCACCCTCGGCCGCTGTTGCTTGACCTGGTGGGTCCGCTCGGCCAGCGCAGCGCGAGCCGCCGCCAGCCGCGCCTTCGTCCCCGGCCGCAAGTCCTCGACGCGGACGGCCTGGGACGCCTCCCGCGCCCGCTGCTGCCGAGCGGCGTCGGCCCGAGCCCGCCAGGCGTCCCGCCTGGCGTACGCCGCCTGCTGGTCCCAGGTCAGCCGCGCCGAGCGGCAGCCCGCGCACGGCGCAGCCGTGCCGCGAGGGTGCAGCGAGCAGCAGGCCGGGTCAGCGATCTGGGGGGGGTTTTCCACAAGTTCGGTTGTCCCCTCCTCAGCTTCCGTACGTACCCCAACCACTAGTTCTGGGGCTTCACCTCTAGGGCTTCCTATGTACCGGCCAGCAGTGGCCGGTAGGTGCTGCTCCATTTGGCCGGTAGGTGGCTGCCCAGCGGCCAAGTTGGCCGGTAGGTCATTCGGCTGTGGATAACTACCGTCCGTAGCGGGCTGCGGGCCGACAGGGGGCGCCATGTCCTCGACCGAGGCGTCCAGCTGGAGCCAGTAGCGGTCGCTCGTCCGGTAGCCCTCGCGGGTGCTGCGGCGCTCGCGGACGATCAGGCCCAGAGCCTCCAGGCGGTCGAGCTGGCGGCGCACCGAGCGCACCGACTGACAGGTCTCGAAGGCGAGGCGCTCCTGCCCGGGGAAGCAGCTGAAGTCCTCGTCGGCATAGTTCGCCAGGGTCAGCAGCACCGCCTTGGTGCCGACGTCGGGCAGCCGCTGCTCGCCCGCCCAGGCCGGGGCGGCCCATGCGGTGCGTCGCCGGGCCGTCACAGCGAGCGAGCGGGGCAGAGTTCGGCGCAAACACGCCGCCGAATCGGGTCTGGTTTGGGCGCATTCTGGCGGCGGCCTACTGTAGCTTCTGAGGGATCCACGGAGCGCACTCCCCTTCTAGGAGTTGGCGAATAACGGCGCCGCGAGCGTTCCGTGGACGGGCTCCCGGCTTTGCAGGCGGGAGCCCGAGGCGTGCACCGCGGCCCCCCCAGCCTGCCGCGCTGGGGGGGCCGCAGCGCCCCGTTCAGGGGGCGGCACGCGGCAGTGGGCGGACCATACCGCCCGCCCGGTTTGTCCCCCTACGCGCCCCGCCGGGCGAGCGAGGAGTTGATCGGCTCCCGCTCGGAAGCGACGAAGTCCTGAGCGGCCTGGAGCAGCACCCCGAGGGGCACCTGGCCGTCAGGGTCCAGATCGAGCGCGGCGCGTACCTCAGCGGTCAGCACAGCCGCCACGTCCACGCCCTCCAGGCCCGCCTTGCCGGCCCAGGCGACCGCCTTGCCCAGCAGCGCCTCGTCCCCGATGCCCAGGGCCTTGGTGGCCCTCTCCTGGGCATTGGCGGTGTCGGCGGCCAGCGCCGCGTCAGGCTCGGCGTCGAGCACCTCGGCGTCGAGCACCTCGGGCTCGGGCTCCTGCGGAGCCGGCCGCTGCTGCTGCTGTACCGGCTGGGCCGCCGGCCGCTGCGCCTGGATCGGGGTGGGACGCACGCTCGGCCCCTCGACAGGCTGCCCGTCCTCGTCCACGACGGCGCCCAGCTCCTCAGGGGTGTAGAGCACGCCGAACAGCGCATCGCTGCACGCCCGCCGAGCGCAGGCCGTCGTCGCCCGCGCCTCCAGCATGGCCGTCGGATATTTTCGCCAAACGTCCTTGTTCGCCAGCCCCGCCGCCGCAGCCTCGGCCATGCCCCAGGTCACGCGGAAGGGGAAGTCGGGGTCGTCGGCGCGCAGAATCTCTACCGTCACCGTGGGGCCTGCGCCGTCCTTGCCGTCGCTGACCCGCAGCTTGTGCCCAGCCCGGCGCACCAGGGCCTGGATCATCGCCGAGGAGGCGGTCGGCTTGCCCTCCACGATGTGGACGCCGGTCAGCGCCGCCGTCCAGGAGAGCCCGAGGTCGCGGGCGAACTGATCGAGCAGCAGCAGGTTGGCGGGCTGGCGCCGGTACGCGGGCGGGAGGTTGCCCGCCTGGGCCATCTTCTCGGCGAAGCGCAGCCGGGCGTCCAGCTCGGCCGTGGCCGGGTCGAGCGCGAGCGGGGCAGGAGCAGGAGCAGGAGCGCGGACGACCTCCCGCCCCGGCGGCGGGGCATGGGTCGTGGGGGTCAAGGTGTCATCGGTCATGCGTGGGGCTCCCGGTCGATAGGCGTTTCGCCGTAGCCGGGGAGAGGGTGAAGTCCAGCACGAGTGCAGCTGCTCGGGCTGGACGCCTGGCGCGGGGCAGGCGTACGCGCAGCGCACGCAACCTCCCCCACATAGGCCCAGCCCTTCCGCTGTCCTTGGGCGGGACGGAGCCGTCAACTCCGACCACAACGATTACAGGCTGTGAGCCTACCGGTCGTGCGCGGCAGAACGCCAGCGATCAAGGCCCGCAGAGGCTAGGCAGCTGGGTCGGGCGCGGGCGCGAGCCCGGGCGAGGCGGGGGCCTTCAGCCAGGCCGGCCACCACGCGATGTTGTCCTCCAGCACGTTCATCAGCTTCGTCACCGCGGCGCCCCAGACGATCAGGGTCGCCAGGGCGGCCTCCAGCGGCGGGTTGCCGTTGGTCAGCAGCGCCAGCGTCGGCAGGGCGGGGATGCAGGCGAGGAGGAGCTGCACCACCCCGCGCACCGTGCGCCGGGTCGAGTCGTTCAGCCAGCCAGCCGTCGCGGTCGGGTCATTGCTGCTCATGCGGTGCGCTCCACTCATCGGGTCAGGCCCAGGTCGTTCAGGATCGGCGCCCAGGTCTGGCGCCCGCAGATGCCGTCAGCCGTCAGGCCCCGCATCCGCTGGTAGTCCTTCAACGACCGCTCCGTGCCGGCACCGAACCAGCCATCGCCGGGGCGGACACCGATGAAGTCCTGCAACAGCTCCACGTCGGACCCGGCGTCGTGCCGGGTCAGGGAGCGGGAGCCGGGGCGGTGCTCGTCGCTGGCCTTGCCGCGCCAGGCCACCTCCACCGGGTCATGGTCGGGGCCGCCGCCGCTCTTGCTCGGGGCTTCACCCTTGCCCGGCTTCGGCCGCGGCCTCGTGGCGAACTCGGCCAGCCAGGCGCGGCGGTCCTTTTCGTAGCGGCCGACGTAGGACAGCGAGAAGTGGGCATGCGCGGTGTGGGACTCGCCGTCGTAGCCGCGCCACTCCCAGCCCGACTTCAGGCTGGCGATCCTGCGGTTGCGGATGATGCAGGTCAGCCTCGGCTCCCGCCCGGCGTCGGCCTCCCGGCGCAGGTGCCCGCAGAGGGCGTCGAGCTGGGGGAAGTTCGGCACGTCGAGGGCGTGGACCCCGCCGTCCCAGCGGCGCTCGGCAGCCCACCGCTCAGGGTTGTGGTCCGACACCCTGGCCGCATGGGCGCGGTCACCGACCCAGCCGATCAGCAGGTCATCGCCGAAGCGGTCGTGGATCTCATCGCGGAGCTTGTCGCCCGAGGGGCAGAGGTAGACGGCCATGACCACAGGGTGACCCAGCCGGTCGGCCGGTGGGGGGACGGAACCTACTCCAGCGGAGGGGCGAGCAGGTCTTCGGCGCGGGTCCGCTCGGCCGGCCGGTACGCGGCCGACGCGGCCGACGCGGCGTGCAGCGGGGGGATCGTGGGGATCGGGATGCCGTGCGTCGCGCAGATGGTCAGCACCAGGAGATCCCACTCGATGTGCGCCTGGGCGTGCTCTGCCCGTTCCCGCTCCCGCCGCTCCAGGCCCCCGATCCGCGACTGCAAGCGGCCGTTCTCGTCTTGGAGAGGTTTCAGCAGGCCCAGCGCGATGTCGTGATAGATCTTCGCGGTCGACGCGGCGACGTTCCGGCGCATCCACAGCCCGCCGCCGAGGACGGCCACCAGGGCAGACACGACGGGAATCCAGACGCCCATCTGCTCCCCCATCGGCCGGCCTCCATCATCGCTACTTCGCTGGTCTCTCTGCGGCCCCCCGCAGCCATGCCTTCACCGCGCCCGCTCGGGCCTCCACGGTCTCCCGCGCCTTGCTCCTGTCGTCGCTGTTGCCCCCCGCATGAGGGTCAGCCCCAGCTTCGGCCTCGGCCAGAGCCAGGCCCGCGTACTCCCGTTCGAGCTGCAACAGCCGAGCGTCGGCTAGTGCGACCTGATCGGCGCGGGTCAGCTTCTCGTAGAAGTAGGCGTGCGGTCCTTCGTCCACGGCCAGCTCGGGGGCGCTGTCGGCTTCCTCGGGTATCGGCGTCTCGGCGTCGGCCATGTCTCAGCTCCAGGTCAAGGGTTGGGGACAGGATCACACGGATTCGTAGGTGCCCCAGATCGTCAGCATGTCGTTGAGCGCCCAGGTCCAGGGCACTGCCGCAGCCAGGTCGACCAGCGGCGGGGTGGTCAGCGAGGGCGTCCTGAACGACGTGACGAACGTCGAGCCGGCCAGCGAGGCCGAGCCGAGGAGCCGGGCGTTGGCCGAGCTGTCGTACGCCTGGAGCTGCGCGATCTGGTCGCCGCCGGTATTGACGACCTGGACGGGCAGCCCCGAGAAGTTCCAGCTGCCGGTGCCGTAGGTGCTCGTGGAGCCCATCTGGAGCTGGATGCGGAAGTGGACGGTCTTGCCGATCTGTTTGAACCGGCCCTTAATGGTGCCGTTGCCGAGGGCCGGCGCCGTGCCCGAGCCGCCCCAGCCCGGGGTGAAGGCCGTCCAGGCAGAGGTATCGGGGGAGACGATGTTGGGCGCCGTGATCGTGCCGTCGGCGGCGATCTTCGCCAGGATCGTGTCGGAGGAGTTGCGGAAGGTGGCGAGGTCGACGCTCTGCCCGACTGCGCCCTTGACGGTCAGCCGCTCGTTGCCGGCGAAGGCCGCTCCTCCAGCGACGAGGCTGCTGCCGGTCAGGGTGGCGGTGGGGGCGCTGTAGTCCCCGCCGGCGGTGATCCGAGCGTAGACGCCGCTGCTGCCCGAGGGGTCGGTGAACTGCGCCAAGTCCGCGCTCTGCCCGGCCGCGCCCTTGACGAGCAGGCCCACGGTCGAGGTCGAGGTCAGGGCCAGGATCAGCTCGCGCAGCTGGGTGTAGTTGTTGGCGACGATCAGGCCGTTGAGCAGGTTGGCGAAGCCGTCTGAGTTGATCCTGGCGCGCTGCGCTCCTGCTCCGTCCATCCACTCCTGTAGGGCGCCGGTCTGGCTGGCGATGCCGCGGACGCTCAGGCCGATGTCGGCTGCGGTGTTGCCTCGGCCTATGCGCAGCCGGTCCACGTAGGTCTCGGCGCCGTACGCCGCGCTGGCGCTGGTGCTGGCCTGGACGAGCAGCTCAGAGCCGGCGCCGGAAGTGGCGATGCGGTAGGCCGCGCCGTTGCCGTCCGAGGCGTTGCGGGTGTACCACGTCAGGGCCGGGGTGCTGCCGCCGGCTGCCGCCCCGCCCATAGCGATGCGGGAGTCCCCGGTGGGGGTGACGAACTCAGCGACCGCCCCGCCGGCGGCGAGGTCCGCTCCTCCAGCAGGCGGGCGGATGCGCAGGTTGCCGAGCACGTCGAGGGTGGCGATGGTGACGCCGGCGGCGTTCTTCCAGGTCAGCAGCGGCAGCGTCTGCCCGGCCGTGGCCTGATGGGTGACCGCCCCTGAGAGCCCGCCCGCTGCGACCCAGGCCGTCCCGGTGTCGTAGTAGATCAGCCCGGTGGAGAGGTCGGTGGAGAAGCGGCCGGCCACGCCGAACGCGGGCCGGTTGTTGATCCCGGTGAACTGATCGAAGCGAGCAGCGAGCGTCTCCAGCGCCAGGTGGGAGGCGTCCTGCTGAGCGCGGGTCTGCGGGTCGGTCTGCGCCGACCAGCGGGTCAGACCGAGGCGGGGGGAGGAGGTGACAGCCACCAGCTCAGCATCCCCGAGGCGGGCCGGGGCAGGGGGGACGGGGCCGCTCTAGGGCTGGGTCGCCTCGATGTTGCCCCAGCTGCCGGCGGCCTCCCGGTCGGCCCACGTCGGGTATTCGGCTTCGATGGTGGCCCAGCTCGCGGCGTAATACGTGTGGGTCAGGACGATGCCCGCAGGCTTCGCGTTGGCCTCCTGCACCGCCGCCAGGACCGCGGCTGGGCTCGCCGTCTCAGGGGCCAGCGTCGTCACCCCGATGGCGAAGGGGTCGCCGCCGTGATGGTTGGCCAGGGTGACGTACCGGGGCCCGGTAAGGGCCTGCTGCGCCGCGGCGACGATCCCGGCGCGGGTGCCCGCCTGCCAGCCGCCGACAGCGTTGGCGATGGAGGCTCGCCGGTCGGCCTCGGTCAGCCCGCCCCGCAGGCGGGCGCCGACGAGCTGCGCCAGCCACGGCAGCCACTCGGCGTCGGCCTCGGCCGGGTCGACCAGGTGGCTGGTCTGGGGGCCTGGGGGGGCCTCTGCGCCAGCTTCGCGGACCTCATCGGGCGTGAGGCAGTCCATGCGGTCCAGCAGCGCCTCGGCCGCTCCTGCCTGCCCGGTGGCCACCGAGAGGTAGCGCAGCAGGGGGAAGTCGCCGCGGGCGTCGCGGTCCACCGTCCGGTACATTTCGGGCAGCCGGTCGTAGAGGCGGCGCGTGGTCTTGCTGACGGTCGGCTCAGGCATCAGGCCCTCACCGGCGCAGGGCTAGGGGTGCGGATCTCACACACGGCGGTGGCCCCGCAGGCGGGGCAGCGCAGCCGGTGCGTCGCCAGCTCCTCGTCCCCGGCCCAGCCCCAGCGGGTGCCCGTCCACGACATGGGCTCGCCGCAGTGCTCCACCACCGGGCGCTGGTACGCCTGGCCGCCGCTCACGGCGCCTGCACCGTGGTGGCGACAGCGCCGAGGCTCGCCAGCGGCGCCAGGCCGGTGAGCACCAAATCGGCGGCCGGCGCGGCCAGGGTGACCACCCGGGCCACTCCAGCAGCGCCGTCGATGACAGAGATCAGCTCGTTGCGGTAGACGGTGCCGCCGAAATCCCAGGCGTCGGTGCCCAGGTACTCACCCAGCGCCGCGGCTACAGCTGCCTGCACGTCGGCGTCGCCGGCGCCGACCTCCCGCTGCACGGTGACCGTGACCGGGACGGTGTTCAGGGTCGTATCCATGACGTGGATGCTCAGTGCGGCCAGGGCCTGGCTCTCCAGCTTGGTGTCCAGCAGCGCCTTGTTCGGGGCGCTGACCGCCGCCCCTGCTGGCCCGGCCACCGCCACCGTGACGTGCCCCGGGTGCGAGCCAGGGCTGCCCGAGCCGACCGTCGAGTCGAAGTTGTCCAGGGTCGTCGCGCGGACGACGTAGACCTCCTCCTGCGCGGATGCCGTGAAGTGCTCGGGCAGGACGAGGGTGGTGACGAGCCGCTGGAGGCGGGCCGCTCCCCGGTCGAGGAACGCCTGCCCGTCCTCGGGCTCGACCCCGGTGCCCAGCGGCGCGGCGAGCAGCGCCCGGTCCAGGTACGGCACGGCGTCGATGACCTGGAGGGCGGTGAGAGCAGGGGTGCCGCCGCCGAGCGCGGTCGGGTACTCCCCGGTGATCCCGACGACGCCCGAGGCCAGGCCGACGCCGACGACCAGCTCGGTGTCGGTCGTGAAGTCCAGGCTGCCCAGGTCGGGGTCGAGCACCAGCCGCAGCCGGGTGCCTGCCGCGATGGCGTGCCCGGTGGTGTCCGAGACGGTCAGGGTCGCGGTGCCGGTAGGCGCCACCCCAGGGTCGCGCCCCAGCCCGAACAGCCGCAGCAGCACCTCGGTGACCGCCCCGGGCACCCGGTTGACGGCGTGCACCAGCTCGGCGATCTCGACGGCCAGCGCCTCGATCAGGACGACCTCGGTGTTGCCCTCTCGCGGGCTCCAATCGGGGAAGGCGATTTCGGCCTCGGCCATCGCCCGGTCGACCAGAGGCTGGGCGTCAATGTCGAACAGCGTCAGGTCGACGTACTCGGCCACATCAGGTGCCGGCATCGGCGTACTCCCACTCCAGCTCGGCGTCCTCGATCAGGTCGGTGCGAGGGGTCGAGCGCAGGGCCGTCACCCGAATCTCTGGGCCGAAGGCGTCCAGGGCGGCGTTGACCTCGGCCACGTCCAGCTCATCGAACGTCGGGTCGGTGATGCCGAACGCGGGAGCGGAGGGCCGCTCCCCCTTGCGGGTGCAGACGAGCACCGCGAGGGCCTGGCTCAGCGCCTCCTCGGTGCCGTCCTCGACCGTGGCAACGGCCCCGCTCCCGGTGAGGGCGAAGGGGAACGAGAGCAGCTGCATCCCGCCATGCTGGCCCGCGAGGGGCCAGGGCGGGGGGACGGGGGCGACTTAGCCGAGCTGCCCGAGCACTATCGGGTCGTCGGCGCGGCCCTCCACGAAGGCCACAGCGACCGCCTGCCCCCGCGCGTACGCGGTGCCGAGCAGCGCCGGGCAGGGGCCGAACTCGAACTCGTCCCCGAGCCGCGGCACCTGCACCCAGACCCCGGCCGTCGTGACCCGGGTCACGGTGCCCAGCCAGACCCCTCCTCGGCTGCTCACCTGACGTACATCATTCCAGGGATGAGCCCGGCGTGAGTCCAATGAAAAGTGCGGTCGACGGAGCCGACGCGCACCTTATTGCCGTAGCTCCTGCCAGCGGCCTCGATGGTGCGCTTTCCGTCCCCGAGGCTGACGGCGACGTGACGAATATCGGTGTTCATCTTGAAAAGGAGCGCGCCGCGAATGCGGTAGGCCCTCTCCACGCTTACCGTGGTGCCCGCTTTCTGGCAGGCGCCGAGCTGCCCATAAGTGCCGTCGGCAATACGCACACCGGCCCGATAAGACGCCCACTCCACAAGTTCCGAGCAATCGAACCGGTCTGGATCGGTGTCGCCCAGCCGAGCCTCAGCCCCGAAAACGTAGGGGTCACCGGCCTGGGAAAGGCATATCTGGACGAATAGCGCAGCCGTTTTCGCGGCGGGCCGAGAGGTAGCCGGCGCTTTCTTAGCCGCCGCGTAGGCATCGTCGATGGCCCGCCATATCGCGGTCGCCGCGTCCTCCCACTTGGCATAGGCCATCGGGTGGGCGCTGCGCTGCACCGCCTGGATCGCCAGCGACTTGTTCTTGCTGGCCCGGCCGGGCACCTTGAATAGGCGTTTGTAGAACTGGGTGGACGCATAGGTGGTGTCTTCGCATTGCTTGACCGTCCCCCAGTCCATGCTCGGGCGCTGCTGGAAGGGGCCGACCGAGTCGTGGTCCTTGCCGCGCACCGCAGCCCCGGTCCTAAGCGTCGACTCCTGCATCGCGCACATGAGGGCGCAGATCACGTCGCGGTCGGTGGCGCCGAGCTTGCGGCCCGTCCGGTCGATCACGGCGGCGAGCTGGAGCTGCGCGGTGGAGAACCGGGTGCCGCCGTACACCCCGGCCTTGGGCACCTGGACGGTGCCGGTGCCGCTGCCGCCGCCAGCGCCCGGGCTGGCGCTGCTCCCACCCGGCGCAGAGGGCGGCTCGGGCTCGGGGTTGTCTGGGGTGACCGCTGAGACGCTGACGGCAGCCGCGCCGGCCAGCGGAATCTTCACCCCGGTGATCAGGTAGCGGCCGTTGAAGGTGGGGATGCCGCTGAGGTCCAGCGCCATGCCCGGGCGCAGCTTGTCCCCGAGCTGCGCGGCGACCTCCAGGTCCACGGTGGCGGCCAGGCGGCTCTCGGGGTCGTCCCCCGTGCGGCGGCAGCTCGGCGGGGTGATCAGCTCCTCGGCGCTGCTCGCGCCGCGCCATGCGATGGCGACCCGGGGGTTGCGGGCGACCAGCCACGTCGGCCGCCCGAAGTAGAGGGTGCCCGCCGCCTCGAAGCAGAAGAAGCCGACCTCCTTCGCCAGCCGCTGGCAGGCGTCCCAGCTGCTCTCGTCCTTCGCCCGGGCGATGGTGCGCCGCTGACTGCTGGCCTCCCCGACGAACACGAGGCCGGCTGCCTTGGCCTCCATCGACACGAACTCCGTGGGGCTCATCGAGCGGCGCACCATCGCCCCCCGCTTGGCCCGCAGCTTCTGCGCGCCGAGCGCCCGGGCTGTCACCCCCAGGCTGTAGGCGCTGCCCCCGCTCAGGGCCACAGCAGACACCGCGAACTTCAGCCCCGCGTAGTCCAGGGCGCTACCCGGGCTGCTCGCGGTACGCGGCGGGTCGAACAGGCGGGAGCCCAGCAGCTTCAAGTCGGGATCATGGACGGTGAGGTTGAGCTGGCTGACCTCGCCGGTCGACAGGTCCAGGTCGCCGTCCAGGACCGCCTCGGCTACATCACCGGCCAGGCTCGCCCCTCGCGCCCGCAGCGCCCCGATGCGGCCGTCCAGGGCGTACCGGCGGGCCATTAGCCCGGCACCCAGAGGCGCAGCCCCACAGCGATCCGGTTGGGGTTGCGCAGCTTCCCCTTGTTCTGGCTGGCGTTGGCGATCTTGCGCCAATCGTCGGCGTCCCCGAGGGTGCGGCGGGCGATGCCCGAGAGGGTGTCGCCGCGGCGCACCGTGTACCACCGGCCCGCAGATGGCTTCGCCTTCGGCTTGGGCTTGGGCTTGGGCTTCGCGCCCTGGCTGATGGGCCCGAGCTTCATGCTGGCCGAGGAGGCGGCGGTGAAGCCCAGGTCCACCTCGGCGCGGGTGATCGCGTTGGTCATGTGCTGGCGGGCGAGGCTGCGCACGCCGATGCTGGAGAGCACCCAGCTGCCCCTCTCGCTCGGCCCCAGACTGACGTAGCACTGCTGCCCCGAACGGGCGATCTTGCGCAGGGCGTCGATCAGGGGCTCGACCGACCGCTGGTGGTCCCAGCTGCCCAGCAGCACCGTGAAGCCGAGGGTGGGCAGGCCCTCAGCGGTGCGTACGACCAGAGGGCGCCTGCCAGCTCGGGCCAGCGTCGACCACTCGTCGGCCCAGCCGCCGTGGTCTACCTCTCTCGGGGCGAACGGCAGGACGCACTTGATCCCGCCCGTCGTAGCGATGATCGCCTTCGGATGCGTCTTCTTGGGGGCCGCCTTCTTCTTGGGGGTGGCGCGGGTCACGCTGGTCGTCGGCATCAGGCCCTCTCGGCGCGCTCGCGGGCGTGGGTGGCGAGCCCGCGGGCCACCGCCCTCTCCACGTCGATCTCGTTGTGGGCGTGGACGACGATGGAGCCCTCGCGGAAGATCACGGTGTCGCCGCCGCCGCCTGCTCCTCGGCCGCCGGCCGTGGCGCGGATCATGCTGCGGGCGGCGGTGTCCCCGGCCGGGTACACGCCGTGGAGGTGGCGGCTCTTGCCGCTGCCGTGCATCGCGGCGTAGCCCCCAGCGGCCCGCAGCGCCGCCGCGTAACCGGGCAGGCCCGAGCCGACCAGGTCCAGCGCCCGCCCCGCCTGGTGGTCCCCGCTGCCCCCGCCCATGCCGCCGCCGCCGACGAGGGCGTTGGTGACCTTGATCCCCGACCCGGCCGAGAGGGCGGCGTGCATCCCCAGGGTGCGGTCCAGCTGCGAGCCGCGCAGCGGCCCGGCCGAGCCGACCGCCTTGCTGGTCGCGGTGTCGCCGAACGGGTTGACCCACCCGGCGACTTTGCCCGCCGCGCCCGCTACAGCTCCCGCCGCGTCCTTAATCCCGTTCAGCTTGTCGATCAGCGGCTGGAGGAAGCTCATCAGGTCATTGACCCGGTCCTTGACCCAGCCGAGGGCGCCGCCGAGCCCGTCGCGCAGGGCGCCGCCGAGGTCGCCCGCCATCTTCCACACGGCCTGGAGCTTGTCCCAGAGCCAGCCGAGCACGTCCTTGAAGGCGTTCGTGATGTCGCCGGTGTGGGAGATGATCTGCCCGAGGGGGGTGAACTTGAGGAACATCTGCCCGAGCCAGGAGGCCGCGGTCTTGATCGCGCCCCAGAGGGCGTCGACGCCATCTCTGAACCAGCCGACCTTGGTGTGGGCAAGGATCACGCCCCCGATCAGCAGGGCCACGGCTGCGATGACCAGCCCGATCGGGTTGGCCATGAGGGCGGCGTTCAGGAGCCACTGTGCGCCCGTCCAGACCATCGTGGCCACCCGAACAGCCCCCGAGGCGACCGCGTACGCGCCAGAGGCCACCGTGGCCGCCACGGTGGCTGCTGTGCTGGCGAGCCAGGCGCCCAGCTCCAGGGCCTTGACCCCGATGAACGTCATCAGCCAGCCCACCCCGTAGACCGCTTTGTTGGCGAGGCCGACGACGGTGTTCGCTGCGGTGGCTGCTGTGCTCGCCAGCCAGGCGCCCGCGCTGCGGGCCATCGCCCCGGCCTCCAGCGCGTAGAAGCCGATCCGGTTGTAGAGCAGGCTGTTGTTGGTGCCGATGGCTGCGGTGTACAGCCAGGTGATCCCGGCCGCGATGGAGGTG
>JBBSAJ010000051.1:0-14901 GCA_038252405.1 Actinomycetes bacterium | reverse complement strand
GCGGTCGGCCCAGATGTGGGCGTTGGCCTCGTTGCGCCGAACGGCAGTCAGCAGGGTGAGCAGGCGGCCGGTCCGTTCGGGGTTACGTAGGGCATCCACCCCCGGAGACCACTCATCACCCCCATCTGCGAGACAAGACAGATGTTCGAAGACGGAGGGTCCGTCAGCCTGGTCAGCCGCGCGGGAATCCGCGCAGCACGTCCACGACCAGCGCGTGGTCGGCCAGCTGCGGCAGGCCGGACACGGTCACCGCACCGACCACCCCGACTCCGTCGACGGTCACCGGGAACGACCCGCCGTGCGCTGCGTAGGTGTCCGGGTCCAGCCGGGACGACTCCTCGAAGGTGGACCCCGTGCTGCGGGCCAGCGCGCCCACGTACAGCGAGCTGTGCCCGTAGCGCGTCACCACCCGGGACTTGCGGGCCACCCAGGCGTCGTTGTCCGCCGATGTGCCCGGTAGCGCCGCGTGGAACAGCTGCTGCCCGGCCCGCACGATGTCGACGGTCACCGGCAGCCCACGGCGACGGGCCTCGTCGACCAGCGCCGCGCCCAGCCGCCAGGCGGTGTCGTTGTCGAACGACCCGAAGGTCAGCTCGGCCTCCTGGGCCAGCAGGGTGTCGAGATCCGGCTGCACGTCCATCGGCCCATCCTCGCTCACGCGAGGGCTCCTGGCCGGGTCAGACCGGCGCCGGCTCGCCCTCGTCGTCGAAGTCCGCGATCTCGGCGGCCTCGTCCTCGCTCTCCAGGTGCACGGTCGGCAGGATCCGGGCCAGCCAGCCCGGCACCCACCAGTTCGCCCGACCGAGCACGGTCATGAGCGAGGGCACCAGAACCAGCCGGACGACGAACGCGTCGAGCAGCACGGCCACGGCGAGGGCGAGGCCGAACATCTTGATCGTGTTGTCGTCACCGAAGACGAACGACAAGAAGACGCTGGACATGATCGCCGCGGCGGCGGCCACCACCCGGCCGGACCCGGCGAGCCCCCGGCGGACCGCCTTGGCGTTGTCCGCGGTGCGACCCCACTCCTCCTGCATCCGGGACACGAGGAACACCTGGTAGTCCATGGACAGCCCGAACAGGATCGCGAACAGCATCACCGGCAGGAACGGCAAGATCGGCCCGGTCGCGGTCACGCCGAACAGGCTGTCGAACCAGCCCCACTGGAAGACCGCGACGGTCGCCCCGAGGGCAGCGCCGAGGCTCAGCAGGCTGGTCAGCGCCGCCGTCAGCGGGACGACGATCGACCGGAACAGCCCGACCAGCGCCAAGAATCCGAGCCCGACGACCACCAGCAGGAACAGCGGCAGCGCGTCGCTGAGGACCCGGCCGAAGTCCTCGGTGATCGCCGTAGTCCCGCCGACGTACGCCGTGGCCCCGGTTCCGGCCGTCGCCGCCGGGATGACCTGGGTGCGCATCCGGGAGAGCGTGTCCGACGTCGCCGCGTCCTGCGGTCCGGTCGTGGGCTGCACCTGGACGATCGCGGCCAGCCCGCTCTTCGACGCCTGGGCCGGTGAGGCGTGGGCCACGCCCCTGGTCCGGCCCAGGGCGTCGGACACCGCGGTGGCCGCAGCCAGGTCGCCCCTGGCAGGCAGCTCGACGACCACGACGAACGGGCCGTTGGCACCGGGCCCGAAGCCCTTGGACGTCAGGTCGTACGCGGTCCGCTGGACGTTGCCGGCCGGCTTGCCCCCGGCGTCCGGGAAGCCCGACCGCATGGACAGCACCGGACCGGCCAGGGCGAACATGACGACGACGGCCACCCCGAGGTACACCCACGGCCGGCGCTGCAGGCGCAAGCCGTAGCGGGCGAAGCCGCCACCCTCGGGGTGCGGCCCGTGGCGGCGGGCCCAGGGCATCCGCACCGCGAAGACCCTGTGCCCCAACAGGGACAGCACGGCCGGCAGCAGCGTGACGGCGCCGAGCATCACCATCAGCACGGTGATCGCGGCCCCCACCGCGAGGCCGTTCATGAAGTTGATCCCGAGCACGAACAGCCCGGACAGCGCGATGATCACGGTCGTCCCGGCGAACAGCACGGCGCGGCCCGCGGTGGCCACCGACTCGTAGACGGCCTCGCGCGGCTCGCGGCCGACCTCCACAGCCTGCCGGAACCGGTTGATGACGAACAGCGAGTAGTCGATGCCGACACCCAGGCCGATCATCGCGGCCAGCGTCGGGCCGAACGTGGCGATGTCGAGGAACCGGGCGGCGACGGTGACCAGCCCGAGGCCGGTGCCCAGCGCGATCAGGGCACTGAGGATCGGGAGCCCGGCGGCGACCAGCGAACCAAACATCAGCAGCAGCACGACGATCGCCACGCCGATGCCGATCAGCTCGGTGCTCGGCGGCTTGGTGCCCGCGAAGTCGAGCACCTGGCCGCCCGCACCGACCTGCAGCGTCGCGCTGTTCGTGGCCGTGACGTCGGAGACGAGCTGCTGGACGTCGGCCGCCGGCGTCTTGTCCACGGCGGTCTTGAAGGTGACGGTGGCGACGCCGACCGTGCCGTCCTGGCTCAGCCGCCCGCCGCCCGCCTTGACGGCCGCGGCGTCAAAGGGGGAGGCGACCGACGCGACCGAGGGGATGGCCTTGAGCTTGGCCAACAGCGGATCGATCTCGGCCTGCACCGACGCCGCGTCCGCGCGACCGGTCGCAGGGGAGAACACGAGCTGGACCGTGGCACTGGTCGAGCTGAACCCGAAGTCCTGCTCCAGGACCTGCTGGGCCTTCGCCGACTCCGTGTTGGGCAGCGAGAAGGAGTTGTTGTACGACCCGCCGAACTGCGCGGCCAGCACGACCACGATGCCGACGAGCAGGGCCCAGACGCCGATCGCGCGGCCAGGGTGCCGAACCGACCAGCGGCTGACCGGACCCATGAATCCTCCCAAGAACATGTGCGACACAGACAAAATCTACGGTAGGTTGTATGTGTGACACACGCAAGTCGGGGGGACATGGTCACCCGTTTGGGCGCCGCCCTCATGGGGCTGCGCCGCGCCACGGCCCGGCCACCGGTCAACGAGCTGCCGATCCCCGGCCTCGGTCGACGGGTCGACCTGGCCAAGGTGATGGCCTGCGTCGCGCTGCGCGAGCTGGCCCAGGACCAGTCGACCGTCGCGGTCAAGGACCTCGCCGCCCACCTGCAGCTGGAGCACTCGACGGCCAGCCGGCTGGTGGGCGAGGCCGAGGACGAGGGCCTGGTCGTCCGCACCGCTGACCCGGCCGACCGCCGCCGGACCACCGTCGCGCTGACCGAGATCGGTCAGCTCGTGGTGGACGGCGCCACGGACGCCCAGACCGCCTTCCTGTCGATCCTGCTCACGGACTGGCCGGACGCCGACGTCGCCCAGCTGGCCAGCCTGCTCGAGCGCCTGCGGCACACGGTGGAGGAGCGGCGCGGCGACCTGCACGAGGTGGCGATCGACGCCTGGCGCCACGCGGAGGCGCTGCGCCCGCGCTCTTGACCATCCGATGACCTGGGCGGCCCTACCCTCACGGCCGTGACGCACCTGACTTACCTGCAGGCCATCGTCGTCGGCCTTATCCAGGGGTTCACCGAGCTGTTTCCCGTCTCCAGCCTCGGCCACTCGATCCTGGTGCCCGCGTGGCTCGGTGGCAGCTGGGAGCAGATCGTCACCGGGCAGGCCAGCAAGGAGTCCCCGTACCTGGCCTTCATCGTCGGGCTGCACGTCGCGACGGCGCTGGCCCTGCTCGTGCTGTTCTGGCGGGACTGGGTCAGCATCATCCGCGGCTTCTTCACCTCGATCGCCAAGCGGTCGATCACGACCACCCACGAGCGGCTGGCCTGGCTGATCGTGCTGGCGACCATCCCGGCCGGCCTCACCGGCCTGGTGCTCGAGCATGCGCTGCGCACCCTGTTCGCCAAGCCGCTCGCCGCGGCCGCCTTCCTCACCCTCAACGGGGTCGTGCTGCTGGCCGGTGAGCGGCTGCGCCGCCGGGCCCCGCAGCACCGGCCGGTCGCCGTCTCCGCAGGCGTGGAGGGCCGCCAGACGCTGGACTCCCTCGAGGACGAGGCCACCGACACCGCGATCACCCAGCAGATCGGGCCGGGCGGGGCGTTCGTCGTCGGGCTCCTGCAGACGCTGGCCCTGCTCGCCGGGATCTCCCGCTCCGGCATCACCATGGTGGCGGGCCTGCTGCGCGGCCTCACCCACGAGGAGGCCGTCCGGTTCTCCTTCCTGCTGGCCACCCCGATCATCCTGGCCGCCGGCGTGCTCAAGCTGCCCAGCCTCATGGGACCGCTCGGCGACGGCATCCGGGGCCAAGCCCTGGTCGGGGCGGTCGCGGCCTTCTTCGCGGCACTGGCCTCGGCGATCTTCCTGGTCCGCTGGTTCAAGACCCGCACGCTGACGCCGTTCGCGATCTACTGCCTGGTCTTCGGGATCGCCTCCATCGTCCGGTTCGGCTGAGAACGCGCCGAGCCTGACGCCGGCTCAAGACGCCGGCTCGAGCAGCCCGAGGGAGTACAGGCCGGCCGCCATCGTGGTGGCCGCCTCCTCCAGCGCCGGCCACTCCTCGGCCGGCAGCGCCGAACCGCGGGCCGCGGCCGCGGCCGCCTCGTGCACCGTGCGGGATCCGTCCATCGCCACCAGGACCTGCACCATGAGCACGTCGAGCGTGCCGCGGAACCCGATCCCCTCGTCGAGGCTCAGCTCGGCCGACAGCAGCTGCCACTCGCCGTCGACGCAGCCGAGGTGCTGCTCCAGCCGGTGACCGGGTGCCAGCCGGAACCTGCGGCCGAGCAGCCCCGAACCGCCGGCCAGCAGGTCGTCCTGGGCGGCGAAGACCCGCTCGATCTGCGGGCCGGCCGCCGTCGCGCCGGCCGGCAGGTGGTCACAGCGGACGAAGCCGGGCCGGTCGGCTGCTGCCCGAAGGACGACGGCTCCGAAGGAGATCTGCCGGATGCCACGGTCGTCGTCGTACGCCGTCCAGCGGTCGACCGCCTCGGCGTAGGCAGCCACGTCCTGCTCGGCCACCGGCCGGTTCCACTTCGCCGCGTGGGTGAGCGGGTCCTCGGCCCGGTGGTGCAGCAGCCACGCGTCCACCCCAGGGACCAGCCAGGACCGGGGCACGTCCGACCAGTCGCCGTCGGGGTCCGACGGCCAGCTGACCAGCACCGTGGCGTAGCCGCCGGCCGCCAGGTGGTCCGGGATCCCGGAGACGACGGCACGGCACAGCGCCCCCGGCTCGGCCCCGCTGTCCCGGTAGACGAACTCGGTCTCCGGCGAGACGACGTACGGCGGGTTGCACACGACCAGGTCGAAGCGCTCCCCCGCCACCGGGTCGAACAGGCTGCCCTCGCGGCACTCGATGGTCGTCACGCCGTTGAGCGCGGCGTTGAACCGGGTGAACGCCAGCGCCCTCGGGTTCACGTCGGTGGCGACCACCCGCTGCGCGTGCCGGGCGGCCAGCAGCGACTGGATCCCGTTGCCGGACCCCACATCCACGGCGGACCCGATCAGACGGCGGACGGTGAGGTTGGCCAGCAGCCCCGAGGGTGCGTTGACGCCGGTGACGTGCCCGGAGTCCGTCCGGTCGCCCGCCTCGGGACGCCGGTCGGAGGCGACCCACAGGTCGCCGTGCGGCATCACCCGGATCGTCGCGGACAGCGCGCCGTCCGCCTCGACCAGCACCCCGGCGTCGCTCAGCGCGGCCACGACCCCTGTGCCGAGCGCGGCTACGACCCGGTCCGCTGGGACCGGCCAGCCCAGCGCGAGCAGGGCCACCACGTCGGCCAGCGGACCGGGCGACGCGGCCAGCCGGCGCTGGTACACGACGAGGTCGGCCGACCGCGCGGACAGCTCCTCGTGCACCCCCAGCAGGTCACCGAGGGGGCCCACCCGGTAGCCCACCCGGTCCAGGGCGTCCTGCAGCGCCGTCGCCTCGCGAAGCGGCGCCGGGCCGTCGGCCAGGAGGGGGATGGCCATGGCGACCCATCGGCAGCGCTGTGCTGCCGCCCAATCCGGATGGGCACGGTTTCACTCGACCGGGCGATGCCGCCGAGGGTCCGCCGGTCCGACCATCGAGGCAGCGGGTCTGCACGCGGCTAGCCCTCCGATCCACCCCTCAGGTCAGGAGAAGGTCATGGATGCTCGCTCCGAGGCGGCTGGTGCCAGCCGTCGGGACGTCCTGAAGACCGGCGCCGTCGGTATGGGCGCCCTGCTCGGTGCCATGGGCATGACCGGCACGGCGCACGCCGAGGCCGTCCACGTCGCCCCGGCGCAGACGGGGCCGGTCGACTACTTCCTCAAGATCGACGGGATTGACGGCGAGAGCACCGACGCCACCCACAAGGGTTGGATCCAGCTGCTGTCATTCGCCTGGGGAGCCTCAGACCCGAGCAACATCGGGTCTCAGACCGGCGGCGCGGGCGCCGGCAAGGTGTCGCTGAGCGACTTCAGCTTCACCGCCACCACCAGCAAGGCGTCCCCGCAGCTGTTCGTCAAGTGCGCCACCGGGAGTCACCTCCCCGCGGTGCAGCTGACGGCGCGCCGCCGTGGCAGGGGGTCAGCCGAGTTCATCAAGCTCAAGCTCGTCGACGCCCTCGTCTCCTCCTACCAGACCTCGGGCGCGGCGGGTGCGCTCCCCGTCGACTCCGTCACGCTGGGATTCAGCCAGGTCACCTACTCGTACTATCCGCAGAACGCGCGCGGCACGGTCGGGACCCCCGTGACCGGATCGTGGGACGTCACGAAGAACGCCACCGGCTGACGTCGGTCAGGCCATCTCGAGCTCGGCCCGGCCCCTGGCCTCCTGGCCGCGGGCGGACAGCTCCAGCAGCACGAGCGTGAGCGCGGTGGTCAGCGCCACGCTGGCCGCGATGGTCACCGGCAGGTCGGACACGCTGACCGCGTAGGCCAGCCAGAACAGCTGGGACAGCACCCGCAGCGACCAGCTGGGGACGGACACCCCGGAGGTGTTGCCGGCCCGCCAGCTGGCCACCGAGTCGACCAGCTGCGGCCAGCCGGAGCCGAAGCCCACGGCGAACGCCAGGTACCCCACCAGGTGCGCCGGGATCACGCTGGCGACGAGCAGCAGCGCCGTCGCCGCCCCGCCGAGCCGCAGCGCACGCGCCCTGACCGAGAGCCGGCTCGGGACCAGCAGCACGATGGCCGCGGCCCCCGAGACCAGCAGGATGTTCCCCGGGATCTGCGGGACCGAGTCGACCCGGATGCCGTAGGTCAGCCAGGTGAGGCAGGCCAGGGTGGTCAGCGACCAGGCGACCGGGGACACTCCTCCCAGGTTCGGGTTCCGCAGCGTGCGCAGGATCTGCGGCACCACCATGGCGACACCGAGGGTGGCACCGGCGTACGCGAGGGAGAGGGCGAGCTCATGTCCGGTCACGTCGCGCCCTGCACAGTCTGGTGCCCCTTCGAGTCCGGCCGATGCCCAGCACCCGTCCACTGGGAGACTTCTGTAACGATACAGCACACGACGAGTGCAGGGAGGTGACGGGATGACGCACGGGCGTCCGACGCTGGACACCGTGGCGGAGCGGGCCGGCGTCTCCCGGATGACCGTCTCCAACGCCTACAACCGCCCCGACCAGCTGTCCGCGGCCACCCAGGAGAAGGTGTTCCGGGCGGCCGCCGAGCTCGGTTACGGCGGTCCCGACCCCGCCGGACGCTCGCTGCGCCGCGGCCGTTCGGGCACGGTGGGCGTGCTGCTCACCGAGCGGCTGCCCTACGCCTTCGCCGACCCCGGCATGGTGGCGTTCCTGCACGGCGTGGCCAGCGAGCTGGCCGACGCCGGTCAGGCCCTGCTGCTGCTCCCGACGGAGGGAAATCCGGAGCACGCGCCGGTGCGCAACGCGATCGTCGACGCGTTCATCCTGTGCTCGCTCGCCGCGGACGAGCCGGCCGTGGCCGACGTGCTCGCCCGGCGGCTGCCCGTGGTCACCGCGGGCAGCCCGCACCTGACCGGCACACCGTTCGTGGGCATCGACAACGCGCGGGCCGCCGCCGAGGTGGCCCGGCACCTGCTCGGGCTCGGTCACCGCCGGTTCGGCGTGCTGACCGTGCCGGGCCGCCCCGAGGGCAGCCCGACCCCGGGCCCGAACCGACCGGCCCAGCGCGCCCGGGTCCAGGGCTTCCGGCAGGCGTTGGCCGACGCCGGGCTGCCACCCGAGGCGCTCACCGGCGTCGAGGCGGCCACCCACGACCGCGCCGCCGTGGCGGTCGCCGTCCGCCCGCTGCTCCGGCGGCCCGCGAGCCACCGTCCGACCGCACTGTTCGCCACCACCGACGTGCTGGCGCTCGGCGTGCTCGATGCTGCGGCCGAGCTCGGGATCGCCGTCCCCAGCCGGCTGTCGGTCGTCGGGTTCGACGACATCGCCGAGGCGGCCACCGCGCGCCCACCGCTCACCACGGTCGCCCAGTCGCTGTTCGACCAGGGGCGGTCCGCCGCGCGACTGGCCCTGCGGCTGGTGGACGGCCAGCCGGCGCGCTCACCGAGGCTGCGCCCCACCCTGGTCGTGCGCGGCAGCACCGCCGCGCCGCCCGCGCGACCCACCCGCGGCACACCATGATCACTCGCGGACTCATCGGGGGCCTCGGTGTCCGCGCCAGCACCGGCCTCCGGACCGAGCGGCCCGCACCTTGATGCGGTGCTCCTCGACGCGCGCCATCACCGGGCACGGGCCGGAGGGCCTCCTCGCAGGTCGGCGACCAGCCGGATCGCCAGGTCGGTGAGCTCGCCCGGCAGCAGGGCGGCCGCGGGCACCAGCGGCGCCTCGGCGCCCACCAGGTAGCGGCGTCGGGGCCGGCGGCCCTCCACCGCCGAGACGATCGCCCGGGCGACGGCGTCCGGGGACGGCGCGTAGCGGTCGACCAGGCTGGTGAGCTGGCGGGTCCGCGCGTAGCCGGCCGCGTACGGCGAGTCCAAGGCGGCCCGCCGTCGCAGCTCGGCCTCGGCCTTGCCCTCGATCCCGGTGCGGACGAAGCCCGGCTCGACGACGGACACCTTGACGCCGAACTGCGCGACCTCGACCCGCAGTACGTCCGACAGCGCCTCGAGCCCGAACTTCGAGGCGTGGTACCAGGCATGGAAAGGCAGCACCGCAGCCCGTCCGGCCATGGACGAGACCATGACGATGCGGCCACCACCCAGGCGGCGCATGCCCGGCAGCGCACAGCCGCTGACCACGGCCGGCGTGACCAGGTTGATGCCGAGAAGGGCCGTCGCCTCCGCCGCGGACACCTCCTCCACCGCGCCGGACAGCACCCCTCCGGCGTTGTTGACGACCGCCCAGAAGTCCGGCAGCCGCCGCCACCGGTCGACGACGGCCCCGTGGTCGGACACGTCGAGCACGACCGCACGGACCCGACTGCCGACGCCGGCCGCCCGCGCCGCGCGGCGCAGCGCGGACGCCTTGGCCGGGCTGCGCACAGTGCCCCACACCGACCAGCCACGCTGGGCCAGCCGCAGCGTGGTCGCCAGCCCGATACCGCCGTTCGCCCCGGTGACCAGCACCGGGCCGGGCTTGCCGTCGTCCCCGCGCGAAGCCATGAGGCATCCTGACGCCGATGGGCACCATCGGACAGGGCCATCCGTCTGTCGGAGCGGATCACTGATGTCGAGGACGAGACGACGGGGGGCACGGCATGGGCTGGTTCGAGCACCACCGGGAGCACCAGGCCGAGCAGGCGCACGAGGAGTGGGCCGCACAGGTGGCCCACCTGAGGCAGCTGGCCGAGCTCGCGCACGGCTGGACCGGCGATCCGATCCCCCTCGACGTCGGCATCGTGGCCAAGAGGGGCGAGCGCTCCTACCTGGTCCTGGCGAACGCGTCGCTCGTCGAGCCCCAACGGCTGCCGGGGCATTGGACGGGTGCCACCCAGGGTGTGTCCTTCCACATCGCCAGGGGCGTGAGCTACCGGGTGGGCGGCACTCGCGGCCACTACGAGCAGGGCGACGAGGAGCCCACGGCCATCGACCAGGGCACCATCTTGATCGGCGACCAGCGGGTGGTGTTCGCCGGGACGAAGGCCAGCCGGGAGTGGCTGTACGCCAAGGTGATCGGCTTCCACCACGACGACCACCTGCCGTGGACGGCCATTCAGGTGTCCAACCGGCAGAAGGTGTCCGGCTTCCAGTACCCCCAGGAGCAGGCGACCGACGTGCGGTTCCGCCTCGAGCTGGCGCTGGCCAACTTCTCGGGCACCCGCGAGCAGTTCGCGGCCAGCATCGACGCGCAGGTCACCGAGGCGGTCGCAGCCGAGCCCGAGCCTCAGCCTCAGGCCCCGGCGACCGCACCCTGAGCGACAGGTGCCGCCGCCCCCACGATGCCGGTACGGGCTGACGCGAGGTCGCCGGCCGCTCCCCAGACACTGAACCCGATGCCCTGCAGCACCATCAGTCCCGTGGTCTGGAGCGCGAACAGTGGCGAAACGCCGAGCTGGCGCAGGTCCGCGCCACGCCGGCCGCGCTGGTGTCCAGGGAGATCCGGCGCACCGCCGAGTCCCAGCAGCGCCCCGGCCCGCGGGATTGGGGCGCTGTGGTCAGCGGCCGCCCCGGTGCCGGACGCGCTGGGCCGGCTGCTCGGCCCCAACCGGGCCGCGGTGCTCGCCGCCCTGGACCAAGAGGCCACCACCACGGCGCTGGCCGGGCGACTGGCACTCACCCCGGCTGCGGTGTCGCGCCACCTCACCCTCATGCAGCAAGCCGGCTTGGTGCTCGGACGCCGGCAGGGTCGGGAGGTCCGGTACCGGCGGACGCCGGCCGGGACGACGCTGCTGCGCGCGGCCGAACCCCGTCAGCGGGCGTCCAGCCGGGCCTGGCCGGTGATCTCCTCGTAGGCGGTCGGGTCCTCCACCGGCTCCAGGTGGGTGTGCACCTCGACGTCGCCGAGCTCGGCCCGGATCGCCGCCTCGACCTTCTCGAGCAGGTCGTGGCCGCGCTGCACCGTCCACGCCCCCGGCACGAGCACGTGCACCGACACGAACCGCACGTGTCCGGACTCCCTGGTCTGCAGCGCGTGGAAGTGCACCGTGTCCGAGGCCAACCGGTCCAGCACCTGCACGATGCGGGCATGGTCCTCGTCGCCGAGGGCGTGGTCCATCAGCCCGTCCACCGAGCGGGCCAGCAACCGCCAGCCGGTCACCACGATGTTGACGCCCACCGCGATGGCGACGATCGGGTCCAGCCGCAGCCAGCCGGTGAGCGCCACGGCCAGCACGCCGACGACGACGCCGATCGACGTCCACACGTCGGTCAGCAGGTGCTTGCCGTCCGCGGTCAAAGTGATCGAGCGGTACTGCCTCCCGGCCCGGATGAGCACCATCCCGACGACGGCGTTGACCACGGTGGCCACGCTGGAGATGACCAGGCCGATGCCGATGTTCTCCAGCGGACGCGGGTGCAGCAGCCGCTCCACCGCCGAGAAGATGATGACCACAGCGGCCACGAAGATCATGACTCCTTCGATGGCCGCGGAGAAGTACTCCGCCTTCGTGTGCCCGAAATGGTGGTTCTCGTCGGGCGGCAACGCGGCCACCCGCAGCGCGATGAGCGCGACGAACGCGGCGACCAGGTTGACCACCGACTCCGCGGCGTCCGACAGCAGCCCGACCGACCCGGTCATCATCCAGGCACCGGTCTTCAGCGCGATGGTGACCACGGCTGCCGCCACCGACAGCCAGGCGAAGGCGGTCAGCGAACGTCGTGGCTCACTCACCGCTTCAGCATGGCACCGCCTCCTGTCGGGCACCCGAGCGGGCCCGACAATCGGCGCGAACCTCGCGTTCCGGGGCCCGTCGGTCATCGTTCCGGCCCACTGCACGGGCTGGCGGGCTCAGCACGCGTTGGCCCGGCAGTTCCCCGGCGCGTTCGTGCCGAACACGGTGGGCACCCGCTACCCCCTGCAAGGGCACCCCGAGAGGTCAGCCGGCCTGCGACTGCGGCGCGTCAGCCGCGCCGTTGAGCCGGTCCCGGAGGTGGGTCCGGTCGAGCACCGCCGGCTCGGTGGTCTGCAGGAAGTCCAGCAGCACCTCGGCGAACCGGACCGGCTCGTCCTGGTGGGGGAAGTGCCCTGACTGCTCGAACACCTCGAGCCGACTGCCCGCGATGCGCTCCTGGCCGGCGTACGCGTGGGAGACCGGGATCACCGTGTCCCGCGCGCCCCACACGATCAGCGTCGGCCGGGACGCTGCGAGGTAGAGCCGGTCGGTGGCACTGACCCGCTGGCCGCCCGGTTCGACGACGCTGCGCAGCGTGTGCACGAACGCCGACCGGGCCGGGCTGTCCGCCAGGGAGGCGTAGCCCCGGGCGGCCTCCACCACGGACGGTCGGAACCGCAGGGGCAGCCGCTCGAGCAGCCGGGACGCCAACACGCCGACGTCCCGCACGTGCCGGTGGGCGATGACCGGCAGCACAAACTCGGCCCCGGGCAGCGTCGCCGCCCGAAGGGCCAGGCTGACCTCGCGGCCCAGCCCGCCACTGGAGATCAGCACCAGCCGGTCGCAGTGCTCGTAGTGCTGATAGGCGAACTGCATGGCGATGCCGCCCCCGAGGGAGTGCCCCACCACGGTGGCCCGGTCGATGCGGAGCCGCTCGAGCAGGTCCCGAAGCATGCTGGCGAGGCCACCCAACGAGTAGTCCCCGGACGGCTTGTCGGACTCGCCGTGCCCCAGGAGGTCCGGGGCGATCACGTGGGCGTGCTCAGCGAGCACCGGGATGACCGGGTCCCAGGTCGCGCTGCTGCTGGTGATCCCGTGCACGAGGAGCAGGACCGGACGCCCGGGCTCACCGTCCTCGCGGTAGGTGATCCGGTGGCCGTGGATGGAGACTTCCCGGTGCTGCACGATCGCCTCCCTCGCCCTGCGACGTCGGCCAGCATGGGCCCTGGGCGGCGTCCCGGTCCAGTCGATCACTTGGCCGCGGAGGGCGAGGCATCCCCGCCGGCGGCGAGGGTGTAAGTGTAGGGGCCGTGACATCACCCACTGACCCCCACGACCGGCCCATCCGCTGGAACGCGTCCGAGCAGGTCTGGGAGACCCGCCTGCGGGGCCGGTCGGTGCTCTACGACCCACGGATCAACAAGGGGACCGCGTTCGACGCGCGGGAGCGGGACGAGCTCGGGCTGGTCGGCATGCTGCCGCCGCACGTTCTGACCATCGCCCAGCAGTCCAGCCGCGCGTACCGCCAGTACCTCGGGCAGCCCTCGGACCTGGCCAAGAACGTCTTCCTCACGGCGCTGCACGACCGCAACGAGGTGCTGTTCTACCGGCTGCTCGGCGAGCACCTGCCGGAGCTGCTGCCCATCGTCTACACGCCGACGGTCGGGGACGCCATCCAGCGCTACAGCCACGAGTACCGCCGCCCGCGCGGCGTCTACCTGTCGGTCGACCAGCCTGACCAGATCGAACGGGCGCTGCTAGGCAGCGGCCGGGCGCCCGAGGACGTCGACCTCATCCTGGCCACCGACGCCGAGGGCATCTTGGGCATCGGGGACTGGGGCGTCGGCGGCATCGAGATCGCCGTCGGCAAGCTCACGGTGTACACCGCGGCCGCCGGCATCGACCCGAACCGGACCCTCGCCGTCATGCTGGACGTCGGTACGAACCGGCAGGAGCTGCTGGACGACCCGCTGTACCTGGGCCTGGGCTGCCCCCGGGTGCCCCGCGAGGAGTACGACGCGTTCATCGACCGCTACGTGACTGCGGCGACCCGGCTGTTCCCCCAGGCGCTGCTGCACTGGGAGGACTTCGGCACCAGCAACGCGCGGCGGATCCTGCAGCGCTACCGGTCGTCGACCCTCACCTTCAACGACGACATGCAGGGCACGGGCGCGGTCAACCTGGCCGCCGTCCTGTCGGCGATCGACGTGAGCGGGCTGCCGCTGGCGGAGCACCGGGTCGTCGTCTTCGGGTCGGGCACCGCAGGGATCGGCATCGCCGACCAGCTGCGCGACGCGATGGCGGCGGCCGGCCTGCCCGGAGGCGAGGCCACCCGGCGGTTCTGGTGCGTCGGCCGGCACGGGCTGCTGGCCGATGACCGCACCGACCTGCGCGACTTCCAGCAGCCCTACGCACGCCCGGTGGGCGAGGTCGCCGGCTGGACCCGAGACGAGACCCTCGAGGGCATCAGCCTGGAGGAAGTGGTCCGGCGGGTCCGGCCCACGATCCTCATCGGGACGTCGGCCCGCCCCGGCGCGTTCACCGAGCAGGTGGTCCGGGAGATGGCCGCCCACGTCGAGCGGCCCATCATCCTGCCGATGTCCAACCCGACGGCGCTGGCCGAGGCGGTCCCCGCCGACCTGCTCGCGTGGACCGCGGGTCGGGCGCTGGTGGCGACCGGGAGCCCGTTCCCGCCGGTGACCTATGCGGGCACGACGTACCAGATCGCGCAGGCCAACAACGCACTGATCTTCCCGGGCCTCGGGCTGGGCGTGACGGTGGCCCGAGCCAGCCGGATCACCGACGGGATGTTCCTGGCGGCCGCCCGCGCGGTGGCCGCGCTGGTCGACTCCACGGCTCCGGGCGCGGCCCTGCTCCCCCAGGTCGGCGACCTGCGGACCACCTCAGCCGCCGTGGCGGTCGCGGTGGCCCGCGCCGCCCAGGCGGAGGGTGTCGCCGGCGTGCCCGTCGACGAGCACCTCGAGGAGACCGTCAGCGCCGCCATGTGGCAGCCGGAGTACCACCCGGTCCGCGCCGTCTGAGCGCCACCGACGACCGGACAGGGCGGCCCGTTCGGGTCGCCCTGTCCGTTGGGGGTGGTGGGGTCAGGCGTTGGCGAGCTCCTGCTCGGGGGCGAAGACGACGGCCGCGGCGGGGGTCTTGCGCTGGTGGGCCAGGCCGAGGATGGCCAGCACGGCGAGGATCGCGGCGGCGGCCAGGGCGACCCAGCCGGCGATGGTGGCGATCAGGCCGAAGATGGAGAAGG
>JBBSAJ010000050.1:0-15624 GCA_038252405.1 Actinomycetes bacterium | reverse complement strand
TCCTCGGCCTCCTTTTACAAACCCCCCCCCCCCGCCCGCTACAAACCAAACCTGGGCTAATGGGGCCCCCGCGAGGGGGCCCGCTTTCGCGTTCGCGTCAGATAGTGCTTCCGGCCCTCACGGCCCGCCTTCGCTACAGGTCGTAGTAGAGCTCGAACTCGTGCGGGTGCGGGCGCAGCCGGATCGGGTCGACCTCGTTGGTGCGCTTCCAGTCGATCCAGGTCTCGATCAGGTCCTCGGTGAAGACGCCACCCTCGAGCAGGTACTCGTGGTCGGCCTCCAGCGCGGAGAGCACCTCGGGCAGCGAGCCGGGCACCTGCGGGATGCTGGCGTGCTCGTCCGGCGGCAGCTCGTAGAGGTCCTTGTCCACCGGCTGCATTGGCTCGATCTTGTTCTTGATGCCGTCGAGGCCGGCCATGAGCATGGCCGAGAACGCCAGGTACGGGTTGGACGACGGGTCGGGGACCCGGAACTCGATCCGCTTGGCCTTCGGGTTCGAGCCAGTGATCGGGATCCGGATGCAGGCCGACCGGTTGCGCTGGCTGTAGACCAGGTTGACCGGGGCCTCGAAGCCGGGCACCAGGCGGTGGTAGCTGTTCACCGTCGGGTTGGTGAAGGCCAGCAGCGACGACGCGTGCGCGAGCAGGCCGCCGATGTACCAGCGGGCGGTGTCGGACAGCCCCGCGTAGCCCAGCTCGTCGTAGAACAACGGCACGCCGTCCTTCCACAGCGACTGGTGGCAGTGCATGCCGGAGCCGTTGTCACCGAAGAGTGGCTTGGGCATGAACGTCGCCGTCTTGCCGGCCGCCCAGGCCACGTTCTTGATGACGTACTTGAAGGCCATCACCTGGTCGGCGGCGCGCAGCAGAGTGCCGAACTTGTAGTTGATCTCAGCCTGACCCGCAGTGCCGACCTCGTGGTGAGCGCGCTCGACCTCGAGGCCCACGTCGGCCAGCTTGAGCGACATCTGGTCGCGCAGGTCGGCGTAGTGGTCGACCGGCGGGACCGGGAAGTAGCCGCCCTTGTAGCGGGTCTTGTAGCCGCGGTTGCCGCCGTCCTCGACCCGGCCGGTGTTCCACGCGGCCTCGATCGAGTCGATGTAGTAGTACCCGGCGTTCTGCTTGGTCTCGAAGCGCACGTCGTCGAAGACGTAGAACTCGGCCTCAGGGCCGAAGTAGACCGTGTCCGCGATGCCGGTGCTCCTGAGGTACGCCTCGGCCTTGGCCGCGATGTTGCGCGGGTCGCGGCTGTACGGCTCGTCCGTGAACGGGTCGCGGATCGAGAAGTTCATGACGAGCGTCTTCTCGGCCCGGAACGGGTCGACGAATGCCGTCGTCGGGTCCGGGATGAGCTTCATGTCGGACTCGTGGATGGCCTGGAAGCCCCGGATCGAGGAGCCGTCGAACATCTGGCCGTCGGCGAAGAACGACTGACCCACCGAGGACGCCGGCACGTTGAAGTGCTGCATCACCCCGGGCAGGTCACAGAACCTGACATCGACGAACTTCACGTCCTCGTTCTTGATGAACGCGAGGACCTCGTCGGAGTTCGAGAACATCCATCCTCCCTCGGAAACGGCGCCTTCTGGTCGGCTGCCGTCGTCTGCTACGCGACGCTAGGCCGGGGCGATTGCGTGGCGGTGTCCCAGGTGTTTCGCCGCTGTTACGGGCCGACGCTACGCCAGCGCCGGGCGGGTGCCGACCCCCCGGGGGTAGCCTCGCGGGGTGGATCGGCGGGAAGTCGGGTCGTGGATGTCGGGGCCGCGGGCCGCCGCGGAGACCCCTGAGCTGGGGTATCGCGGGCAGCGGCTGGGCCTGCCGGAGACCGGCCCGGGGTCGGTCGCCGGGTTCGGCCGGCGGATCGGTGCCCTGTTCGTCGACTGGTTCGCCGCGGAGCTGGCTGCGGCCGCGCTGGCCCGGGGCCAGTCCGGCTACGGCACGAGCAGCTTCGGCTGGATCGTGCTCGGGGTGTTCGCCGCGGAGGTGTTCCTGCTGACCTGGCTGGCCGGGGCCAGCTTCGGGCAGCGGCTGCTCGGGCTACGGGTGGCCAGCCTGATCGACCGACCCCTGGGCGCGTTCCGGGTGCTGGCCCGCACCGTGCTGCTGTGCCTCGTCGTCCCCGCGGTGATCTGGGACCGGGACGGCCGGGGGATGCACGACCGTGCCGTGGCGAGCGTGGTGGTCCGCGCCCGCTGAGGCGTGCTGACCCGCCTCAGCGGGGCATCTTGGGCATCCGGGCGCCCTTGGGCAGCGGGCCTTTGGGGAGCGGGATGGTGCCCTGGACGGCGGTGAGCGCCTTGAGCCGGTGCTCCAGCTCGGTGATCTGCGAGCCGTTCAGCGTCTTCGGCAGCTTCATCACGTAGGCGTTCAGCTTGGCCAGCGGGACCTCGCCGGGCCCGTTGCCGGCGACCACCTCGTTCACCGGCGCGTCGCCGACGACCCGCTGGGTGCGCTTGCGCTCCCCGGCGAGCAGGTGGGCGACCCGGCTGGGGGCACCCTCACCGATCAGCACGACCCCGCACTTGCCGACCACGCGGTGGACGACGTCCTGGTTGCGGGTCACTGCCACGGCGGGGGTCACCGTGTAGCCCTTGCGCAGCGTGTTCAGCGCGGCCGCGGCGGCACCCGGCTGCCCCTCGATCGAGGCGTAGGCGGCCCGCTCGGCCCGGCGGCCGAAGATGAAGGTGACGACCAGCACGGCCACCGACACCCCGAGGAAGCTCAGGTAGAACGTGTGATCGAGCAGGATGCCGACGAGCACGAAGGGGACCAGCACGCCGACGAACCAGGCCGCCAGGATCCAGCCGATCCGCGGGTCGGACCGCTGGGCCACCTGGTAGGCGGCCTTGATCTGCGCGACCCGGCCGGGCCCTTCCTTCTTCTTGCGGTTCCACAACGCCATGGGGGACAGGGTAAGGGGCCGGGCGGTGTCGTCCGAACGCGCCAGGTCAGGAGGCCGACGGGCGGCCCTCCCGGCGGTGCGCCACCATCGCCTCGCCCTCGGCCGGCGTGGGCGCGCTGCCACCGAGCCGCGCCGGCAGCCACCAGGGGTGCTCGCCGGGCTTCGGCTTGACCGGGTACCGCTCCTGGGCCGCGTGCAGCATCTGCTCCATCTGGTCCCGCAGCTGGGCCAGCGCGACGGCAGGGTCGTCCCGGCGGCCGACCTCGAGCGGGGTGCCCACGTCGATGCTGATCGGGATCCGCTCCAGGTTGGCCTTGCGACGGTGGCCGTGGGTGAGCACCCGCTGGGAGCCCCACAGCACCGTCGGCAGGATCGGGACGCCGGTGGCGGCGGCCATCCGGACCACGCCGTTCTTGAACGGCAGCAGCTCCCAGGACGGGGAGACCGTCGCCTCCGGGAAGACCCCGATCACCTCTCCGTCCTTCAGCGCCCGCAGCGCGGCGGCGTACGAGGAGGCACCGGCCGACCGGTCCACCGAGATGTGGTGCATGCCGCGCATCAGCGGGCCGGCGGCCCAGTGCTCGAAGATCGCCTCCTTGGCCATGAACCGGACGAACCGCTTCGAGGGGTGCGCCGCCAGGCCGGCGAAGGTGAAGTCGAGCAGGCCGACGTGATTGATCGCCATGATCGCGCCGCCGTGGCGGGGGACGTGCTCCTCGCCGGTGATGTCGAAGGTCAGCCCGAGGCCGACGAACACCGTCCGGGCCACCGCGATGACCGGCGGGTAGACCCGGTCAGCCATGCCGGGCCGCTCCCGCGCCGCTGCGGGCGGCCACGGCCTGCTGGTACAGCCGCCCGGCCCGGTACGACGAGCGCACCAGCGGGCCGCTCATCACCCCGAGGAAGCCCATCGCCGTGGCCTCGACGGCCAGCTCGTCGAACTCGGCCGGCTCCACCCACCGCTCCACCGGGTGGTGGCGCGGGCTCGGCCGCAGGTACTGGGTGATGGTCACCAGGTCGCAGCCGGCGTCGTGCAGGTCGGTGAGCGCGGCGACGACCTCCGCACGGGTCTCGCCCATGCCCAGGATCAGGTTCGACTTGGTCACCAGCCCGGCGGCCCGCCCGGCGGCGATGACCTCGAGCGACCGCTCGTAGCGGAACCCTGGACGGATCCGGCGGAAGATCCGCGGCACCGTCTCCAGGTTGTGCGCGAACACCTCCGGAGCGGCGTCGAAGACCTGGGCGAGCAGCTCGGGCCGGCCGGAGAAGTCGGGGGTGAGCAGCTCCACCCCGGTGCCCGGGTTGAGCTCGTGGATGGCCCGCACGGTCTGCGCGTACAGCCAGGCGCCCTCGTCGTCGAGGTCGTCGCGGGTGACCCCGGTGATGGTGGCGTAGCGCAGCCCCATGGTCTGCACCGACTCGGCAACCCGGCGCGGCTCGTCGGTGTCCAGCGGGGCCGGTTTGCCGGTGTCGATCTGGCAGAAGTCGCAGCGCCGGGTGCACTGGTCACCGCCGATGAGGAAGGTCGCCTCGCGGTCCTCCCAGCACTCGAAGATGTTGGGGCAGCCGGCCTCCTCGCACACCGTGTGCAGGCCCTCGTCCTGCACCAGGCCCTTGAGCTCGGTGTACTGCGGTCTGGTGCGCAGCCGGGTCTTGATCCACGGCGGTTTGCGCTCGATCGGGGTCTCGGCGTTGCGAACCTCGAGCCGCAGGAGGCGGCGGCCTTCGGGGGCGACGGTCACCCGGCTAGCGTACTCGCGGCGCCCGCCCGTCGGCGCCGGGCGACGGCCACCCCGAGCAGACCCAGGACCCCCGCCCCGGCGGCCAGCAGAACCGGCCGGGGGCTGCCGTCGGAGCGGCTCGCGCCGGCCGCGGCGGGGGGTGCCGGCCCCGGGTCGGAGCCGCCGCCGCTGAACCGCAGCCCCCCGTCGACCTCCTGGACGGCGGTCGAGGCATCCGTGGGCCCGGCCGAGGCGGCCACGCCGAGCACGAACGCGTAGGCGCCGATCGCGGGGAACCCGTCAGCGGACACCAGCTGCCAGCCGACCTGGTAGCGGCCCGGGGCGGAGCTCGGCCGGAGCGGCACCTCGACCACGGTGTCCGTCACCCGAGGGGGGGCCACCTGCAGGTCCACGCCGTCCGGGCCCCGGACCACGACCTGGGCGCCGTCCGGCAGCACCGGCAGGTCGAAGGTGAGCCGGACGACGGCCGGCAGTGCGGTGACCGCCGAGCCGGGGGAGGGGGAGCCGGACACCAGCGAGGAGTGCGCCCAGGCGGGGGGAGCGCCGAGCAGCAGCACGACCGCCGCAGCGGCAGCGGCGGCCAGGCCCGTGGCGGCGGTGCGCCGCACGCCCCCTCGCCGGTGTCCGGCCATGAGAGGGACGGTACGGACAGGCCGGTCCGCTTCAGCCGGTCATGACAGGAACGTCACCCGGGCCGCCCTAAAGGAACGCGACCTGGCCGGGGGTGGGCCAGCGATCAGCGCTGACTCGCTGCTGGAGCGAGGAGACGATGCGTTCGACGCGTGAGCGGTCGTGAGGGCAGGTCCTGGAGCTGACGAACAGGATGCCGTGGTGGGTCCGCCCCTGCGCTGCCCAGGACACGTTCAGTGGAGCGAAGTCCTTGATGTTGTCAGTCACCAGGACGCGGTCCTGGCCGGCGGCGAGCCCAAGCACTTCCGGGTCAGGTGCAGGGCGCAAGGTCGGCGATTCGCTGATCGCCACGACGTCGACTCCCAGGGCGCGTAGCTGCTCCGCGACCTTGGGGGAGATCATCTCGTCGAGCAGCAGGCCCTTCATGCTTCGAGAAGATGCCGGGCGTTCTCGAGGGACCGCTCCAGACCTGCCTCGATTTCGTCCGCGTCGGTGAGCAGCCCGTTGATCTCGTCGGGGAACGAACCGTAGTAGTTCACGGCGACCCGCAACGCAGGCAGTTCCAGGCCGGTGTTCTCGCACACCAGAGCCAGGATCTCGTCGCCGGCGAGGTCTGGCTCCGCGGCGCGAGTGTCCCGGATCGCGCGGATGGCCTCCCACACATCCGGTCCTGCCGTAAGGACGGCGCGACGCCCGGTCGCCCCCTCATGGAACAGCACGCCCGGATGTGCGTCCATGCGCAGCCCTTCCTCTACGAGGAGGGCCGGACTACATCGTCGCCGAGTGTAGTGGAAGATCAAGTGGCCTCGCCCGCGACGCTCACCTTGCGCTCGGGGCCAGCTCCGTCAGCTGCGCGAGCCGGGCCTCGACGAGCGGCAGGGCGTCCCGCACGGTGACCGTGCGACCCAGCTCCCGGCTCAGCGAGGTGACGCCCGCGTCGGTGATCCCGCACGGCACGATCGTGCCGAACGCGGCCAGGTCGCAGTCGCAGTTGAGCGCGAACCCGTGCATGGTCACACCACGGGCGACCCGGACCCCGATGGCGGCCACCTTGCGGTCCGGGCCGCGCTCGTCGGCGGGCACCCACACGCCGCTGCGGCCCTCGACCGGGGTGGTGGCCAGCCCCAAGTCGGCGCAGACAGCGCCGAGCAGCCGCTCCATCCGGCGCACGTGCGCGACCACGTCGATCGGGTCGGGCAGCCGCAGGATCGGGTAGCCGACCAGCTGGCCGGGCCCATGCCAGGTGATCTTGCCGCCCCGGTCGACGTCGACCACGGGGGTGCCGTCGACGGGGCGCTCCCACGGTTCGGTGCGCTTGCCGGCGGTGTAGACCGCCGGGTGCTCCAGCAGCAGCACGGTGTCACCCTGCCGGCCCTCGGCCACCTCGCGGTGTACGCGCCGCTGCTCGTCCCAGGCCCGCTGGTACGGGACGGCGTCAGTACCGAAGCCGAGGCGGACGGCGGTGGGGGCGGACACGGCACCACAGTAGTCGTGCGGATTCGCCCTCCGGCGGGGATGATCAGCCCAGGCACCCCTCGCCACGACCGATGAAGGAGCCCCGGTTGTCCGCGCCCGCACCACCCGTCGCGCCCCCCTCCCCGGTGAACCCGGCCGAGCGCCGCCCGCGGCGTCCGTTCCTGTGGTCCGCCGTCGCGCTGGTCGTGTGGTTCGCGCTCGGCGGTCTCCTCGGGCCGCTGTCCGGCCAGCTCAGCTCGGTGCAGAAGAACGACAACGCGTCGTTCCTGCCGGCGTCGGCCGAGTCCACCAAGGTGAACGAGCTGCAGGCGAAGTTCGCCGAGCAGGCCGAGCTGCCGATGTTCGTGGTCTTCAGCCGCGACCCGGGGATCACCGCCGCCGACCAGCAGGCGATCGCCGCGTTCGTGGCGAAGCTGCCCAGCCTCGAGGTGGGTGACGGGAAGACCGTGGGCGACTACACCGCCGCGGGCCCGATTGTCCCGATCCCGTCGCAGGACGGAAAGGCCGTGCTCATCGGGGTGCCGCTGGACTCGAACAAGGTCAGCAAGCCGATGGACGACGGCAAGTCCCCGATCCTCCGGACGGTGGAGACCGTGCGCGCGGCGCTGCCCCAGGTCCCTGGGCTGGAGGCGCATGTCACCGGCCCCGGCGGGCTGCTGGCCGACCTGTTCTCGGTGTTCGGGGCGCTGGACACCACGCTGCTGGGTATCACCGCCCTGGTCGTGGCGGTGATCCTGATCCTGGTCTACCGCAGCCCGTTCCTGTGGGTCATCCCGCTGATGTCCGCGGGGTTCGCGCTGACTGCGGCGAGCGGCGTCGTGTACCTGCTCGCGAAGCACGACGTGCTCACCCTCAATGGGCAGAGCCAGGGCATCCTCACCGTGCTGGTCTTCGGCGCGGGGACCGACTACGCGTTGCTGCTCGTCGCCCGCTACCGCGAGGAGCTGCACCGCTACGAGAGCCACTTCGACGCGATGAAGGTGGCCTGGCGCGGTGTGCTGGAGCCCCTGGTCGCCTCCGCGGCGACCGTGACGGTCGGCCTGCTGTGCCTGCTGTTCTCCGAGCTGAACTCCAACAAGTCGACCGGCCCGGTCGCAGCCATCGGCATCGCGTGCGCACTGCTGGCCAGCCTCACCTTCCTGCCCGCGCTGCTCCTCATGCCGTCCGCGGTGGCCGGGCTGCTGCTGTTCGGCGTCCTGTTCGGAGTGCTCTCGGCGCTCGGGCTGCCCGCGGGCGCTGCGGCCGGTCTGGCGCTGCTGCTCGTCGTCGGCGGGTTCGTCCTGGGGGTGCGGGCCCGCCGGGCCGCCGTCCCGCCGCGGTGGGCGTTCTTCGCCGGCTGGCCGGCCGGCCGCTGGGGCTTCTGGCCGAAGGTCCCGCGGCACGACGAGCACGACGAGAAGCTGTCCGGGATGTGGTCGAAGGTCGCGGCCGGGGTGGGACGCCACCCGCGGCGCACCTGGGTGACCACCACGCTGGTGCTGCTCGTCGCCGCGTTCTTCGTCACCACGCTCAAGGCGGACGGCATCTCGCAGAGCGACGCATTCACCAAGAAGGTCGACTCCGTGCTGGGGCAGCAGCAGCTGGGCCAGCACTTCCCGGCCGGCTCGGGCAGCCCGGCGGTCATCATCGGCAACGCCGACCAGGCCGACGCGATCCTGGCCGCCGCCAAGCCGGTGCCGGGGATCGCGACGATCGTCCCCTACACCGGGCAGCCGGCCGGTTCCGGCCAGCCGTCGACCATCCCCAAGGTGGTGGACGGGCTGGTGCAGTTCCAGGCCACCTTGACGTCGGCGTCGGACTCGCTGGCGGCCGAGCAGACCGTCAAGGCGCTGCGCGCAGCGGTCCACGCCGTGCCCGGCGCGGACGCCAAGGTCGGCGGCTTCACGGCGATCAACTACGACACCCAGCAGGCGTCCCGCCGGGACCGGGCGGTGATCATCCCGATCGTGCTGGTGGTGATCTTCCTCATCCTGGCGCTGCTGCTGCGGGCGCTGCTGGCCCCGTTCCTGCTCGTCCTCACCGTGGTGCTGTCGTTCGCGGCGACGCTGGGGGTCAGTGCGGTGGTGTTCAACCACGTGTTCCACTTCGCCGGCGCGGACACCTCGTTCCCGCTGTTCTCGTTCGTCTTCCTGGTGGCGCTCGGGGTGGACTACAACATCTTCCTGATGACGCGGGTGCGCGAGGAGACGCTGCTCGTGGGCACCCGGCCCGGGGTGCTCAAGGCGCTCACCGTGACCGGTGGCGTGATCACCAGCGCCGGCCTCGTGCTGGCCGGGACGTTCTCGGTGCTCGCCACGCTGCCGCTGGTCGTCCTCGCCGAGCTCGGGTTCGCGGTGGCGTTCGGCGTGCTGCTCGACACGATGGTGGTGCGCTCCCTGCTGGTGCCCGCCCTGATGTACGACGTCGACCGGAGGATCTGGTGGCCGAGCGCGCTGGCACGGAGGGTGTCGTGACTGCCGACCTGCGGGTCGCGCTCGTGGGCTACGGCCTGGCGGGGCAGGTGTTCCACGGGCCGCTGGTGACCGCCGCCCCCGGGCTGGTCCTCACCCAGGTGGTGACCTCGAACCCGGAGCGCGCCGCGCAGGCGGCGGCCGCCCATCCGGGAGCCGCCGTGCTCGGCACGGCCGACGAGCTGTTCGAGCGCGACGACTGGGAGCTGCTGGTCGTGGCCACCCCCAACGACGCCCACGTGCCCCTGGGGCTGCGCGCCGTGGCGGCCGGTCGGCCGGTGGTCGTGGACAAGCCCCTGGCGCTGACCGCGGCCGACGCGCAGCGACTGGTCGAGGCGGCCGCCGACGCGGCGGTGCCGCTCACGGTCTTCCAGAACCGTCGGTGGGACTCCGACCAGCTGACGCTGCGCCGGCTGCTCGCCGACGGCGAGCTGGGTGACGTGCTGCGCTACGAGTCGCGGTTCGAGCGCTGGCGGCCGGAGCCGAAGCCCGGCTCGTGGCGGGAGGCGCTGCCGGCCGAGCAGGGCGGCGGGCTGGCCCTCGACCTTGGCAGCCACCTGGTCGACCAGGCGCTGCACCTGTTCGGCCCCGCCGTCTCGGTGTACGCCGAGGTGGACGCGCGCCGCGGGATCGCGGACGACGACGTGTTCGTCGCCCTCGAACACGCCAGCGGCGTCCGCTCCCAGCTGTGGATGGGCGCGCTGGCCGGGGCGCCGGGCCCGCGGCTGCGGGTGCTCGGCACCGGCGGGGCGTTCGTCGTCGACGGGCTGGACGGCCAGGAGGACGCCCTGACCGCCGGCGCGCGGCCGGCGGACGACACCTGGGGGGTGGAGCCGCGGCAGCGGTGGGGCCGGCTGGTCCGCGGCGAGGAGTCCGAGCCGGTGCCCGCCGAGCGCGGCCGGTGGGACACGTTCTACCCGGCCGTGGCCGCCGCGGTGCGCGGTGCGGGCCCGATGCCGGTCGACCCGTGGGACGCGGTCCGCACGCTCGCGGTGATCGAGGCGGCCCGGAGGGCGGCCGCGACCCGGCAGGTCGTCGAACTGCCGGGGTTCAGTCGCTGATCGGCCCCGGCGCCAGCCGGGTCTCGACCGCGGCGCCGTCCGGACCACGCTCCACCCGGTAGGCGGCCGACCCGGTCTGCGGGTCCTGCTCGGTGTCGGTGATCACAGCGACCGGCTCGGTGCCCTCGTACAGGACGCCGGTGCCATCGTCGGTGGCGTAGCAGACGGGCAGCACCTGCTCGGCGACCAGCCGGTGCAGCAGCGGCCGGCGCTGCACCTCGGAGTCGTAGTGGACGCCGTTGCCGAAGGGCAGCAGGCCGAGGCCGTCGGTGACCGGCCGCAGGATCGGCCCGAAGGAGTCGGTCGGTCCGCCCACGTGCCAGCAGATCGACCCGGCGCTCACGCCGCCCAGCAGCACGCCGGCCTCCCAGGCCTCCCGCATCACGTCGTCCAGGCCGTGCACCCGCCACACCGCGAGCAGGTTGGCCACCGAGCCGCCGCCCACCCAGACCAGGTCCTGCCCGAGCAGGTGCTCGCGCGGGTCGGTGTTCGGCATGGTGAACAGCTCGAGGTGGGAGACGTCGACCGACCAGCCGCGGAAGGCGCCGTACATGCGGGTCAGGTAGCTGCGGTCGTCACCGCTCGCGGTCAGCACGAACGTCACCTTGGGCCGGTCCTTGCCGGTCAGCCGCAGCGCCTCCTTCATCAGGCCGCCCGGCTGGGCGACCGACCAGCGGTCGGTGGGCACGAACCCGCCGCTGGTGGCCAGGATGCGCGGGGTCGGTGTGGTCATGGGCGTGGCTCCGGGTCCGGGTCGATGGCGAAGGGGATGGCGAAGGGGATGGCGAGGTCGGTCAGGACGGCCTGCGCGGCCCGGCGGCCGGACACGAGGGCGCCCTGGATCGAGGACGAGTCGCGGTGGTCGCCGCAGATGTAGAGCCCGTCGGTGAGCCGGACTGGGGCCCGGAAGTCGTGGGGCGGCGGCATGGCGGGCAGGGCAGCGGGCAGCGGGTAGGTGGCCACTGGCTCGAAGCCGCGGGTGTCCACCCCGTAGAGCAGCCCGAGGTGGCCCCGGACGCCCTTCTCGCCGCCGTCGTGCACGCCGATCGAGGACGACGCGACCAGCACCCGGCCGTCGCTGGCGTAGCCGGGGGCGGCGTGGGTGAGCACCGCGGTGTTGACCACCGGACCGCGGCGCTGGCCGTCGATGACCAGCACCGGCTCGCCCCCCGTGAGCCGGTCGGCGGGCAGGTGGGACAGGTGGTACCAGGTCGTCACCGCGTGCATCGTGGGGACCGGCAGGCCGGGCAGCAGCTGGCCGGCCGTCACCGGGTCGGTCGCCACGACCGTGGCCCTGGCCGTGAGGGTGCCGGCGTCGGTGGTCACCTGGCGGGGGCCCACCGACCGCACCGGGGTGGACAGCCGGACCACACCGTCGGGCAGCCCGGCGGCCAGCTGCCTCGGGATCGCGCCCATGCCGTCGGCCGGCACCGAGGGGGTGCCGCGGACGAACATGCGCAGCAGCAGGTCGAGGAACCGGCGCGAGGTGGCCAGGTCGCCCTCGAGCAGCGCACCGGCCAGGAACGGCCGTAGCACGGTCTCGATCAGGCGGTCGCCCACCCCCGCGTCGCGCAGCGCCTGCACGGCCGGCACGTCATCGCGGGCGAGCAGCTCGGCGACCGGTGCCTGGGCGCAGCGCAGGACGTACCGGGCCAGCCGCAGCTTCTCGGCGGTGCTGCCCACGGGCGCGCGTAGCGTGGGCACCGCCCAGGACGGGTGCCGCCGCGGGTCGGCCAGCCGGTAGCGGCGTCCGCCGATGGCCACCAGCATGCCGCGGCTGAACGGGCGCAGGTCGAGCGCGTCGAGGTCGAGCACCCGGCGGCCCTCCGGGTACGCCGGGTTGTACAGCTGGAAGCCGCGGTCCAGCAGCAGCCCGTCGACGCGGTCGGTGCGGACCCGGCCACCCACGTCGTCCCCGGACTCGAGCACCGTCACGTCCAGGCCGGCGCCGGCCAGCCGGACCGCCGCGGCCAGGCCGGCGAGCCCGGCCCCGACCACGATCACTTCGGTGGTGGGGGTGAGGCTCACGAGCGGCCAACCTACCCGTCGTCGGTGCCACGTGCCTGTGGACGACGCGAGCGGACGATCATGGCGTCGCGGGACCCTGGACGCATGCCAGCATCCGACGCTCCGACCCTGGACGGCCTGGTCGTGGGACGGCCGGTGGACCCCGGGGATCCCGGGGCCGGGTGGCTGGCCCGTGACCTGTCCGGGGGGCGGTGGGTGGTGCTGCGGGCCCAGCCCGACGAGCCGACCGCGCTCGACCCGCCGACCGACTCGTGCCCGTCGCACCCGCACCTGCTCGCACCCCGGGTGCGCTTCGACGTCCACGGCCGGTCCTGGGTCGTCGTCGCCTTCGTGGGGGGGAGCGGCTGGACCGGCTGGGTGCCTCTGGCGGCGGTCTTTCGGCGGGGCAGCTGCTCTCGCTCGCCGTGCCGCTCACCGCGGCGGTCGCCGCGGTGCACCAGGCCGGGCTCCGGCTGCCGGGGCTCAGCGCGGCGGACGTGCTGGTGGCGGCCTCCGGCCGCCCGCTGCTGGACGGCTTCGCGCTGCTGCGCGGGCCGGTTGGCGGGAGCCCCGAGGACGACGTCCGGGCGCTGGTCGGGCTGCTCCTCGCTCGGCTGTCGGACGCCGACGGGCCGCTGCACGACCTGCTCGGGTCGGTGACGGCGCAGCCGCCCTCGGCGGTGGAGCTGCAGCGACGGCTGGCCCGGCTCGGCCCGGCCGAGCCGCTGCCGGTCGCCGACCGGCCGGTCCGGGGTCGTGGCCGCGCGGCCGCTGCGGTGTCCGGTCGGCGGCGGCGGTCCCGGCCGCGCCGGTTCACCCGACCGCGGGTGCTGCTGGTGGCGGTGGCCGGCCTGGCGGTTGCGGCCGGGACGGCATGGGCCCGGCTCGCGGCCCCCGACGCCGCCGCGGTGCTTGCGGCCACGCCGGCCGAGGCACCCGCCGGCGTGGCCGCCGAACCCGCTGCGGAGCCGCTGGTCGAGCCGGCGGAAGTGGACTGGGCTGCTGTCCTGCGGGCCGCGGACGCGGCCAGGGGACGGGCGTTCGCCACGGGGGACCCCGGGCCGCTGGAGGCAGCCGACGTCCCCGGGTCGGCGGCCGAGGTCCGTGACCGGCAGGCCGTCGACGCGCTGCGGCGCAACGCGGTCGTGGCGAGGGGCTGGACCCCGCTCGTGCACGCGGTCGAGGTGCTCGGCGTGGACGCACAGGCGGCGGTGCTGCGGGTGGTCGACGAGCTGCCGCCGTGGGAGCTGGTCGACATCGCTGGCCGGGTCGTGCAGCGGTTCCCCGCGCGGGCTCGCAGCGCCTGGCAGGTGGAGCTGTCCTGGGTCGTTGACGCCGGGTGGCGGGTGGTCGACGCGCGACCGGACGCCGGGGTCAGGTGACGGTGGCGACGGCGGTGACCAGGTCGGGGTGCCGGAAGATGAACCCGTCGGCCACCAGCCGGGTCGGCCGTGCCCGGATGCTGCCGAGCACCTCCGAGGAGAACTCGCCCAGCACGGTCTTCAGTGCGATCGCCGGGACCGGCAGCAGTGCGGGACGGTGCAGGGCCGCACTCATGGCCTTGGTGATCTCGGCGTTGGTGGCCGGGTTGGGCGCCGTCAGGTTGACCGGGCCGGCGAGCTCGGAGTCCAACAGGTGGGTCAGCGCGCGGACCTCGTCCTCGAGGGTGATGTAGCTCCAGTACTGCCGGCCGTTGCCGAGCCGGCCGCCGAGCCCGAGCCGGAACAGCGGCAGCATCCGACCCCAGGCGCCGCCGGACCTGGCCATCACCAGGCCGCTGCGCGGGTGCACCACCCGGACGCCGGCCGCCCGGGCCGGCTCCGCGGCGGCCTCCCACGCCTCGACCACCTCGGCCAGGAACCCGGCGCCTCGCGGAGCCGTCTCGTCGACGACGCGGTCCCCGGTGTCGCCGTAGAACCCGATCGCGGACGCCGAGACCAGGACGGCCGGGGCCGGGTTGAGCTCGGCCACTGCCCGAGCGATCGTGTCGGTGCCCTGCACCCGGCTGTCCAGGATCACCGTGCGGTAGGCCGCCGTCCAGCGGTGGTCGCCGACGCCGGCCCCCGCGAGGTGGACGACGGCCTGGGTGCCGGCCAGCCGACCGAGGTCCACCGTCCCGGCGGCCGGGTCCCAGGTCACCTCGTCCGGTGCGCCGGCGGGATGCCGGACCAGCCGCAGCACCTCGTGCCCCAACCCTCGCAGGTGGGCGACGAGCGCCGTCCCGATCAGCCCGGAGGCTCCCGTGACGGCGACCCGCAACGGGTTCGTTGGCTCGGTCATCGGCTACACACTGAGGTCGGCCTCGAAGGTTCCTGCCTCGAGGCGGCTCTTGATGGTGGTGAGGAAGCGGGTGGCGTCCGCGCCGTCCACGAGGCGGTGGTCGTAGGTGAGGGCGAGGTAGGCCATCGACCGGACGGCAATGCTCTCGTTGCCGTCCGCGTCGGCGATGACAACGGGGCGCTTGACCACGGCGCCGGTGCCCAGGATGGCGGCCTGCGGCTGGTTGATGATGGGGGTGTCGAACAGGGCGCCGCGGCTGCCGGTGTTGGTGATGGTGAAGGTCCCCCCGGACAGCTCGTCGGGGCTGATGGCGTTGGTGCGGGTGCGCTCGGCCAGGTCGGCGATGCGTCGGGCCAGGCCGGCGATGTTGAGGTCGCCGGCGTCCCGGATGACGGGTACGAGCAGGCCGCGGTCGGTGTCGACGGCGATCCCGAGGTGCTCGGCGTCGTGGTAGGTGATGGTCCCCGCCGTGGTGTCGATGCTGGCATTGACGGTGGGATGGGCCTTGAGCGCCTCGACGGTGGCCTTGGCGAAGAACGGCAGGAAGGTGAGCTTGACGCCCTCGCGGTGTTCGAAGTCGGCCTTGGCGCGGGTGCGCAGCGCGGCGATGCGGGTGACGTCCACCTCGACCACGGTGGTCAGCTGCGCAGCGGTGTGCAGCGACTCGACCATCCGCTCGGCGATGATCCGCCGCAGCCGGGACATCTTCTCGGTGCGGCCCCGCAGTGGGGACGCCGCCGGGGCCGGGGCCGGGGCGGCTGCGGTCGGAGCGGGCGCCGCGGCGGGCACTGCTGCGGCCGCCCGGCCGGCGGCGGCGGCCCTGGCCGCTTCGGCGGCCGCCAGCACGTCCTGCTTGCGGATGCGTCCGCCCAGCCCGGTGCCGGTGACCGTGGCCAGGTCGACGCCGTGCTCCGCGGCCAGCTTGCGGACCAGCGGGGTCAGGTAGTTCGGTTCGGAGCCCTCGGGCTCGGTGGCTTCCGCCGCGGCGGCCACGGCCGTCTGGGCCGGGACCGGGGCGGGAGCGACCGGGGCGGGGGCAGGAACAGGGGCGGCGGCGGGGGCGGGGGCGGCGGCGGG
>JBBSAJ010000049.1:0-16145 GCA_038252405.1 Actinomycetes bacterium | reverse complement strand
ACGCCGCGCCGTACGCCTGCGCGACGGCGGCTGCCGCTTCGCCGGCTGCGACCGACCCGCCGACTGGTGCGACGTCCACCACCTGCTCCCCTGGTCCCACGGCGGCCGCACCGACCTGCACAACCTCGCCCTGCTGTGCTCCAAGCACCACCACACCATCCACGACCACGGCTACCGCATGACCCGCGGACCCGACGGCACCCTGCACACCCACCGACCCGACGGCACCGAAATCCCCGACCACGCCCGCGGCCCCTCACCCCTCCAACAGGTCACCGCGACCTGGGCCGGAGCAGCCTCGGCCTAGTTCCGGCGGGTGTCCGGCATCACCTCAGCCTGAGGTGCTGTCCAGGTCGTGGGTGCGGCCGGCCCAGGTCCAGGGGTAGCCGGGGTCCTCGGCCAGCCGGGCGGGCGCGGCGATCTCCAGCGGGCGGAACGTGTCGACCATGACCGCCCACTCGTTGGTGGCCGCCTTGCCGATGCTCGCCTCGACGCTGCCAGGCTGCGGTCCGTGGGTGAAGCCGCTCGGGTGCAGCGTGATGCTGCCCAGCTCGATGCCGGCGCCCTTGCGGGACATGAAGTCCCCGCCCACGTAGAACAACACCTCGTCGCTGTCCACGTTGGCGTGGTTGTACGGCGCCGGGATCGACTCCGGGTGGTAGTCGAACAGCCGGGGCACGAACGAGCAGATGACGAAGTTCGGGCCTTCGAAGGTCTGGTGCACGGGCGGCGGCTGGTGCACCCGACCGGTGATCGGCTCGAAGTCGTGGATGTCGAACGCGTAGGGGTACAGGCAGCCGTCCCAGCCGACCACGTCGAACGGGTGGTTGGCGTAGGTGTACCGCGTGAGCCCCTGCTTGTGCCGCACCAGGACCTCGACATCCTCGCCGTCAGCGATGAGCGGTCCGGTCGGACCCCTCAGGTCCCGCTCGCAGTACGGCGCGTGCTCGAGGAACTGCCCACGCGGCGACAGGTAGCGCCGCGGCGGCCCCACATGCCCGGACGCCTCCGCGATGAACAGCCGCAGCGGCCCGGAGCCGGTCGGCACCCAGCGGTGGGTCGTCGACGTCGGCAGCACGACGTAGTCGCCGGCGTGCACGTCAAGCGCCCCGAACACGGTCTCCACCCGGGCCTCGCCTGCCTCGACGTAGACCAGCTCGTCGCCGGTGGCGTTGCGGTACAGCGGCGACACGGTGTCGACGACGGCGTACAGCAGCCGGACGTCGGCGTTGCCGAGCAGCAGCTGGCGACCGGTGACCGCGTCCGCACCGGAGGTGTCCAGCTTGTGGGTGAGGTAGTGCCGCGGCAGCAGCGGCTGGTTCGGCTCGGTGCTGCGCACCGGCGACTCCTCGACCGCCACCGCACCGACGATCGCGGTCGGCAGGTGTCGGTGGTACAGCAGCGCCGAGTCGTTCGAGAAGCCCTCCTGGCCCATCAGCTCCTCGGCGTACAGACCGCCGTCGGGACGCCGGAACTGGGTGTGCCGTTTGTGCGGGACCTCGCCGACCGACCGGTAGTACGCCACCTGCGCCTCCCATGACTGTCCGATTATCGGATCCTCTGTCCTGTAACAGAACGATCCGCTAGCGTCGGCGACGTGTCAACCACGTCCACGTCCGACCGCGGTCGGGCACTCGTCGCCGGGCTCATCGACGACGCGGCGGTCTTCCCCCCGGGCAACGCCACCGTCCCGGACGCCGTCAGCGAGCATCGGGCCCACCGCCGGGCGTGGTACGCCGAGGCGATCGGGCCGCTGCTCGTGCGCGCCGGCCAGGTCGAGGAGCTGCTCGCCGCCACCCGTCCCGGCGACGACCTGCGGATCGGGCTGATCGCCGACGAGGGCGGCCTGATTGGGCTGGCCGAGGCGCGCAACCTGCTGCTCGACCGTGAGGACGTCGCCACGCTCCAGCAGGTCGAGATCGCGCTGCCGGTCGACCATCCCCCGGCCGACGCCGCCCGGTTCCTGCTCGAGCAGCTGAGCTTCTCGGCCCAGGCCTACGTCGAGGTCCCGCGGGTGCCCGGCTGGGAGACCGCGCTCGACGTGCTGGCCCAGGACGGCGCCGAGCGGGCCAAGCTGCGCACCGGCGGGGCCACCGCACCGGCCCACCCGACCAGCGCCGAGCTGGCCGCCTTCCTGCGTGCCTGCCTGGACCGCCAGCTCGGGTTCAAGCTCACCGCCGGCCTGCACCACGCCCTGCGCACCACCACCGCCGAGGGGTTCGAGCAGCACGGGGTGCTCAACGTGCTGGCCGCGGTGGCCGCCGGGGTGGGCGGGGCCGACGCCGGCACCTTGGCCGGACTGCTGGAGGAACGCCGTGCGCAGCCGCTGGTGGAGCGGCTGGCCGACGCCGACATCCCCGCCGTGCGCCGGGCGTTCGTCTCGTTCGGCTGCTGCGGCGTGACCGACCCCCTCGAGGACCTGCGGGCCCTCGGTCTGCTGGAGAAGGAGTGACGTGACCGCGACCTCGGCGGACACCTGGGCGCCCGTCCCGCAGGGATCGGGTTTCGGGGTCCGGCACCTGCCCTACGGCGTGTTCTCCCGGCCGGGCGACCAGCCGCGGTGCGGGGTACGCATCGGCGACCACGTCCTCGACCTGGCCCGGGTGTCGGTGCCGCACGGGCACGTGCTGGCCCGGCCGAGCCTCAACGAGTTCCTGGCCCTCGGTCCGGCTGCGTGGGCCGAGGTGCGCGAACGGGTCACCGACCTGCTCGCCGAGCCCAGCTTCCGGGACTCGGTGCAGCCACACCTGTTCCCCCTGTCGGAGGTCCGGCTGCATCTGGCCTGGGAGGTCGCCGACTACGTCGACTTCTACTCCTCGCAGGCGCACGCCGAGAACGTCGGGAAGATCTTCCGGCCGGACGCCGCCGAGCTGCCGCAGAGCTGGAAGCACCTGCCGATCGGCTACCACGGCCGGGCCGGCACCGTCGTGGTCAGCGGCACCCCCGTGGTCCGGCCGAGCGGCCAGCTCCGCCCCTCCCCGGACCTGCCGCCGGTGTTCGGCCGGTCCCGGCGGCTGGACATCGAGGCCGAGGTCGGGTTCGTCGTGGGGGCGCCGTCCGCGCTGGGCACCCCGGTGCCCGCCACCGCCTTCGCCGAGCACGTGTTCGGCGTCGTCCTGGTCAACGACTGGTCGGCCAGGGACATCCAGGCCTTCGAGTACCAGCCGCTGGGGCCCTTCCTCGCCAAGTCCTTCGCCACGTCGGTGTCCGCCTGGGTGACTCCGCTCGCCGCGCTGGCCGCGGCCCGGGTGGCGCCGCCGGCGCAGGACCCGACGCCGGTGGCCTACCTCGCCGACCCGGACCCGTGGTCGCTCGACCTGGCCATGGAGGTCGAGCTGGACGGCGAGGTCGTCTCCCGCCCGCCGTTTCGCACCATGTACTGGACGCCGGGCCAGCAGCTGGCCCACCTCACCGTGAACGGCGCGTCGCTGCGCACCGGCGACCTGTTCGCCTCGGGCACCGTCTCGGGTCGGGAGCGCGACCAGCGCGGCTCGCTGCTCGAGCTCAGCTGGGGTGGCCGGGAGCCGCTGCAGCTGGGCTCGGGTCAGGCCCGGACCTTCCTCGAGGACGGCGACACGGTGGTGCTGCGCGCCAGCGCCCCCGGCCCGGACGGCACCACGATCACGCTGGGCGAGGTGTCCGGCCGGATCGAGCCGGCCCTCGGCTGAGCCGTCCGGTCAGGGCACCGAGCGGATCTTCGTCACCAGGGCCCCGGACACCACCGCGACGACCGCGGTGCCCAGGTAGAGCATCGGGTAGCCCCCCAGGTGGGTGACGATCGGTGCCGCGATCACCGGGGCGAGCACCTGGGGTGCCGAGTTGGCGATGTTGATGACCCCGAGGTCGCGCGCGCGGTCCTGTGCGGCCGGCAGCACCTGGGTGATGAGCGCCTGGTCGACCGCGAGGTACACCCCGTAGCCCGCGCCGAGCACGAGCGCCGCCACCATGGCGGCCGGGAAGGTCGGCGCGACCGCCAGGATCACCCCGGCAACCGCCATGACGGCGGACGACGCGATCACGTACACCTTGCGGCGTCCGCTGGCGTCGGACATCCGGCCGCCGATCACCGCCGTGAGGATCGTGCCCAGCGCGTACAGCCCGATGAGCACCGTCTGTCCCTGCTCCGGGTTGGCGTAGCCGACCTTGTCCTTGAGGAAGAACAGCAGGTACAAGGTCGCCATCGCGTTGGACAGGGAGATGAGGAACCGGGTGAGCCACGCCCACCCGAAGTCCGGGTACTCCCGGGGGCTGACCCAGAACCCGCGCAGGAACTCCCCCAGCACGAGGGGCGGCCGCCGCTCCTTCGGCAGCACCGGGTCCCGCAGCCGCAGCACGAACGGCAGCGCGAGCAGCAGGAACAGGACGCCGGTGACCAGGGAGCCCGCACCCAGGCCGGTGACGACGAACGACACGATCGCCACCCCGACCACGACGCCGAGGGTCTGCGCGAGCCCGACCACTCCCGAGGCGGTCCCGCGCTGGCTCACCGGGACCTGGTCGGGGATGGAAGCCGTGATCGCCGCGTAGGAGGCGTTCACCGTGGCCTGGCTGACCCCCCACAGCAGCGCCAGCCCGAGCACGGTGCCCTGCGTGGGCAGCAGCGCGATGCTGACCAGGCCGAGCACGGCCCCCCCGAGCACCCACGGACGGCGGCGCCCGAGGCGGGACGTCGTCCGGTCCGACAGGGCACCCGCGAGCGGGTTGGCCACCACCGAGACGAACGCCCCCGCGCCGGTGATCCAGGCCAGCGCGGTCTCCTTGCTCATGCCCCCGCTCACCTGCTCGGCCAGCCGGGGCAGCAGGTTCTGGATCGGCGTGAAGAAGGCGATCATCGTGCCGAGGTTCGCCAGCGCGATGATCGTGAGATAGCCGCGGCCGACCCGCCGGGTGGGCTCCTGGAGCGCGTCGACGGCTTGGGTCACGGGGGGCATCCTGCCAACTTGTCAGGGTGAGGACGGCGTATTCGTCGTCCTCACCCTGACAGGTCGGTCAGAGGTTGCCGCGGCGCTCCTGCTCGCGCTCGATCGCCTCGAACAGCGCCTTGAAGTTGCCCTTGCCGAAGCCCATCGACCCGTGCCGCTCGATGATCTCGAAGAACACGGTGGGGCGGTCCTGCACCGGCTTGGTGAAGATCTGCAGCAGGTAGCCGTCCTCGTCCCGGTCGGCCAGGATCTTCAGCTCGCGCAGCGTGTCCACCGGGACCCGGGTGTCGCCGACCCACTCGCCGAGGGTGTCGTAGTACGAGCCGGGGGTGTCCAGGAACTCGATGCCTTGTGCGCGCATGGCCCGGACGGTGGCGACGATGTCGTTGCTGTTCAAGGCGATGTGCTGGACGCCGGCCCCGCCGTAGAACTCCAGGTACTCGTCGATCTGGGACTTCCTCTTGGCGATGGCCGGCTCGTTGATCGGGAACTTCACCTTGCGGGTGCCGTCGGCGACCACCTTCGACATCAGCGCCGAGTACTCGGTGGCGATGTCGTCACCCACGAACTCCTTCATGTTCGTGAAGCCCATGACCCGGTGGTAGAAGTCGACCCACTCGTCCATGTGGCCGAGCTCGACGTTGCCCACGCAGTGGTCGATCGCGGTGAAGAACCGCTGGGACGGCGGCGCCACGATAGGCTCGCGGGCCACGTAGCCGGGCAGGTAGGGCCCCGAGTAGTTGCTCCGGTCCACCAGCGAGTGCCGGGTCTCTCCGTAGGTGGCGATCGCGGCGCGCACCACCGTGCCGTGCTCGTCCTCGAGCACGAGCGGCTCCTCCAGCACGCGGGCGCCATGCGCGACGGCGTAGCGGAACGCCTGCTCGACGTCCGGCACCTCCAGGGCCAGGTCGACCACCCCGTCGCCGTGGTCGGCCACCTGCCGGCCCAGGTCGGTGCCGGCGTGCACCGGGCCACGGAGCACGAACCGGGCGCTGCCCGACTCCAGCACGTAGGCCGCCTCGTCGCGCACCCCGGTCTCCGGACCGCAGTAGGCCACGCAGCGCATGCCGAACGCGGTCGAGTAGTAGTGCGCCGCCTGCTTGGCGTTCCCGACGGCGAAAACGACGGCGTCCATCCCCTTGACCGGGAACGCGTCGTCGTCGGTGCGGCTGGCGGACAGCGGTGCGGTGGGCGTCGTCATGGAACGGGAGCATTGGGCAGTCCTGGCAGGATGCGCAACGGTCGTCTGGTTGACTGGACAACTTGTCCGCCTGCTGACCGCGGCCGTCGGATCCCAGGCAGCACCCTGCCCACCCCCTGCGGAGGCCGATCGATGGACCAGCTGGACGCTCGACTGATCGCGCTGTTCACCGCCGAGCCGCGGGTCGGGGTGCTGGCCGCCTCCCGCCGCCTCGGGGTCGCCCGCGGCACCGTGCAAGCCCGGCTGGACAAGCTGGAGCACTCCGGCGTCATCCAGGGCTGGGGCCCCGAGGTCGACCCGGCCGCGCTCGGCTACACGGTCACCGGGTTCGTGACGCTGGGCATCCGGCAGATCCGTGGCCACGACCCGCTCGGCGAGCAGCTCGCGGCGATCCCCGAGGTGCTCGAGGTGCACACCATCACCGGGTCCGGGGACTTCCTGTGCCGGGTGGTCGCGCGGTCCAACGCCGACCTGCAGCGAGTGATCGACGCCATCGTGGCGGTCGAGGCGGTGGAGCGGACCTCGACCGTGATCGCGCTCGAGACGGTCGTCCCGTACCGGGTGCTGCCCGTCGTGCTGGCCGCCGCAGCGGACTGATCGCCAGGGACCGTCGGCCCTGGCCGGGCTGCCGGGCGTAGCCCTAGCGTTCGGTGCGACGAAGGAGGCGCTCATGCAGCAGCCGTACCCGGACCGGGACGCCACCGTGGCCGCGTTCGCCGAGCGGGTCGACCGCGGCAAGGCCACCTTGCTGTCGACCCTCGGCGCGGACATCGTCATGGGCGAGCGCGCCGGGGTGTTCTTCCACGACGCCTTCGACGGACGCCGGTACTTCAACTGCCACTGCAACGGCGGGGTGTTCAACCTGGGCCATCGCAACCCACGGGTGGTGGCCGCGCTTCAGGAGGCCATCGGCTCGGTCGACATCGGCAACGACCACCTGGTCTCCGGCTGGCGGGCCAAGCTGGCCGAGCGGCTCGCTGCGACCACCGGTGGCCGGCTACCCAGCGTGGTCTTCGGCGTGGGCGGCGGCGAGATCGTCGACGTGGCACTGAAGGTGGCCCGGGCCAGCACCGGGCGGACCGGCGTCATCTCCGCGGTGGGCGGCTACCACGGTCACACCGGCCTGGCCATGGCCTCCGGCGACGCGCAGTACCGGGACCCGTTCGGGCCGAACCTGCCCGGGTTCACGCAGGTCCCGTTCAACGACCTGACCGCCCTCGACGCCGCGCTGGACGACACCACCGCGGCCGTGCTGCTCGAGCCGATCCCGGCCACGCTCGGGATGCCGATCCCCGAGCCTGGCTACCTGGCCGGCGTCCAGGCCCGGTGCCGCGAGCGGGGGGCGCTGTTCGTCCTCGACGAGGTCCAGACCGGCCTGGGCCGCACCGGCACGGTCTGGTTCCACCAGCAGGAGGGCCTCGAGCCGGACGTCGTGCTGACCGCGAAGGGCCTGTCCGGAGGGCTGTTCCCGATCACCGCGGCGCTGATGACCCGGGAGGCGCACGCGGTCCTCGACGAGCACCCGTTCGTGCACGTGTCGACGTTCGGCGGTGCCGAGCTCGGCTGTGTCGCCGCCCTGACCGTGCTGGACATCCTCGAGCAGCCCGGCTTCCTGGAGCGGGTGCGCACCCTCGGCGAGACCTTCGAGGAGGGCCTGGCCGGGCTGCCCTACACGCTGCGGCGGCGCGGGCTGTTCATGGGGCTGAAGTCGGAGGAGCCCTACGGCGGGGTCGCGGCCGCCGGCCAGCTGATCAAGGCCGGGGTGTTCGCGGTGTTCGCCAACAACGACCCGTCGGTGCTGCAGCTGCTGCCGCCGCTGGTCATCTCGGACGACGAGGTCGACGAGCTGCTGGGCGTCGTCCGCAAGGCGCTGGGGTGATCGCTCCGGAGGAGCTGGACCGGCTCGAGACGACGGTCCGCCACTCGCTGGCGACCGGCCGCGCCGACGGGCTGCGGGTGCTCGGCTACGGGGAGATCACCCTGGTCGTGGGCTGGCCGACCGAGCAGCCCACGCACGCCTGCAAGCGGCTGCCCCGGTTTCCCGACCGGGCCGCGTTCGACCGCTACCGCGACGTCCTCGACCGCTACGTCGCGGCGCTCACCGAGCGGGGCCTGCCCGTGCTGCCCAGCGAGCTGCTGCACAGTGACGCCCCCGACCGCTCGGTCGTGGGCTACCTGGTCCAGGAGGCCCTCCCGGAGGACAGCCTGCTGACCTCGGTGCTGCGCCGCACCGCGCCGGACGGGGACCATCCGGTGCTCGCCGAGCTGGCCGGCCACGTCGCGGCGGTCGTCGACCCCGGCCTGGGCCTGGACGGGCAGCTGTCGAACTGGGCGGTCCGCGCCGACGGCACGCTGGTCTATTTCGACCTCACCACCCCCCTGCTCACCGAGCCGGACGGGCGACCGGCCCTGGACGTCGGCCTGTTCCTCGCCGCGGCGCCCTGGGCCCTGCGGCCGCCACTGCGCCGGTTCGTCGTCCCGGGGATCCTGCAGCGCTACCACGACCCGCGCACCGTGCTGCTCGACCTGGTCGCGAACCTGCACAAGGAGCGGCTGGTGCCGTGGGTGCCCGCGGTCGCGGCCGCCGCCAACCGGGTGCTGCAGCCGGCGGACCGCCCGCTCGAGGTGGACGAGGTGGCCCGCGACTACGCCTCCGACGCGCGGCAGTGGGAGCTGCTGCTGCGGCTGCGCCGAGCCGACCGCTGGTGGCAGCAGCGGGTCCGCCGGCGGGACTACCCGTTCCTGCTGCCGGGCCCGATCAGCCGCTGAGCGGCCGCCCGCTCAGCGCAGGGCAGCCGCCAGCTCGGCCGCGGCGAGCTCGACCCGCGGTCCGACCTGGTCGGCGTCGAGGGCACCCAGCGCGACCACCCCGACCCCCGCCCGCAGGCCGGCCACCCCCAGCACCGGCGCGGCGATCCCGCTGGCGCCCTGCTGCAGCTCGCCGGTCGAGACCACCCAGCCGGGGGTCGCGCTACCGGCCCGCACGACGGCGCGGCCGGCCGCCCCGCGGCCGAGCGGGTGCCGGCTGCCGACCCGGTAGGCCACGTGGAACGCCGTCCAGCTCGGCTCGACGACGGCCACGGCCAGCGCCTCGTCGCCGTCCGCCACCGTCAGGTGCGCCGTCGCCCCGACGTCCTCGGCCAGCCGGCGCAGCACGGGCGTGGCCGCCGCCAGCAGCAGCGGCTGCACGCCCGCGGCCAACGCGAGCACGCCGGGGCCGAGGCGCACCCGGCCCTCGGCGTCGCGCCGGACCAGTCCGTGCTGCTCGAGGGTGGCCACCAGCCGGTAGGCGACCGTGCGGCCGACGTCCAGCCCGACCGCGAGCTCGGCCACCGTAAGACCCCCCGGGGTCCCGGCCACCCGCTCCAGCAGGGTCAGCCCGCGGTCCAGGGTCTGCGAGGTCTCCGCGCCGGGGCTCAGGCCAGCCGCCGGACCTTGACGGCGGCGACCACTTCGATCAGCCCGAGCAGCAGGAAGATGATCCCGGAGATCCAGGCCAGCACCTGCAGGGACGGCGCCGGCCAGACCAGGATGACCACGCCGGCCAGGGCCCCGAGCAGGCCCTCGGCGATCTGCCAGCCGCGGGCGACGGTGGTCTTGTCCGCGATGGCGGAGATCATGCGCACCAGCCCGCGAAACAGCCAGCCGAAGCCGATGAGCAGCACCAGCAGCACCACCGAGTGGGCGATGCTGCGGAACGCGAACAGGCCCAGCAGCACGGACACGATGCCGGCGACGATGGCCAGCGCCCGCATGCCGCCGTCCAGTCCCGTGGTGGCGAAGCCCGCGACGATCTGGAAGATCCCGCTGAGCAGCAGGTAGAACCCGAGGAAGACCGCGATCACCACCAGCGTCTTGCCCGGCCAGACCAGCAGCACGACGCCGAACAGCAGGGTGAACACGCCGAGCATGAGCAGCCAGCCCCAGGACCGGCCGACCGCCTCCAGCACGTCGCCCGGGTCGCCGGACGAACCACCCACCGTGTCGCTCACCATGACCATCACTCTCCCGCTGAGTTCGATGCCCTGCGGACCAGTCTGGTCCTGGGACGGCCGGGGATCGGGGAAATCGGACGATCAGCGCCGCGCGCCCGCCCAGGACCGGATCCGGTCGATCCGCGCCTGCAGCTGGGCCAGGTCGGCCTGGACGGCGAGCGGACCGCCACAGACCCGCCTCAGCTCGGCGTGGATCGCACCGTGCGGCTGCCCGCTTCGGTGGTGCCAGGCCCCGACCAGCGCGTTGAGCTCCTTGCGGGCGGCGACGAGGTCGGCGCGCACCGACGCGTCCGGCGCCGGGGTCGGCGCAACGGCGCGAGGCTCCCGCCGCTCGGCCCGGCGCTTGCTCAGCAGCAGGGCCACCTGGCCCGGCTCGAGCAGCCCCGGCAACCCCAGGAAGTCCTCCTCCTCGGGACTGCCGACGGCCGGAGTCGAGGCGAACTCGTCCCCGTCGAACAGCACCCGGTCGAAGGTGGCCTCGGACTCCAGCGCCTCGAAGGACCCCTCGGGCTGCAGCCCGGGCTCCGTCGCGGTAGCCGCGGCGGCGGTCAGCAGCGCCTGCTCGGGCGCCCACAGGTCGTCGTCGGCCGCCGCCGGCCGGCCGAGCACGTGGTCGCGCTGGACCTCCAGCTCCGCGGCCAGGCCGAGCAGCGAGGGCACCGAGGGCAGGAAGACCGACGCCGTCTCGCCGCGCCGCCGGGCCCGGACGAACCGGCCCACGGCCTGGGCGAAGTACAGCGGGGTGGCCGCGTTCGTCGCGTAGACCCCCACCGCGAGCCGGGGCACGTCCACGCCCTCGGACACCATCCGGACGGCGACCATCCAGCGCTCGTCCCCGGTGGCGAACTGCCCGATGCGCTTACTCGCCCCCGGGTCGTCGGACAGCACCAGGACCGGACGCCGTCCGGTCAGCTCGGCGAGCAGCCGTGCGTAGGCACGGGCGGACGCGTGGTCGGTGGCGATGACCAGGCCGGCGGCGTCCGGGACGTGCCGGCGCACCTCGTCCAGGCGGCGGTCCGCCGCGGCGAGCACCCGCGGGATCCAGTCGCCGGACGGGTCCAGCGCGGTCCGCCAGGCCGCTGCGGTCAGGTCGCGGGTGAGCGGCTCGCCGAGCGTCGCGGCCACCTCGTCCCCCGCCTTCGTGCGCCAGCGCATCGACCCGGTGTACGCCAGGAAGATCACCGGCCGGACGACGCCGTCGCGCAGCGCCTCGCTGTAGCCGTAGGAGTGGTCGGCGACGCTGCGCGGCAGCCCCTCGGCGTCCGGGGCGTAGCCGACGAACGGGATCGGGTTGACGTCGGACCGGAACGGGGTGCCGGTCAGCGCCAGCCGGCGGGCCGCGGGCTCGAACGCCTCGCGGACGCCGTCCCCCCAGGACCGGGAGTCGCCCGCGTGGTGCACCTCGTCCAGGATCACCAGGGTGCGCGTGTCCTCGGTGCGCCGACGGTGCAGCATCGGGTGCGCGGCCACCTGGGCGTACGTGACCGCGACCCCGGTGAAGGCGCGCGAGGCCGCGCCGTGGGCGTTGCGGAACTCGGGATCGAGGGAGAGCCCCACCCGCTCCGCCGCCTCGGCCCACTGCCGCTTGAGGTGCTCGGTCGGGGCCACCACCGTCACCGCCTGGATCAGCCGGCGGTCGAGCAGCTCGGTGGCCACCCGCAGCGCGAACGTGGTCTTGCCGGCGCCAGGGGTGGCCACCGTGAGGAAGTCCCGGGGCAGCCCCCGCAGGTACGCGTCCAGGGCCGCCTGCTGCCAGCCGCGTAGCGCCGCGGCGGTGCCCCAGGGCGCCCGGTCCGGGAAGGCCGGGGGCAGGTGGGAGGCGGCCGAGGTACTCATGGAGGCCCGACCTTACGAGGCGGAGCCCCCGACAGCCGCGCCCGTCGGCGTGGCTCGGTGTGTCGGCCGCAGCCGCGTCGCGAGCAGGCTGCCGGTCAGGGCCAGCACCGCCATCGAGGCGAAGATCACGCCGAACGCCACGGTGTCCGGCCCCGGCCGGGCGTGCGCGTACGCGTAGACCGACCCGGCGAACCCGATGGCCAGGACGGCGCCGAGCGCGTCGGACAGCTGGAGCGCCGCCGAGTTCGCCCCCTGCTCCTGCGGCGGGGACAGCTCGAGAAGCAGCACGGACACCGAGGCCATGGCCACGCCCATGCCCAGGCCGCCCACCACCCAGGCGGCAGCGGTCAGTCCCGGCGGCACGGCCGGCACGAGGACCAGGATGACCGCCCCCACCCCGAGGGCCACGGCCAGGCAGCCCAGCCGAACCAGCCGGTGCCTGGGCCACTCGCTGCCGGGGTGCCCCTGGAACCAGGAGCCGGCGGCCCAGCCCAGCGCGCCGCCGGTGAGGGACAGCCCGGCCAGCGTGGTGGACAGCCCCCGCTCGGAGACCAGCATGAGCGGCACGAACGCCTCCGCGCCGAAGAAGGCCCCGGCCAGCAGCCCGCGCATCCCGATCGTCGCCGGCAGCCCTGCGGCGAACCGGACCGTCCCCCGGGGCAGCAGCCGGTGCAGCGCCGGCACGAGCAGGACGAGCCCCCCGACCGCCAGCACCGCGCCGACCCAGTCCAGCCGGTGCCCTGCCTCCTGCAGCGCCGTGACCCCGACCGCCGCGGCCACCGCGGCCCGCTTGTGTCCGGTCCGCGGCGGGCCTTCGAGGCCGTCGGCCTCCTGCGGCCCGGGCAGCCGGGGCAGCAGCAGCCCCGCAGCCGGCAGCACCAGCACGGGGACCCCCAGGAAGACCAGCCGCCAGGTGAGGTGGTCGGCCACCGCCCCGGCAACCACCGGCCCCACGACCGACGGCAGCACCCAGGCGGCGGACATGGCCGCGAACACCCGCGGCCGCAGGCCGGGGTCGTAGGAACGGCCGACGACGACGTAGACCGCCACGATGACGGCGCCACCTCCCAGCCCCTGGATGCCCCGGCCGAGCACGAACACGGGCATCGAGGTCGCGAGCCCGGCCACCACGAGGCCGGCGATGAACAGCGCCACCCCGACCACCACGGGGCGCTTCGGTCCGCTCTGGTCACAGACCTCGCCGGAGACCACCATGGCGAGCAGGCTGGCCACCAGGAAGCCGTTGAAGGCCCAGGAGTAGGCGCCCAGCCCGTTCAGCGACCGCACCGCGACCGGCATCGCGGTCGCGGCCGCCATGGCCTCGAACGCGATGAGCAGGATGAGCGCGATGATGCCGGCCGTCAGCCGACGCAGGTCGCCGGACCACACGCTGGTGGAGATGGCAGCCCCGTCCTGGGTGGACGGGTGCGAGCTCACCCCTCGGAGCCCCCGCGGCCGCGGCCGCCCTCGGGCAGCGACTCGTAGATCTCCTTGCACTCCGGGCAGACCGGGAACCGGCCCGGATCGCGGCTGGGCACCCACACCTTGCCGCACAGCGCGACGACCGGCGTGCCCTCGACCGCGCTCTCCACGATCTTGTCCTTGCGCACGTAGTGCGCGAACCGCTCGTGGTCCCCCGCCTCGGTCGGCACCGGGCGGGTGCGCTCGTCGAGCAGGACGTCGGTGCCGCCAGGGGCACCCGTCTCTTCCGGCAGCAGGGGCTCAGTCATGGGGTGCAGTTTAGAACGGCGCCCGAGCGAGTTCGCTAGTTCCGGCTGGGGTCGTCCGTCCAGGTGCTCACCATGGCCAGATCGCCGCCCTGCCGGCGCAGCACCGACCGCCACAGCCGATCGGGCCGGGCCGTGAGCACGTCGGCGTGCCATGCGTCCACGACGTACCAGGCGCCCTCGGCCAGCTCCGCCTCGAGCTGGTCGGCGCCCCAGCCGGCGTAGCCGGCGAACAACCGCAGGCCACCCAGGAACGGCTGCACCGACGGCTCGTCGAGGTCGACGATCCCCAGCGCAGAGTCCAGCGGGCGCCAGCCCACCGGCCCGCCACGGACCGGCTCCACGGTGGACAGCAGGCCCAGCGCCAGCACGCCGTCCAGCCCCACCGGGCCGCCCTGGAACAGCACCGTAGGGTCGGCCGCGCTGTCCGCCCACTCGGGCAGGACCGAGCCGACCTCCACCTCGGTCGGCCGGTTGAGCACCAGCCCGAGTGCGCCCTCCGGACCGTGCTCGACGAGCAGCACCACCGTGCGCACGAAGTTCGGGTCGCCGAGGCCGGAGCTGGCCACCAGCAGCCGCCCCGCCAGCCGCACCGTCATGCACCCAGTCTGCCCGGGTGACGCGGGCGACGGGCGGCCGGCGGGGAGGCCGCCGGAACCGTGGCCCTACCCCAGGGAGGCCAGCGCGGCGCCGAGCTTGCCGGCGGCGTCGTCGGCCACCGGGCCCATCCCCTGGTAGGCGGCGTCCGCGAGCATCATCCGCGGGTCGATGGCCTCGACGACGGTCTCCCCGTCGCCGGCGCGGACCACGACGTTGCAGGGGAGCAGCAGGCCGACCCGGCGGTCGGCACTGAGCGCCTGGAAGGCCAACGGCGGGTTGCAGGCACCGAGGATGACGTAGTCCTCGATCTCCTCGCCCAGCTTCGCCTGCATGGTCGCCCGCATGTCGATCTCGGTGAGCACGCCGAAGCCCTGCGACTTCAGCGCCTCCTTGACGAGCGGAACCACCTCCTCGAACGGCTTGTCGACGCGTACGGTGAGGGCGGGATCGCTCATCTGAGCCTCCGGGAATGGGATCGGCATGCATGCGGTTGGTTGGGAGTAGATACCCCTAGGGGTATCGTAGACCTTGTCCGACTTGCCTGATGGAGGAGAAACCCGTGGCGACAGTCACCCTGACCCAGGACACCTTCGAGAGCACCGTGGTTGACAACGACATTGTCCTGGTGGACTTCTGGGCCGCGTGGTGCGGGCCCTGCCGCCAGTTCGCCCCGGTCTTCGAGAAGGCCTCCGAGGAGAACCCGGACATCGTGTTCGGCAAGGTCGACACCGAGGCCGAGCGGAACCTCGCCGGCTCCTTCGGCATCACCTCGATCCCGACGCTCATGGTGTTCCGCGAGCAGGTGCTCGTGTACGCCGAGGCAGGAGCCCTCCCCGCCCCGGCGTTCAACGACCTGCTCCGCCAGGTCAAGGCGCTGGACATGGAAGAGGTGCACCGCAAGGTGGCCGAGCACCAGGCCAGCGAGGGTCACGAGCACGAGCACGCAGGCCACTGAGCACCGTCGACCTGTTCGCCGTCCAGCCGCTGATCCGGCTCGACGACTACGCGACGACCGGCTCGTTCGCGACCCGCCACCGCCAGCTGGCGCAGCGGGTCGCGGACCTGCGGCCGGACGGCGACACCCCGGCGCTGGTCGTCTGGCCGGAGATGCTGGGCACCTTCCTCGCGGTCCTCGACCACGTGGAGCAGGTGCGGGACGCCGTGACCACCGACGCCGCGCTGCGCCGGGTGGCGCTGCGGACCCTGCCGGCGCTGGCCAGGACCATGGCCCGCGGCCGCACCCGCTCGACCACCCGAGGCTTCCTCACCGTCACCGCCGGGCGCACCTGGCAGACCCTGCACGAGACCTTCGGCGGGATCGCCCGGGACTACGGGCTGTGGGTGGTCTCCGGCAGCGCGCTGCTCCCCCGTAACGCGCTCGGTGACCGCTCGCCGGTCTTCGCCCCGCTGCCGGGGGAACCGGGCTCGCGGGTCTACAACACGTCGTTCACCTTCGACCCGACCGGGCGGTGCGTCGACGTCGTCCGCAAGGTGAACCTGGTGCCCACCCAGGAGGACGTCCTGGACCTGTCCCCCGGACGGCTCAGCGACCTGGACGTCGTCCAAACCCCGTTCGGCGCGCTCGGCACGGTGATCTGCTACGACGGGTTCCGCGAGCCGCACACGTCCGGCGAGCCCGGCTGGGCCCGCTGCCTGCCGGTGCTCGACCAGCTGGGCGCGCAGGTCGTCGCCCAGCCGAGCGCGAACGCCTGGGCGTGGGACGCGCCCTGGTACTTCAACGACCCGGTCACCGGCGAGCACCAGCTGCGCAGCGAGCAGTGGTTCGCGGAGGGGTCAGCGGCTGAGCTGCCCGGCCTGGCCAACGTCCGCTTCGTGGTGAATCCGCAGCTGGTCGGACGGGTGT
>JBBSAJ010000048.1:0-17264 GCA_038252405.1 Actinomycetes bacterium | reverse complement strand
GGTACTGCTCGCCCGACCCGCGCGACCCCGGGCACGACCGGTGGCGGCTCGGCGGTGGGGAGCTGCGACTGCGGTGGGTCGAGACGCTGCCGCCGTCGCTCACCGTGGTGTTCCAGCACCAGGACGACATGGGCCTGGCCGCCGTCCTGGGGCTGTGGGACGGCCCGGACCCCGAGCCGGTTTCGATCGCCGTCCCGGTGCTGCCGCTGCCGTTGCTGGAGCTGGACGACCCGAGGGCCGCGCGGGCGCTCGCCCGGGTTCGGGCCCGGCTAGCCTTCCGGGCATGACCCACGGCTTCGAGACGCTCGCCATCCACGCCGGCCAGGAGCCGGACCCGACCACCGGGGCCGTCGTCCCGCCGATCTACCAGACCTCCACCTACGCCCAGGACGGCGTGGGCGGGCTGCGCGGCGGCTACGAGTACTCGCGCTCGGCCAACCCGACGCGCACGGCGCTCGAGGAGTGCCTGGCCGCCCTGGAGGGTGGCCGGCGCGGCCTGGCGTTCGCCTCCGGGCTGGCCGCCGAGGACACCCTGCTGCGCACCGTCTGCGCGCCGGGCGACCACGTGGTCATCCCCGACGACGCCTACGGCGGCACCTACCGGCTGTTCGCCAAGGTGCTGCAGCGCTGGGGCCTGGAGCACACCCCGGCCGCGCTCACCGACGTCGACGCGGTGCGTGCGGCGATCCGCCCCGGACAGACCACGGTGCTGTGGGTCGAGACGCCCACCAACCCGTTGCTCAACGTGGCCGACATCGCGGCGCTGGCCGAGGTGGCGCACGCCGCGGGCGCACTGCTCGTCGTCGACAACACCTTCGCCTCGCCCTACCTGCAGCAGCCGCTGGCGCTGGGCGCCGACGTCGTCGTGCACTCCACGACCAAGTACCTGGGGGGGCACTCCGACGTCGTCGGGGGCGCCCTCGTGGTGGCCGACGAGGAGCTGGCCGAACGGCTGGCGTTCCACCAGAACGCGATGGGCGCGGTGGCCGGACCGTTCGACTCCTGGCTGGTGCTGCGCGGCATCAAGACCCTCGGCGTCCGGCTGGACCGGCACTGCGACAACGCCGAGCGGGTCGTCGAGTTCCTGCTGGCCCACCCGAGGGTGCACACCGTGCGCTACCCGGGGCTGGCCCTGCACCCGGGCCACGAGGTGGCGCTCAAGCAGATGCGCCGGTTCGGCGGCATGGTGTCGTTCCAGGTGGACGGCGGGCTCGAGGCGGCGCTCGCGGTCTGCGAGCGGACCAAGGTGTTCACCCTCGGGGAGTCCCTGGGCGGCGTCGAGTCGCTCATCGAGCACCCGGGCCGGATGACCCACGCCAGCGTCGCCGGCAGCGCGCTGGAGGTGCCGGCCGACCTGGTCCGGCTGTCCGTGGGCATCGAGACCGTCGACGACCTGCTGGCCGACCTCGCGCAGGCGCTGGGCTGATCCGGCGGTGAGCCGGGTGCTGTGCGTCGACTTCGGGTCGACGTTCACCAAGGCCGCGCTCGTCGACACCGCCGATCACGTGCTGGTCGCCACCGCGGCGCACCCGACCACGCTGGCCACCGACGTGCTGGACGGGCTGGCCGCGATCCGGGCCGAGCTCGCCGGTGAGCGGGTCGACGAGGTGCGGGCCTGCTCCAGCGCGGGCGGCGGGCTCCGGCTCGCGGTGGTCGGCTACGAGCGGGCGGTCACCGCTGAAGCGGGGTACCGGGTGGGGCTGTCCGCGGGGGCGCGGGTGGTGCACGTGTCCTCCGGCGGGCTGGGCAGGGACGGCGTCCGCGCGCTGGTCGCCGACCGCCCCGACATCGTCCTGCTCGCGGGCGGCACCGACGGGGGCAACGCCGAGGTGCTGCTGGGCAACGCCCGGCGGCTGGCCGCGGCCCGGCCGCGGCTGCGGGTGCCCGTCGTGGTGGCCGGCAACGTCGAGGCGCGCGACGAGGTGGTCGCGGTGCTGGACGGCGCCGGGCTCACCGCGATGCCGACGTCCAACGTGCTGCCCCGGATCGGGGTGCTCGACCCGGGGCCGGCCCGCGCGGCGATCCGCGAGGTGTTCATCCGGCACGTCATCGGCGGCAAGCACCTGTCGTCGTCGCCGGAGTTCGCGGCCATGGTGCGCGCGGCCACGCCGGACGCGGTGCTCTCCGGCGTCGAGCTGCTGGCCGACGGGGCGGGCTCGGTGCCCGGCGTCGGCGACGTGGTGGTCGTGGACGTCGGCGGCGCGACGACCGACGTGTACTCGGTGGTCACGCCCGACCCGGAGGAGGCCGGCCTGCGCCGCGAGGTCGTCGAGGTGCTGTGGCGGGGGCGCAGCGTCGAGGGCGACCTCGGCGTCCGCTGGAACGCCACCGGCGTGCTGGCCGCCGCCGCCGCGGAGCAGCTGCTGCGGCCGGAGGAGGCCGAGCCGCTGGCCGCCGCCGCGACGCGCCGGGCCGCCGAGCCGGGCTGGCTCCCGGAGACCCCGGACGACGCGGCCGACGACGCCCGGCTGGCCGAGCTGGCGCTGACCGTGGCGCTGCGCCGGCACGCCCGGCCGCACGAGTCCGGCGAGGTGCGCAGCCCCGGCAAGGACCTGCGCCGGGTCCGGCTGGTGGTCGGCTCCGGCGGCGTGCTGCGGCACGCGAGCGAGCAGCGGCTGGCCGAGATCCTGCGGCCGGCCCGGTCCGACCACGCCGGCGGCTGGCGGGTGCCCGCGGGCGCCCGGCTGGCCGTGGACCGGCGCTACGTGCTCGCCGCAGCCGGGCTGCTCGCCACGGACCACGCCGAGACGGCGGCGGCCGTGCTCGCGGCCGAGCTGACGGTCGTACCCTCGGAGGCGTGACCGCCGAGCCGAGCAGCCTGCCCACCACCGCCACCGAGATCGCCGCCGGAGTCCGCAGCGGGGCGCTGTCCGCGCCGGAGGTGGTGTCCGCTTCGCTGGCCCGGATCGCCGCCCGCGACGAGCGGCTGGGCGCCTTCCAGGTGGTGCGGGCCGAGCGGGCCGTGGCCGAGGCGGCGGCGGTGGCCGCCCGGACCGACCTGGCGAGCCTCCCGCTGGCCGGGGTGCCGGTCGCGGTCAAGGACGACTGGGTGACGGTGTCCGGCGAGCCGATGCGCAACGGTTCGCTGACCACACCCGACACCCCTCAGGCTGCCGACCACCCGGTGGTGGCCCGGCTGCGGGCGGCCGGGGCGGTGGTGGTGGGCCTCACCCGGGTCCCTGAGCTGGCCGTGTTCGCGACGACGGACTCCGGGTTCGGCATCACCCGCAACCCGTGGGACACCGCTCGCACCCCCGGCGGGTCGTCCGGCGGCTCGGCCGCCGCGGTGGCCTCGGGGATGGTGCCGGTGGCGCACGGCGCTGACGGCATGGGGTCGATCCGGATCCCGGCCGCCTGCTGCGGCCTGGTCGGGATCAAGCCGGGCAGCGGCGTGGTCCCCGCGCACCTGGGCCCGAACGACTGGTACGGCATGGCCGAGAACGGCGCGCTGGCCACCACGGTGGCCGACGCCGCACTGCTGCTGTCCGTGATGGCCGACCAGCCGGAGCTGGCCGCAGTCGCCGAGCCGGACCGGCCGCTGCGGGTCGCGGCCTCGTCGAAGCCGCCGATCAACGGGGTCACGGTGGACCTCGAGCAGCTGCGGGCGCTGGTCCGCACGGTGCGGGTCCTGGTCTCGGCCGGGCACTCGTTCGAGTGCGCCGACCCGCCGTACCCGCTGAACCCGCTACCGGTGCTGGCCCGCTGGTTCGGCGGGGCCGCCTCTGATGCTGAGGGCCTGGACCGCAGCCGGCTGGACCGTGCGGTGCGGGCGCACGTCGCGATCGGCGACCAGGTCCGGGCCCGGAACCTGGTCAAGGACTTTCCCCGGGACGCGTTCCGCACCGAGCTGGCCCGGTTCTTCGACCGGTTCGACCTGTTGGTCACCCCTACCCTCGCGCAGCCGCCCATCGAGGCCGCTCGGTGGGGGCAGCGGGCCTGGCCGCGGGTGTTCGCGGCCAACGCCCGGTACGCGCCGTTCCCGGCCCCGTGGAACTTCGCCGGGTACCCCGCGCTGTCGGTGCCGGCCGGGGTGCACCCGCGCACCGGCACGCCGCTGTCCGTGCAGCTGGTCGCCCCGGACGGCGGCGAGCCGCTGCTGCTCGGGGTGGCTGCGCTGCTGGAGCGGCTGGCGCCCTGGCGCCGGGTGGCCCCGGGGTACTGAGAGGTCCGGGGTTCGGCCTGCGCACGCGGTCGCGGCGATGCCTCGGAAACGGCGCTCGCCCCGAGCATCGCCATGCTCGCCGGGGGCGAGCGTCTTTCCTGAGACATGCCCGGGACCGCGTGCGGGGAGCGAACACCGGCCCCAGTCGTCCGCTCAGGCCGGCCGCTGCGCCCGGCGGGTCTCCGGCATCACCAGCGTGCTGAGCAGCGCCAGCGCGGAGACCCCGGCGGTGGCCAGGAAGGCGACCTCGAAGGACGCGGTGTCGGCGAGGAGCCCGGCGACCAGGGGGCCGAGGAAGGCGCCGGCGTCCGAGGCCATCTGGAACGCCGCCACGGGCGTGCCGCCGCGGCCCCCGATGACGTCGCCGACGACGGCGGCCGAGGACACCCCGAGCAGCGCCGAGCCGGTGCCGTACAGCGCCATCCCGAGGAGGAACAGCGGTGCCCCGCCGGCCAGCGCCATGGTCAGCCCGGCGGCCAGCGTGAACGCGGCGCCCGCCTGCAGGAACGGGCGGCGGCCGCGGGTGTCCACCAGCCGGCCGGCCGGGATGAGCACCACCGCCTGCACGACCGCCGAGACCACGAGCCCGGCCCCCGTCCACGACGGGCCGAGCCGCAGCCCCTCGACGACGAACAGCGGGATCAGCGAGGCGCGCACCCCGAACACCGCCCAGCCGACCGCGAAGTTGTTCACCACCGCGGCCCGGTAGGCCGAGCTGCGGACCGCCGTGGCGAGGGAGGTGGGCGCGTGGTCGGTGTGGGCGGCCGCCTCGCGCTCGCGCAGCGCGGTGCGCGCCAGGAACACGGTGGCGACGGTCCCGGCCACGAGCAGGGTGGCCGCGTAGGCGAAGAACGGTGCCCGCAGCGACCAGGCGGTCAGCGGCCCGCCGAAGGCGGGGCCGGCGATGCCGCCGAGCAGGAAGCCGGTCTGGTAGGTGCCGCTGGCCCGGCCGCGCTGGTCGGGGCCGACCACCCGCAGCAGCAGCGCGAAGGCGGACACCGTGAACATGGCCGAGCCGAACCCGCCGAGGCCGCGCAGCACCAGCAGCTGCGGGTAGCTGTGCGACAGCCTGGCCAGCAGGCTGGACACCCCGACGATCCCGATCCCGGTGGCCAGCACCACCCGCTCGCCGAGCCGGTTGACCAGCCGACCGGCGATCGGCGCGGAGACGAACCGCACCAGCGCGAACACCGAGATCACCGCACCGGCGGCGAAGTTGCTGACCCCGAACTGCCGGGCGAACAGCGGGATCGCCGGGGCGACGATCCCGAAGCCGAGGGCCACCGAGAAGGCGACCGCAGTCAGGACCGCCACCTCGGGCGGCAGAGAATTGAAGGGGTTGCGAAGGGGGCGCATACGGCCGCCCATCCTCGCAGGCCCGGTCAGCGCCGGCGGCCCACCCCTCGCCGGGTGCGCAGGAAGTCGCTGACGACGTACTCGCCGAGCCGGTCGGCGTCCGGGGTGAACACCCGGCCGCCGTTGCGCCGGGCCACCTCGTCCACGAAGTCCCGCAGCCGGGGCTCGTCGCCGAGCATGAACACGTTCAGCGCCGCGCCGCGGCGGGTCATCTTGTCCACCTCGGCCAGGGTCAGCTCGAGCGTCTCGGGCGCCGGCGGCCAGTCGAAGGCGGCCCCGCCGTCGCGGGTCAGGTGCGCGGTCGGCTCGCCGTCGGTGACCACCAGGACGACCGGGTCGTTGTCCGCGTGCTTGTCCAGGAACCGGCCGGCCACCAGCAGCGCGTGCTGCAGGTTGGTGCCCTGGACCATGTCCCAGTCCAGCGAGGCCAGGTCGGTGGAGGTGAGCTCGCGGGCGAAGTTGGAGAACGCGACGACCTGCAGGGCGTCCTGCGGGAACTGGGTGGAGACCAGCGCGTGCAGCGCCAGCGCGGTCTGCTTGGCCGGTCCCCAGGTGCCGTTGAGCACCATCGAGTAGGAGACGTCGACGAGCAGGCAGACGGCGGCCGAGGTGCGCCGCTCGGTCTCGCGGACCTCGAAGTCCTCGACCGTCAGCTCGACGTGCCCGCCGGCGCCCACCGGGCCGCCGCGACGCACGGCGTTGCCCACAGTACGCACGACGTCCAGCGGCTGTTCGTCACCGAAGACCCAGGACCGGCTGGCCCCGGTGAGCTCCCCGGCCGCCCCGGCGTCGTGCAGGTCGTGGTCGCCGCGGGGGGCCCCGCGCAGGTTCGAGAAGACCCGGCGCAGCGCGGTCTGGCCCAGCCGGCGGACCGCCTTCGCGGTCAGCTCGAGCTGGCCCTCGCGGCGCTGCAGGTAGCCCTGCTGCTCCAGCTCGCGCTCGATCCGGCGCAGGTTGGCCAGGTCGTCGACCGCTTGCCTGCCCAGCGCCCGTCGGACGGCGTCCTCGTCGACGTCGGCGAGCGAGGCACCCGGGTAGTCCTGGCCGAGCGTCTCGCTCAGGCCCTCCAGGTCGGCCAGCTCGGCCAGCGCTGTGGTGGCGTCACCGACCCCGAGCGGGTTGTCGCCGCGCATCCTGACCCGGCCGTCCCAGTCCAGGTCCGGACGCCGGGACCGCAGCGCGTCGCCCAGCTGGGACATCGCCGACGCCAGGTCGAGGTCGGCCAGCGCCTGCTCCATCAGCTGGCCCAGCTCGGCCCGCTGGTCGGGGGTGAGGCTGTTCATCATCCGTTGGGCGGCCGCGGCGCGCCGGGCCAGGGAGTCGACCAGCTCCTCCAGGTTCTGCGGCTGGTCGGGGAAGAAGTCGCCGTAGGTGTCCATGAACGCGTCGAAGTCCGCCGGGGTGTGCTCGCCCCTGGCGTCCGCCTCGAGCATCGCGTTGAGGTCGGCCAGCATGTCCTTGACCCGCTGCTGCTGCTGCTCCGGGTCGGGGTTGCGCAGCGCCTCCTTCATGCCCTGGAACTGCCGGTCGAGCACCTCGCGGCGCAGCAGGTCGGTCAGCTCCGCGAAGGTCCGCGCGGCCTGCGGTGAGCGCCAGTCGTACTCGGACAGCTCGGCGACCGCGCGGCCGACGTCCGAGGGCAGCGCGTCGAGCTGGGCCTCCCGGAAGCGCGCGTCGTCCGCCGGGTCGGGGAACAGCGCCGCCCGTTCCTCGCCGACCGCGCGGTCGAGCAGGGCGCGCACCTCCTCCAGGGTGCCGTCCAGCCGGTTGCTGCGCCGCAGCTGCTCGCGGCGCTGCCGGGCGCGGCGCAGCAGGTCGTCCAGCCCGCGCAGCCCGTCGGTCCCCTCGCGGAGCAGGTCCCGCAGCGCCGCCGCCGGGGTGGCCCCGGCCAGGACGTCGTCACCCATCCGGTCCAGCGCCTCGGCGACGTCGTACGGCGGGGCGAGCGGGTCCGGCCCGTCGTCGTAGGGCCCGTACCGGAAGGCGTGGCTCACCTCAGGCGCCGCCGTAGACGGTCCGGCCGCCGATCTCGTCCTTGGAGATCCGGCGCATCAGGTACAGCCCCTCCAGCGCCAGCTCGAGGGCCGCCGCGGCCACGCCGGGGGAGTCGTCGTCCTCGCCGAGCATCGTGACCAGGCGGCCCAGCCCGTCCACCGGGCCGACCCGGCGGAGCAGTTCGGCGGCCGGCACCAGCTCGCCGGTCTCCACCGTGTCGCCCTCGGCGAAGCGTGCGGTCAGCCCGCTGAGGTCCGCCGCGCCCAGGTGGGTGCGGAAGGTCTCCGCCACCGCGCGGCGGAGCAGGTGGTTGAGCACCTCCAGCTCGCGGCCCTCCTCGCTGACCTCGAACTCCACCTTGCCGCGCAGCGTCGGCACGATGCCGGGCAGGTCGCTCACCCGGGCCACGGCGTCCGACTCGCCGGTCAGGGCGGCCCGGCGCAGCGCCGACGCCGCCACGGTCTCGGCGCCGGCGACCGCGAACCGGGCGGACACCCCCGAGCGCTGGTCCACGGCGGGGGACTCGCGGACCAGCCGGGTGAACCGGGCCAGCACCTCGAGCAGGTGGGCCGGCACCCGGGCCACCAGGTGCGCCTCCTGGCCGATCAGGTCCACCTCGTCGGCCACCCGCAGCGGGTAGTGGGTGCGGATCTCGGCGCCGAACCGGTCCTTGAGCGGGGTGATGATCCGGCCCCGGTTGGTGTAGTCCTCGGGGTTGGCGCTGGCCACCAGCAGCAGGTCCAGCGGCAGCCGCAGCTGGTAGCCGCGGACCTGGATGTCCCGCTCCTCCAGCACGTTGAGCAGCGACACCTGGATCCGCTCGGCCAGGTCGGGCAGCTCGTTCACCGCGAAGATGCCCCGGTTGGTGCGCGGGACCAGTCCGTAGTGCACGGTCTCCGGGTCGCCGAGGGTGCGGCCCTGGGCCACCTTCATCGGGTCGACGTCGCCGATCAGGTCACCGACGCTGGTGTCGGGGGTGGCCAACTTCTCGCCGTACCGGTTCGCGCGGGGCAGCCAGTCCACCGGCAGCTCCTCGCCCAGCTCGGCGGCCAGCCGCTGGCAGCGCCCGCAGACCGGCTCGTACGGGTGGTCGTTGATCTCGCAGCCGGCCACCACGGGGGTCGACTCGTCGAGCAGCCCGACCAGGGTGCGGATCAGCCGGGTCTTGCCCTGGCCGCGCTCGCCGAGCAGGACGACGTCGTGCCCGGCGAGCAGCGCCCGCTCCAGCTCGGGCCGGACGGTCTGGTCGAACCCGACGATGCCGGGGAACGGGTCCGCGCCGTCGGCCAGCCGGGCCAGCAGGTTCGCGCGGATCTCTTCCTTGACGCTGCGGTGCACGTGCCCGGAGGAGCGCAGGGCACCCAGCGTGGTCGGCGGCAGTGTCATCCGCCGACGGTACGTCGCCTCGCCGTCCTGCGCACGGGGGACAGTTGGCCCGCCGCGGGCCCGCACGGCCCGCCCCCGTGGTGGGATGGCCCCGTGGCGCGCTGCGGGGACGGACTCGCCGTCGGGACGGACCTCGAGTCCGTCGCGGTGGAGGCGGCCGACGCGGCCGTGGCGGCCCTCGACGGCCGCCCGCCCGACCTGGCCTGCGTGTTCGCGGCCGGCGGCGACCCCGAGGAGGTGGCCGCGGCGCTGCGGCTGGCCGCCGAGCGCACCGGCGCGCGGACCTCCGTGGGCTGCACGGCCAGCGGCGTCATCGGGTCCGGCCGGGCGGTCCAGCACGGCTCAGGGGTGAGTGTCTGGACGGCGGCGCTGCCCGGGGCGCGGCTGCGGGCCTTCCACCTCGAGGTGCTGCGCAGCCCCGAGTCGATGGCCGTGCTCGGCCTGCCCCAGCAGCACCGCGACGACCAGGTGGCGCTGCTGCTGGCCGACCCGTGGAGCTTCCCCTCCGAGGGGTTCGTGCTGCAGACCAACGACGCGCTGCCCGGGCTCAGCGTGGTGGGCGGGCTGGCCTCCGGGGCGGCGTCCGGGTCGACCCGGCTGCTCGTCGACGGGCGGGTGGTCGACCGTGGTGCGGTGGGTGTGGTGATCGGGCACGCCCCCGGGGTGCGGACCGTGGTGAGCCAGGGCTGCCGCCCGGTCGGACCGCTCATGACCGTGACCGCCGCCGACGGCAACGTGCTGCTCGGCCTGGCCGGCTCGCCCGCGCTGGCCCGGCTCAAGCAGATCGTCTCGGCCCTGCCGCCCGACGAGCAGGCCCTGGCCACCCTCGGTCTGCAGGTCGGGGTGTCGATGGACGAGTACGCCGACGAGCGCGGGCAGGGCGACTTCCTGGTCCGCGGGATCCTCGGCTTCGACGCGGCCCGGGACGGCATCGTCGTGGCCGACGTCCTGCCGGTGGGGTGCACCGTTCAGCTGCAGGTCCGTGACGCGGACGCGGCGGCCACCGACCTGGCCGGCGCGCTGGCCGGGTTCCGGGACCGGGGCGAGCTGGACCCGGTGGACGGGGCGCTGCTGTTCTCCTGCGACGGCCGCGGGGCCGGCCTGTTCGGGGACGCCGGACACGACGTCCGGGCGGTGCGGTCCGGGCTGCGGACCTCGGCGGTGGCCGGGTTCTTCGCGGCCGGCGAGATCGGGCCGGTCGGTGGTCGTAACCACCTGCACGCGCTCAGCGCCACCCTGCTCGTGGTGGGCGCCGCGGAGCCCGCGCCGTGACGACCGACGACCGGCCGGTGCTGGCGCTGGACGTCGGCGGGACCAAGCTGGCCGCGGCGCTGGTCGACTCGACCGGCCGGATCCGGGAGGCGGCGCGCACCCGCACCCCCCGCGGCCCGCGCACCGACGCCGACGCGCTGTGGACGGCGCTGATGAGCCTGGTGGACATCGTCACGGCGTCCGTCGGGCCGCGGGGCGTCGCCGGTGTCGGGGTCGGCTGTGGCGGGCCGATGGACTGGCCGACCGGGGTGGTCTCGCCGCTGAACATCCCGGCCTGGCGGGACTTCCCGCTGGGCCCGAGGCTGGCCGAGCGGTTCTCGACGGTGCCCGTCCGGGTGCACAACGACGCGGTGTGCGTCGCCGTGGGCGAGCACGCGCGCGGCGCTGGCAAGGGCCAGGCGCACCTGCTGGGCATGGTGGTGTCGACCGGGGTCGGCGGCGGCCTGGTGCTGGGCAACCGGGTGGTGGACGGCGCGCACGGCAACGCCGGCCACGTCGGGCACGTGGTGGTCGACCCCAACGGGCCGGACTGCGTGTGCGGCGGCGTCGGCTGCCTGGAGGCGGTGGCCGCCGGTCCGAACCTGGCCCGCTGGGCGGAGGAGCAGGGCTGGCGCCCGACCGCCGCGTGGGGGGAGGAGCACTCGGCCCGGGAGCTGGTTGAGGACGCCCGGCGCGGGCACCCGGTGGCGCTGGCCGCGATGCAGCGGGCCGGCGGGGCGCTCGGCGTCGCGATCGCCTCGGTGACGCACCTGCTCGACCTGTCCGTGGTGGCGGTCGGCGGCGGGCTGTCCCAGGCCGGGCCGCTGCTGTTCGACCCGTTGGAGGCGTCCTTCCGCCGGCACGCCCGGCTCTCCTACGCGCGGGAGGTCCGGGTCGTGCCAGCGACCCTCGGCCAGGACGCCGGCCTGGTGGGCGCGGCGGCGCTCATCCTGCAGCCGGACCGGTACTGGAACCCGGCCTAGATCACGCCGGCCGGCTCGACGACCTCGTCGGTCGCGCCGTGGTGGCTGCGCAGCTTGATCTCCTTGAGGAACCAGGTCAGCACGAACGCGAGCAGCACGACGGGGACGGCAGCGACGAAGACGTTGCCGAGCGCCGAGACGAACGACTCGACGACCGGCCCGCGGACGGCCGGCGGCAGCGCGGCGATCGCCTGCGGGGAGCCGGTGAGCTGGGCCGGGTTGATCCCCTGCAGGGCGGCGGGGGGCAGCCGGTGGGCCAGCTGGGAGACCAGCCCGTTGGCCAGGATGGTCCCGAACAGCGCCGTCCCGAAGGTGCCGCCCATCGACCGGAAGAACGTCGACGAGGACGTCGCCACCCCCATGTCGCGCGGGTCGACGGAGTTCTGGGTGGCCAACACGATCACCTGCATGACCAGGCCGATGCCCACGCCGAGGGTCAGCATGTACAGCGCGATCTGCCAGTACGACGTGTGCGAGCCGAGGGTGGACAGCAAGAACATGGCCACCGCGGTGATCGCGGTGCCGGCGATCGGGAACCGCTTGTAGCGGCCGGTCGTGGTGATCCGGCGTCCGGACCCGATCGACGCCGTCAACAGCCCCAGCATGAGCGGCAGCAGCTCGAGGCCGGACTGCGTCGGGGAGACGCCACGGACGATCTGCAGGTACACCGGCAGGAACACGATGGCCCCGAACATGGCGAAGCCGATGATGAACCCGATGGCGCTGGCCACCGAGAAGATCCGGTTGCGGAACAGCCGCAGCGGCAGGATCGGCTCGGCGGCGCGTCCCTCCCACCACACGAACAGGGTGGACAGCACGACGCCGGCGACCAGCAGGCCGACGATCTCCACGGTGCCCCAGCCGACCTCGCTGCCGCGGACCATGCCGAGGAGCAGGGTGGTCACGCCACCGACCATGAGGGCGGCGCCGAGGTAGTCGATGCTGTGCTCGCGCCGGATGTGCTTGAGCCCGTGCAGCGCGCGGTCGGTGACGATCAGCGCGACGATGCCCAGCGGGATGTTGATGAAGAAGATCCAGTGCCAGGACAGGTGGTCGACGAAGAAGCCGCCGAGCAGCGGACCGGCGACCGAGGAGACCGCGAACACCGCGCCGAAGTAGCCCTGGTAGCGACCCCGCTCGCGCGGCGGGATGACGTCGCCGATGATCGCGAAGGCCAGCGCCATCAGGCCGCCGGCGCCCAGGCCCTGGACGGCGCGGGCCCCGATGAGCTCCCACATCTGGGTGGACAGCCCGGACAGCATCGAGCCGACGAGGAACACGATGATGGCGAAGCGGAACACCGGCTTGCGCCCGTAGAGGTCGGAGATCTTTCCGTACAGGGGCGTGGACGCCGTCGAGGCCAGCAGGTAGGCCGTGACCACCCAGGACAGGTGCTGGAGGCCACCGAGGTCGCCGACGATCGTCGGCAGGGCGGTGGACACGATCGTCTGGTCGAGCGAGGCCAGCAGCATGCCGGTCATCAGCCCGGACAGGATCACCAGGATCTGCCGATGCGTGAACTGGGTGGGGACGACGCCGCCGGCCTGGGCCGGTGCGTCGGTGGTTCGGTCGGTCACTACAGCTCCGTCGTCTCGTGGGTGCGGTCGTTCAGGTCATGGGCCAGCTGGCGGACCAGTCGGCGAAGGTCATGTCGGTCCTCGGTCGACCAGTGGGCGATGGCGTCGCGGATGGCCACGGCGCGCTGGTCGAGCAGGTGGGCGAGAACCTCCCGCCCGGCGTCGGTCAGGCCGAGGGTGTGCGCCCGGGCGTCGTGCGGATCGGGGGTGCGAGTGACCAGCCCGCGGGTCTCCAGCACGCGCAGGTGCCGGCTGACCGTGGACAGGTCCAGGTGCATCTGGGCCGCGAGGTCGGAGGGGCGGACCTCCCCGAGCCGGTGCGTCTCGTGCAGGACGGCGAGGGCGGCCTTGTCGACCGGCCCGGTGAGGGGCAGTCGGCGCAGCCGGAGCACCACCGCATAGAGGGCGACGGCCAGCTCGTTCTCGTCCCTCGTACAGGAATTTGCTTGCAGCACGCAACCATTAGACCCGGACCGGGCGGGTCGGTCAAATCGGGGAACATGCTCGCAGGGTGGTCGGCAGGCCGCCGCGTGGGCGCAGGGTGACCGACGGCTCGGGCACCGCCCGGAAGCCGGGGTCGATCTCGGGGGACCAGTGCTGTGCCAGCGTGGCCAGCACCAGGGCCCCCTCGGCCCAGGCGAACGGCTCGCCGACGCACACCCGCTGGCCCAGCCCGAACGGGAACCAGGCGCCGCGCGGCTGGCCGGGTGCCGCCTCGTCGAAACGGCCCGCGGCGTCCAGCCAGCGGGCCGGCTCGAAGGCCAGTGGCCGGGCCCAGAACCGGGGATCGCGGTGGAGCACCCACTGCGAGGCCACCGCGAGCGAGCCCGCGGGCAGGGTCCAGCCGTCGACCCGGAGGTCCGCGGTCAGCCGGCGGCCGAGGGTCCAGGCCGGCGGGTACAGCCGCAGCGCCTCGGCGAAGGTGGCCGTGGTCAGTGGCAGCCGGGTCAGGTCGTCGAAGGTCGGCGGCCGGCCGCCCAGGGTGGCGTCCAGCTCGGCCCGCAGCCCGGCCGACTGCTCCGGATGCTGGGACAGCAGCCAAAACGTCCAGCTCAGGCCCATCGCGGTGGTCTCGTGGCCGGCCAGCAGGAGGGTCATGACCTCGTCGCGGACCTGCCGGTCGGACATCCCGGTGCCGTCGTCCTCGTCCCGGGCCGCCAGCAGCATCGACAGCACGTCCCCGGTGTCCCCGGCGGCCCGGTGCTCGTCGATCAGCCGCTGGACGACGGCGTCCAGGCCGGCGATCGAGGACTCGATCCGCGCGTTCACCGGCAGTGGCAGCCGGTCCAGCAGCTGACCGCCCGGCAGCACTCGGCGGCGGCTGCCGGCCAGCATCTGCCCCAGCGCGGCACCGACGGTACGGGAGTCCCCGGACAGGTCGGAGCCGAACAGGGCCCGCCCCACGATGGTCAGGGTGAGCATGGACAGCTCGCTGACCAGGTCCACCCGGCGCCCGTCGGACCAGTGCTGCGCGGTGTGCTCCAGCGTGGCAGCCACCATGTCGTCGGCGTAGCCGCGGATCCGGTCGCGGTGGAAGGCCGGCTGCACCAGGCGGCGCTGTCGCCGCCAGTGCTCGCCCTCGGCCGTGAGCAGGCCCTCGCCGAGCAGCACCTTGGACCGCTGCAGCGCCCGGCCCTTGACCGTGAACCGGCCGTTCGTGACGTAGACCTCGCGGATGACGTCGGGGTGGGTGAGGACGTAGTAGTGCTCCGCGCCGATCCGGACGTGGGCCAGCCGCGGGTGCGCGCGGGCGATCGCGGTGAAGAAGTCCGTGGGGGAGCGGCGGGGGGTGGCCAGGGCCCACACCATGGACCCGCCCCGAGGGCCGGGGGGACGCGGCACGGTTCGGGTCACCCCTCCAGTGTGGACTCCTCGCCGCTCGGTGCCAGACTCCCGGCCATGGACCTGCCCGTGACCCTGGACGACGTCCGTGCCGCCCGGGTGCTGCTCGAGGGAGTGGCTCGGCTGACGCCGCTCGAGGGTTCCCGTCCGCTCACCGAGCGGGTCGGCGGGCCGGTGCACCTGAAGTGCGAGAACCTGCAGCGGGCCGGCTCGTTCAAGATCCGCGGCGCCTACACGCGGATCAGCGGGCTGACACCGCAGGAGCGGGCCCGCGGCGTGGTCGCCGCCAGCGCCGGCAACCACGCCCAGGGAGTGGCCCTGGCGGCGTCGATGCTCGGGGCCAAGGCGACCGTGTTCATGCCCACCGGGGCGCCGATCCCCAAGGTGCAGGCCACCCGTGGGTACGGCGCCGAGGTCCGGTTCGTCGGGCAGACCCTCGACGAGGCGCTGGTCGCGGCCCAGGCGTTCGAGCGGGAGACCGGGGCGGTGCTCATCCACCCGTTCAACCACCGCGCCATCGTGGCCGGCCAGGGCACCGTGGGCCTGGAGATCCTCGAGCAGTGCCCGGACGTGCGCACCGTCGTGGTGTGCACCGGCGGCGGGGGGCTGCTGGCCGGGGTCGCGCTGGCCGTGAAGTCGCTGCGCCCCGACGTCCGGGTGGTGGGTGTGCAGGCCGAGCAGGCGGCCGCCTACCCGGCCTCGCTGGCCGCCGGGCACCCGGTGCCGCTCGCCACCATGACCACCATGGCGGATGGCATCGCGGTCGGCTGCCCCGGCGAGGTCCCGTTCGCGATCGTGCGCGAGCTGGTGGACGAGGTCCGGGCCGTGCCCGAGGCGTCGCTGACCCGCGCCATGCTGCTGTGCCTCGAACGGGCCAAGCTGGTGGTCGAGCCGGCCGGCGCGGCCGGCGTGGCCGCGGTGCTCGACGACCCGACCGCCTTCGAGCCGCCCGTGGTGATCGTGCTGTCCGGGGGCAACGTGGACCCGCTGCTCATGCTGCGCCTGCTGCGGCACGGCCTCACCGCGGCCGGGCGGTTCCTGTCGATCGCGGTGCGGGTGCCGGACCGCCCGGGCAACCTGGCCACCCTGCTCGGGGTGCTGGCCGAGACCGACGCGAACGTGCTGGACGTCGTCCACCACCGCACCGAGGCGGCGCTGTCGCACGACGAGGTCGAGATCGACGTCGAGCTGGAGACGCGCGGGCCGGACCACGCGGCCGCCGTGCTCGCCCGGCTGGCGCAGGCCGGCTTCACCGTGCTGCCGGCCTGACCACTCGTCGCGGCGCCTCACGCGGCCCGCTCCCCGAGCTGCAGCTGCCCGGCTCGGGGCAGTCGTGCGCTGATCACGGTCCCGTGTCGGTCGCGGATCACCCAGGCGCCGTCATTCACGTCCCGGGTGATCACGTACTCGCGACTGTGCAGCAGGTCATGGTGGTGCCAGCACAGCAGCACTCCGTTGTCGACCGATGTGGGTCCGCCGCGCAGCCAGCTCACCGAGTGGTGGCCCTCGCACTGGCTCGGCGGGGCGTTGCACCGCCCCCACAGGCAGCCGCCGTCTCGGGCGTCCAGCGCCCGGCGGAGCGGGCCGGTGAAGGTGCGCTGCGCCCGGCCGACGTCGAGCACCTGCGACTGCGGGCCGAACACGATCCGGGTGACCTCGCAGTCGCAGGCGAGCCGGTCCAGCACGCCCCTCGGCAGGGCCTGGCCGGTGCCCGGCAGCTCGGCCGGGTCGACGCCGCAGCCGTCGGCAGCCGCGACCAGCGCCTGGTAGGAGACCTGGACGACCAGCTGCGGTCGTACGCTCGCGTGCCGGCCCACCGAGCCCGAGTCGAGCAGCCGCTGGCACATCGAGACCAGCGCGTCGGCGCGGCGTTGCCCGGGCGTTCGCCGGTCGTCGGCGTCCGGGACACCGATCTGGGCCTGCAGGGCGGTCGCCACGACCTCGGCGTCGACCGGCGCGAGCCAGCCGTGCAGCAGGGTCCCCTCGGCGGTGCGACTCAGGTGCAGCTCGCGGCCGGCCGCGGCCTCGCGGTAGGCGTTGTCGTCGGCGTCCGGATCGACCCGGTAGGCCCAGCGGCGGACCAGCTGGCCGAACTCGCCGATCTCGTGATCCGGAGCGTGCTCCAGGAGCAGGGCCTCGCCGCGGTTCGGGTCCGCCATGGCGTCGCGGCGCAGCTGCGAGCCCAGCGCCGCCCTGGCCAGCACCCTGGCCTTGCCCACCGACAGCTGGCCGTTGCGCAGGGACTCAGCGGCCAGCAGCAGGTGCTCGCGCAGGGCGCCGGCCAGCCGGAGGTCGGCCCCGGCCGCGGCGTCCGAGCTGGACTCCAGCCCGCGCAGCCAGGCCCGCGCGCTGCGGGCGCCCCCCGCTGACCAGGCGCCGGAGGCCTGCACGGCGCCGAGCAGGGCGAGCCGCCGGGCCTCGATCCGGTCCCGGGCCTGGGCCAGCGCCGCGATCTCGTCGGCCTGCTCCACGAAGGTGAGGTCCATCGGGTCGCCCGTCACGAGGGCGTCCACCGCGGTGACCAGGGCGACCACGGGGGACCGCAGCACCGGCGCCTCGAGCGAGGTCGACTCGAACATGTGTCTTGTCTCGCAGATGGGGGTGACTTTTCAGAACGTGAAGCCGGCGTCTTCGCGCTGCTTTCGTGCGGGGCGGCGTCGGTAGTCAGTGGGGTGAGAGTTGCGGTCGGCCCAGATGTGGGCGTTGGCCTCG
>JBBSAJ010000047.1:0-17850 GCA_038252405.1 Actinomycetes bacterium | reverse complement strand
TCGATGCACCCCCCCACCGGTGCCGGCACCCCGGCACCCTCCCCGCGGACCCCCTGACCCGTGGTGCCGTCTATCGAGACGCCGTCGCCCTCGGCGCCGACGACCCCGCCGGGGCCGACCAGCTGCCGCGCCTCGACGTCGACCTGGAGCTGTTCGGCCCCGACGACGCAGGTGCGCCCCATGCCCCTGGCCACGACGGCCGCGTGGGAGGTCTTGCCACCCCGGCTGGTGAGGATGCCGACCGAAGCGATCATGCCACCCAGGTCGTCCGGGTTGGTCTCCCGCCGCACGAGCACCACGGGCTCGCCGCGGGCCGCCCACTCCTGGGCGCGGTGGGAGTCGAAGACCACCTTGCCGACGGCCGCACCGGGCGCCGCGCCGACGGCGACCGTGAACGGCTGGCCGGCCGCACCGGTGTCGAAGCGCGGGAACATCAGGTGGGTCAGCTGCGCGCCGCGCACGCGCTCGAGCGCCTCGTCCTCGGTGAGCACGCCCTCGTCGAGCAGATGGACGGCGATCCGGAACGCGGCTGCGGCGGTCCGCTTGCCGACCCGCGTCTGCAGGATCCACAGCTTGCCGCGCTCGACGGTGAACTCGATGTCGCACAGGTCGCGGTAGTGGCCCTCCAGCTTGGCCATGGCGTCCAGCAGCCCGCGGTACGCCTCGGGGTCGAGCTCCTCCAGCGCGATCAGCGGCAGCGTGTTGCGGATGCCTGCGACGACGTCCTCGCCCTGCGCGTTCTCCAGGTAGTCGCCGTACACACCGGCGCTGCCGGTGGACGGGTCGCGGGTGAAGCACACGCCGGTGCCGGAGTCCGAGCCGAGGTTGCCGAAGACCATGGCAACGATGCTGACCGCGGTGCCCAGGTCGTGGGGGATGTGCTCCTGACGGCGGTAGATCCGGGCCCGCTCCCCGTTCCACGAGGAGAACACCGCGCGGACCGCCAGGTCGAGCTGCTCACGGGGGTCCTGCGGGAACGGCCGGCCGACGGCCCGTTCGGTGATCTGCTGGAAGGTGCGGGTGAGGTCGCGCAGCGCGGCCGCGTCGAGGTCGAGGTCGCCGGTCACCCCACGCTCCTTCTTGGCGTGGTCGAGCGCCTCCTCGAACAGGCTGCCGTCGACCCCGAGCACGGTGCGGCCGAACATCTGGACCAACCGGCGGTAGGAGTCCCAGGCGAACCGCTCGTCCCCGGCCATCTCGGCCAGGCCGGCGACCGACTCGTCGGTGAGCCCAATGTTGAGGACCGTCTCCATCATCCCTGGCATCGAGAACCGCGCGCCGGACCGCACCGACACCAGCAACGGGTCGTGCGGGTCGCCGAGCCGGCGTCCCATCCGCTGCTCCAGGTCACGCAGGTGCAGCGTCATCTCCTCGGCCAGCTCGGGGGGCTCGTGCCCGGCCTCCAGATAGACGTTGCAGGCCTCGGTGGTGACGATGAACCCGTGCGGCACGGGCAGACCCAGCCGGGTCATCTCGGCGAGGTTCGCGCCCTTCCCGCCGAGCAGGTCGGCCATGCCACGGTGGCCGTCTTCGAAGTCGTAGATGTAGCGCGTGGCCGTCATGCGGGTCTCCTCGGACGGGTTCGTTCGGTCTGCAAACGACCGTACCCACGGGGGTAGCTCCCCCGGAGGGGACCGAGGTCCCGTTCCGCTAGCCGGCGGTCGCGTCGAGTGACCGGACGGCGAGCACCCCGCCGAACGCGATCAGGCCGAGGCCGGCCACCCCGTCGATGACGGCCAGCCCACGAGTGCCGACCCGGCGGCCGACCAACGCGAAGGCGGCCGCGAGCGCGGTGAACCAGGCCAGACTGCCGATCCCGACCCTGACCACCAGCTCGACCGTGGACGCCACGTCCACGACGACGCTGGCCACCGCGGCGGCCGAGAAGATCGCCGCCCACGACGCGATGGTCAGCGGATTGGAGGCCGTGGCGGCGGCGGCGGTGCGAAACGCGCTCCACGGGGCGACCACCTCGTCGTCGGTCTCCGCACCCAGCCGCACCCGGAAGGCCGACCGGAACGTGCGCACCCCCAGGAAGACCAGCACCCCAGCCCCGACCAGCCCCAGCCCGACGCGCAGCGCGGTCACCTGCAGCAGCGCGGCCACCCCGGCGACGCCCAGGCAGGCGTAGAGCAGGTCCACCAGCGCCGCTCCGGCCCCGACCGAGGATCCGGCGACGAAGCCGTGTCGCATCGACGTCCGGGCGCACAGCAGCGAGACCGGACCGATCTGCGCGGCCACGAGTGCGCCCAGGCCCAGCCCCACGACGAGCGCGCTCACCGGGGTCTCACAGGTACAGCCCGGTCGTGGACTCCCCGACCCGCGAGGAGGCGACCGCGTGCAGGTCGCGCTCGCGCAGCAGCAGGTAGGTGCAGCCCTGGATCTCGACCTCGCCGCGGTCCTCCGGCTCGAACAGCACCTTGTCGCCGACCTCGACAAGCCGCACGTTCTGCCCGGTCGCGACGACTCGCGCCCAGGTGAGCCGCTTGCCGACCTGCGCCGTGGCCGGGATGACGATGCCGCCGCCGGAGGTCCGCTCCCCCGCCGAGCCGCCGGCCTCGACCAGCACCCGGTCGTGCAGCAGCTTGATCGGCAGGTTCTCCGGGTTCGGCGTGGTCGACACGGGGGTGGAGGCTACCTGCATCGGGTCACCAGCCACGGCTGCCGGGCGCTCCCTTGAACGGGCCGACGACGTCCGGCGTGACCCACCCGCCGTAGAAACCGCCCTCCTGGGGCTGCACGGCGACTCCGTCGACGGTGACCAGGTCCATCGCCGCGGGGTACAGCGCGACGTGGTCGCGCAACGACTCGAAACCGGCGGTCGGGTCGGGGTAGTACCAGGCCGCCCGTTCGGCCACCCGGTCCCCGGCGACGACGTCCAGGTACCGGGCCAGCCCCTTGAACTCGCAGAAGGAGGTGCCCTCGGCCGGCCGCAGTGTGCCGTCGCGGAAGGCCGCACGGGGCAGGTACCAGGTCGGCGGGTGGCTGGTCTCCAGCACCCGCAGCGCGACGCCGGTGTCCACCAGCACGGCACCACCGAAGCGCACGACGACCTGCCGGTGGGCGACCTCGACCCGCGGCGGGCGCGGGTAGTCCCACACCGACTCCTGGCCAGGCCCGGGCCGGTGCGGGGTGACCCCGGGTGGGAGCACGGCTACAGCCTGCGGCGGCGGATCAGGTACAGCGCCACGATGAGCACGACACCGGCCGTGGCGCCGGCCCGGACCGGGTCGACCGACCCGTCGTCCCTCTTGTAGAGGGCGATCACTCGATCCTTGGCCCGGGAGGCGATGTTGGCCGGCTGCATGCGCTCGGTGATCGCGTCGATGGCGTCGGCGAGGGTCTCCCGGGTCGCGGCGATGTCCGCCTCGATCTCCTGCGGGGGGCGGGTCGGCGAGACCTGCGGAACCGGCGGGGTCGGCGGGGTCTGCGGGGTCTGCGTGGTCACGTCGTCCTCCGGGTTCGCGGCGTCGGCACACCGACACGGTAGCGCCGGTCCCTCCGTCAGATCATCCAGATCATCGTCACACAGCATCCCTGTCGCGCCGCTGCGGAGGGCACCCCCGCCGGTTAGCCTGAAGCCGTGAAGCTGCAGCCCGGTGACCGCGCCCCCGACTTCTCGCTCCCCGACGCCGACGGCAAGACCGTTGCGCTGTCGGACTACGCCGGACGCCGGGTGGTCGTCTACTTCTACCCGGCCGCCATGACCCCCGGCTGCACCACGCAGGCGTGCGACTTCCGGGACAGCCTCACCTCGCTGGCCGCGGCCGGCATCGACGTGGTGGGCATCTCCCCGGACCAGCCGGCCCAGCTGGCCACGTTCCGCGCGGCGGAGGGGCTGACCTTCCCGCTGCTGTCCGACCCGGACAAGGTGGTGCTCACTGCCTTCGGCGCGTACGGCGAGAAGATGATGTACGGCAAGACCGTGGTCGGGGTGATCCGCTCGACGTTCGTGGTGGGCGCCGACGGCACGCTGGAACAGGCTCAGTACAACGTCAAGGCCAAGGGCCACGTGGCCAAGCTCCGCCGCGACCTCGGCCTGGCCTGACCCCCCACCCCGTCCTGCATGAAGGTGCCCTTCTGCGCGTGTGGCCGCAACAAGGCACCCTTCATCCGCCGTCCATGAAGGGGCGGTTTGTGCGGCAGTGCGCACACAAGGGCACCTTCATGCGGGTGGGAGGATGCGCGGATGGCTGGGTGGCGCCGTCCGGAGTGGCTGAGCCGTAACGTCGCGGTGCTGTCCGGGGTCTCGCTGCTGCAGGACTCCGCGAGCGAGCTGCTCTACCCGGTGCTGCCGATCCTGCTGACCTCGGTACTGGGCGCCCCGGCCGCGGTCGTCGGCCTGGTCGAGGGGGTGGCCGAGGGCGCCGCCGCAGTCATGAAGTACCTGTCCGGCCGGCTGTCCGACCGGGTGGGGCGCAAGCCGCTGGTGGGTCTCGGATACAGCCTGGCCGCCCTGGGCAAGGTCATCGTCGCGCTGTCCTGGGTGTGGCCCGTGGTGCTGGTGGGCAGGGTGGTGGACCGCACCGGCAAGGGCATCCGGTCCGCGCCGCGAGACGCCCTGCTCGCGACCGACGTCCCCGAGCGGCATCTGGGCCGGGTGTTCGGCTTCCACCGGTTCGCCGACACCGGTGGTGCGGTGATCGGGCCGCTGCTCGGGCTGGCCGTGCTGGCGCTGGCCAACGGCAACCTCCGGGTGGCGCTGTGGGTGGCCGTCATCCCGGCGGTGCTCAGCGTGCTGCTCGTGTCGCTGACGAAGGACCACCCGGTGCCAGCCGCCCAGCCGGCTGTTCCGTCCGCGTCGTCCGCACCACGGCCGGTCGTGCACGTGGCACCGCTGCCGCCGGCGTTCCTGCGGGTCACCGTGGTGCTGGGGCTGATCGCCCTGGTCAACTTCCCGGACGCGCTGGTGCTGTTGCGGGTGTCGGAGGTCGGCTTCTCGACCATCGGGGTGGTCGGCGTCTACGTCGTGTACAACCTGGTCTACGCGCTGGTCTCCTACCCGGCCGGCGTGCTCACCGACCGGCTGCCCCGCCCGCGGGTCTACGCGCTGGGACTGGTCTGCTTCGCGATCGGCTACCTGGGGCTCGGCGTGGTGGACGGCGGCTGGGCGGTGGTCGCTCTGATGGCCGTGTACGGCGGCTTCAACGGGTTCACCGACGGCGTGGGCAAGGCCTGGATCTCCACGCTGGTCCCCCCGGCGTCCCGCGGCCGGGCGCAGGGCATCTTCCAGGGGCTGTCCGGCGGCGCGGTGCTGGCCGCGGGGCTGTGGGCCGGCCTGCTGTGGGACGCCGGCCCGGGGCACGGCGTCGTCCCGCTGGTGGTCTCCGGATCGGTGGCCGCGGTCGCCGCCGTCGGCCTGTGGACGGCGGGCTCCCGGATACGCTGACCCCTCGGCGTCGGTGGACGCGCGGGAGTGGTGTAACGGCAGCCACGCCAGGTTTAGGTCCTGGTGCCCTTACGGGCGTGGGGGTTCGAGTCCCCCCTCCCGCACCGGTAGCGACTGGTCAGGACCGGTGGCAGACCAGCTCACGGACGACGGGGGCGAGCGTGCGCAGGGCCCGGCCACGGTGGCTGATCGCGTCCTTCTCGGCCGGCTCCAGCTGGGCCGTCGTCCGGGTCTCGCCCTCCGGCACGAAGATCGGGTCGTAGCCGAACCCGTTGCTGCCGGCCGGTGCGCGCAGCAGGCTGCCGGACAGCCGGCCCTCGACGACCCGCTCCTGCCCGCCGGGCAGCGCGAGCGCCGCTGCGCAGGCGAAGTGCGCCGACCGCCGGTCGTCGGGCACGTCGGCCAGCTGGGCCAGCACCAGCTCGAGGTTCGCGACGTCGTCCCCGTGCCGTCCGGACCAGCGCGCCGAGAACACCCCCGGCATGCCGCCGAGCACGTCGACGCACAACCCGGGGTCGTCGGCCACGGCGGGCAGGCCGGTGGCGGCCGCCACCGCGTGCGCCTTGAGCAGGGCGTTCTCGGCGAACGTCGTCCCCGTCTCGGCGATGTCCGGCAGGTGGGCGAACGACTCGGCGCCCATGAGGTGCACGTCGAGGCCGGCGTCAGCCAGGATCCGGCGCAGCTCGGCGACCTTGTGCTCGTTGCGGGTCGCCAGCACGATCCGCTGCGGGGTCACGCCAGCGCCTCCCGCTGCAGCCGGGCCAGGTCGGTGCAGCCGGCGAGGGCGAGGTCGAGCAGCCGGTCCAGCTCGGACCGGTCGAAGGGGGCACCCTCGGCGGTGCCCTGCACCTCGACGAAGTGCCCCTCACCGGTGACGACAACGTTCATGTCGGTCTCGGCCCGGACGTCCTCCTCGTAGCACAGGTCCAGCACCGGGACGCCGTCGACGACGCCCACGCTCACCGCGGACACGGACCCGATGAGCGGCTCGGCGCCGGCCTTGACCAGCCCCTGCCCCTTGGCCCACGCCACCGCGTCGGCCAGCGCCACGTAGGCGCCGGTGATGGCCGCGGTCCGGGTGCCGCCGTCCGCCTGCAGCACATCGCAGTCGAGCACGATGGTGTTCTCGCCGAGGGCCTTGTAGTCGATGACGGCGCGCAGCGCCCGGCCCACCAGCCGGGAGATCTCGTGGGTGCGACCGCCGATGCGGCCGCGGACCGACTCGCGGTCGTTGCGGGTGTTGGTCGAGCGGGGCAGCATCGCGTACTCCGCGGTGACCCAGCCCTGGCCGCTGCCCTTGCGCCAGCGCGGCACGCCCTCGGTGAAGGACGCGGCGCACAGCACGCGGGTGCGGCCGTACTCGACGAGCACCGAGCCCTCGGCGTGGTCGAGCCAGCCGCGGCTGAAGTGGACGGGGCGCAGCTGGCCGGGGTCACGGCCGTCGGAGCGGGACATGCCGGCGAGCCTAGCCGGGAGCGGTCACAGCTCGAGGACGCCGCCGGAGCACGCGCCCTCGAGGTCGCCGTCGAAGCTGCCGGCCGCCTCGTCGAGCGTCCGGTCGAGCCGGTGCCACGGAGGGACATGAGTGACCAGCAGCCGGCCCACCCCGGCCTTCGCGGCGTGCTCGCCGGCCTCCCGGCCGGTGAGGTGGAGCCCCGGCGGGTTGGCGTCGCCGTCGTAGAACGAAGCCTCGGCCAGCAGCACGTCCGCGCCCCGGGCCAGGTCGACGAGCGCCTCGGTCGGCCCGGTGTCGGCGCTGTACACGAGCGAGCGCCCGCCGGCCTCGATCCGGACGCCGAAGCAGGGCACCGGGTGGGCCATCTGCGCGGTGGTGAGCCGGAACGGGCCGACCTCGCGCACGCCGGCGTCGACAGTGCGGAAGTCGAAGACCCGCTCGAAGTTGGCCGTGGCGTCCGCCGTCCCGTAGGCCCGGGTCAGTTGGTGAGCCGTGCCCTCCGGGCCGAGGACCGGTAGCCGCGGGGGGCAGCCCTCGGGGTGGTACTGCCGGGCCACGTAGTACGACGTGACGTCGATGCAGTGGTCGACGTGCAGGTGGCTGAGCCAGACGGCGTCCACGTCGCGCAGGTCGACATACCGCTGCAGGTGGCCCAGCGAGCCGTTGCCCAGGTCGACGACGAGCCGGAAGCCGTCGTGCTCGACCAGGTAGCAGGAGGCCGGCGAGTCCGGGCCGGGGTAGGAGCCGGAGCATCCGACGACGGTCAGCCTCACCGGGCGACCCCGGCGCCCGTGGCCAGCTCGTCGAGGTCGGCCGGCTCGGCGCGGACCACCTCGGGTCCGAGGAAGCGCCGTCCGAGCCGGGTGAAGTCCTCGGGGTCACCGGTCGCCAGGAAGCGGTGCTCGGGCATCGGCAGTGACTGGTCGCGGAGCAGCCCGCGGGAGGCCAGCACGCGGTAGACGTCCTGGGCGGTCTGCTCGGCGCTGGACACCAGCGTGACCTGCTCGCCCATGACGTAGGACAGGACGCCGGTGAGCAGCGGGTAGTGCGTGCAGCCGAGGACGAGGGTGTCCACGCCAGCGGCGACGACCGGGTCAAGGTACTCGTGGGCGGCGGCCAGCAGGTCGGGGCCGCTGGTCACCTCGGCCTCGACGAACTCGACGAAGCGCGGGCAGGCCTGGGTGGTCAGCTGCAGGTGCGGCGCCGCGGCGAAGGCGTCCTCGTAGGCACCGCTGTCGATGGTGGCTCGGGTGCCGATGACGCCGACCCGGCCGTTGCGGGTGGCGCTGACCGCTCGTCGCACGGCCGGGTGCACGACCTCGACCACGGGGACGTCGTACCGCTCGCGGGCGTCGCGCAGCACCGCGGCACTGGCGCTGTTGCACGCGATGACCAGCAGCTTGACGCCCTGGTCGACCAGGTGGTCCATGATCTCCAGCGCGAACTGGCGGACCTCGGCGATCGGCCGGGGGCCGTACGGACCGCGGGCGGTGTCACCGATGTAGAGCACCGGCTCGTGCGGCAGCTGGTCGAGGACCGCCCGGGCGACGGTGAGGCCACCCACGCCGCTGTCGAAGATCCCGATGGGTGCGTCCGCCACCCGCCCAGGGTAGGCACCCCCCACCCTGCCCGCATGAAGGTGCCCTTCTGTGCGTGTCACCGCAGAAGTCCACCCTTCATGTCAGGGAATGAAAGGTGGGTTGTTGCGGCCGTGCGCACAGAAGGGCACCTTCATGCAAAAAGGGGTCAGGCCCAGACCTGGCCGTCGAGGGCGGCCTCGGCGTCGTCGAGGGTGCCCTCGTAGATGCTCGTGGACAGGTACTTCCAGCCGCCGTCACAGACGATGAAGGCGATGTCCGCGGGCTCCCCCGCCTTGACCGCCTTGGCGGCCGCGCCCAGCGCCGCGTGCAGGATCGCCCCGGTCGAGATGCCGGCGAAGACGCCCTCCTGCTGCAGCAGCTCGCGGGTGCGCCGGACGGCGTCCCGCGGTCCCACCGAGAACCGGGAGGTCAGCACCGAGGGGTCGTACAGCTCGGGCACGAACCCCTCATCCAGGTTACGCAGCCCGTAGACCAGCTCGCCGTAGCGCGGCTCGGCCGCGATGATCTGCACGCCGGGGACCTTCTCCCGCAGGTACCGCCCGACGCCCATGAGCGTGCCGGTGGTGCCCAGCCCGGCCACGAAGTGGGTGAGCGTGGGCAGGTCGGTGAGCAGCTCGGGACCGGTCGTGCGGTAGTGGACGTCGGCGTTGGCCGGGTTGCCGTACTGGTAGAGCATCACCCAGTCCGGGTGCTCGGCCGCCATCTCCTTGGCGACCCGCACGGCCTGGTTCGACCCGCCGGCCGCCGGGGAGTAGACGATCTCGGCGCCCCACATGCGCAGCAGCTGGGTGCGCTCGGCCGAGGTGTTCTCCGGCATCACGCAGACCAGCCGGTAGCCCTTGAGCCGGGCCGCCATGGCCAGCGCGATTCCGGTGTTGCCCGACGTCGGCTCCAGCAGGGTCGCGCCCGGCTGCAGCCGCCCGGACCGCTCGGCGTCCTCGACCATGGCCAGCGCGGTGCGGTCCTTCACCGAACCGGTCGGGTTGCGGTCCTCCAGCTTCGCCCACAGCCGGACGTCGGGGGACGGCGACAGCCGCGGCAGCCCGACCAGCGGGGTGCGGCCGACGGAGTCGAGCAGGGAGTCGAAGCGCACCTAGCGCGCCCCGCCGGCCACTGCAGGCAGGATCGTCACGGCGTCGCCGTCGGCGACGGGGGTCTCCAGCCCGCCGAGGAAGCGGACGTCCTCGTCGTTGAGGTAGACGTTGACGAAGCGGCGCAGCTTGCCGTCGTCGAGCAGCCGCTCGCCGATGCCCGGGTAGCTCGCGTCCAGGTGGGTGATCAGGGCCTCCAGCGTGCTGCCCTCGCCCTCCACCGACTTCTCGCCGCCGGTGTAGGTGCGCAGGATCGTCGGGATGCGGACCGCGACGGCCATGGGGTGCTCTCTCCTCGTGATCGGGGTTCGTGCTCGCCGGGACGCCCGCTGCCGGGCGCTGACGTCAGTCCAACGTTTCGACCAGCCGAACTTCTTCCTCGGCGATCTCGCCGTCCACGATGCGGAACGAGCGGACCTCGGCGTGATCTGGGTCACGGGTGGACACCAGCAGGTAGTGCGCGTCCGGCTCGGACGCGTACGAGACGTCGGTGCGGGACGGATAGGCCTCGGTCGCCGTGTGCGAGTGGTAGATCACCACCGGCTCCTCGTCACGGTCGTCCATCTCCCGGTACAGCCTCAGCAGGTCGGCCGAGTCGAACTCGTAGAAGGTGGGTGAGCGGGCCGCGTTGACCATCGGCACGAGCCGTTCGGGCCGGTCCGAGCCGGCCGGGCCGGCCACCACCCCGCAGGCCTCATCCGGGTGGTCCGCGCGGGCGTGTCCGACGATCGCGTCGACGACGGCGCGGCTGATCATGAGCACCCGCACAGCCTAGGCGGGACCGCCCAGCGCCTCGACCAGGGTGGCCTGCAGGTAGGTGAGCCACTGGTAGTGGGCCATCGGCAGCAGGCGCGGGTCGTCCGCCTCCAGGTCCTCCAGGTCGACCGGCTCGTCGTCGCTGACCTGCAGCCGGATGCCGTAGACCAGCCGGAGGTCGTTCAGCGCGAGCAGCCAGGCCCTCGCCTCGTCCGGGGTCAGCCGCCCGCTGCCCCGCTCGACCCGCTCCAGCGAGGCGCGGGCGGCCAGCGCCTGCTCCCGCTTGCGGGTGCGCAGGTCCGGCTCGGTGTAGCGGCGGAACTCCCCGGCGGCCGCGTCGTCGTCGGGGTAGGCGGAGGGGAACAGCCGGGCCAGCGCCGGGTCGTCCGGCGGGCGGGTCTGGGTCCCGATCCCCACCAGCGCGTCGAGCGGGTCGGCGTCCGGCGGCTCCTCCGGCCCGACCAGGTCGGCCAGCTGGTCGAGCAGGTCGGCCAGGACACCGGCCTCCTCGGGCCGCAGGGTCAGCTCGACCTCACCGCGGCGGGTCCGCCGGAACGCGTGCCGCACGGTCACTTGTCCTGCTGCAGGGTGGCCCACAGCCCGTAGCCGTGCATGGCCGTCACGTCACGCTCCATCTCCTCGCGGGTCCCGCTGGACACCACGGCCCGGCCACGGTGGTGGACGTCGAGCATCAGCTCGGTCGCCTTCTCCCTCGAGTAGCCGAAGTACTGCTGGAACACGTAGGTCACGTAGGACATCAGGTTCACCGGGTCGTTCCAGACCAGGGTGATCCACGGTCGGTCGGGCTGGGTCACCTCGTCGGTGACTGGCTCGTCCAGCTCGACCGGTGCCACGCTCACGGCGCCATGGTCGCACGCCGCCCTCTAGGCTCACGAGCGTGACGGACGCCGCCGCGAGCACCGCCCTGCACACCGACCACTACGAGCTGACCATGCTCGAGGGGGCGCTGCGCTCGGGGGCGGCCGACCGCAGCTGCGTGTTCGAGGTGTTCGCCCGGCGGCTGCCAACGGGCCGCCGCTACGGCGTCGTGGCCGGGACCGGGCGGATGCTCGAAGCGCTGCAACGGTTCCGGTTCGACGACGGCGTGCTAGCCGACCTGAGCGAGCGCAAGGTGGTGGACCGGCCGACTCTGGACTGGCTGGCCGGCTACCGCTTCGGCGGCGACGTCCGGGGCTACCGGGAGGGCGAGTGCTACGTCCCCGGGTCACCGATCCTGGAGGTGCGCGGGAGCTTCGCCGAGGCGGTGCTGCTGGAGACGCTGGTCCTGTCGGTGCTCAACCACGACAGCGCGATCGCCGCGGCGGCGTCCCGGATGGTGACCGCCGCCGGGAAGCGCCCGTGCATCGAGATGGGCACCCGGCGCACGCACGAGGAGTCGGGGGTCGCCGCGGCCCGCGCCGCCTATCTGGCCGGGTTCGCCTCGACGTCGAACCTCGAGGCCGGACGCCGGCATGGCATCCCCACGGCCGGCACCTCGGCGCACGCCTTCACGCTCGTCCATGACAACGAGAAGGCCGCGTTCGCGGCCCAGGTCGCGGCGCTGGGCACCGGGACCACGCTGCTCGTCGACACCTACGACATCGCGGAGGGGGTGCGGCTGGCCGTCGAGGCCGCCGGCACCGACCTGGGCGCGGTTCGGATCGACTCCGGTGACCTGGTCGTCCAGGCGAGGGCGGTGCGGGAGCAGCTGGACGGGCTCGGTGCCACCCGCACCCGGATCGTCGTCACCAGCGACCTCGACGAGCACGCGATCGCGGCGCTGGCCGCCGCGCCGGTCGACGCCTACGGGGTGGGCACGTCGGTCGTCACGGGCTCCGGGGCGCCCACCGCCGGCCTGGTCTACAAGCTGGTCGAGGTCGACGGGCGCCCGGTGGGCAAGACCTCGGTAGGCAAGCCGAGCCGGGGTGGTCGCAAGTGGGCGCTGCGCCGGCTCGGGCCCGACGGCACCGCGGTCGCCGAGGTGCTTCGGGTCGGACGGGCCCCCGTGGACGACGGCGACGACCGCGCCCTGCAGGTCCCGCTCGTCGAGCGGGGCCAGGTCGTCGGCGCGGAGCCGCTGGCGCAGGCGAGGGACCGCCACCGGCAGTCGTTGGACGAGCTGCCCGCGTCGGCGATGCGGCTGCAGCGCGGCGAGCCCACGATCCCCACGGTCTTCGAGGAGGGCTGGTCATGAGCCGGGCGCTGATCATCGTCGATGTCCAGAACGACTTCTGCGAGGGCGGGTCGCTGCCGGTGACCGGTGGCGCGGCGGTGGCTGCGGCCATCACCGACCTCCTGGCCTCCGACTCCGCCGTCGGCTACCAACACGTGGTGGCCACCCGCGACCATCACGTCGACCCCGGCGACCACTTCGACGACGAGCCGGACTACGTGACCAGCTGGCCCCCGCACTGCGTCGAGGGGACGCCGGGGGCCGAGCTGCACCCGGCGCTGGACCCCTCCCGGATCGAGGCCTGTTTCGCCAAGGGACGACACCATGCGGCCTACTCCGGATTCGAGGGCGCTGACCGGCACGGGACCGGGCTGGGCCAGTGGCTGCGCGACCACGACGTCACCGCCGTCGACGTGGTCGGCCTGGCCACCGACCACTGCGTCCGGGCGACCGCGCTGGACGCCGCCACCGACGGGTTCGCCACCAGGGTGCTGCTGGCCCTCACCGCGGGCGTGGCCGAGGAGACCACTGCCCGAGCGGTCGCCGAGATGCGCGAAGCCGGCGTGGAGTGCGTCGGCGGCTGAGCTCAAGCCGGCCGGCCGCCGGAGATCTGCGCGGTCACCGGCGGGGCGGAGCGCACGGTCTGAAGGACCACGCAGTACCGCTCGGTCAGTCGAAGGAGGGTGTCGAGCTGGTCCACCGGAGCGTCGGTGTCCAGGTCGAATTCCAGCCGGATGGCCGCGAACCCGACCGGTGCCGCCCGGTCGACCCCGAGCGTGCCCCGAAAGTCCAGGTCGCCCTCGGCTCGGACCCGACCACCCCGAAGGTCGATCCCCAACGAGGTGGCCACGGCCTGCAGCGTCACGCCCGCGCACGCCACCAGGGCCTGAAGCAACATGTCCCCCGAGCACGCCGAGAGCCCGTCGCCACCGGTGGCGGGGTGCAGGCCGGCCGCGACGAGGGCACGCCCGGTTTCCACCGAGCACGTCAGCCCATCCCCCAGGTCACCGATCGCGGACAGGGTCACCAGTGCGGCCGCGGCGTCGGCTCGGTACTGCTGCTTCAGCGGGCCTTGGAGCTCCTTCAGCTGGGCCTGATCCATGGCTGAGGGTTCCAGCGGCCTCAACGGACGTCAATGCGGTGCACCCGCGGATCCACTCGGGCTACCGGCTGGGCTCCCGCTGCAGGACCGAGAAGCCGCCCTGTGACCAGATCAGCTGGTAGCGGGAGCCGGGGTGCAGGCTCTCCGCGTAGGCCGGCAGGTCGGCGGCGTGAGGCGGTGACCAGCCGCTGCCGGAGTCGACGGCCAGGTAGTCGGGGCTGACCCCCGTGGCCTGGCCGAGCCAGTAGACGCGGTTGCGGCTCACCAGGTGCGACAGCAGCCCGAGGTCGGTCTCCACCACGGCTCCGTTCGGGATCACCGCGAGCGCCGCCTGGGCGTGCTGCCGGCGTCCGTCGTCCCAGCCGCCCGGCTGCAGCAGGGCCTTGAGCGGCAGCCCGGCGGCGAGCATGACCGCCACGGTCGTGACGACGGGGATCGCGACGGTGGCGTAGCGGCGGCCCAGCGCCCACCGGCCGGCCCGCATCCGGGTCAGCCCGTCGATGAAGGCCATGAACACGATGGGCATGAGGACGGCGCTGTAGTGGTAGTGCGTCCCCCAGTACAGCGGATCGACCGATGCGAACCGCCAGAACAGGGTCGGCACCGCCAGCAGCAGCAGCGGCGACCGCAGGCAGACCCCGCCCGCGATGAGGGCCAGCATGAACAGGGTGGCCAGCTTGGCCCCGGGACTGACCAGGGTCAGCGGGTTGTGCAGCACCGGCGCCAGGACCGAACCGAGCCCACTCGGGGCCGCGTCGGTGCCGAACTGCCCGAAGTACGCGTACCGGTGCGCCTCGGCGAACCGGGGGACGACCGCGAGCAGGGTGACCACCGAGCCGACCACGCCCACCAGGGAGGTGACCAGGCCGAGCCGCCTCTGCCCCTTCGCGACGAGCAGCAGACCGAGGACGGCGACGGTGAAGCCGAGGTCCTCCTTCACCAGCAGCAGCGGCAGCGCCCACGCGACCGACCGGCGCCACCGCTGCTCCAGGAAGGCCTCGAGCGAGAACGCCAGGAGCGGGACGGCGAAGGCGACCTCGTGGACGTCGGACTCGACGGCCCACTGCAGCCCCCAGGACAGGCCGTAGGCCAGCGCCACCGCAGAGGCGGCGACCGGCCCGAACCGACGGATGGCCAGCCGGCCCACCGGGACGCAGGACAGACCGAGCAGCACGGCCTGCGCCACCAGGAGGGTGCCAGCCGTGGGGAAGGCCCGGTACGGCAGGGCGAGCATCGCCATGATCGGGCTGAAGTGGTCACCCAGGACGTTGACACCGGGCCCCTTGATGTCGGCCACCGGAGCATGGCCCAGGGCGTAGCTGCGCACCGCCTGGGTGAAGATGCCGAGGTCCCACGACGGGACCACGAAGTACTGGTAGCGCAGCAGCGACAGCGCGCTGTACAGCCCGGCGAACAGGCAGCCGATCGCCCAGGGCACGAGGTCGGTCCGGTTCCAGGCGACGGTGTGCGGCCTGGTGGCCGCGTGCCCCGCCGTCCGGGCAACGTCCGGCAGCGGCGCGCTCGACACGTCGCGCTACTGCCGGAACAACGTGCGCGCCAGCAGCACAGCCCCCCACGGGCCGGCGACCCAGATCGGCCAGAGCCCCTGGGTGCTGCCGGAGGAGATGGCCGATGTCCCCCAGATCACCGTGCAGACCAGCACCGCGGTGGCCCAGGCCGCCCACGCCTTGCGCATGTCGCCATGCGACAGGACTTCCGACCCCCCGGCCGTCGCCGGCACGGGAGCCGGCACGGGTGCCGGGGCTGGCTGTGGCGCGGCCGGCAGATCGCGGGTCAGCTCGGCCAGATCACCCATCGTCCTGGCCTGGTAGGCCTGGCCGAGCCGGGTGTCGAACTCGTCGAGGTCGAGCCGGCCCTCGGTGTGGGCGCGCCGCAGCACCTCCGCCGTCCACTCCCGGTCGGCGTCCCCGGCACGCTGCTCCGGGTCCTGGGCCACGGCCATGACCTTAGACCGCTGGATCGCTGCAGTGGCGGCCGTACGCTCGTCGCATGGTCGTCGTCCCGCCCCGTGACCCGTCGCTGCCCGAGCCGCCGCTGCTGGCCCGGATCCGTGAGGGGGTGATCGGCGACGACCAGGTGGTGCCCGGGCCGTACGGCCCGCGCCGGGTCACCTACGCCGACTACACGGCCAGCGGGCGCGCACTCAGCTTCGTCGAGGACTTCATCCGCGGCGAGGTGCTGCCGCGGTACGCGAACACCCACACCGAGTCCAGCGGGACCGGGCTGCAGACGACCCGGCTGCGCGAGGACGCGCGGGCAATCATCCACCGGGCGGTCAACGGCGACGAGTCGACCTGCGTCATCTTCGCGGGCAGCGGCTGCACGGGGGCCATCGACCGGCTGCTCGGCATCCTCGGCCTGCGGATCCCCTCGGCGTTCGAGGACCGCTACCACGCGACGGAGCGCATCCCTGAGGCCGACCGGCCGGTGGTCTTCATCGGGCCGTTCGAGCACCACAGCAACGAGCTGCCCTGGCGGGAGTCCATCGCCGACGTCGTGCGGATCCCCGAGGACCGCGACGGCCACATCGACCGGGACCGACTGGTCGAGGAGCTCGGCCGGTACGCCGATCGGCCGCTGCGGATCGGCTCGTTCTCGGCGGCGTCCAACGTGACCGGCATCGTCAGCGACACCCACCGGATCTCCCAGCTGTTGCACGAGCACGGCGCGCTCGCCGTGTGGGACTTCGCGGCGGCCGGGCCGTACGTCGACATCGAGATGAACCCGCGATGTACCGAGCACCCGCTGGCCTACAAGGACGCGATCGTGCTGTCGCCGCACAAGTTCATCGGCGGTCCGGGGACACCCGGGGTGCTCGTGGCGCGCCGCGAGCTGCTGACGAACCGGGTGCCGGACGTCGTCGGCGGGGGCACCGTGGCCTACGTCAACCCGGACGATCACAGGTACCTCTCCGACCCGGTGCACCGGGAGGAGGGTGGCACCCCGGCGATCGTGGAGTCGATCCGGGCCGGGCTCGTATTCCAGCTCAAGCAGGCGGTCGGCGTGGACGTCATCCGCGCGCACGAGGTCGACTTCCTGCGCCGGGCGGTCACCGCCTGGAGCGCCGTGCCCAGCGTCCAGATCCTCGGCAACCTGGACTCCGAGCGGCTGTCCATCGTGTCGTTCGTGATCAAGCGGCCCAGCGGCAAGTACCTGCACCACAACTTCGTGGTGACGCTGCTCAACGACCTGTTCGGCGTCCAGTCGCGCGGCGGCTGCTCCTGCGCCGGGCCGTACGGGCACCGGCTGCTCGGCATCGACATCGAGCGCAGCCACGAGTACGAGCGGGAGATCGCCCACGGCTGCGAGGGCATCAAGCCCGGCTGGGTTCGGGTGAACTTCAACTACTTCATCAGCGAGCCGGTCTTCGACTACGTCGTCCAGGCGGTCGCGCTGGTGGCCGAGCACGGCTGGAAGTTGCTGCCCGACTACCGGTTCCTGCCCGAAAGTGGCCTGTGGCGGCACCGCAACGGACCGATCGAGCCGCCGCTGCGGCTGTCCGATGTCGGCTACGACGCGGACGGCGCGCTCGCCTACCCGCACCACCGCGACACGGCGCCCGAGTCGGCGCTGCAGCAGTACCTGCAGGAGGCACTTGAGCGGTTCGACGCGGCCACCGTCGGGGAGGAGGACATCGGTAAGACCGGACTGTCTGACGACTTCGACCACCTGCGCTGGTTCGAGCTGCCGGCGCGCTGTCTCGCGTCCGCCTGAGCACGCCCGTCCCCACTCCCGTAGTCAGCATCCTCCACCCGGTCGACAAGAGCACCCGGCTCGCGGTGCCAGAACGCGGTGCCAGAAGCCGCCTCAGTGGCCCCCTCCGCACCTCTGCCGAGTTTCACCGATCTGGCGAGCTGACCGGTGCGCCGGCAACCCGGTTGCTGGTGGTTCGCCAACGACACGATGTGGTGGGCGTGGTCGCGCCATCGGCGACGTCGGCGGGGACGAGCCGGTGGAGCACGCCCTGGTCCTCGCTGGCTCGTCCGGCGCCCGGCGCGCCGGCCTCAACCACACGACCGCACCTTCAGCGAGCCTGAGGCTCGGGCACAGGTGGAGTTCGTCCACAGCCTGCGATTCAGCAGGCGTGACTGTCGGTGGGTCCGTCTAGTCTTCGTACATGTGTCTTGTCTCGCAGATGGGGGTGACGCGGAGTCTCCGGGGGTGGATGCTGGTGGGGTGGACACGGCCGGCTTGGAAGGGGTGGCGCTGCCACGGTGTCCGGTCCCTGGTCACGCGACGTTCCGGGTGTGGCGGGACGGGT
>JBBSAJ010000046.1:0-18076 GCA_038252405.1 Actinomycetes bacterium | reverse complement strand
GGTCGCCGGCGTCCCCCCCCCGTCCGCGCAGCTCGGCCGCGGTGCCCCGCAACCGTTCGGTCAGCTCACCGAGGGCGCGCAGCTCGGCCGCAGCCTCGGCCGCGCGGCCGGCGTCCACCGACCGGCGGACGGCGGCCGCGGCCAGCGCCTGCTCCCGCGCCAGCGCGACCAGCTGGCCGAGGGTCCGCTCCACCCGTCGTGCCTCGAGCTCGGCCTCCCCCACCAGGTCCAGCAGGTCGTGGACCCGCCGGGTGGGGACCCGGACGGTCGCCGAGCCGGTGGGGACCGCCGGCTCGGCCGGGTCCGCGGCGCGCGGCGGCGGGGCGATCGGCCCGGACGCCGGCCGGGGCACGTCGACCGGGTTCACCCCGTTGAGCGCGGCCTCGAAGGCGGCGGACAGCTGGTCGAGCTCCGCCGCGGTGACCGGCCGGGCCGCCCCCGGCATGGCCCCGGAGATCCCGTCGAGGGCGGCGAGCAGCAGGTCGACGAGGTCCCGGCGGATCTCCTGCCGGCCGTCCCGCAGCTCACCGAGCAGGTCCTCGGAGCGGTGCGCCAGGAGCACGACCGGCTCCAGCGCCAGGGCCCGCGCCGAGCCCTTGACCGTGTGCGCCTCGCGGCTCAACGACGCCACCAGCTGGCGCGGCGCCGAGTGCCCCTCCAGGCGCAGCAGGCCGTCCCGCAGGGTGGCCAGCTTCTCGTCCACCTCGGCCCGGAAGATGGCCATCAGCTCGGGGTCGTCGGTCCACGCGCTCACGACCGGCTCCCGGGGTCCGGGGTCACGAGACGCGGAACTGGGCGATCGAGGCCCGCAGCTCGGCGGCCAGCACGTTCAGCTGGGCGGCCGCGGCGGCGGACTGCTTGGACCCGATGGCGTACTGCTGCGAGACGTCGGCCACCTGGGTCATCGCCGAGACCACCTGCTCGGACGCCGAGCGCTGCTGCTGGGTGGCGATCGAGATCTCCTTGGCCGCCGTCGTCGTCTCGTCCACCATGCCGGCGATCCGCTCGAGCGCCTCGACCACGTCCCTGGCCAGGTCGGCGCCGTTGTGGACCTCCTTGCTGCCGTCCTCGCTGGCCAGGATGGTGGCGTTGGTCTCGGCCTGGATCTGGGTGACGATCGCCTGGATCCGGCCGGCCGACTCCTGCGAGCGCTCGGCCAGCTTGCGGATCTCGGCGGCCACCACAGCGAAGCCGCGGCCGTGCTCCCCTGCCCTGGCCGCCTCGATGGCGGCGTTCAGCGCGAGCAGGTTGGTCTGGTCGGCCAGGTCGTCGATGACCTCGAGGATCCGTCCGATCTCCTGGCTCTTCTCACCCAGGGACAGCGCGCGGGTGGCGATGGAGTCGACCCGATCCGCGATTCTGTCCATGGCGGCCACCGAGGCCGAGACCGCCGTCCGGCCGTCCTCGGCGTACCGCAGCGTCTCGCCGGCGTACCGGGCCACCGCCTCGGCGGTGTCCGCGATCTGGGCGGCGGTCGCCGCCAGCTCCTCGATGGTCGAGCTGGTCTCGGCCACGGCCGAGGACTGCTGGGTCGCGCTGGCCGCGTGCTCCTCCGCGGTGGCCAGCAGCTCGACCGCGCTGGCCGAGATCTGGTCGCCGCCGCCACGGATCTGCTGGACCAGCTGGCGCAGGTTCACCAGCGTGTTGTTGAACGACTCGGCGAGCAGTCCGATCGCGTCGTGGGTCTCCCCGTCGGGCCGCAGCGCGATGGGCGTGGAGACCGACAGGTCCCCGCCGGCCGCCGCGGCGAGGGCCTGCGACAGCTCGCTGACCTGCGCCTCGAGCGCGTCCCGCTCGCGCTGTGCCAGGCGCTCCTGCTGGAGCATCGAGACGGCCAGCTGGGCATCGATGATCATCATGCCGGGCAGCGCGACCAGCGCGACCAGGCCGAGCGGCAGCGCCGCCGGCACCCAGGTGTGCGACAGCAACCCGGTGACCGCCACGCTGGCCGCCATCAGCAGCGCGAACAGCGACGTCTCGGTGCGGCCGAGGACGAGCGGGGCGAACAGCGCGACGACGGCCAGCAGCACCGACCCGACGCCGAGCAGGCCACCGCTCACGGTGGCCAGCCCGGTGATGAACACCAGCTCGCCCAGCATGACGATCCGGGCGACGCGCGTGACGGTGGCGATGTCCGCGCCGGCGCGCGCGCCGGTCACCGACAGCCCGGTGGTCACGACGGCGAGCAGTGCTCCGAACCCCGTCCAGGCCGCGACCGCCCACCAGTGCACGGCGGCCTCGTCGCGGAAGTGCTCGGTGAGGAAGGCCCCGAGGACGCCGACCGCGAGCCCGCCCCACATGGCCGTACCCGCCACAGTGGCGAGCCGCCTGGACACGTCCACGAGCACCCTCCCTCGACCGGCCGACGTCGACACGGCAGCCCCGTGCTGTGCATCGGGCGGTGGGCGGTCGTCCTGTAGGCCGTTCGCGTGAACGGGGTCAGCCGGCCCGCAGGTCGGTCGCGAGCCGGGAGCGCAGCTGCAGGACCTCGCGCTCACCCAGCAGCGAGACCGGTCCCTGGCCGTCGGCCACCACGCCGACCACGAGGGCGGCGACGTCGGAGGTGGCCGTGGCAGGAACCGGCTGCGGGCTGTCCTCGACCGGGCCGAGCAGCCCCAGCACCGAGTCGACGAGCAGTCCGGCCTCGACCTGGTCGACGGAGAGGATGACCAGCCGGGAGCTGCTCGGGAGCGGGTTCTGCTCCTCCCCGAGCAACGGCCGCAGGTCCAGCACGGGCAGGACCCGGCCACGCCAGTTGGCCACCCCCGTGAGCCAGCGCGGCAGCCCGGGCACCCGCGTCGTCGGCGGTGCGGTGACCACCTCGGCGATGCCGGACAGGCCCACGGCGTAGCGCCCCGCGCCGATCCGGACGACCACCGACTCGCTCACCTGCCGGTCATCGACCAGCGGGCCGCACCCCTGAAGCGCCCCGCTCCGAGCGCAGGTCGATGGTGACCGGCTCGGCCGGCTCGACCTCCGGACGGCGCGGACCGGCCGCCTGGGCGGCTTCGAGGATGTCGGTGATCTGCCGACCGATCAGCTCGTGCCGCTCGAGCAGGGCGTCGCGCAGCGCCTCGACCAGGTGCCGGTTGTTCTCCAGGAGCCCCATGGCGGTCACCTTCTGCTGCTGCAGCAGGTCCTCGACCCGGCGCCGGCCGTTCTCGTCGCCGAGCACCCGGCCGACGATGTTGGTGTCGGAGAAGCCGGAGTTCTGGATCGCCCCGTAGGAGATGAGCGTGTCGGTCATCCCCACGGCGCCGACCATCTGCGCGGCCACGTTCGTGGCGTACAGCAGGTCTCCGCCCGGGCCGGTCGAGACGTCGCCGAAGAAGATCTCCTCGGCGCACTGGCCCCCGAAGGCGATCTGGATCAGTGCCAGCATCTCCCGCCGGGACTGGGTGAAGACGTCCTCGGCGTCCCCGTGGGCCAGCAGGCCCAGCGCGTCCCGGCGCTTGATGATGGTGAGCACCTCGAGCCGCCGCTGGGGGGCGACCAGCCAGGCCAGGGTGGCGTGCCCCGCCTCGTGGGTCGCGATCAGCCGCTTCTCGTGCACGGTGTAGCCGACCGGCTGGCCCAGGCCGATCTCCTCCACCAGCCGGGCCCGCTCCACGTCGGCCCGGTTCATGGCCGGGGCGTCCCGGCGGACGGCGTTGACCAGGGCCTCGTCGAAGAGGTGCTCGATCATCACCGGGGTGTAGCCCTGGGTCGCCGAGGCGATCGCGTCGCGGTGCTCGTCGTCGTCCAGCTCGGGCTCGTGCGACTTGCGGGCCAGGAAGTGGTCGATCAGCTCCCGCCGTCCCGTCTTGGTCGGCGACTCGAAGGTGAGCCGGCGGTCGAAGCGGCCCGGTCGGAGCAGCGCCGGGTCCAGGTTGTCCGCCCGGTTGGTGGCCGCGATGAGCAGCACCGTGGTGGCCGGCGGGGTCGGTCGCTGCAGCTGCCGGTTCTCCGGCAGGTAGAGGTTGGCCCAGTCGGTGACCTTGGCCTGGACCTTCTGCCACCCGGTGGGCTCGTCGAAGGACTGCATCTGGACGAGCAGCTCGTTGACGACGCCGCCGACGCCCTCGGAGACCATGCTGCGGTTCAGGACCGTGGCCGGCGTCCCGGCCGCGTACAGCGCCGGCAGCCCGCTGAGGCCGCCGCAGCCGACCGGCAAGCCGGTGGCGCGCAGCCCCTCCGGCAGCGTGGTCGCCGACAGGCCACCACGAGCGACGGCGATCGCGTCGATCTCCTCGATGAACCCGATCGCGCCGCCCTCCGCCCGGGCCGCCTTGCGCAGCGCCTTGAAGTAGGAGCGGATCTTGCGCGCGGTGGCGCCGTAGTACATGGACTGGAAGGACGTCGCCGAGACGAACAGGAACGGCACCCCGGCCTCGCGGGCCATGGCCTTGGCCAGGTACGTCTTGCCGGTTCCCGGGGCCCCTTCGAACAACAGCCCGCGGCGCGGGGTGCCACCCATCGAGTCGGCGAACTTCCGGTGCGCCAGAAACAGGTTCAGCGAGCGGACGACCTCCTCCTTGACGCCGTCGATGCCCTTGATGTCGTCGAGCCGGACGTCGATCTGCTCGGGCCGGTACAGCACGTGCGGGGAGCGCCCGCCGCCGACGAACATGATCAGGACCGAGCCGATGATGGCCACCACGATGAGCAGCTGCATGGCCATGATCGAGTCGATGTGCGGCAGCGCGAACACGTTGAACGGGTCGTTGCGCAGGATCCGCAGCCACAGGAAGGCCGCCGGCACCCCCAGGATCACCGTGAGCGTGCGCAGCCTCCGCCGCCGCAACCGCTCCCGGCTGGCCCCCACGTCCGTGCCGGTGCGCTGGACGAGCAGGGCGGGGTCTTCCTGGACCGACACGTGCGCCTCCTGGGGGATGGGGGGGACCGTGTGGACACCTCACCGTCAGTGTTGTCCCGCCGCGAGACGCCGCTCGCCGAGTTCACCCAGTTGGGCTATCAGGTGTGGACGTTCGGCCCAGTCGGGACTCGTTCACCGCCCGGCTTCACAGCCGGGCGAACAGGTCGCTCTCCCGGCCGGCCGCGCTGGCCGGGTCGGGCACCGCGGTGCCCTTGACCAGCCGGAAGTACTCCACGCCCATGGCCTCCGGCCCGATCTGGGCGGCGATCGAGAAGAAGACGCCGTCCACCTCCACCTGGCTGGCATGCGCCCGCAGCGCGGCCATCTTGGTCGGCTCGAAGGCGCGACCGTCCAGCGTCGTGGTCACCAGGGCGTCGTCCACCGCCATCGGCAGGTCGTCGGCCGACTCGACACCGAAGAAGTTGCTGGCCCCGGACGCCAGCAGCGCGTCGATGCCCTGCTGGACGGCGGACCGGGGCAGCGCCGTCCAGTAGACCTTGGGGATGTCCCAGGCCGGGCCCAGGTCGGGCCGGAACCCGGTGACCGCGGCGAGCTGCGCGCCGTACATGGCGACCCGGTGGGCCTGGATGTGGTCCGGGTGCCCGTAGCCGCCGAAGGTGTCGTAGGTGACCAGCACCTGCGGCCGGGTCTCGCGGACCACGGCGACGACCTCGGACGCCGCCTCGAGCAGGTCGGCCCGCCAGAAGCAGTCCGCCCGGTCGTTGGTCGGCTCGCCCATCATCCCGGAGTCCCGCCAGCGGCCCTCGCCGCCGAGGTACCGGTGGTCGCTGACGCCGAGGATCGCCATGGCGGTCGCGAGCTCCTGGACCCGGTGCGGGCCGAGCTCGTCGGTGTGCCCGGCGGCCAGGTGGGCGATCTCGGGCACCAGCACCTCGCCCTCCTCGCCCCGGGTGCAGGTGAGCAGGGTCACCGCGGCGCCCTCGGCGGCGTAGCGGGCCATGGTCGCGCCGGTGCCGATGCACTCGTCGTCGGGGTGGGCATGGACCAGCAGCATCCGTCGATCGCTCATACCGGCCATTGTCACGGATCCGGGCGGGTCGTGGATGATGCCTGCCATGTCGGAGACCGTCTCGTTCCCCCGCCTGTTCGCCCGCACCGCGCGCTTCACCCTGGGCGCGCCGAAGTCGTTCGCCGTGTCGCCGGACGGCGCCCGGGTGCCCTTCCTGCGGACGGCGTCCGGCACCGACCGGGCCGGCGCCCTGTGGTGCTTCGACGTCGACGCCGGCGCCGAGCGGCTGGTCGTCGACCCGCTGGAGCTGCTCGAGCCGGGGACCGGCGAGGAGCTGTCGGCGGCCGAGCGGGCCCGCCGCGAGCGGCTGCGCGAGGGCGGCGCGGGCATCACCGGCTACGCGACCGACCGGGAGGTCCGGGTCGCCGCGTTCGCCCTGTCGTCTCGGCTGTTCCTCGCCGACCTGGTCGGCGGCGGCGCGCGGGAGCTGCCGGCGTCCGGCGCGGTGATCGACCCGCGGCCCTCGCCGGACGGCGCGTGGGTGGCCTACGCGGCCGGCGGCGCCCTGCACGTGGTCGGGGCCGACGGCGACGGGGGCCGCGCGCTCGCCGAGCCGGACGGCGAGCTGGTGACCTTCGGGCTGGCCGAGTTCGCGGCCTCGGAGGAGCTGGACCGCTACCGGGGGTTCTGGTGGTCGCCGGCGTCCGACGCGCTGCTGGCGGCCCGGGTCGACGAGTCCCCGGTGCCGGTGTGGCACATCGGGGACCCGGCCAACCCCGACCGCGAGCCGGCCGCGCACCGCTACCCCGCCGCCGGCACGGCCAACGCCGACGTGACGCTGTGGCACCTGCCGCTCGACGGCGGCCCGCGCACCGAGGTCGGTTGGGACCGCGAGCAGTACCCGTACCTGGTGACCGTGCACTGGTCGGAGTCCGGCGCGCCGCTGCTGCAGGTGATGACCCGGCGGCAGGACCGGTTCGCCGTGCTCTCGGTGGACCCCGGCAGCGGCCGGACCGAGCTGCTGCGCGAGGTGACCGACCCGACCTGGGTGGACGTCGTGCCGGGCACGCCGGCGTGGTGGGACGGCCGGCTGCTCACCGTCGAGGTGGTCGACGACCGGTACGCCCTGTGCGTGGACGGCGTCGCGGTGTCGCCGCCCGGCGTCCAGGTGCGGGCCGTGGCCGACGTGTCCGGCGACGTGCTGGCGGTCGGGACCGAGGGGCTCGGCGAGCAGCACGTCTACAGGCTGTTCGGCACCTCGTGGGAGCGGCTCACCGACCGGCCCGGCTGGCACTCGGCCCGCGGGGCGTCGGACACGCTCGTCGTCGCGCGGACGGCGCTGGACGGTCCGCTCGCCGAGGTCGTCGTCCGGCGCAACGGGGTCGAGGTCGGTCGGGTCGCCTCGCGCGCGCTCGAGCCGCCGTTTCGGCCCACGGTGGAGCTGCTGCGGGTCGGCGAGCGGGAGATCCCGACAGCCGTGCTGTGGCCGGCCGGCCGGACGGCCGCGGACGGCAAGCTGCCGGTGCTCATGAACCCGTACGGCGGCCCGCACGGCGCGCAGGTGGTGCACTCCCAGCGCGCGTTCCTGGAGTCGCAGTGGTGGGCCGACCAGGGGTTCTGCGTGGTCGTCGCCGACGGCCGGGGCACGCCGGGGGCGCCGTCCTGGGAGCGGGCCGTGCGGCTCGACGTCGCCACCGTGGTGCTCGAGGACCAGGTGGCCGCGCTGCAGGCCGTGGCGGCGGCGCACCCGGGCGCGCTGGACCTCGACCGGGTGGCGATCCGCGGCTGGTCGTTCGGCGGGTTCCTGTCGGCGCTGGCCGTGCTGCGGCGTCCGGACGTGTTCCACGCGGCCGTGGCCGGTGCGCCGGTGACCGACTGGCAGCTGTACGACACGGCCTACACCGAGCGCTACCTCGGGCTGCCGCGGGAGCAGCCGCAGGCGTACGCCGTCAGCTCGCTGCTCGCCGACGCGGCGGGGCTGAGCCGGCCGCTGATGATCGTCCACGGGCTGGCCGACGACAACGTGGTCGCCGCGCACTCGCTGCGGCTGTCGTCGGCGCTGCTCGCGGCCGGCCGGCCGCACACGTTCCTGCCGCTGTCCGGGGTCACCCACATGACCCCGCAGGAGGTCGTCGCCGAGAACCTGCTGCTGCTCCAGCTCGAATTCCTCCGCGCCTCCCTGTGACTTGTCAGGGTGAGGACGACGGATAGCTCCTCCTCACCCTGACAACTCGAAGGCTGTGGACGACGGCGACGGCGACGGCGACGGGGACCGGGCCGGCCCTGCCACCGTCATGGGGTGCCCCCGATCGACCGCCGCGAGCTGTCCACGCTCGCCGACCGCCAGGACCGCGTGGTCGCGCGCTCACAGCTGCGCCCCCTCGGCATCGAAGCCGACCGGGTGGCCGCCCAGGTCCGCGCCGGCCGCTGGCGTGCCGTCGGACCCAACGCCGTGCTGCTGCACAACGGGCCCCCGACCCGGCAGCAGACCTGGTGGCTGGCCGTGCTCAACGCCGGCCGGCACGCGGCGCTGTGCGCCTTCACCGCCCTGGCCGCCGACGGGCTGACCGGGTGGGAGCGCGAGCCGGTCCACGTCCTGGTGCCGCGCGGCACCACGCTGCCGCCGCTGCGGGGCGTCAAGGTCCACGAGTCCAGGCGGTACGACCCGGTCGCCGACGTCCATCCCACCCGGCTGCCACCGCGGACGACACCGGCCCGCAGCGCGGTCGACGCCGCGGCCTGGAGCCGCCGCCCCAGGACGGCGGTGGGCGTGCTCGCTGCCGCCGTCCAGCAGCGACTGACCCGCGCGGAGGACCTGCAGGCGGAGCTGGCCGAAGCCGGCCAGATCCGGCACCTGCGGCTGCTCATGTCGGCCGCCGTGGACATCGGTGGCGGGTCCCACGCGCTGTCCGAGATCGACTTCGTCCGGCTCTGCCGCCGGTTCGGGCTGCCCGAGCCGGTCCGCCAGTCGATCCGGGTCGAGGCCTCTGGTCGGCGGCGCTACCTGGACGCCGAGTGGCGGCTGCCCGACGGCCGGGTCGTCGTGGCCGAGGTCGACGGTGCGCTGCACCTGCTGCCCGCCCAGTGGTGGGACGACATGGAGCGGGACAACTCGCTGGTCCTGGACGGACGGCTGGTGCTGCGCTTCCCCGCGTTCGTCGTCCGGTCGCAGCAACGGGCGGTAGCCACCCAGCTCGCCCGGGCCCTCACCGTCGACTTGTCAGGGTGAGGACGACGTACACGTCGTCCTCACCCTGACAAGTGCTAGCGCTTGGCGCGGGAGCGGGTCTTCTCGCGGGAGGTCTGGTCGAGGACCACCTTGCGCAGCCGCACGGTCGCCGGGGTGACCTCGACGCACTCGTCCTCGCGGCAGAACTCCAGCGCCTGCTCCATGGACATCTGCTTGTGCGGGATCAGCGGCACCAGGATGTCCCCGGAGGACTGCCGCATGTTGGTGAGCTTCTTCTCCTTGGTCGCGTTGACGTCCATGTCGTCCGACCGCGAGTTCTCCCCGACGATCATGCCCTCGTACACCTCGGTGCCGGGGCCGACGAACATGGTGCCGCGCTCCTGCAGGTTGGCCAGTGCGAACGCCGTCGTGGGCCCTCGCCGGTCGGCCACCAGCGAGCCGGTCGGCCGGGTCCGCAGCTCCCCGTGCCACGGCTCGTACTTCTCGAACACGTGGTGCAGCAGGCCGGTGCCCCGGGTCTCGGTGAGGAACTCGGTGCGGAACCCGATCAGGCCGCGGGCCGGCACCAGGTACTCCATCCGGACCCAGCCGGTGCCGTGGTTGACCATCTGCTCCATGCGCCCCTTGCGCAACGCCATCAGCTGGGTGACCACCCCGAGGTAGTCCTCCGGGATGTCGACGGTCAGCCGCTCCACCGGCTCGTGCACCTTGCCGTCGACCAGCCGGATCACGACCTGCGGCTTGCCCACCGTGAGCTCGAACCCCTCCCGGCGCATCAGCTCGACCAGGACGGCGAGCTGCAGCTCACCGCGGCCCTGCACCTCCCAGGTGTCCGGACGCTCGGTCGGCAGCACCCGGATCGACACGTTGCCGACCAGCTCGGCGTCCAGCCGGCTCTTGACCAGGCGGGCGGTCAGCTTGTTGCCGCTCTGCCCGGCCAGCGGCGCGGTGTTGATGCCGATGGTCATCGAGATCGACGGCTCGTCGACCGTGATGACCGGCAGCGGGCGCGGGTCCTCGGGGTCGGCGAGGGTCTCCCCGATGGTGATGTCGGGGATGCCGGCGACGGCGATGATCTCGCCCGGGCCGGCCGACTCGGCGGGCACCCGATCCAGCGCCTGCGTCACGAGCAGCTCGGTGACCTTGACCCGCTCGACGCTGCCGTCGGTGCGGCACCAGGCGACCTGCTGGCCCTTGCGGATCGTGCCCTCGTGCACCCGGCACAGGGCCAGCCGGCCCAGGTACGGGGAGGCGTCCAGGTTGGTCACGTGCGCCTGCAGTGGGGCGCCCTCGCTGAACCTGGGCGCCGGGATCGTCGACAGGATCGTGGCGAACAGCGGCTCCAGGTCGGTCGAGTCCGGCATCCCGCCGTCGTCCGGCCGGTTCAGCGAGGCCCGGCCGGCCTTGGCCGAGGCGTAGACGATGGGGAACTCGATCTGGCGCTCGTCGGCGTCCAGGTCGAGGAACAGCTCGTAGGTCTCGTCCACCACCTCGCCGATGCGCGCGTCCGGGCGGTCGACCTTGTTGACGACGAGGACGACGGGCAGCCGCTTCTGCAGCGCCTTGCGGAGCACGAACCGGGTCTGCGGCAGCGGCCCCTCGCTGGCGTCCACGAGCAGCAGCACGCCGTCGACCATCTCCAGGCCGCGCTCCACCTCGCCGCCGAAGTCGGCGTGGCCGGGGGTGTCGATGATGTTGAGGGTCACCCCGCCGTGCCGCACGGCGGTGTTCTTCGCGAGGATGGTGATGCCCTTCTCGCGCTCGAGGTCCATCGAGTCCATGACCCGCTCCTGGACCGACCCCTCATCGGCCTGGTGCGAGGTGAAGGCCCCCGACTGCCACAGCATCGCGTCGACCAGCGTGGTCTTGCCGTGGTCGACGTGGGCCACGATGGCCAGGTTGCGCAGGTCTTCGCGGGTGGGCATGCGGGAACGCTCGTTTCCGGTCGGTGGGCGGTCCCTTCAGGGTACGCGGTCAAACCGGGACGCCCGGACCACGCGCGCACGGCAGGCTGGTGCCATGACCGACGACCTGCTCGCCCAGCCGCTGGCGGTCCTGCGCTGCGTGGCCGCGTCGCTCGAGCCGGGAGGAAGCTGCGTGTTCACCGTGCTGAACGGCTACGCGCTGGCCCGGGCGGCCACCCCGGAGTCGGTGGCCGCCGGGGACTTCGACCCGCTGGCGCTCGAGGTGCGCTCCCAGATCACGTCGCCTGACCCCTCAGCACCGCCGTTGCGGGAACGCGGGTTCGTGCCCACCGAGCTGACCCTGCTGTTCGACGGGGCCGGGCTCGCGGTCGACCACCGCTGGGGCGGGACGGCGGGCAGCTGGGGACGCCGGCGCCCCGAGCTGGACGAGATCGAGCTGATGGTGGTGGCTCACCGCCCCGAGTGACCTGTCAGGGTGACGACGGTCTATAGGTCGTCGTCACCCTGACAGGTCGAAGCGGCGGCCCGCACCGGGGCGCGGTCGCCCGGCAGCCAGTCCACGGCGTCCAGCTCAACCGGCGCGAGCCAGCGCAGCTCGTCGTGGTCCTGCAGCGGCAGCGGGTCGGCCGCCGGACCGGTGAGCCGCGCGTTCCAGACCCGCAGCACCAGCCCGGGGGCCAGCGGCCAATCCGCACCGACCCGGGCGGTCAGCTCGACCGCCACGCCGAGCTCCTCGCGGATCTCGCGGACCAGGGCCTGCTCGTCCGACTCCCCCGGGTCGACCTTGCCCCCCGGCAGCTCCCAGCCCCCGGCCAGCGCGGACGGGGCGCTGCGCCGGGCCGCGAGCAGTCGGCCGCGGCGCCAGATCGCGGCGCCCACGACGATCTGCGGCTCGTCCACGGGACGCCACTCTGCCAGGCTCGCCCCATGAGCAGACTGCTGGAGCCCGAGGAGATCGACCGTCAGCTCGCCGACCTGCCCGGCTGGGCCCGCGACGGCCGCACGCTGTTCCGCACCGTCGAGGCGCCCGACTTCATGACCGCGATCGCTGTGGTGGACGACGTGGCGGTGGCCGCCGAGGCGATGAACCACCACCCGGACATCGACATCCGCTGGCGGCGCGTGGGGTTCACCCTGTCGACGCACTCGGCCGGTGGCCTGACCCAGCTCGACGTCGAGCTGGCCCACCAGATCTCCGAGATCGCCCGGGCCCGGGGCGCCTCCTGACCCCTGCGGTCAGGAGGACGCGACCCAGACCCTGGTCGCCGCCGGGACCCCCGCACCCAGCGCGTTGCCGGCCACCACGGACACCGGCTGGCTGCGGGCCGGGACGACGGTGAACAGCGCGGCGAACGTGGTCGGCGGGACCACCACGCGCATCCCGGCGACGGTGATGATGTAGCCGCTGATGGGCAGTCCGCCGTTGCTCGCCGGGGGCCGCCAGCGCACGGTGACCGACCGGTGCGACGTGGTCACGGTCAGGCCCGTGACCGGGCCCGGGGTCATCGCGACGACGACCGGCACGGCGGCCGTGGGACCGGCCGAGGAGACCACCCGGTAGGTGCCGGACGACGTCGGCACGATCCGCCAGCCCACCGTGCCGGCCGCACTGGCCACGCCGGAGGCCACCGACGACCACACGCCGCCGTCCTGCCGCTCCAGCGAGACCGGCTCACCGGGGACCAGGCTGGACGCGCGGACGAACAGCGGCGAGCCACGCTTCAGCAGCCGCGGCGCGACCGAGACCGTGGCCGGCACCGTCCCCGGCGCGGCCGTCACCGCCGCCGAGCTGTTGGTCAGCGCCAGCCAGGTGGTGCCGCCCGCCGGGGTGGTGATCCCGACCGTGGCCGAGCTGTCGGTGGAGGTGCTGGTGGCCGTGAGCCCGGCGTCCGAGACGCCCGCCCCCCGGGGCGCGATGACCGTGACCCAGGACAGGTGGCTGCCGAACTGGGTGGAGCGCACGGACGGGGCCGGGGACAGCTGGCCGTACGCGCTGCTGTTCCAGCCCCGCCACGGGGCCGTCGCCCCGCTCACAACGTCCTGGCCGTCGCTGCCGCCGGTGAACAGCAGCGAGACGTTGGCGCCGGCCCCGGTGCTCGAGACCATGTCGGGGGTCACGGTGGTCCCCCGGTCAGGGCCGAGGCCCCACTGCTGGGAGGCCTTCACCGAGGTGGCCGAGGCCAGCCGGTCCCACACCACGAACAGGTTCTGGGCCCGGTCGTAGACGATGGTCCTGGTCAAGGTGACGCCGCGGTAGCCGCGGTCGACGACGGTGGTGACGTCGAAGTCCCCGGTGCTGGCGTTGACCAGCGTCGGCGCCGGGTACGTGCTGCGGGCGACGCCGTCGACGACGACGACGTCGTGCGCGGCGCGGGAGACCACGTAGTTGCGGGTCGCGCCGTAGGAGTAGCGCCACTGGCCCACGTCGAAGAGCAGCTCGCTGCCCTGCGAGTAGAGGGTGAGCGCGCCGCTGTCGTCGTGCGCGTGCACGATGCCGGAGCGCGGGCCGAACCGCACGCTGTAGAAGGTCTCCTGGGAGTACGGCTGCTGGGTGCCCCAGCCGGACCGCCCGAACACGTAGCCGCCCGCGTAGGTGGCGTAGGTCGAGGCCGGCGGGGTGCCGCTCTGCCCGCCGGTCGCCGTCCACTCGGCCGCCGTGCCGGTCCACAGGCCGACGGGCAGCGGCGCCGGCGACGTGTCGCCGAGCGCCTCGAGCTTGCCGTCGGGGCGGACCGCCTGGGCCAGGAAGGCCGGCACCAGGGCGACCCGGCTGAGCGTCGACGGGACCGCGAGCCCGGCCCGCCGGATCCGTTCCGCGGCGTCGATGAACCACTGGTAGTTGTCGACGGCATAGGCGGGCGCGCCCTCGCCGTCGGAGCCGTCGTCCTTGATCAGCCGGACCGCCAGCGCGCTGATCCGGCTGACCGCGATCCGCTCCCAGTCCGGCCGGCCGATGGCCGCGCCGATCGCCAGCAGGCCCATCGACTGGTGCAGCGAGGCGTTGTTGGAGCCGTCGTAGTTGGCCGGCCAGGCCAGCCAGGCGCCGGTGGAGAACAGCGCCTGCCGCAGCCACACGGTCGCGTTGCCCGGCACCGCCGCGGCGCAGGTCAGCACCAGGGCCCGGTACCCCACGACCATGGGCAGGTTCCAGGCCAGGGACCGGGTCGGCCCGGTCGCCGGGTTGTCCTTGATCCAGTCGGCGAGCACCGTGTAGAAGCGCACGATCATGGCGGTGTTGTGCGTGCGCACGCCCTCCCGCAGCAACGGCAGCAGGTAGTACAGCGCGTGCATGTAGCTGTCACCGCTGCTGTCCAGCGTCGACACCGGCCGCCAGGTCGGGTTGGCCGCCAGCGTGAACGTGCCGTACCGGCCAAGGTTCACCCGACCCTGCATGAGTGCGGCCGCGGTCGCGGCGTCCGTGCTGTTCGGCCGACCGAAGCTCATGGCGCACTGCTGTGCGGCGGCGGCCTGGTTGACCGGCGGCGGGGCCGTCGCCGCCTGCGCGGGCGCCGAGAGCAGCGTCCCGACGAGCGCGAAGACGGCCACAGCGGAGGCCGGCAGGGACAGCCGGCGGGCAGCGGTTCCGGGCACGGGCGACAACCTTCGGGTCGAGCGGGTGGGGCGGGTGGGGCGGCGAACCCGCCCTAGCATGCCGCAAAGGGGAAAAGTCGGGCGGAGGTGGGCGCGCGCCGTGACGGTTTCCCCGATGATGTTGGTCAGGAAGCACCGTCCCACTAGCGTCTGTCCTGCCGCAGTCGCCCGGCTGCGCCCCCCCGTGGCTTGGGCGGCTGCGGTCTTTCGCTTGACGCAGCCGCCTGCGTGCGCCGACACCGGAGGAGGCCGGGTCCAGCGCGACCTGACCCGGTCGGGCAGGCTGGCCCCATGGACATCGACGTCATGCTCTGCGACCACGCGGAGGCCCTCGAGGGCAAGCTCTTCATCAACGGGGCCGCCATCAACCTGCTCTTCGTCAGCCCGCAGCCACCGCACGTCGTGGCGTTCAGCGTCGCAGCCGTCGTCCAGGTTCCCTACAACGCCACGAACGAGCCGCACACGATCGTGGTGCGCATCCTCGACGAGGACGGGCGACCGGTCCTCCCGTGGGTCCCCGACGGTGCCCCGCCGCCGGTCCCGGTCGAGATGCAGACGACGTTCACCGTGGGCCGGCCGCCAATCCTGCCCCCCGGGGAGGCGCAGACCGTCCCGGTGGCGTTCAGCCTGCAGAGCCTCCCGCTGGGGCACCTCGGTGCCTACGCCGTGGTCGTCGAGGTGGACGGCGAACCGGTGCGGCAGCTGCCGTTCCGGCTGATGACGCCACCCCAGGCCCAGCCTGGGCCGGGGATCCGCCCGACCGACCTGCCGCGCCTCACGTAGCCGGCGGCGCGTGCGGCGCAAGGGGCCGGGTGGCGCAGCCGGGGGGACCAAGTCCTCTGGGGCCGCGACCGGTCGCCCGGGCACGGTGGAAGTGACCGAACCGGATCCGAGCGGGAGGTGGCCCGATGTCAGCGATTCTCAGCGAGTCGGACCACTGCGACGCCTGTGGCACCCAGGCCTTCGTCAAGGCGACGCGAGACGGGCAGGTGCTGCTGTTCTGCGGCCACCACGGCCGGCAGCACCGGGCCGAGCTCGTCGCCCGGGGCTGGGTCGTCATGGACGAGCTGCACCGCATCGAGGGCGAGACCCGGACCGCGGCCCACGTCTGACCGGTACTGCTGTCCTCCCGGCCCCGTCCGGCCAGCGGGGCCAGGGCTCAGCTGGAGACCAACGTCTCGAATGGTGGCGGTCGGGTCGGGCTGATCAGCAGCACCGGCGGTCTGACCGCGATCCCGTTCCCGTCGTACTACATCGCCAGCAAGTTCGCCCTCGAGGGCTGGGCCGAGGCGCTGGCCTACGAGGTCGCCCGAGCAGCGGCCACTTCGGGCGCGGGCCGGTGGGTCCGTTGGGCCGCGCAGCACCAGCGCGGCGACCAGGAGCAGGTCCGCGGCCACGTCGAGGCGGCTGAGCAGCGCGGCGTGCGGCTGGCCGAACGCCTCCAGGCCGCTGAAGAACCCGTTCGGGCTGGTCAGCAGGTGGGTGCCCAGCGGGACGCCGACCCCCCAGTGGTAGCTGGCGAGGCTCGCCACGCCGAGGACCCGGCTCACCCCGATCCGCGCAGTGCCGACCCGGTGGTCGTGCGTCGCGGCACCGCCCCCAACAGAGGAGCCGACGCTCACTCCTCCAGTCTTGGTCCGTCGGCGGCCGGCTGCACCGCCCCACGGTCACCCCGCTCGAGCCGCCCTGCGCTGGTGGACACGCCAGACCAGGAAGGTCACCAGCCCGGTGATCATCGGCGGGAAGTAGGTCCCGGCGCGCCACAGCAGGGTGGCGGCCAGCGCGTCGTCGTTGGTGGCTCCGAAGGAGACCAGGAGCGTGCTCAGCGCTAGGTCGACGGTGCCGAGGCCGCCCGGCGTCAGCGGGATGAACGACGCGATGCGGGCGAAGGAGAAGGCCGCCAGGCTCTGCGACCAGGTGACCTGGTCGACGCTCCCGACCTCGAGAGCGCGCAGCCCGACGAAGAGCACCAGCCACGAGGTCAGCTGCATGGCCAGGTTGGCCACCGTGATGAGCACCCAGCGGCCGGTCACGACCTCGACGCTGCTGGCCCGGAACGACAATATCGGCGCAACCAGGTCGAGCTCGGCGTCGCGCCGGAACACCCGCACCACCGGTCGCACCACGCGCTCGGCGAGGTGGCCCACCTTCCGCGCGCCGCTCTCGCTGCGCAGCACGAGGGCGAGGACGCCGACGATCACCGCGATGACGACGACGCCGAGGACGGCCAGCCAGCCCGCCCTGGCGTCGGCCACCCCCGACACCGCGAGGGCCAGCACGCCGACCACGGGCAGCGCGAGCGTGATGAGGATGTTCCAGGTGCTGGTGACCGCGATCACGCTGCTCGCCAGACCGCCCGGAATGCCGTAGGTGGCCAGCATCCGGTACTGCAGGCCGACACTGATCGCGCCACCGACTCCGGGGATGCCGTTGCTCACGCTGAACCCGGTCTGCCGGACGACGAAGGACGGGCCGTAGCGCAGCAGCCGGGAGGTGGCCGGGAACGGCCAGGCGTACACGATCAGGTTGAGCAGCGTGGCCAGCAGGAGCGCGACAACGGCTCCCGCGGACATCGCCTGGATCGCCGCCCACGCGGTGTCGTAGTCGGCGAACTGCGGGAAGATCACCATGAAGACGACCACCAGCGTGGCCAGGGTCAGGACCCCGGACACCACCGACTTCACTACCGTGGAACGGCGGCTCGCCGCCGTCTTCGGTGCGCTGCCGACGTCGGCCGGCATCCCGTCTGCGGCTGTCCCAGTCACGTGGACAGTCTGGCGGAAGGCCGATGGCACCTTGCGGACTTCGCGAGAGCGGTATCCCCGTCAGACGTTGAAGCGGAACGTTGGGGCCGGGTTCCTGACCTGCACCTACATGGGCGAGACCCCCCTTGACCTGCGGAAACGCTGTTCAACGCCTCCCACAGTCTTCCAGTGTTTCGCACTGATCTGTGTACCCGATGTGTACCGGCTGGCAGGTTCTGGACCTGCTGGTTGGTCGGCTGGATCCAGTTGGGCGGCAGATCGTTGTCGCGGCCAAAGGAGGTAGGAAGCAGCGGGTTCCAAGGGCCATATCGGCGGGTTCTCTCGGAGGGCGCATCGAGCTGTCCACAGGATGACGGATGCGCCAGGCAGCCAAGCGACGCGAACCTAGCCCCGCCCCGCGACGGTGTACACAAGTTCACCCGAACGGAGTATCAAGCGAGCACGGTGGTGGTCTCTCAGCGTGGGGCCGCCGAGCGTCAAGGGATGCCGTCGGTGGCCGTGCTCAAGCTCAGGTTCGGCACCTGGGCCAAGACTTTGGAAGCGGCCGGATACCTGCCCGCCGTGACACCTCGTCGGCCCTACCCACGGCTGAGTAGTCAACCATTCATGGGCGCTTCCGGGTTTTCCGTGGGTTAGATCCAATACCGTTCAATTAGAGTTACATGAGTGTAGTTTGTCGGTATGCCTCGTGCTGGTTGGAGGAAGTCCGCGTCGGACCGGCGGTTGCCGGATCTGGTGTCGGTTGGTCTGCTGATGAGGGTGTTCCCCGCGGAGATCGTC
>JBBSAJ010000045.1:0-18088 GCA_038252405.1 Actinomycetes bacterium | reverse complement strand
GCCAACGCCGACATCTGGGCCGACCGCATCTACCACCACCTCGCCGACCACCGACGCCGCCCCGAACGAAAGCAGCGCGAAGTCGTCGGCCTCACGTTCTGAGAAGTCACCCCCATCTGCGAGACAAGACACCTGTACGAAGCCTAGAGAACGGGGTGTCCAGCGGGACGGGTGACTTTGGCGGCTGTGGAGAACTCCGGCTGTGGAGAACGAGGGCCATGACGCCCAGCCAGTCCCGCCTCCGGTGTATGAAGGGCGGACTATTGCGGCAGTGCGCACAGAAGGGCACCTTCATGCAGGAGGGGTGGCGGGGGGTGGCCCAGGCGGCGCTGGACGACCTGCTGGCGCTGGACCCGGTCGAGGCGACCGCGCTGGGTGAGCACGCCCATGACGACCGCCTCGCCGACACCACCGAGGACGGGCTGGCCGAGCACCGCCGGATCCTCACCGGGCACCTCGGCCTGCTGGACGGCGTGGACGACACGATCCTCGACGTCGCGGAGCAGGTCGACCTGGAGATCCTGCGGGCCCAGCTGGCCAAGCGGCTGTTCGCCCTCGACGAGCTGCGCGAGCACACCTGGAACCCGCTCGTCGCCAACCCCGGCTCGGTCCTCTATCTCTTGCTCGCCCGCGACTTCGCGCCGCTGCCCGACCGCCTACAAAGCCTGGCGGGCCGACTGGCCGCGGTCCCGGAGGCGCTGGCCACCGCCCGGGCCGCGCTCGCGGCCATGCCCGCCGTCCACGTCGAGACGGCGATCACCCAGTTCGAGGGCACGCTGCACCTGCTTGGCGCCGAGGTGGAGCGTGCGCTCGAGGCCGAGCCAACCCTTCGTAGCCGGGTCGAGCCAGCCCGACAGGCAGCCGCCGAGGCGCTCGCCCGGCACGTCGGGTGGCTGCACGCGGCCCTGCCCGAAGCCCACGGCGACCCGCGCCTGGGCGAGCAGCTCTACGCGGCCAAGTTGTGGCACACCCTGGACGACGAGTCCACGCCGGACGCCGTCCTCACCCGAGCCGAGTCGGACCTGATGCGCGTGGAGGAGGAGCTGGCCGAGCTGGCCGGCGGCCCGACCAAGGTCCGCGCCATGCTCGACCGGCTCGCCGAGGAGGCCCCTGTCGACGACACCACCGTGCTTCCGCTGTGCGCCGAGGCGCTGGCCGAGGCCACCGAGTTCGTCCGCTCGGAGCAGCTGGTGAGCGTGCCCGACGACGCCGTCCAGATCATCGAGATGCCGGAGATCCACCGCGGTGTCGCCGTCGCGTACTGCGACTCGCCCGGGCCGCTGGAGTCCTCCGAACTGCCGACATTCTTCGCGGTCGCGCCGACTCCCGCGGGCTGGTCGGCCGAGCGGGTGCGCTCCTTCTACCGGGAGAACAACGGGCACCTGCTGCGGGACATGACCGTCCACGAGGCGATGCCGGGCCATGCCCTGCAGCTGGCGCTCGCGCGGCGCTACCGGGGGTCGACGCCGGTGCGCTCGGCGTTCGGCAGCGGTGCGTTCGTGGAGGGCTGGGCGGTGTACGCCGAGGAGCTGATGGCCCTGGCCGGCTTCGGGGGGACGGCGCTGCGGGCGCAGCAGCTGAAGATGCAGCTGCGGACGGCGATCAACGCGATCCTGGACGTGCGGGTGCACACGCGGGGGATGTCCGAGGCCGAGGCGATGGCGCTGATGACGGTCCGGGGGCACCAGGAGGAGGGCGAGGCGGCGGGCAAGTGGCGCCGGGTGCTGCTGACGAGCACCCAGCTGCCGACGTACCACGTGGGCTACTCCGCGGTCAGCGACCTGGCGCGTGACCTGGCCGAGGCCCGGCCAGAGCTCAGCGTCGAACAGCGGCACGACCAGATGCTGGCGCACGGCTCCCCGCCGCCCCGTCACCTGAGAACCCTGCTGAGCGGGCACTGAAGCGGCTGCCTGATCCCATGCGGGCGAACAATCGCAGTTGTCCCTACAGCGAGTCGGGTTGTTGATATTCACAGGGCAGCAGGCTGAGCAGATGGCGGAGCGAGCTGCGTGCCATGTCCTGTCCGTGCTGCCGGAGTACGGGCCACCCGGCGCCCGCGGGCCTCTATCGTCAGGGGCATGGAACTTGCGACGGAGGAGCTGCTCGACCGCTTCGCGGCCGTGCTTACCGATCTTGCGGATCGTCACGGTCTGTCCAACCTTCGCCAGGCAGATCGTGGGGCCGTCGTCGCCGATGTCGCTCCGGGTCGCACGTACCTCGATCTCGCCGACTTCGAACTCGAGGCGGAGTCGGTCCTGGGCGCTGCGCTCTTCGTCATCCCGTCCGGCTCGCCGCACGGACGTGACGTCGCGGGACGGCCCCTTCGGGCATCGATCGCGGCATGACTGACGCCCCTGCGGGGGTCGCGGAGCTCGACTCCGCCCTCGAAGCGCTTGAGATCATCAAGAGACTCACGTCGGAGGGACGGATCGCCTTCGACGCATCGGAAGACCGGCGCCCCGACCAGATGGCCGGCTTGCTTGCCGATCTGCGACGTGCCCTCGAGCAGGCTCCTCCAGGTGGAGCCGACTGACGCAGGGCGGATGTATCCCCATCCATCGACGTGCCGGCGTGGGTTGGGCCGCCGTGGCGAGGGATGGCGTACGGGCGAAAGGGCCCGCCGAGTCCATCGGACTGGTGCCAACGGTTGGGCCCGGCGGAGAGGACGAACAGCAGTCCAGAGGGGCCCGTTCGTCGGGGGCTGGGCGGTGTTTGCGCAGGGGCTGATGGCCCGGGCCCGGTTCGGGGGACGGCGGTCCGGGCGCAGCAGCTGAAGATGCAGCTGCGGATGGCGATCAACGCGATCCTGGCCGTGCGAGTGCACGCGGGGGATGTCGGAGGCCAAGGCGCGGGCGCTGATGAGGGTCCGGGGGCGTACGAGGAGGGGGGCTGCGGGCAAGCGCCGCCGGGTGATGCTCATGAGTACCCAGATGCCGACCTGCTATGTGGGCTACGCGACGGGGCGGTCGCCGAGGCAGTGCGCACCGTGGTGCTCAGTCCCGCCTGAACAGGACCATTAGCCCTTTCGGAGATTCAGTTTCGCGAATCGTGTCGAATCCGACACGCTGAGTGCGATAGCGTCGAGTTTACATGATCCACACGTAGCTACGTCAGCGTTGGCCGCGTCCCACGTCGGGGCGGTTGGGCCCTTCGCATGATTCAGCGGCACAGAAGTTCCACGGGGTTGCTTGTTCGCTGTTCAAGCGGCTTGGCGCGCCGTGACCCCGCGTGCTTGGCAAGGAACGATCACGGTGTAAGGTTCGGCGCAGTTGGGTGCGAGTGGTGTGCACGAGGATCCGGCTGCAGGGAGGCCCACCACGGGCTGACCACCGGGGAAGGTTCCCCACCTACAACGACATGTTCTACATGGAGGCACTAGTGAGTACAGCAACCAACAGGTTGCGCCGAGTCGGAATCGGTGGGTTGGCCGCTGCGGTGGTCGTTGGCGGATTGTCGCTGACCGCTGGGCCCGCCCTAGCCGACTGGGCTGCGACGGGTGGCCAGATCGGTCTCGTCGACACAAGTCCAACAGCTGCCCCGACCAACGGCGCAACGCTGGTCTACTCGGGGAAGTCAGCACAGGCGGCCGGGTCGATCCAGCTGCTCATTCCCAACACGTTCAAGAACAACGACACCATCGACCTCACGCTGTTCGACCGTGGCCTCGCCGCGGGGAACGTCCCCGGTGACATCTGCGCCGACAGCGCACACGCCCTCGGATTCAGCTCGGCGCCGACCGTCACCGTTGACGCCGTGCCCAAGGCTCCCGCAGCGGTTCTGACGGCGACCGCGCCGCAGCCAGCTTTGGCTGCCGCGACCGTGGCACCGGTGGCGACGACCCCGCCGGTTTTCAATGTCGCGCTGACCAGTTCGACGCGTTGCACCGGGCTGGGCACCGACATCGCCCGGCTCTCGATCAATGGCGTCCAGGCGGGCGGCGACCCGACGAACAAGTGGCTGGTCACGATCAGCAACATCAAGTACACCCTCGGATCGGCAGTGGCTCCGGGCCAGATCGAGGTTGTCCCGTTCGCCTTCAACGGCACCCCGGGCTCCTCGGCGTCCAGCAGGTCTCCGCTTTTCGGCGGCAACTTGGCCGATGACCCCACAACGCCCGGCTTCGATGCAACGATCAGCACCTACACGGTCAACGCCTTCGTGGCGCCGGTCACGTTCGGTGCGACGAACGGCAACCTGCTCGCCGATGGCACGATTCAGAGCCTCGGTGACTTCACCATCGGCGAGACCGTGCCCTACGCTCTTCAGGCAGGGACCTACACGCTGACGCTGAACGGGGCGAACTTCGACACCGCCCTTCCAGCGCCGACGGTTACCGCGTCCGGCAACGGCAGCCTTGAAACGGTTACCTTCAACTCTGTCACCGTGAGCACCGTGACCTTCACGGTCGGTGGGACCGTTGACAACACCAAGGCACTCGCGATCACGATCAAGGGTCTGCGGGCTTCCACGGGCACCCAGGGCTCGTTGACCTACACGCTGGCTGGCGGCTCCGTCGGTCAGTGGCTGGCCACGCCGCCAGGGCCCGCAGTGACGGGTGTGCCTGCACCGCTGCCTGGCAACCTCGCTGCGATCGCGGGGGCTTTCCAGGCCGACATCGCGGCTCCGGCGCTCGTCGCCAACTTCACCGCCGCTGACACGTCCAAGCGGATCGGTGGCCTGGACCGTTACCAGACCGCAGCGAAGATCGCGGCGTACAACGGTTGCAACACCAGCATCGTGCTGGCGAGCGGGCAGAACTTCCCCGACGCTCTGGCGGCCAACTACCTGGCCTCCCGCTTCGGTGGCAGCATCCTGCTGACCGCGCAGAACTCGCTTCCGGCTGCTACCGCGGACGCGATCCGGCAGCTCGGCGCGCAGACCGTCTACGTGATCGGTGGCACTGGTGCCATCAGCGAGAGCGTGGTGAACATTCTGCGCAACACCAAGCAGTACGAGTGTGGCGGAACCGTGACCACTGGTCAGGGCAACCTGCAGGTGATCCGGATCGGTGGCGCTGACCGGTACGCGACGGCTAACGCGGTCAACCAGACCGCTGCGGCTCTCGGTGGCAACCCGGTCGGTCGCGTGCAGACCAAGTTCGGCCAGTCCTCGAAGCTCACCGCGGTCGTGGCGAGCGGCGAGAACTACCCGGACGCTCTGGCGGCTGGCCCCATGGTGGTCGCGGGTGCCAACAACACCACGGGTGGGCCGCTTCCGCTGATCCTCACCACCAGTGGTTCGCTCAGCCCGTCCGCCGTTTCGACGATCAACGCGCTGGGCATCCAGCAGGTGATCATCGTGGGCGGCACGGGAGCCGTCTCCTCGACGGTCGAGACCGCCCTTCAGGGCCTCGGCCTGACGACCATCCGCCTGGCCGGCGCTGACCGTTACGAAACTGCGACCGCCATTGCCGACTTCGAGTACGCGGGTTCGCCCACGGCCTCGACGACGGGTACCTACGACGGTGGGCTCGGCTTCACCGGGCAGACGGCCTACCTGGCTACCGGCCAGTTGTTCCCGGACGCTCTTGCGGGCGGCACGTTGGCTGGGTACGACCAGTCGCCGATCCTGCTCACGACCACGGCCAGCCTGTCGGCTGCCACGGGGACGTGGCTGACGGCCAACGCGACGCAGATCGATACCGTGATCGCCTTCGGGCTCGGTGGCGCTGTGTCGCAGGCAGCGCTCGATGCGGCGAACGTCGCAGCTGCCTGACAGGTGACTGTCTTGCAGTGAGCTAGCTGCACGTAACGATCGGGCCGGGACCCCAGGGTCCCGGCCCGATCGTCGTCGTGGGACTCCGTTGGCCCCCCTGACGCATGCCCGGACGATCTCGATAGGGTCGGACTAGTCGCCCTCCGGCGTCCGCACCAAGCGCGAAGGAGCCCACCGTGGCAAGCATCGAGGCCGTCGGCGCCCGCGAGATCCTGGACTCGCGCGGCAACCCCACCGTCGAGGTCGAGGTCGCCCTCGACGACGGCACCATCGCCCGCGCCGCCGTCCCCTCCGGTGCCTCCACCGGAGCCTTCGAGGCGGTCGAGCTGCGCGACGGCGACGCCCGGTACGGCGGCAAGGGCGTCGGCAAGGCGGTACTCGCCGTCATCGACGAGATCGGTCCCGAGCTGCTCGGCTACGAGGCGTCCGAGCAGCGGCTGGTGGACCAGACGCTCATCGACCTCGACGGCACCCCCGACAAGTCCAGGCTCGGCGCGAACGCGATCCTCGGGGTGTCGCTGGCGGTGGCCCGCGCAGCGGCCGACTCGGCCGACCTGCCCCTGTTCCGCTACGTCGGCGGGCCCAACGCGCACCTGCTGCCGGTGCCGTTCATGAACATCATCAACGGCGGCGCGCACGCCGACAGCAATGTCGACATCCAGGAGTTCATGGTCGCGCCGATCGGCGCGTCGACCTTCGCCGAGGCGCTGCGCTGGGGCGCGGAGACCTACCACGCGCTGAAGTCGGTGCTCAAGGCCAAGGGCCTGGCCACCGGGCTGGGCGACGAGGGCGGCTTCGCCCCCAACCTCGACAGCAACCGGGCCGCGCTCGACGCGATCCTCGAAGCCATCGAGAAGGCCGGCCTGCGCCCCGGGGACGACGTCGCCGTCGCGATCGACTCGGCGTCCAACGAGTTCTTCGTCAACGGCTACTACCGCTTCGAAGGTGCCGAGAAGACCGCCGAGCAGATGACCGAGTACTACGCCGGCCTGGTCGGCGCGTACCCGCTGGTCTCCCTCGAGGACCCGCTGGCCGAGGAGGACTGGAACGGCTGGCAGGCCCTCACCGCAGCCCTGGGCGAGCGGGTGCAGGTCGTCGGCGACGACCTGTTCGTCACCAACCCGGTGCGGCTGCAGCGCGGCATCGACGAGAAGTCCGCGAACGCGCTGCTGGTGAAGGTCAACCAGATCGGCACGCTCACCGAGACCCTGGACGCCGTCACGCTGGCTCACCGCAACGGCCTGCGCTGCATGTTCAGCCACCGCTCGGGCGAGACCGAGGACACCACCATCGCCGACCTGGTCGTCGCCACGGACGCCGGGCAGATCAAGTCCGGCGCCCCGGCCCGCAGCGAGCGGGTGGCCAAGTACAACCAGCTCATGCGCATCGAGGAGGAGCTGGACGACGCGGCACGTTACGCGGGTCGCTCCGCGTTTCCGAGGTTCACCTCGTAGATCCTGGGGAGCATGGCAGCGCGCGGCACCTCGCCCACCCGACCCTCGGGTGGGCGAACGCGTTCCACGGCGTCCCGTCCGGGCGCCTCCCCGCGGGTGGCCGCGGCCGGACGGCGGGACCGTCCGGAGGTCCGCCGTCCGAGCGATGACCCCGCGCCGCCCAAGCCGAAGCTGACCGGGCGGGCCGCGATGCTGTTCCTGGTGCTCGCCCTGCTCGTGGTCTCGTTCGCCTGGCCGGTGCGCGAGTTCGTGCGGCAGCAGGCCCAGCTGGACCAACTGCGCACCCAGGCGACGCAGACCCAGGCCCGGGTGGACTCCCTCGAGGCGCTGAAGAAACGCTGGGCCGACCCGGCGTACGTGGAGGCCCAGGCGCGGGACCGGCTGCACTTCGTGCTGCCGGGGGAGACCGGCTACGTGGTGCTCGGCACGCCGCAGCCCACCCAGAAGGACGCGCCCACTCAGGGGCCGCCGCCGAAGGCCTGGTTCAGCAACCTGTGGGACACCGTGAAGGCCGCGGACGCGCCGCCGTCCAAGCCGTGAGCCCCGTCTCCCCCGCGGATGTCGCGGCGATCGAGGCCCAGCTCGGGCGGCCGCCGCGGGGGCTGCGCCGGGTCGCGCGCCGCTGCCCGTGCGGGCAGCCGGACGTCGTCGAGACCGAGCCTCGGCTGCCCGACGGGACGCCGTTCCCGACGCTGTACTACCTGACCTGCCCGCGGGCCACCGGCGCGGTGAGCACCCTGGAGTCGCAGGGAGTCATGCGGGAGATGCAGTCGCGGCTGGAGACCGAGCCCGAGCTGGCTGAGGAGTACCGGGCCGCGCACCTGGCGTACGTGGCGGAGCGGTCGCGTCTCGCGGAGGTGCCGGAGCTGGCGGGGATCTCGGCCGGCGGCATGCCGGACCGGGTCAAGTGCCTGCACGTGCTGGTCGCGCACGCCCTGGCCGCCGGGCCGGGCGTGAACCCGCTGGGCGACGAGGCGCTGGCGCTGCTGCCGCACTGGTGGGAGGCCGGGCCGTGCGTCGGGTAGGGCGCCGGGTCGCGGCGATCGACTGCGGCACCAACTCGATCCGGCTGCTCGTCGCCGACATCGACCCGCACGCCGGCACGCTGGTCGACCTGGCCCGCACCATGGAGGTGGTCCGGCTCGGCGAGGGCGTGGACCGCACCGGGCGGCTGGCCCCGGCGGCGCTGGCCCGGACCTTCGACGCGTGCGACCGGTACGCGGCGCAGATCGCCGGGTTGGGGGCGGAGCGGCTGCGGTTCGTGGCCACGTCGGCGTCCCGGGACGCGGAGAACCGCGACGAGTTCGTGGCCGGGGTGATCGAGCGACTCGGCGTGGAGCCCGAGGTGGTGTCGGGGGACGAGGAGGCCCGGCTGTCCTTCGCCGGGGCCACCCGCGAGCTGGTGGGCCGCGAGGAGGGGCCGTTCCTGGTGGTGGACATCGGCGGGGGCTCGACCGAGTTCGTGCTCGGCTCTGTCGTGCCAGAGGCGGCCATCTCGGTGGACGTCGGGTGCGTGCGGATGACCGAGCGGCACCTGCACGGCGACCCGCCGTCCTTCGCCGAGATCGCCGCGGCCCGGGCGGATGTTGCGACGGCGGTGGACCGGTCGGCCGCCGCGGTGCCCTTCGCCCGGGCGCGCACGCTGGTCGGGCTGGCCGGCACGGTGACCACTCTGGCGGCCATGGACGCCGGTATCGCGGCCTACGACGCCGGGGTGACCCACCACTACCGGCTGGCCGCGACAGCGGTCCACGACCTGGCCGAGTGGCTGCTGGCGGCCACCCGGGCCGAGCGGGCCGCCGTCCCGGTGATGCACCCCGGGCGGGTGGACGTGATCGGGGCCGGCGCCCTGGTGCTCCAGGTCATCCTGGAGCGGACCGGGCTGCCCTCGGTGCTGGTCTCCGAGCACGACATCCTGGACGGGATCGCCTGGAGCGCCGCCGTTTCCTGAGCCGCTCAGCGTGGGCGCGACGCCCACTCGGTCCAGACATCGAGCGCCTCGTCCGGCGTCATCGCTTGCACCTGCTCGGAGGTGAGTCCGGCCTGATGTTCCAGTCGCACCGCGAGCCAGTCGGGGACCGACTCCTTCTGCGGTTCGGGAGTGGCTTCGATGCTGGCCGTGGCACGGCCGAGCCGCTCGATCACCGCAGCCAGGGCTAGCGTCGCCGGTGAGTCGGTCATGAGTGTCACCCGCGAGCGCATCTCGTCGTAGACCTCGTCGTCGCTGCGGGCGCCCACGGCCCACACCTCGGCGACGTCGACGATGACCGTGCCGGAGTCGTCGTGGGTGACGCGCCAGATGAGGCGCCGGTCTCGGTCACCGAGGACGAGCCTGCGGTAGCCGATCAGTGAGCCGTGCAGGGGTTCTCCGGCCTGCGGGTCGCGCTCGAGCAGCAGCATCTTCTTCAGTGCCTGGCGGACCAGCTGAGGGTCCAGGCGCAGCAGCGCGCGCAGGTCCTCGAACGCGGGCTCGGTGAGCCGGACGACCGCCCTTGTGGCGGCGGGGTGCCGGCCGGAACGGCGTCGATTGGGCTCTGCCGGAGTCTGACCGGTCACGCCCGATCGGGCGCCGGCTCAGCGTCGAGCTCGGCCTCGAGCTCGGCGCGGCTGAAGCCGAACGCCTCGATGGCGCCGTCCAGGCTGATGCGGCGGCCGGTGTCCGTCGCGGCTCGGGCCAGCACCAGGGCGATGTCGCGCAGCTCGGTCTCGAGCTCGCGCAGCTGCTCGACCCGCTGCATGCTGACCACGCAGGCGACGGGCTTACCCCGCCGGGAGACGACGACGTCGTCTCCGTGCTCGGCGTCCCGCACCAGGCCAGCGACTCCGCGGGCGGCGGCCTCGGTGACCGAGAGCGTGTGGGCATGCCAGGTATCGGCCATGGCATCAACTGTACAGATTCATGTACAGATCTCAAGGACTCCGACCGGGAGGTCATAGGTCCCTGCCCTTGACCTCGGCCGGCGAGCAACGATGCTGGTGAGGGCACAGTGCGTGCCCGAGCGAGTCCAAGGAGGGGCAACCATGCGCGCAGAGGTGGGCGACCGACTCCTGGTGAAGAGCCGCCATGTCGGCGAGAACCCACGAGACGGCCAGATCATCGAGGTGCACGGCGAGGACGGAGCGCCGCCCTACCTGGTCAAGTGGGAAGACGGGCACGAGGGGCTGTTCTTCCCCGGCCCGGACACGGTTGTGGAGCACTTTCCGCAGTCGACGTCCCCGGCCTGACTCGCTCGCGGCGTCATCCCGGAAATGACGCTCGCCCGGAGTGTGGCAGTGCTGCACTCCGGGCGAGCGCGTTTACTGCGACATGCCGGCCGGGCGGTTAGCCCGACCAACTGGCGAGCGCCACGGCCCGGGTGAACACCGCGTCGATCATGGGCTCGGTGAGCCGGCCGGTGAAGGTGTTCTGCTGGCTCGGGTGGTAGCAGCCCAGCACGGTCACGTCGCCCACCACGGTCTCGGCGCCGTGCCCGAACCTCGGCCGGGGCACCGGCACCGGACCGAGCCCACCGCGGGCCAACGCGGTCAGCGCGGCGCCCCAGGCGAAGCCGCCCAGCGCGACCACCACCCGCAGCGACGGGCGGACGATCGCCAGCTCGTCGTCGAACCAGTGCGCGCAGGCGTCCCGCTCCGCCGGGGTCGGCTTGTTCGCCGGCGGAGCGCAGCGCACCGCGGCCAGCACCCGGACGCCGTCCAGCCGCAGCCCGTCGTCCAGGCCCGTGGACGTCGGCTGGTTGGCCAGCCCCACCCGGTGCAACGAGCCGAACAGCCAGTCCCCCGAGCGGTCGCCGGTGAACACCCGTCCGGTGCGGTTGCCGCCGTGCGCGGCCGGGGCCAGCCCGACTACGAGCACGCCCGGCTGCGGGTCGCCGAAGCCGGGCACCGGCCGCCCCCAGTAGGTCTGGTCGGCGAAGGAGCGCCGGCGAACCCGGGCCACCTCCTCGCGCCACTCCACCAGCCGGGGGCAGGCCCGGCAGGCCGTGATCCGGTCGGCCAGCGCGGCCAGCCGCTGCTCCGGCCCGGCTGCGAGTGTCCGGCTCACCCGCCGAGGCGGCGGCCGAACAGCTCGAGCGTGCGCTCCCAGGCCTGCGCGGACGCCTCCGGCGCGTACACCTCGGGGCGCTCGTCGTTGAAGAACGCGTGCTCGGTGCCCGGGTAGTCGAAGACCTCGACGACGCCGCCGGCGCCCTCGATCGCGCGCCAGGCCTGCTGGATGCCGTCGGCCGCCGAGGTGCCGTCACCCTCCGAGCAGTGGATCATGGCCGACTTGCCCTCGTAGGACGGCCAGTCCGGGGTCATCCGCTCCCACGGGATGGCCGGGTAGAAGCCGACCGCGGCCACGATGGCCGGGGACAGGGTGGCGCTCCACAGCGCCAGCGAGCCGCCCATGCAGAAGCCGACGGTGCCCACCCCGGAGCCGGTCACGTCGTCGCGGGCGACGAGCGCGGCCGCGGCGCCGGCGATGTCCTTGGCGGCCTGGTCCATGGCCATGCCCATCATCAGCTTGCCCGCCTCGTCCGGCTCGGTCGTGGCGACGCCGTGGTACAGGTCCGGCGCCAGCGCGACGTACCCGGCCGCCGCGAACCGGTCGGCCAGGTTGGTGATGTGCCCGACCAGGCCCCACCACTCCTGGATGACGATGACGCCCGGCCCGCTGCCCGACGCCGGCACGGCCAGGTAGCCCTCGCAGGTGCCCCCGTTGCTCGCGAACGTGATCTTCTCGCCCATCTGCGCTCCTTCGTGACCCGAGACTGGTTTTGATCACTGTGCCACGCGACTGCGCTCGCGGCGAGGCCGCCGGGTGCGGGCCGGCCCGGGCGGCTGAGAGGCTAGGGGCATGACGCAACCGCACATCCTGATCGTCGGCGGCGGGTACGTGGGCATGTACACCGCGCTGCGCCTGCAGCGGCGGCTGCGGCCCGGGGAGGCTCGGGTCACCGTCGTCGACCCACGCTCGTACATGACCTACCAGCCGTTCCTGCCGGAGGCGGCGGCCGGGTCGATCCAGCCGCGGCACGTGGTGGTGCCGCTGCGCCGGGTGCTGACCCGGGCCGAGGTGGTCACCGGCTCGGTGAGCGCGGTCGACCCGCAGCGGCGGGTGGCCACCATCGAGCCGCTCGAGGGTCCGGCCTACGAGCTCGGCTACGACCACATCGTGCTGGCCGCCGGGTCGATCTCGCGCACCCTGCCGATCCCCGGCCTGGCCGAGCACGGCACCGGCTTCAAGACCGTCGAGGAGGCCATCGCGCTGCGCAACCGGGTGATCGAGTCGCTGGACATCGCCGAGTCGACGGCCGACGAGGCGGTGCGCCGGCGCAGCCTCACCTTCGTCGTCGTGGGCGGCGGCTACGCGGGCATCGAGGCACTGGCCGAGTTGGCGGACATGGCCCGTTACGCCACCCGGTACTACCGGCGGGTCGCGGCGAGCGACCTGCGCTGGGTGCTCGTCGAGGCGGCCGACCGGATCATGCCCGAGGTGGGTCCGGAGATGGCCCGCTACACCCTCGACCAGCTGCGGGCCCGCGGCGTCGAGCCCCACCTGCAAACCCGACTGGAGTCGTGCGTCGGCGGGCACGTCGTGCTCTCCGACGGCACCGAGCTCGACTGCGAGGTGCTGGTGTGGACGGCCGGGGTGAAGCCCGACCCGGTGGTGGCGGCCACCGGGTTCCCGCTGGGCGAACGCGGCCGGATCCGCACCCGGGCCGACCTGCGCATCCAGGGCCACGACGACGCGTGGAGCGCGGGCGACTGCGCCGCCGTCCCCGACCTGACCAGTCCCGGGGCGTTCTGCTCGCCGTCCGCGCAGCACGCCGTCCGGCAGGCCAGGCAGCTGGGCGACAACCTGGCCGCCGTCCTGCGGGGCGAGCCGACCACGGACTACCGGCACGCGTACGCGGGGTCGGTCGCCTCGCTCGGGCTGTACCAGGGGGTGGCCGAGGTCTACGGGATCAAGCTCAAGGGGTTCCCGGCCTGGTTCATGCACCGGACGTACCACATGAGCCGGATGCCGACGTTCTCGCGCAAGGCCCAGGTGGTGCTCGACTGGACCCAGGCGTTGCTGTTCCGCCGCGAGGTGGTCGGCCTGTGGTCGGTGCGCGGCGGGTAGGGTCGGCGACCATGGCGCTGCTCGCGGTCACCGTCCTCGGCCACGACCGGCCGGGGATCATCGCGGACGTCACCGGGGCGCTGGCCGGCCTCGGCGGCAACCTCGAGGACTCCTCGATGACCCGGCTGCGCGGGCACTTCGCGATGACCCTGGTGGTCCGCGCCGACGCCGCGCCGGACGCCGTCGAGGGCCTGCTCGCCCCGCTGCTCGCCGACCTCGTCGTCTCGGTGCGGGTGCTGGCCGACGAGCCGGAGCCGGCCCCGTCCGGGCAGGCGTACGTGCTGTCGGTGCACGGCGGCGACCGGCCCGGGATCGTCTCCACCGTCACCCGGCTGCTCGCCTCGCTCGGCGGGAACGTCACCGACCTGACCACCAGGCTGGTCGGGGACCTGTACGTGATGACCGCCGAGGTGGAGCTGCCGGTCGAGGTGGACGTGGCCGCGCTGCAGTCCCAGCTGGCCGACGTGGCCCGCGGGCTCGGCGTGGCGGCCACCCTGCACCCGCTGGAGCCCGACGTCCTGTGAGCCCGCTGCTGCCCGGCCTGCCGGACGGGCGGGTCCGACCCGTGGTGCACGCCCCGCACCCGGTGCTGGCCACCCGGTGCCTCGAGGTGGACCCCACCGACCCGGACGTCGTCCGGCTCGCGGCCGACCTGCTGGCCACCCAGCGGGTCTCGCCCGGCTGCGTCGGCCTGGCCGCGAACCAGCTGGGGGTGAACGCGCGGGTGTTCTCCCTGGACGTGTCGGCGCACCCCAAGGCGCGCACCACGCACGGCGCGTTCGTGCTGGTCAACCCGCGGCTGGTCGCCGCCTCGCGCAACGAGAAGGGCCGCGAGGGCTGCCTGTCGGTGCCCGACCTGACCGGGGACGTGAAGCGGGCCACCCGGGTGACCGTGGCCGGCCTGCTGCCGCTGACCGGCGAGCCGGTCGAGGTCACCACCGACGCGTTCGAGGCCCGCGCCCTGCAGCACGAGCTGGACCACCTGGACGGGCTGCTGTTCCTCGACCGGGTGGCCGGCGCGCACGCCGTGTTCGCCCGGCAGGTGTACCTGTAGCTCGCCCGAGCAGGCCGTACGCTGCCTGCACGCCCGGGTGGTGCAACTGGCCGACACAGGTCCCTTAAAAGGATCCGCCCGAGAGGGCATGCGGGTTCGAGTCCCGCCCCGGGCACAGCGCGGCCCAGGTTCGGTTACCGTGGAATACGGACCACGAGCCTTTGGAGGGCCCATGGAGAGCAGGAACCCGGTTCTCAACCGCGAGTTCGGGCGGGACGGGACCGCGTACACCGCGAGCGTGGATGCGGCCACGCTGCAACAGATGTACGACGTGCCGAGCGGGACCGGCCGGACCATGAGCATCGACGACGTGGTCGTCAAGACCAGCGCGCTGTTCGCGCTGCTGGTCCTGGCCGCGGTCGTCGGCTGGAACCTCGTCCCCACGGCGCCGGCCCTGATGTGGGGCAGCCTGATCGTGGCGTTCGGGATCGGGATGGTCGTCGCGTTCAAGCGGACAACGAACCCGGCGCTGATCATGGCCTACGCGGTGGTCGAGGGCTTCTTCCTCGGCGGCATCAGCCAGTGGTACAACGCCGCCTACAACGGCGTCGTGCTGCAGGCGGTCATCGGCACGTTCACGGCCTTCGCCGTGATGCTCGTGCTGTACAAGAGCGGACGGCTGCGGGCCACCCCGCGGTTCACCAAGATGATGACCATCGCGATGTTCTCCTACCTGGGGATCGCGGTCGTCAGCCTGTTCTCGTCGTTCCTCGGGGTCGGCGGCGGCTGGGGCTTCTACGGCGTCGGGGGCCTCGGCATCCTGCTGTGCGCCGCGGGCGTCGCGCTGGCCGCGTTCACCCTGGTGCTGGACTTCGACGCGATCGAGAAGGGCATCGCGGCCGGGCTGCCGGAGAAGGAGTCCTGGCGGGCCGGCTTCGGCCTGGTGGTCAGCCTGGTCTGGCTGTACCTGGAGCTGCTGCGGCTGCTGGCGATCCTGCAGGGCCGCAACTAGGAGCGAACTAGGACCGAGCGGAAGGCGCCGCTCGACGCCGGTTAGACCGTGCGTCGGGCGGCGCGTTCCTTGTCGTACTCGTGCACGATGGCCGTGGCCACGCCGTGCGCGACCGCGTACTCATCCTGCAGCCAACGGACCCGCTCGTCGAACCGGGTGAACGACGGTCCGTCCTCGATGAGCCGGTACCACTCCTTGAGCTCGCGGCCGGTTGCCTCAGGCACCCGGGCGAGCAGCTGGGTATGCGTCTCTTCGGAGTGGTGCAAGGTCATCGGAGCCTCCTCGGGCCGATGAGAGGTCGTCTCCCTCCCACCGTGCCGCAACCCTACGCTGGCGCACAAGGCCCTTCGGCTCTGGTCCAGGGCTCTGGTCTAGCCTCACGCGGGTGAGCGACCTGCTGATCGCGGTGGACCGGCTGGCCGACCGGCTGCGGTCCCTGTCGGACACCCGGCTGGCCCGGCCGCTGCCCCCGCACTCCTCCCGCGCCGACGCCGCGCACGCACTGGCCCAGGCGCTGGCGCAGGCCGACCAGGGGGTGGAGCAGCGGGCCGACCCGCAGCCGCCCGCCTGGCGCCGAGTGCCCCGGCTGCACGACTTCGCGGTGGGCGACCAGGTGGCCGTCACCGGCCACGACCTGGTCCGTGCCGCCGAGGGGCTGGACCCGGCCACCCCGGTGTGGGCGCCGGGAGGCCGCCGCCCGGTGGGCGAGCTGCTCGCCGAGCTGGCGTCGTCCGCCGCCGAGCTACGCCAGGCGCTGTAGCACCATGGCCATGCCCTGGCCGCCGCCCACGCACATCGTCTCCAGGCCGATCTCCTTGTCCTGCCAGTCCAGCCCGTTGAGCAGGGTGCCGGCGATCCGGGCGCCGGTCATGCCGAACGGGTGGCCCACCGCGATCGCCCCGCCGTGCACGTTCAGCCGGTCCAGGGGCACGCCGAGCTCGCGCGCGGCCGGCAGCACCTGAGCGGCGAACGCCTCGTTGATCTCGACCAGGTCGACGTCGTCGATGGTCATCCCGGCGCGGGCCAGCGCCTGCCGGGACGCCTCGACCGGGCCCATGCCCATGATCTCCGGGGACAGCCCGGTGACGCCGGTGGAGACGACCCGGGCCAGCGGGGTGACACCCAGCTCGCGGGCCCGCGTGTCGGACATGATGATCACAGCGGCGGCGCCGTCGTTCAGCGGGCAGCAGTTGCCCGCGGTGATCGTCCCGTCCGGCCGGAACACCGGCTTCAGCTGGGACACCGCCGCCAGGGTCACGCCCGGCCGCGGCCCGTCGTCCTGCGACACCACCGTGCCGTCGGGCAGCATCACCGGGACGATCTCGCGGGCCCAGAACCCCGACGCGATGGCCTCCTCGGCCAGGTTCTGCGACCGGACGCCGAACACGTCCTGCTCCTCGCGGGTGACCCCGTACAGCTGGGCCACGTTCTCCGCGGTCTGGCCCATGGCGACGTAGGCGTCCGGCAGGGCGCCGTCGGCCCGCGGGTCGGTCCAGCGCCCGGCGCCGCCGGCGGCCCGATCGGCGGTGCGCTGCTGGGCCGCGGCGAAGCGCGGGTTCATGGTGCCGGGCAGGCCGTCGCTGCTGCCCCTGGCGAAGCTGCTGACCATCTCCACGCCGGCACTGATGAACACGTCGCCCTCGCCGGCCCGGATGGCGTGCAGCGCCATCCGGGTGGTCTGCAGGGACGACGCGCAGTACCGGGTGACCGTCGTCCCCGGGACGTCGTCCAGGCCGAGCAGCACCGCGACGACCCGGCCCATGTTGTACCCCTGCTCACCGCCGGGCAGCCCGCAGCCGAGCATCAGGTCGTCGACCGCGCGCGGGTCCAGCTCGGGCACCTTGTCCAGCGCCGCCTGGACGACGGTGGCCGCGAGGTCGTCGGGTCGCAGGTCCTTGAGCGAGCCCTTGCCGGCGCGGCCGATCGGGGAACGGGTGGTGGCGACGATGACGGCCTCGGGCATGGCTACTCCTTGGGGGTGAGCGTGGGGATCTGCAGGGCCTGCAGGGCTGCGGGCAGCAGCTCCTCGCCGAGACGGCGGTAGCCCAGGGACGACGGGTGGAACCGGTCCTCGCTGAAGTACTCGGCCGGGCTCGCGTCGAACTCCGGCCCGACCAGCGCGGCCAGCGGGACGGCGTGCCCGCCCGCAGCCTCGGTGGCGGTGGCCTGCGCGGCGGCCAGCGTCAGGCTCCAGCGCCGTCCGATCGTGCGCAGCGGCTGGGGGAACGGCCGGATGGTGCCCAGGTCCGGGCAGGTGCCCACGACCACCGCGCAGCCGGCGTCGACCAGCCGGCGCACGACGGCCGCGAGCCGCTCGGCCGACGTCGCCGGCGGGACGAGGTGGGTGACGTCGTTCGCCCCGATGATGATCACCGCCAGGTCGGGAGGCGGGGTGCGGCGCAGCGCCCGGTCGACCTGCGCGTCGAGGTCGGAGGTGCGCGCCCCCACGACGGCCAGGCCGACCAGCGCCACCGGCCGGTCGGCCGCCGCCGACAGCCCGGACGCGACCACCAGGGAGACCGTGTCGTACGGGTCGTCGGCGCCGAGCCCGGCGGCGCCGGAGTCGCCGAGCATGACCATCCGCAGCAGCTCACCGCGGCCACGGCCCACGATGCCGTCGACGGCGAACGGCACCCGGCTCGGCTCACCCACCCGCCAGCGGGCCAGCTTGGCCTGCGCGAACAGCACCCCGGCCGTGGTTCCGAGCAGCCCGGCGAAGCCGCCGCCACCGACGGCGGCCCGTCGCGCCTGCCTCGCCCCGCCCACATTCGAAGGGTAGGACACGCCGATAGGCTCCCGTCCGTGCG
>JBBSAJ010000044.1:0-18966 GCA_038252405.1 Actinomycetes bacterium | reverse complement strand
TCCTCGACGTCCGGTCCTACCTCGGCACCGCCCGCAAACACAGGCAGGGCGCAATGACCGTTCTCCGCGACCTGTTCACCGGTCAGCCGTGGATCCCCGCAGTCGGCGCAAGTCCGTAGCCCACGGGACCTGAACAGTTACGTTTTCGGCCGATTTCGTCCAACCCTTGAGATGGACCGCCTTGGTGCCTTCGAGTGAGGGAGACCACACTGGCCCACGGTCACCGCCGCCTACCGCGGCGGCACCGCCCTGGTCGGAACGGACCGCTACGCCACCGCCGTCCGGCTCGCCACCTACCTCGGCGGCGCCCCCGCCACGGTCGGGCTGGCCACCGGCACCGGCTTCGCCGATGCCATCAGCGCAGGGCCAGCCCTCGCCGCACACGGAGCACCCCTACTCCTCACCACACCCCCCTCCCTGCCCGCCGCCACCTCGGCGTGGTTGAAGTCCGCCACCAGCCTTCGATCCGGAACCGTGTTCGGCGGCACCGGCGCGGTAACCGACACCGTGCTCACTGCGTTCACCACTGCGATTCCGTGAAGTGCCGAGCTTGGGCTCGAGCCTTTGACCCAAACGATCACGGGCGTGCCTTGGCCCGGCGCGCAGAGCGGCGGTGTTCAATGGCTGGTCATCGTCCGACGATCTGAAGGGACTCGCCGTGTCGGAGCACGGTCCTCGACCGTTCGCGATGGTCGGGCTTCTCCTGCTTGCCGCGGCTGTCGGATACCTCTGCTACCTGTCCCTCCTCCCGCGCAGCGCGGCTGGCTCGACAGCATCGACGGCGCCTTCCGCCTCGGTCCTCTCGTCGACCTCACCCAGCCCGAGCGGTACGTCGGCAGCGAGCGCGACCCCGCCGCCGGCAGTGGCTGCCGGGCCGGCGTTGCCACTCGAGGTCGTCAGCGCGACCGTTGGGCTGCGCGCCCAGCCCGGCTGCTGCGCTGACGGCGGCGCGAGCCTGCAGCGGACCACCGACGGCGGCCGCACCTGGAGCACGCTGATGATCCCGGTGCGGAGCATCCTCCGCGTGCGGGCCGACTCCTCCAGCAGCTTCTGGGTGGTCGGCACGACCACGACCTGCGCACCCGGGCTGTACCGCACCACGGATGCGGGGCGGACCTGGGTGGCAGCGGGCAGCACGATGAATGCCTGGCACCGGTTGCCTGTCGCTGCTTCGGGCGCTCAGCCGACCGCGCTGCACGCACCGGCCGGGGACGTGCCGCTTTCGTGCGCCACCGGAGTCGGTCTGGTGCAGGTCGCCGGCATCACGCTCACCGACGCCGTGGTGCTGTGCACCGACGGCTCGATATTCCGCACGACCAATGGTGGCGTGACCTGGCAGCAGCGGACCGCCGTCCCGTCCGGCGGCGCACTGACCGCTGTCAGCAGCGAGTCACTGTGGGTGGCCTCGCTCCAGCCGGTGGCCGGGTGCTCCGGGATGTCCGTGCTGCGGTCGACCGACGGCGGGGCGACCTGGCGGCCGACCGGCTGTGTCGCCGGCGCGGCAACCAGCGGCGCGGTCGGGCTCTCGTTCGTGAACGACTCGGTCGGCATGCTCTGGGACGGCACCGGCGTGTGGACGACGGGCAACGGCGGCAGCACCTGGGTGCGCGTCCGCGGCTGACTCCTGGGGCTGTCGGCGCCCACGGACCGGCTCAGCTCGGACAAGGCCCCTGTGCCCGCCGCCGTGCAGGACGCCCAGCGTCGCACCTGCCGTGGTGGACCAGGCGAGCGTGCTGACCGGACCGGTCGGCGTCCGGTCCCAGCTGGACCCGGCCAAGCTGCGAGGCGGCGGTTCGCGGGTCGACGTTGCGCCACTGGTGGCGGTCGCACCAGGGCTCTCGCGCCTCCTCTGCGGACGACGGCGATCTCGACGGAGGCCGTCGGGCTGGTGGCTCCCGGGGTCCCCGGTGTGCTGGCCAGCGCCGTGAAAGGACCTGAAGTCCCACGCTCGCATCGACCCGGAGCACGCTGGACTCAGCCGTCCTGGCTGCGCGGCTGCCGCCCCCGATGCTGGGTGCCGACGGCCGGCGCTCCTACCTGCTGGTGCTGCGGAGCACCAACGCGGCCCAAGGGAGGCCGGCGGACTGGTCGACGGATACGGCGTCCTGGTGGCGCCGGTCCTCCCTGCCGTCGGTGACCGGCCGGGTGAAAGTGGCTAGCGGGTCTCGGTGATGTCGTCCAACCCGGCCGATCTGATGATCCGCTCGATCGACGTGAGGTGGCCGTTCCTTGCGCAGGGCGACCCGCAGGCCCGATACCGGAAGGACATCGGTTCCGCTGGTGCAAGGGCTGTTCTCCGGTCGGGGGCCAGGTGCAGCCACTGGTCGTGCCGGCGTCCCTATCGAGTCCGGGTCAGCGGTTCAGGCGGCTGCTGAACGGCAGCAGCGCCGTCGTCCCTGGCGTCGTCAGCAGCATCGGGCCGCCGACGAAGGCCATGACCGCGCCGCCGATGAGGGCGTCGGGGAAGTCCACGCCGTTGGCCAGCCCCAATACTCCTGCCCCGCGGCGAACAGCCGGCCGCGCGCGAGCAACGCCGACGTCTCGAACCGGTCGGCGCCGACGTACCACGACGTCGCCAGCCCAGCAGTCGCGGTCGCGGCAGGGCCGCCGACCGCCACGATCGCGGTGCCGTTCGCCTGCTCCCACGTCAGGAACTGGCGGACCGCGGCCGGCACCATGGTGTCGTCGCCGAGCAGGACCGCACCGACGTGGTCGGGTCACCGATCGCAGCCGGGCTTCTCGGTCAGCCGAGCCTCGAGTGGACGCTGGGGGGACGTTATGCGGCCCATCGGGGCCATAACGTTCGCTTGGCGTCCGCTCGCCGGGGCTCGATGGGGTCGCTGGCGCTCCACTCGCGCGGGGCTGGCGCCGATACGTCGACTATGGCCCTGGTCGAGTACCGCACCGCGGGCTCCCCCCTGGTGACTGGTCTGGGGCTGCGCGGGCACCGTGCCGCCCTGGTGGCGCTCGACGTCGCGGTCATGGTCGTGGCCGTGCTGGCGGCGTACACGGCCCGGTTCGGGCTGGCCAGCGTGTCGATCGGCGGCCTCTGGTACGGGCTGATCCTCGGTGCCGTGGTGGTCGCCTGGCTGGCGCTCATCGCCGTCCAGGGTGGCTACGACCCGCGGGTGCTGGGCGTCGGCGCCGAGGAGTACCGCCGGGTCACCCGGGCGTCGCTGACCCTGGTGGCCGTCGTGGCCACCGCGAGCTTCCTCCTCAAGGTCGACCTGGCCCGGGCCTTCGTCGCGATCGCGCTGCCGCTGGGGTGGCTGCTGCTGCTCGCCGGGCGGCTGGCGCAGCGCCGCTGGCTGGTGGCGCAGCGGGTCCGCGGCCGGCTGACCCACCGGGTCCTCGTGGTGGGCGACGACGACTCGGCCGCCGCCTTCGTCGAGCGGCTGGCCGAGGAGCCGGCCGCCGGCTTCGTCGTCGTGGGGACCTGCTCCCCGTCGGACGCCGCCCGGCTGGCGCGCACCCTGGGCGCCGACGTGGTCGCCGTCACCGCGTCGGAGTCGGTGACCCCGCAGCGGTTGCGGCGCCTCGCCTGGGACCTGGAGGGCGGCGACGTCGACCTGGTGGTCGCCCCGGCGATGACCGACGTGGCCGGACCGCGGGTGATGGTACGGCCGGTGGCCGGCCTGCCCCTGCTGTACGTCGACGAGCCGCGGTTCACCGGAGCGGCCCGCGTGGTCAAGGGCACCCTCGACCGGGTGCTGGCCGCGGCCGGGCTCGTGCTGCTGGCCCCGCTGCTCGCCGTAGTGGCCGTGGCCATCCGGCTGACGTCGTCCGGCCCGGTGTTCTTCCGCCAGCAGCGCATCGGGCAGGACTGGGCGCCGTTCACGGTGTGGAAGTTCCGCACCATGTCCGCAGGTGCGGAGGACGCGTGGGACGCCTTGCGCGCCGCCAACGAGGCGGACGGGCTGCTCTTCAAGATCAAGGACGACCCGCGGGTGACGCCATTGGGCCGGCTGCTGCGGCGCACCTCGATCGACGAGCTGCCGCAGCTGGTCAATGTGCTGCGCGGGGAGATGTCGCTGGTCGGGCCGCGGCCGCTGGCGGTCGACCCGGACGCGTTCGTGGGCGTCGCCCGGCGGCGGCACCTGGTCAAGCCGGGGATGACCGGGCTGTGGCAGGTGAGCGGGCGGGCCGAGCAGTCCTGGGACGAGGCGGTGCGGCTGGACCTGTACTACGTGGAGAACTGGTCGCTCTCGCTCGACGTGGTGATCCTGCTGCGCACCGTGCTGGTGGCTCTGCGCGGTCACTGAGCTTGCGGACGCTCCCGCGGCGGACGCAGCGAGGGGAAGGCCGCCGCGAGCCGCTCCCGCCAGTCACCGATCGGGTCGACGCCGGTGCCCGTCCAGCGGTCGTGGCCCAGCACGCTCCAGGCCGGCCGTGGTGCTGGGCGCGGGAACGCCGAGGTGGGCACCGGCTGGACCCGCGCCGGGTCGGCGCCAGCCAGCTCGAAGATGGCGCGGGCGAAGGAGAACCAGGTCGTCGCCCCGCTGCTGGTGGCGTGGTAGATCCCCGACGGTGCGGTGCCGGCCAGCGCCGCGGACCCGAGGAGGGCCAGCCGGTCGGCGAGGTCCACCGTCCAGGTCGGCTGGCCGTGCTGGTCGTCGACGACGGTCACCGTCTCGCGCTCGCGTTCCAGCCGCAGCATGGTGGCCACGAAGTTCGGCCCGTGCGCGCCGTACAGCCACGCGGTGCGCACGACGTAGCCGGTGGTCGGCAGCGCGGCGAGCACCGCCCGCTCGCCGACCAGCTTGGTCCGGCCGTAGGCGGTCAGCGGCCCGGTGGGGGCGTCCTCGGCGTAGGGGAGGCCGGCGTCGCCGGCGAACACGTAGTCGGTGGACACCTGCAGCAGCACCGGCCCGGCGCCGTCGCGGTGCCCGTGCGCCGCCAGGCTCGCGCAGGCCACGGCCAGGTTCTCCGGTGCCCCGCCGTTGACGGCCAGCGCCTCCGCCTCGTGGGTCTCCGCCTCGTCGACGGCCGTCCACGCGGCGCAGTTGACCACCACGTCGGGCCGGACCTCGGCGAGCAGCTCGCCGACCTCGGCCGCCGAGCGCAGGTCGATCTCGTCGCGGTCCACCCCGACGACGCTCGCGCCGGAGGACTCCAGGCGGGGGAGCAGGTCCGAGCCGAGCATCCCGCGGTGCCCGGCGACCAGCCAGCGACTCATGCGCCCAGCGCAGCCCGGGCGCGCAACGGCTCCCACCAGTCGCGGTGCTCGCGGTACCACTGCACGGTGGCGCGCAGCCCGTCGGCGAACGGCACCCGCGGCGCGTAGCCCAGCTCGGCCGAGATCTTCGAGATGTCCACCGAGTAGCGGCGGTCGTGGCCGAGCCGGTCGGTGACCGGGCGGACCCGGTCCCAGTCGCAGCCGGTCGCCTCGAGCAGCAGCCCGGTCAGCTCGCGGTTGGTCAGCTCGGTGCCGCCGCCGATGTTGTAGACCTCACCGGCTCGGCCGCCGGTCGCTACCAGCGCGATGCCGTCGCAGTGGTCGTCGACGTGCAGCCAGTCCCGCACGTTCCCGCCGTCGCCGTACAGGGGCACGCTGCCGCCGTCCATCAGGTTCGTGGCGAACAGCGGGATGACCTTCTCGGGGAACTGGTAGGGCCCGTAGTTGTTGCTGCACCGGGTGATCACGGTGTCCAGACCGTGGGTGCGGTGGTAGGCGCGCACCAGCAGGTCGCTGGCCGCCTTGCTCGCCGCGTACGGGCTGTTCGGCTCCAGCGGGTGCGTCTCCGGCCAGGACCCCTCGGGGATCGAGCCGTAGACCTCGTCGGTGCTCACATGCACGAAGCGGCCGACGCGCTGCCGCAGGGCGGCGTCCAGCAGCACCTGGGTGCCGGCCACGTTGGTGCGCACGAACTCCGCGGCGCCGAGGATCGAGCGGTCCACGTGGGACTCCGCGGCGAAGTGGACGACGAGGTCGGCGCCCGCCAGTGCGGTGTCGACGTCGTCCGGCTCGCAGATGTCACCACGGACGAAGGTGTACCGCGGAGAGTCGGCGACCGGCGCCAGGTTCGCCTCGTTGCCGGCGTACGTCAGCTTGTCGAGGACGACGACGTCGGCGGCGGCAAACGCCGGGTAGGTGCCGGTGAGCAGCCGGCGGACGAAGTTCGAGCCGATGAACCCGGCCCCGCCGGTGACGACGATCTTCACGGGTTCTCCCAGCGGGGCAGCCGGCCGGCGGCCAGCGCGTCGGCGAGGGACGGCGCGGACCGGTCCTTGGTGCTGAGCACCAGGTCGAGGTCGTCCGGCCAGGGCAGCGCCAGCGCGGGGTCGAGCGGGTTGACGCCGTGCTCGGCGCTCGGGTTGAACGGCGTCGAGCACAGGTACATGACCGTGGCGTCGTCGGTGAGCGCCACGAAACCGTGGCCCACGCCCTCGGGCAGGTACACGGCCTTGCGCTCCTGCGTGTCCAGCCGGACGGCGTCGTGCCGGCCGAACGCCGGGCTGCCCACCCGCAGGTCGACCACCACGTCGAGGACGGCGCCGGCCACGCAGGTCACGTACTTCGCCTGCCCCGGCGGGACGTCGGCGTAGTGGATCCCCCGCACGACCCCGCGGCGGCTGACCGAGCAGTTGGCCTGGGCCAGTGCCAGGTCGTGGCCGGTGGCGTCCGCGAACGTCTCGGCCCGGAACCACTCGAGGAAGACACCACGGTCGTCGCGGTGCAGCTGCGGGGTCAGCTCGAACGCGCCGGGGACGCCGAGCTCCTTGACGTGCATGGCGGTCAGGCTAGCTGGCGCCGTCGTCCAGGAGGCCGATGAGGTACTGGCCGTAGCCACTCGGCCGAAGGGGTTCGGCCAACCGGCGGAGCTGCTCGTCGTCGATGAACCCCTCGCGCCAGGCCACCTCCTCGATGCAGCCGATCTTCTGGCCCTGCCGCTGCTCGACCACCTGGACGAACTCCCCGGCCGCCATCAGCGAGTCGACGGTGCCGGTGTCCAGCCACGCGGTGCCGCGCTCGAGCACGGTGAGGGTGAGGGTGCCGCGCTGCAGGTACTCGTCGTTGACCGCGCTGATCTCCAGCTCGCCGCGGGCGCTCGGGCGGATGCCGCGCGCGATCTCCACGACGTCGGCGTCGTAGAAGTACAGCCCCGGGACGGCGTAGCTGCTGCGCGGGTGCTCCGGCTTCTCCTCGATGGAGAGCACCCGGCCGTCGTCGGCGAACTCGACGACGCCGTAGGCCCGCGGGTTGCTCACGTGGTAGCCGAAGATGTGCCCGCCGACGACGTCGGCGTGGCCCTTCAGCGCCGTGCCCAGCCCGGTGCCGTAGAACAGGTTGTCGCCGAGGACGAGGGCGACCTTGTCGCCGTCCAGGAAGTCGGCACCGATGAGGAACGCCTGGGCCAGGCCCTCGGGTTTCGGCTGGGCGGCGTAGCTGATGTCGATGCCCAGCCGGGCACCGTCGCCGAGCAGCCGCTGGAACTGGTCCTGGTCCTGCGGGGTGGTGATGACGAGGACGTCGCGGATCCCGGCCATCAGCAGGGTGGACAGCGGGTAGTAGACCATCGGCTTGTCGTAGACCGGCAGCAGCTGCTTGCTCACCGTCTGGGTGATCGGGTGCAGCCGGCTGCCGGTGCCGCCGGCCAGGATGATCCCTCGCATGGGGCGGCAGCCTAGCCTCGTCTCGAGTGGACGACTGGGGAACGTTATGGGGTCGCCGAGGGCCATAACGTTCCCCCGGCGTCCGCTGGTTGCGGGTTGTGGACGGCGGAAGCGATCATGCTGCCGAATCCGGGACGCTCGGACCTGTGCGACGGACCACGGCACCGCCCTTCCCCGACCTCGGGACCCGGCGCGGTGGTGTCTGCACCGTGGGTGAGGCGGTGGCGGCCGGCGTGAACGGTCCGCGACTGCGCCGGCTACTCGCGGCGGGGCTGTGGGTGCGGGTGGTCGGTGAGGTCGTGGCGCCCTCGTCCGCGCTGCCGCTGCCTGCGGCAGCGCTCGCGTGGGCCGCCCGGCTGGCCAGTCGCGGTGGCGTGCCGAGCCACCTGACGGCTGCGGCGGTGATCGGCCTGCCGCTGCCGCAGACCACCTTGCTGCACGTCCTGGTGGACCCGGGCCGCCGGGTGCGCGTGGCGGGTCTGGTTGGGCACCGATGCGGCCTGCCATCGGGTCAGCTGGGGCGACCCGGCCCGTGGGGGCTGCCGCTGCCGGACGCCGATCGCGTCGTCCTCGACTCGCTGCGGCTGCTGTCGGTGGGTGATGGTCGGACGCTCGCCTTCGCCGCCGTCCAGCGAAGGCTCGTGACGGTGGAGTCGCTGGGGGCGCGGACGGCGTTGCTGGCGGGCAGCCCAGGTCTGCGCGCTGTGCGTGCCCGGGTGGCCGAGCTCGGCACCGGCGCCCACTCGGTGGGCGAGTGGCGGTTGCACCGGGTGCTCCTGACGGCCGGGATCCGGGGGTGGGTGGCCAACCGGCCGGTGGTCGTCGATGGCCGGGTGTTGCTGGTGCCCGACCTCTGGTTCCTCGACGTCCCGCTGCTGATCGAGTTCGACGGCCGGGCGTACCACGAGGGGGTGCGACGCTGGGGTGCCGGCCACGAGCGGGACCTTCTGTGTGCCCGCCTCGGCTTCACCGTGCTGCGGGTGACCTGGGAGCAGGTGGTCGACCGGCCCGACGAGGTGGTCGCTGCGGTGCGGCAGACGCTGGCCCTCTTGCGGCGAGCGGCGTGATCGAGCGGACGCTGGGAGCACGTTTACACCCAGGCGGCGCCCATAACGTTCTCTGAGCGTCCGCTGGTCGGGGGTCAGGCCTCGAGGATGAGGGTGCGGGGGCCGTCGTTGACCAGGGCCACCTGCATGTCCGCGCCGAAGATCCCCTCCTCGACGACGGCTCCCCGCTGGCGCAGCGCCTGGCAGAACGCCTTGACCAGCGGCTCGGCCACCGGCCCGGGGGCGGCCGCCGCCCAGGTCGGACGTCGTCCCTTGGTGGTCGCGCCGTACAGGGTGAACTGGCTGACCACCAGCAGCGGTGCGTCCAGCTCGGCGGCCGAGCGCTCGTCGTCCATGATCCGCAGCTCGTGGATCTTGGCGGCCAGCTGCTGGGCGGTGACGGCGGTGTCGTCGTGGGTGACCCCGAGCAGCACCACCAGCCCGGGCTGGTCGATCCGGCCGACGACGTTCCCGTCGACGCTCACCCGGGCTTCACTGACGACCTGGACGACGGCGCGCACGAGGCGCATCGTCGCACGGGGTCAGCGGCGGGTCAGCGGCCGAAGATGCCGCGCTTCTTCTTCTTCTCGTCCTTGGCCGCGGGCCGCTGCGCGGGGTGCGACATCGGGGGCGGGTTGGACGAGCCGCCGCCGTTGCCGTTGGCCTGGCCGTTGCGCGGCTCGTCGCCACTGGCGAACAGCCCGGACAGCTCGCGCAGCAGCGCCGCGGTGTCGGCCCGGCCCTCGCCGTTCGCGGACGGCGCGTAGGAGACCCGCTGCAGCTCGGGCTCGGGGTCGGGCTCCGGCTCGGCGTGGGTGCGGCGGTCATCCTCGCGGATCGCCTGGGCGACCGCCTTCGACGCGTCCCGGTTCAGCTCGGCCAGCAGGGCGGCCGGGGACATGCCGTCGCCGCGCCCGCTGGCGGCGGGCACCTCGATGGTCACCGGCTGCGGCCGGTGGTCCGCGTCGTCGGCTGCGTCCTCGTCCTCGTCCGTGTCCTCGTCCTCGTCCGTGTCCTCGGGCTGGGCCGGCGGCTGCGCAGGCTCGTCGTTGTCGAACCCGCGGGCCAGGTCGGCCAGCGCCATGGCGGCGGCTGCGTCCTCGGCCCGCTTCGTCGCCTGGCGCTCGGCCTCCTCCTGCTCCTCGCGCCGGACCTGCTCGGCCTCCTCGGCCTCCGCGCGCGCCGCCTCCTCGGCGGCGAGGCGCTCGGCCTCGAGCCGCTCAGCCTCCTCGCGGTCGAGGCGCTCCTGCTCCTCGCGCCGGACCCGCTCGGCCTCCTCGGCCTCCGCGATCGCCGCCTCCTCGGCGGCGAGTCGCTCAGCCTCAACTCGCTCCGCCTCGATCCGGGCCTGCTCGGCCAGCCACTCCTCGTGGTCGGCCCAGGCCGGCGCCTCGGCCGCCGTCCGCTGCTCGGCCAGCCACTCGCCGTGGGCCGCCCAGGCGGGCTCCTCGGCGTCCGCGCGCTGCTGCCACAGCCAGGCGGCGTGGGCCTCCCAGGCCTCGCCCTCGGCGCGGAACCGCTCGTCGGTGAGCCACCCGGCGTGGGTGTCCCAGGCCTCGCCCTCGACCCGGGCGCGCTCGGCCGCGAGCCAGGCCGCATGGTCGGCCCAGGCCGACTCCTCGGCGGCGGCCCGCTGCGCGTCCAGCCAGGCGAGGTGGTCGACCCACGCCTCGTCCTCGGCCACGCGGCGCTGCTCGGCCAGCCGCTCGGCGGTCCAGGTCGCGTGGTCGTCCCAGGCCTGCCACTCGACCCGGACCCGCTCGGCCGCGAGCCAGGCCGCGTGCTCGGCCCAGGCGGGCTCCTTGGCGGCGGCGCGCTCGGCCGCCAGCCGCTCCGCCTCGATCCGGGCCTGCTCGGCCAGGTAGCCGGCGTGGTCGTCCCAGGCCGGACCCTCGGCCCGGGCCCGCGCGTCGGCCAGCCACATCGCATGGTCGGCCCAGGCCTGCGGCTCGACCTCGGTGCGCTCGGCGTCCAGCTCGGCCTGGCGGGCCCTCTTGATCTTCTCGAGCTCGCGCTGCCGGGCCTCCTCGACCTCCGCGGCGATCGCCAGCGCCTCCAGCCGGCGCCGCTTCTCGTCGTCCAGCTGGGACTGCGCCTCCTTCTCGGCGATCGCCCGGCGGATAGCCACCTCCCGGTCCCACTCCCGGTCGCTGTACGCGGAGATCGGGGGGGCGGCCGGCGCCTCGGGCTCGGGCTCCAGCTCGGGCAGCTGCATGACCTCGAGGGCGGCGGCTGCGCGCCTTACCGTGTCGGCGAGGTCGGCCTCGTCGTCGGCCTCGTCGTCGGTGTCCTCGTCGGTGTCTTCGGCCTCGTCGGTGTCCTCGACCGGCTCCGGGGCGGCCTCTTCGACCGCCTCGGCCGGCTCGTCGATGACGTCCTCGACCGGCTCGTCGACGACGTCCTCGGGGGGCTCCTCGACCACCGGGTCGGGGACCACGGTGAGCGTGCGGTCGACGTCCACCAGCCCGGCCTCGACCAGGCTGCCGATCACCTGCGCCCCCTCGTAGAGGGTGAAGCCGCAGTCGATGGCCAGGTCGGCGATGGACCGGTCGCCGTCCACCTTGCACAGCATCGCCCACTCGCCGGGGCCGATGAGGACGTCGTCGCTCGTCGAGCCGCTGCTGGCGAGCACCGGCACCGACTCCGGCGTCCCCACCAGACCGCGCAGGTGCCCCCAGTGCATCCGCCGCTCGCGGATCTCGGCCAGCAGGGCGTGCACCTCCTGCGGCGGGGAGACGTCCTGGCGGGCCAGCTTGCGGGGGCGGAACTTCCAGGAGTCGACCCGCCAGCCCATCAGGTCGGTCAGCTGGTCGACGAGCTGCTCGGAGACGAACGCCTCGACGACGTCCCGCTCCACGAACCCCAGGTGGACCAGCAGCTCGCCCAGCCGCCAGCCGACCAGCTCGCCGCTGCGCTGGACCTCCAGCGCCTCGGCCAGGGTCTCGGGCGCGAGGACGCCGGAGGAGATTAGCCGCGAGCCGATCAGCGGACGGCGGCCGGGGACGAAGACCGAGTAGATCAGCCCGTCCCGGAAGTAGACCTCAGCCTCGTCCTCGGCGTCGTCCACGACGTGCAGGCAGCCGGTCGAGCCCTGCGCCCCGAGGTCCAGCAGCACCTGCTCGAGCGGACCGGTCAGGAGGTCGCCGTCGAGCATGCTGATCCTCCCTCCCAGGGCCGCCCGCCGTGGATGGTTCCGCAGTGGATATCCGTCCCATCGGCAGCGTCGGCCGGTTTGTTGAGTCCCATCCGCGCGCCGGTTGCGGCGTGTGGGTGACGCCAGGTGAGCGGGTCGTCGGCGGAACGTGACACCATGACTCCGTGGCCCCCTCAGGAACCATGATCACGGTCGCCCCGACCGGTGCGGAGACGGCGAAGGGCGACGCTCCCGCGCTGCCGGTGACCCTGGACGAACTGGTCCAAACCGCCCAGGCGTGCGAGGCTGCGGGCGCCGCCATGATCCACGTCCACATCCGCGACGCCGACGCCGCCCCCAGCCTCGACCCGGTCCGGCTGAAGGACACCGTCGCCGCGCTGCGCGAGCAGACCCACCTGGTGGTCCAGCTGTCGACCGGCGGCTCGGTGCGCGACCCGTACGAGGCCCGGCTCGCGGTGCTCGACGCCGAGCCGGACTCCTGCTCGCTCACCTGCGGCACGGTCAACTTCGGGGACGACGTCTTCTTGAACCCGTGGCCGTTCATGGTCGAGCTGTACGAGCGGACCCAGGCGGCCGAGGTCGTGCCCGAGTTCGAGCTGTTCGACCTGGGCCACGTCACTGCGCTGAACCGGCTGCTGGACAAGGTCGGCGCGCCCTACGGCGGGCAGGTGCACTGCGACCTCGTCCTGGGCGTGCCCGGTGGCATGCCCGGGACGACGGAGGCCCTGGTGGCCGCCGTCCGCGCGCTGCCGGCCGGGGCCACCTGGTCGGCGACCGGGGTCGGGCGCACCACGCTGCCGGTCGCGCTGGCGGCGCTGTCCGCCGGTGGCCACCTGCGGGTGGGCATGGAGGACACCCTCACCTACGCTCCGAACGAGCCGGTGCGGGACAACGTCCAGCTGGTCGAGCGGGCGGCCGAGCTGGCCCGGCTCGCGCTGCGGCCGGCGCTGACCCCGGCCGAGGCTCGGTCGCTGCTGCGGGTGAAGGATCGAGGGGGGAAAGAGGTCCGATGAGTGAGCCGATGCCTGGTGGTCGGCGGCGGGTCGACCGGGTCCTCGGGGAGGGCTTCCTCGACGGCCTGACCGAGATGACGCTGCAGGAGGTGCGCCAGCGCCGCTTCGACGCCGAGCAGGAGGACGCCGACCTCTCCTACATCCGCCGGCTGCTGCAGGGCCGCATGGACATCATCCGGGCCGAGCAGCAGCGCCGCGGGGCGGCCGATGGCGACGCCGACCCGCTGGTGGACCAGCTGCCGCAGGTGCTGGGCGGCGAGGGCCGGCCGGCCCCGCACGGGCTGGGCCGCTACCTCAACGTCGAGCCCAGCCGGGTGGCCGAGAACCGCCGGCGGGTCGAGCAGATCATCTCCGATCCCTCGCTGTCGAACGTCGGCGCGATGACCGAGGCCCAGCTGGCCGCCGGGCACGAGGAGCTGGTCGGCTTCGAGCGGACGGTCAGCGGGATCCGGCACCGGGTGCAGCAGGTCATGGACCAGCTCACCGCCGAGATCACCCGCCGCTACCGCGACGGCGAAGCCTCGGTCGACGAGCTGCTGAAGACCGAGCGCGACTAGTCCGTGGGGCCGCTCCCTGTCGTTGCTGAGGTCGTGCGCTCGGGGTTCGTCGAGGGTCACCACCACGGGTCGGTCGTGGCCTTGGACGCCGACGGCTCGGTGCTGCTCGCTGTGGGCGCGGTCGACGTGCCGGTGTTCCCCCGCTCGTCGAACAAGCTGATGCAGGCGGTCGGCATGGTCGAGGCCGGCTACCCGCTCGAGGACGAGCTCCTGGCGCTGGCCGGGGCCTCGCACTCGGGCGAGCCGTTCCACCTGGACGGCGTCCGCCGGGTGCTGGCCTCCGCGGGGCTGACCGTTGCCGCCCTGCAGACCCCGCCGGACCTGCCGCTGGACGAGGCGGCCCGCCGGGACTGGCTGCGCGCCGGCGGCGGGCCCGAGCCGGTCGCGATGAACTGCTCGGGCAAGCACGCCGCCATGCTGGCCACCTGCGTGGCGGCCGGCTGGCCGACGTCGACCTACCGGGAGCCGGACCACCCGCTGCAGCAGGCGCTGCTGCGCACCGCCGAGCGGCTGGCCGGCGAGCCGGTGGCCGCGGTCGGGGTGGACGGCTGCGGCGCCCCGGTGTTCGCCTTCACCCTGACCGGGCTGGCCCGGGCGTTCGCCGCGTGTGTCCAGGCCGAGCCGGGCACGCCGCAGCGCCGGGTGGCGGACGCGATGCGGGCCTATCCGCAGTGGGTGGGCGGCACCCGCCGCGACGTCACCGCGCTGATGGCGGGGGTGCCCGGCCTGCTGGCCAAGGACGGCGCCGAGGGCGTCTACGCGGTGGCCCTGCCGGACGGTCGCGCGGTCGCGCTGAAGATCGACGACGGCGCCGAGCGGGCCCGGACGGTGGTGATGGCCGCGGTGCTGCGCCGGCTCGGGGTGACGGCGCCGGTGGTGCAGGCGCAGTCCGAGCACGTGCTGCTCGGCGGGGGGCTGCCCGTGGGCGCCGTCCGCGCCGTCCTGCCCTGACCCGCCATCCGGACGGCGCGCGAGTGGAGTTCCGGTGAGCGTCATGGGCTGGTGGGGTCGCTTTCCGCTCACTGGGGCTCCACTCGGTGAGTCGCCGGCGCGAGCGGTCGCTGCGGGAACGTTATGGCGGGTCTGGGGATCCATAACGTTCCCCCGGTGTCCACTCGTGAGCGCCGCCGGCGTGGGCGGCGGCGCGGGGTGCTAGCCCGGCGCTTGCTCTAGCAAGCACTTCGTGAGACAATCCTTGTGTGCCAACGTTGAACGTCGCGTCGCTCGGGGAGTACATCCGCGAGCAGCGTGAGCAGGCGGAGGTGTCGCTGCGCCAGCTGGCGAAGTCGGCTGGCGTGTCGAACCCGTACCTGAGCCAGATCGAGCGCGGCCTGAAGAAGCCGAGCGCGGAGATCCTGCAGCAGATCGCGAAGGCGCTGCGGATCAGCGCGGAGACGCTGTACGTGCGCGCGGGTCTGCTCGAGGAGCGCGAGGGCGAACAGGCCGTCGCCGCGGCCGTCCTCGGGGACCCGTACCTGTCGCAGCGGCAAAAGAGGGTGCTGCTCGACGTCTACGAGTCGTTCTGCAAGGAGAACAGGGAAGCGTTGGACGACGACCACTGAACTGCAACCGGAAGAAGGATCACCATGCCCATCACCCAGGACCTCAGGAAGACGGTCGTCGACCTGACCGAGACCAAGCCGGTGTACGCCGTCGCCGGGTTCGGCGACCTCGCCGTGCACACCATGCGGCAGGCCGGCGAGAAGCTGCGCGCGCTGCGGGTGGAGCCCAAGGAGCTGCAGGACCGTGCCACCGAGCGCGTCGAGGCGGTCCGCACCGCGGTCGGCGAGCTGCCGGACACCGCCCAGGCCCGGGCCCACGAGCTGGTCGGCCAGGTCGAGGAGACCTACGACGAGCTGGCCGCCCGCGGCCAGAAGCTGATCAAGCGCATCCGGCGTGAGCCGGCCGTCAAGGACGCCGTCCACCAGGTGAAGGTCGCTGAGGCGAAGGCCAAGGCGGCCGGGACCACCGCCCGCAAGCAGGCGGCCCGGACCCGCACCTCGGCCAAGGCCACCGGCACCACGGCCCGCACCTCCGCCGCGCACACCCGCAGCGCGGCCAAGGCGGCCGGCACGTCGGCGCGCAAGGCCGCCGAGAAGACCGTCACCGCGGTCGAGGTGGCTGCCGAGCAGGTCGGCGCCTAACCCCTTTCCGCCGACCGGGCACCCGCACACGGTGCCGACCGGGGCCGTCCCACCGATCGGGTGGGGCGGCCCCGTGCCGTTCCGCCGTCCATGATCACCGTGAGCGGTCGGAACCAGCCGGGTGACGGCGTGATCGGACCGCAAATGGTGATCATGGGATGGTCGCCTACCCTGGAGACATGAGCGTGTTCGGGTTGGTCAACCTGGCCCTGTGGGGCGTCGTCTTCGCGCTGGAGATCTGGGCGTTCGTGGACGCCGCCCGCCGGCCGGCGGCGCACTTCAAGGCCGTCGGCAAGCTGGACAAGGTGGTCTGGCTGCTCATCCTCGGGCTGCTCGCCGGGGCGTCGCTGCTGGTGCTGAACCCGCTCAGCTTCTTCGTCGTGGGCGGCGCGGCCGCCTCGCTGGTCTACCTGTACGGGATCCGGCCGCAGCTGCAGGCCCTCGGCGGCGGCCGCGGCCGCGGCGGCCGGTCGTCCAGTGACGGCCCCTACGGCCCCTGGTGAGCACCCAGCGCCTCGAGCTCGACGACGCCTCGCTACGCGAGTGGGACGCCGTCGTGCTCGCCTCCGCCGAGGACGCCGTGGTCCTGGACCGCTCCGCGTTCTACCCCGGCGGGGGCGGCCAGCCGCCCGACCACGGCGTGCTGCTGTGGGGCGGCGTCCACACCCGCATCGTCGATGCGCGCAGGGCGGACGGCGAGCAGTGGCTGGTGGCCGCCGAGGGTGACCCGCTGCCGCCGCCCGGCACCGCCGTCCGCGGCGCCGTCGAGGACGCCCGGCGCACCGCGCTGATGCGCACCCACTCCGCGCTGCACCTGCTCTCCGGGGTCGTGTTCCGCGACTTCGGCGCGCTGGTGACCGGCGGCAGCATGCAGCCGCTCGAGGCCCGGATGGACTTCGACCTGCCCGAGCTGCCGGCCGACTTCAAGGACCGGGTCGCGGCCGCCTGCGCCGCCGAGGTGGCCGCCGACCGGGGCATCGCCGTCTACAGCCTGCCCCGCGACGAGGCGTTCGCGATCCCGGACATCATCCGGACGGCGACCAACCTGCTGCCGCCCGACCTGCAGGTCGTGCGGATCGTGGACATCAACGGCCTGGACGTGCAGGCCGACGGCGGCACCCACGTCGCCTCGACCGCCCAGATCGGCGGCCTCGAGGTGGTCAAGGTGGAGAACAAGGGCAAGGGGTTCCGCCGGCTGCGGGTGCGGATCACCGACCCGGTCAGCGGCTAGGGCGCCGGCCGGCCGGCCCGGAACGCCGCCAGCTCCACCCCGTACCACCGGTCGGTCAGCCCGATCGGGGCCATGCCCAGCCGCCGGGTCACCGCCACCGACCGCTCGTTGGCCGGGTGCACCACGGCGTACACCTCGCTCAGCCCGGCGTCCCAGGCGCGCGAGAGCAGCGCCCCCGCCGCCTCGGTGGCGTACCCGTGGCCCCAGTGGTCCGGGTGCAGGTGCCAGCCCACCTCCACGTCGTCGGTGGGCCGGCCGTCGGCGTCCGGCAGCGGCACCAGCAGCACCGTGCCCACCGGCGCGCCCAGCGCGGCCGGCTCCACCGCCCAGACCCCGTACGGCCCCGCGGCGCGGGCGGCCCAGCGGTCCACCGTGGCTGCCATGGCCTCGACGGACGCCGGGGGAGCCGGCTGGGCGCCCCGCCAGCGCCAGACCTCCTCGCGGCGGTACAGGTCGTACAGGGCCCCGACCTCGTCGGGCCGCCACGGCCGCAGCACCAGCCGGTCGGTCCGGGCCACCTCGGTGTCACTCACCCGGTGCAGGCTAGGCCCATGACCGCCCACCGCACCGCCGTCGTCGGGGACATCACCGAGCAGCACGTCGACGTCATCGTCAACGCGGCCAACTCCACGCTGCTGGGCGGCGGCGGGGTGGACGGCGCCATCCACCGCCGCGGCGGGCCGGACATCCTGGCGGCCTGCCTGGCGCTGCGCGAGGGCGCCTACCCGGACGGGCTGCCGCCCGGGCAGGCCGTGGCCACCCCCGCCGGGCGGCTGCCGGCCCGCTGGGTGGTCCACACGGTGGGCCCGGTGCACTCGAGCCGGGAGGACCGCTCGCAAGTGCTGGCGTCCTGCTACCGGTCCTGCCTGGCGGTGGCCGACGAGCTGGGCGCCGCCTCGGTCGCGTTCCCGGCGATCTCCACGGGCGCCTACGGCTGGCCGGCCGCCGACGCCGCCCGGATCGCCGTCCGCACCGTCGCCGCCACCCCGACCACGAGCGTCACCGAGGTGCGGTTCGTGCTGTTCAGCGCCGCGGCGCTCGCGATCGTCACCGCCGAGCTGGAGCAGCTGGGCTGACTCGCTCGTTGTGCGTTCAACCAGGGAATCGGGGAGGATCTCCTGCGGTTGACGCTGGGGGTCACACTCGAAGTGCTTCGCCGAGGACAAGGAGCGTGCGATGACGGTGGTGCCGGTCCGGCTGGACGTGCCGCGCCGGGTCGCCATGCTGTCCGTGCACACCTCCCCGCTGGACCAGCCGGGGACCGGCGACGCCGGGGGCATGAACGTCTACGTGGTCGAGCTGGCCAAGCGGCTGGCGGCGTCCGGCACCGCGGTCGAGATCTTCACCAGGGCCACCCGCGGCGGGCTGCCCCCGGTCGTCGACCTGGCCGACGGCGTGCGCGTGCGCAACGTGGTCGCCGGGCCGTTCGAGGGGCTGTCCAAGCAGGACCTGCCGGCGCAGCTGTGCGCGGTCACCCGCGGCGTGGCCCGGGTCGAGGCGCTGCACGACCCCGGCTACTTCGACCTGGTGCACTCGCACTACTGGCTGTCCGGGCAGGTCGGCACGCTCGTCGCCGAGCGCTGGGGCGTGCCGCTCGTGCACTCCATGCACACCATGGCCAAGGTCAAGAACGCCGCGCTGGCCGACGGCGACACCCCGGAGCCGTCGGCCCGGCTGATCGGCGAGGAACAGGTCGTCGAGCTCGCCGACGCGCACATCGCGAACGCCGACCACGAGGCCGACGCGCTGGTCCGGCTGTACGGCGCCGACCCGGACAAGGTGTTCGTGGTCAACCCGGGCGTGGACCTCGACGTCTTCCGGGAGGGTGACCGGGCCGCTGCCCGGGCCCGGCTGGGGCTGCCCGTGGACGCCGTCGTGCTGCTGTTCGTGGGCCGGATCCAGCCGCTCAAGGCCCCCGACGTGCTGCTGCGCGCGGCCGCCCGGATGGTCGCCGCCGACCCCGCGCTGCGCGAGCGGCTCGTGGTCGCCGTGGTCGGCGGGCCGTCCGGCAGCGGGCTGGAGCACCCCACCCACCTGGACGACCTGGCCCGGGACCTCGGCATCCGCGACCTGGTGCGGTTCGCCCCCCCCGTCCCGCAGGCCGAGCTGGGCGAGTGGTACCGCGCGGCCACGCTCACCGTCGTCCCGTCGCACAACGAGTCGTTCGGGCTGGTCGCCGTGGAGTCCCAGGCCTGCGGCACCCCGGT
>JBBSAJ010000043.1:0-19069 GCA_038252405.1 Actinomycetes bacterium | reverse complement strand
GCGGTCGGCCCAGATGTGGGCGTTGGCCTCGTTGCGCCGAACGGCAGTCAGCAGGGTGAGCAGGCGGCCGGTCCGTTCGGGGTTACGTAGGGCATCCACCCCCGGAGACCACTCATCACCCCCATCTGCGAGACAAGACATACGTTCGAGTCTACCGAAGGCCACCGACAACCGCGGCCGGCGTGGCCTAGAGGCCGGGGGCGCCCCACACCGGGAACCAGCGGGTCAGGTCCTGCTCCACGCGCAGATCGTCCTTGACCAGGTCTCGCACCTGCAGCTCCAGCACGTTGTCCCGACTCTCCTGCTGCCCCGCGACCGGGGCGAACGGGTAGAACGAGCCGCGCTTGAACAGGTAGACCAGGGCGAGCCGACGTCCCGAGCTGTCAGCGAACGACGCCAACGAGCACAGCAGCGTAGGTCCGAACCCGGAGTCCTGCAGGGACGAGTTGACCGCGTGCAGGTCGGTGACGAGCGAGCCCACGTCCGGCGGGTCGGTGCCCAGCAGCAGCCAGGTGAACCCGTAGCTGTCCACCGAGGCCTGGACGGCGGGTCCGCCGCCCAGGGCCAGCAGCTGGGTGACCTCGGCCTCGACGTCGTCGAAGGCCTTCCCCTCGGCCGCCCGGAAAGCCACCGAGCCGAGCCCGGTGGGGCGCAGACCGAGGGACGCCTCGAGGCTGATCGCGGCAGCCGGCAGCCCGAACAGCTGGTCGAGGTCCGGACGGGCCGGCTTGGTCCGGCCGAAGATCGAGTCGAGGAGTCCCACGCTGGTCGATTCCGCCGTCCGGCTCAGGCCTGGCCGAGCTGCGTGGCGATCTTGGCCAGCTGCTCGAGCCGCTTCTCCAGCGGCGGGTGCGTGGAGAACAACGTCGACAGCGAGAGCCCCTGGGATCGCGCCGGGGTGAAGAAGAACGCGTTGAACGCCTCAGCCTGCCGCAGGTCGCGGCTCGGGATGGCCGCCATGTCGCCGGACACCTTCTGCAGCGCGCGGGCGAGCGCCGACGGCTTGGCCGTGAGCAGCGCTCCGCTGCGGTCCGCGGACAGCTCGCGGTACCGCGAGAGCACCCGGATGAGCAGGAACGAGAGCGCGTAGACGACGACGCTGACCACGAGGACCACGAGGAACACCAGGGCGGCGTTCTGGTCGCGGCGGTCCCGGCCCATCGAGCTCCACATCATCGAACGCGTGAGGAAGCCAGCCAGCACCCCCACGAACGACGCAATCGTCATGACCGCGACGTCGCGGTGCGCCACGTGGGACAGCTCGTGGGCCAGCACGCCCTCGAGCTCCTCGCCGTCCAGGCGCCGCATGAGACCTGTCGTGGCGCACACCACCGCCCGGCTCGGGGACCGGCCGGTGGCGAACGCGTTGGGGATGTCGGTGTTCGCGATCGCCACCCGCGGCTTGGGCATGTCCGCCAGGGCGCACAGCCGGTCGATGACCGCGTGCAGCTGGGGAGCCTCCTCGGGGGTGACCACCCGGGCGTGCATGGCGTACAGGGCCACCGAGTCGGAGAAATACCACTGGAAGAAGAGCGCAGCCCCGGCGATGCCCAGGGCCAGCCAGGCGGGCAGCCCGATGAACATGAGCAGGACCATCAAGACCACATAGAGCAGCCCGAGAAGGAACATCGTCAGGACCATCCGGGTGGTCAGCCCGCGGTCCGCTGCGTAGCGAGTCTTCACGTCAGCCGGGAAGGAGCCCTTCGGCTCCCAGCAGGTCACGCACTTCCTCGATGGTGGCGTCCTCCGACGGCAGCACGACGTCCGAGCTGATCAGCGAGTCGTCCGGCAGCCGCGCACCGGAGGAACGGAGCTCGGCCAGCATCGCGTGCAGCGCGGACCGGAACGTCTCCTCGTCGCCCGCCTCGACCGCCACGGCGATCTCGTCGTCGTGGGCGTTCATGGCCGCCTGGGCGTCGTTGGCCACCTCGTACTGACCCTCACCCATGATGCGGACGATCATGGCTTCTCCTCAGCACTCTCGATCGGGATCGCGGGAACAGCGTCGGCGGCCGGGGCAGCCGTGCCGGCCGGCAGCCCGGCCGGGGCCGCACCCTGGCCGATCTCGCCCTTGAGCCGGCTCAGCTCCTGCTCCACGTCGGAAGAGCTGGACAGCCGCTCGAGCTCGAGGGTCAGGTCGTCCTTCGTGCTGCCGCTGGCGTCCTCGAGCGCGCCGCTGGCCATCAGCTCGTCGATCGCCCCCGCCCGCGCCTGCATCTGAGCGGTCTTGTCCTCGGCCCGCTGGACAGCCAGGCCGACGTCGCTCATCTCCTCGGAGATGCCCGAGAACGCCTCGTTGATCTTGGTCTGCGCCTCCGCGGCCGTGTAGGTGGCCTTGATGGTCTCCTTCTTGGTGCGGAACGCCTCCACCTTGGCCTGCAGCCGCTGCTGGGCGGTGACCAGCCGCTCCTCCTCGCCCTGCAGCTGGGCCAGCTGCCCCTGCAGGTCGGAGATCTGCTGCTGGATGCCGGAGCGCCGGGTCAGCGCCTCGCGGGCGAGGTCCTCCCGGCCGGCGGCGAGCGCCTGGCGGCCCTGGTTCTCCAGCTTGCTGCTCTGCTGGTCCAGGCCGGCCAGCTGCAGCTCGAGGCGCTTGCGCGAGGTCGCCACGTCGGCGACCCCTCGCCGCACCTTCTGCAGCAGCTCGAGCTGCTTCTCGTAGCTGTAGTCGAGGGTCTGGCGCGGGTCCTCGGCCTTGTCCAGCGCGCTGTTCGCCTTCGACTTGAAGATCAAGGTCAAGCGCTTGAAGAAGCCTGCCATCCGGCACGCCCTCCTTCGGGTCAGTCGGACCGGTCCCGGCCCTCCTGCCAGCCTAGGTGCTGTGGGCTCGGACCGGCGAGGGCTGGCGCAGGCGGAGGCGCCGCTACGCTGGCCCCGTGTTCCGCCGACGCAGCACCGACGAAGCCACCGAGGCCGCCACCGCCACCACCGACGGGTCCGGCAAGGGTCGCGCCACGCCCAGCCGCAAGGACGCCGAGGCCGCGCGCAAGGCCAGGCTCAAGGGCGCCGCGAACCCCAAGGAAGCCAAGAAGCAGGAGCGCGAGCGGGGCCGCACCGACCGGATGCGGGCCCGGCAGGCCCTGGTGGACGGCGACGAGCGCTACCTGCCGGCGCGGGACCAGGGCAAGGCGAAGTCCTACGCCCGGGACTTCGTCGACGCCCGGCGCTCGGCCGGCGAGTTCATGCTGCCCGCCGTCCTGGTGTTCCTGGTCCTCAGCTTCATCCCGAACAACCTGGTCCGCGGCTACTCGATCATCGGGTTCTACCTGTACATGCTGCTCGTGCTGGTGGACACCTCGATCCTGGCCTGGCGGACCCGCCGGGCGATCGCCCAGAAGTACCCTGACGACACCACCAAGGTCGGCATGTACGCGGCGCTGCGGGCGCTCCAGCTGCGCCGGCTGAGGCTGCCCAAGCCCCGCGTGCGCAGCGGCGCCAAGGTCTGATCATCCCGCCCGGGCCCGGGTGACCGCGCTCGCATAGGGTCGGGGACATGGACTTTCGATACCTCGGCCACAGCGGCCTGAAGATCAGTGAGATCGCGTACGGCAACTGGATCACCCACGGCTCGCAGGTCGAGGAGGACGCCGCGAAGGCGTGCGTCCGGGCCGCCCTCGACGTCGGGATCACCACCTTCGACACCGCCGACGTGTACGCGGGAACGCGGGCGGAGGAGGTCCTCGGCCGGGCGCTGACGGGCGAGCGCCGCGACGGCCTGGAGATCTTCACCAAGGTCTACTGGCCGGTCGGTCCGGGGCCGAACGACCGCGGGCTGTCCCGCAAGCACATCCTCGAGGGCATCAACGGCTCGCTGCGCCGGCTGGGCACCGACTACGTCGACCTGTACCAGGCCCACCGCTACGATGTGGAGACCCCGCTCGAGGAGACGATTCAGGCGTTCGCCGACGTCGTCCGCTCCGGCAAGGCCCTCTACATCGGCGTGTCCGAGTGGACCGCGGACCAGATCCGCGCCGCCGCCGAGCTGGCCCGCGAGCTGCGCGTGCCGCTGATCTCCAACCAGCCGCAGTACTCGATGCTGTGGCGGGTCATCGAGGCCGAGGTGGTGCCGGCGTCGCGCGAGCTGGGACTGTCCCAGATCGTCTGGTCGCCGATCGCCCAGGGCGTGCTCACCGGCAAGTACCAGCCCGGCCAGCCGCCGCCGGCCGGCTCCCGCGCCACCGACCCGACCGGCGGGGACTTCATCAAGGCGTGGCTCACCGACGACGTCCTCGCGCGGGTCCAGCAGCTGCGCCCGCTGGCCGACCAGGCCGGGCTGACCATGGCCGCGCTGGCCGTGGCCTGGGTGCTGCAGAACGACAACGTGGCCGCGGCGATCATCGGCGCCACCCGACCGGAGCAGGTCGTGGAGAACGCCAAGGCGGCCGGCGTGAAGCTGGACGCCGACCTGATGACCGCGATCGACGGGATCGTCGGGGACCTGGCGATGACCGACCCGGCCCGGACGGTGAGCCCCGAGGAGCGCCCCTGAGCCAGACCTAGCCGGGCGGGAAGAGGCTCATCGGGCCGTAGACCGACACGCCGTCCTCGAGCAGCACGACCTGCTCGACGCCGGCGTCCAGCAGCTCGCGCCAGGTCTCGCCCAGCCAGGTCTCGGCGTCCGACTGGGTCGGGAACGAGCCGGTCGGCAGGTCACGCGCCCCCGCGTCCAGGGGTGCTCCGTCACGGGACTCGTACCGCCAGGTCCAGGCCATGGGCGACACCCTACGACCCCCGCCCGGAGCCACAGCGGGCCTGCTTTGACTCAGCCGCCTCCGCCGTGGGACCGTCCGAGGCAAACAACTCCACACGCGCCTGAGTGGGGGAAGTCCGGTTGAATCCCGGCGCTGACCCGCAACCGTAGAGCCGAGGCACCGAGCCACGTTTCGGGGCCACGGTGAGCCGGGATACCCGCCCAGGAGCGAGCGGCTCCCCCGTCCGTCGAGGTATGCGGGGCGGAGCCCGGGTCGACCCCGACCCGCGCCCACGCCTCTTCGCTCCCGGTTCCACACCGGGGGCAAGAGGCGTCGTCGTGAGCGAGGCCAACGCGGGACACCGTCGCGGATCGCTCACACGAAAGGCGCTCCATGTCACGCACCACGGGCCGCACGGCCCAGGCCACCCTCGGACTCGGCCTCGCGCTGGCGGCCCTGCTCGGTGCCGCCGGGCCGGCGACGTCCGCTCTCGCGGCTGCCCCCGCCAACCCGGCCGGGCTCTACGGCAGCCAGGACCCCACCTATGACGGCGTCTACCGCCAGTCGCTGGCGGTGCTCGCCCAGCTGGCAGCCGGCACCACCCCCGCCCCGGCCGCGGTCACCTGGCTGACCGGCCAGCAGTGCCCGGACGGCGGCTTCGAGGCCTTCCGCGCCGGCCCGGCCGTCGCGTGTGCGGCGCCGAGCTCGAGCACCTACGCCGGTGAGGACTCCAACAGCACCGCGCTCGCCGTCCAGGCCCTCGTCGCGCTGAAGCTGACGGCGGCGGCGGACCGCGGGCTGCAGTGGCTGACCGCCCACCAGGGCGCGGACGGCGGCTGGGCCTACTACCCCGACGGTGCCGCGGGCAACGCCTCGGACGCGAACTCCACCGCGGTGGCCTGGAGCGCCTTCACCTCGGCCGGTCGGCCGCTGCCCACCAGCTCGGCCGGGCACACCCCGAGCGAGGCGCTGCTCGCCCTCCAGGTGGGCTGCTCCGGGGCGGCGGCCGACCGGGGCGCCTTCACCTACGCCGGGACCCCGAACGACTTCGCCAGCGTGCAGGCGACCCTCGCGGTGGCCGGCGGCTTCCTGCCGGTGCCCGCCGGGTCGCCGGCGAACGACACCCCGACCCTGACCTGCCCCGGGGGCGCGACCGATGCGTCCGGCGCGGCGGCCGCGGGGGCCGGCTATGTGGCCGACCGGCTGCTGGCCAACGGCGGCGGGCTCCCCGACCCCAGCGGCTCGGGCGGGACCGACTACGGCAGCACCGCGAACGCCGTCCTCGCCCTGGAGTCGGCCGGGCACGGCGCCTCAGCGGCGCAGGCGGCGCTGGCCCTGCTGGCCGCGCACCAGGCCGCCTTCACCACCGCCAAGGGCGCCGACCTGCCCGGGTCGCTGGCCTTGCTCGTGCTGGCCGCCGTGGCCGGCGGCCAGGACCCGCAGGCCGTCGGCGGCAGCGACCTGGTGGCCCGGCTGGCCGCGACGATCACCCCGGCCGCGGCTGTGGCGGCAACCCCGTCGCCGTCCGGGTCGGCGACCGCACACCCGGTCGCCACGCAGGCACCCACGCCGACCCTGCCGGACACCGGGTCCTCTCCGGCGGCCGGCTGGGCGGCCGCCGTGGGCGTGCTGCTCCTGCTGGCCGGGCTCGGCCTGGTCCGGCTCACCGGCCGGAGGCCGCGGGCGTGAGGCTGCGGGTGCTGCTGGCTGCCACGGTGACGGTGCTCGCCGCCACCGTGGCGGCGGCCGCGCCCGCCGCCGCCACCTCCTTCCGCTACTGGACCTACTGGCACGGCCAGGGCAGCAGCTGGACGTTCTCCAGCTACGGGCCCGCCGCCCGGCCCGCGGACGGCGCCGTCGAGGGCTGGCGGTTCGAGGTCAGCGTGGCCACCGGGTCGAGCACGCCGCCCCGCGCGGCGCCGAGCTTTGCGACGATCTGCGGCCCGACACCGGCCGTGGCCGACCGCAAGCGCGTGGCGCTGGTCGTCGACTTCGGCACTGTCGAGTCCCACCCGCCCGGCCAGGTCCCACCGCGGGGCATCGACACCTTCTGCGCCGTCGTGCCCACCACCGCCAACGGCTACCAGGTCCTGTCGGCCTACTCCGCGTTCACCGCGCAGGCCGGCCTGATCTGCTCGGTCGCCGGCTACCCGGTCGGTGAGTGCGGCGCCCCGGTCGAGCCAGCGTCCCCCTCGCCCACCGCCGCGGCCCCGACCGCGTCGGCAGCCTCGCGGCCGACCGCTCCCTCGACGACAGCACCCGCGAGCCGGTCCCCCTCGGCTTCACCGGTCCTGGCCACGCCCACCGCCCAGCCCACGGCCACCCCGACCCCGACGGCTGTCCAGGCTGCAGGGGTCGCGACCCCGTCGGTCCAGCCGAGCGTCGTCGCGGTGGGTCCGGGCGGGCTCCCACCGGGCACCGGCGGCTCGTCCGGCGGCGGGCTGCCGCTCGGCGCCGCAGCCGGCGGGCTCCTCATCGCCGGCCTGGCCGTGGCCGGGCTGCGGCGCGCGCGGCGGTCCCCGTGACCAGCCTGCGGACGGCGTTCCTGCCCCGAGCGCTGCACCCCGGCGCGTGGTGGCTGTGGGCGATCGGACTGGCCACCGCGGCCAGCCGGACCACCAACCCGGTGCTGCTGCTCCTGCTGGTCGCTGCGGCCGGCTACGTGGTGGCGGCCCGGCGCACCCCGGCGCCGTGGTCCCGGTCGTACGCCGCGTTCCTGCGGCTGGGGCTGATCGTCATCGCGCTGCGGATGGCCCTGCAGGTGCTGTTCGGGTCGACCGGGGCCGGGCACGTGCTGGTCACCCTGCCGGAGCTGCCGCTGCCGTCGTGGGCGGCCGGTGTGAGCCTCGGCGGCCCGGTCACCGCCGAGGACCTGCTGGCCGCGACCTACGAGGGGCTGCGGCTGGCCACCATCCTGGCCTGTGTGGGGGCGGCCAACTCGTTGGCCAACCCGAGCCGGCTGCTGCGGGTGGTCCCCGGGGCGCTGTACGAGGTGGGCGTGGCGGTCGTGGTGGCCATGACCCTGGCGCCGCAGCTGGTCACCGAGGCCGGCCGGCTGCGCCAGGCCCGTCGGCTGCGGGGCCGCCCGGACCGCGGTCTGCGCAGCGTCGTCGGCGTGGCGCTGCCGCTGCTAGAGTCCTCACTGGACCGCTCCTTGCAGCTGGCCGCGGCGATGGACAGCCGCGGCTACGGCCGGACGGCGGGGGTGCCACGGGCGACCCGACGGCTCACCGGGGCACTGGTCCTGCTCGGTCTCACCGGCGCCGCCCTCGGCAGCTTCGGGCTGCTGGACGGCGGCAGCCCGCAGCTCGCCGGCCTGCCGCTGCTCGGCTGGCCGCTGCTGCTCGGCGGGATGGCCGCCGAGGTCGCCGGGTTCACCCTGGGCGGTCGGCGGGTGGGCCGCAGCCGCTACCGCCCCGACCCGTGGGCGCTGCCGGAGTGGCTGGTCACCGCCGCCGGGGTCGGCACCGCCGTGACGTTCCTGGCCGCGGTCGCCGCCGACCCGACGTCGCTGGCCGCCCCGGTGGCCCCCCCGGCGTGGCCCGGGCTGCCGCTGCTGCCGCTGGTCGGCATCCTGCTCGCCCTGGTCCCGGCGTGGGCCGCGCCACCGGTGCCCACCGCCCGGGGGTCCGCTGCGGTCCGGGTGCCGGCCTCGGAGCGGGTGGCCGCGTGATCCGCTTCGAGCAGGTGACCGTGACCTACGGCGGGCTGGACCGCCCGGTGCTGGCTGACGTGGACCTGCACGTCCCCGAGGGTGAGCTCGCGCTCGTGGTCGGCCCGACCGGCGTGGGCAAGTCGACCCTGCTGCGCTGCGTCAACGGCCTGGTCCCGCACTTCAGCGGGGGCACCCTGCTCGGCCGGGTCACGGTCGCCGGGCGGGACACCCGCACCCACCCGCCGCGGGAGCTCGCCGACGTCGTGGGCGTCGTCGGCCAGGACCCGCTGGCCGGGTTCGTCACCGACGTCGTCGAGGACGAGCTCGCCTACGGCATGGAGTCACTGGGGCTGGCCCCGCAGGTCATGCGCAAGCGGGTCGAGGAGACCCTGGACCTGCTCGGCCTGGCCGACCTGCGGGACCGCCCGCTGCGGACCCTGTCCGGCGGCCAGCGGCAGCGGGTGGCCATCGGGTCGGTGCTCACGACGCACCCGCAGGTGCTGGTGCTCGACGAGCCGACATCCGCCCTGGACCCGGCCGCGGCCGAGGAGGTCCTGGCCGCCCTCCAGCGGCTGGTCCACGACCTCGGGCTCACCGTGCTGCTGGCCGAGCACCGTCTCGAGCGGGTGGTCCAGTACGCCGACCGGGTGGTCCGGCTGGACGGCGTGGGGCTGCCGGTGGTGTCCGGGGACCCGGCCCGGGTGCTGGCCCACTCCGTGGTCGCGCCGCCCGTCGTGGAGCTCGGCCGGCTGGCCGGCTGGCACCCGTTGCCCCTGTCGGTGCGCGACGCCCGCCGGGCCGCCGGGCCGCTGCGGGAGCGGCTGGTCGGCCGGGCGCCGCTGCGCGCGGTCGACCCCGCGGATGGGCCGCCGGTGGCCGCGGCCCGCGCCCTGGTGGTCCGCTACGGCGACGTGGTCGCGCTGCGCGGGGCCTCCCTCGCCGTCACGGCCGGGGAGGTCGTGGCCGTCATGGGCCGCAACGGGGCCGGCAAGTCGACGCTGCTCAACGCCCTCGTGGGGCTCACCGTGCCCAGCGCAGGGGTGGTGCGGGTCGCGGGAGCCGACCCGGCCCAGCTGCCCGCGCGCGACCTGCTGCGCCACGCCGGGCTGGTCCCGCAGGAGGCGGCCGACCTGCTCACGGCCGAGACGGTGGCCGCCGAGTGCTCGGCGTCCGACCGGGACTGCCGGGCCGCCGCGGGCGCCACTCGCACCCTGCTCGACCGGCTGGCGCCGGGCATCGACGGAACCTCCCACCCGCGGGACTTGTCCGAGGGCCAGCGGCTGGCCCTGGTGCTGGCCCTCGTCCTGGTCGCCGAGCCGCCGCTGCTGCTGCTGGACGAGCCCACCCGCGGGCTGGACTACACCGCCAAGGCCCGGCTGGTCGGCGTGCTTCGGTCGCTGGCCGCCCAGGGGCACGCCGTGGTGATGGCCACCCACGACGTCGAGCTGGTGGCCGAGGTGGCGACCCGCACCGTGGTCATGGCCGAGGGCGAGATCGTCGCCGACGGTCCCACCGCCGAGGTGCTCGTGGCCTCGCCCGCGTTCGCCCCCCAGGTGGCCAAGGTGCTCGCCCCCGAGCCGTGGCTGACCGTCGGCGAGGTGGCCGCCGCCCTGGAGGTCGCCGGGTGAGCGCGATCCGGCTGCGCGGGCGCAGCACGCTCGCCCTGGCCCTGGTCAGCGTGGTCGGGCTGGTCGCCTTCGGCTGGCCGCTGTTCGCTGCGGCGCACAGCGGGCTGGGCCACTCCGGGGACGCCCCCTGGCTGTTCGCCGTGCTGCTGCCGCTGCTGCTCGTCGTCGTCCTGGCCGAGGTGTCCGACGGCGGGATCGACGCGAAGGCGGTGGCGCTGCTCGGCGTGCTGGCCGCGGTTGGGGCGGTGCTGCGGCCGCTCGGCGGCGGGGTGACCGGGTTCCAGCCGATGTTCGTGCTGCTCATCCTGGGCGGCCGGGCGCTGGGACCCGGCTTCGGCTTCGTGCTCGGGATGGTGACGACGTTCGCCTCGGCGCTGCTCACGGGAGGGGTGGGTCCGTGGCTGCCGTTCCAGATGCTCGGGGCCGCCTGGGTCGGCCTGGGGGCGGGGCTGCTGCCGCCGCTGCGGGGTCGGGCCGAGACCTGGCTGCTGGTCGGCTACGGAGCGGCCAGCGGGATCGCCTACGGGTTCCTGCTCAACCTGTGGTCCTGGCCGTTCACCACCGGCCTGTCGTCGTCCGTCTCGTTCGTCCCCGGGGACCCGCTCGTCGCGAACCTCGGCCGGTTCCTGGCCTACTGTCTAGTGACGTCCCTGGGCTTCGACATCCCCAGGGCGATCGGCAACATGGCCCTGCTCGCGGTCACCGCGGGACCGCTGCTGCGGGCCCTGCGCCGGGCGTCTCGCCGGGCGGCGTTCGGTGACCCGGTGGTGTTCGTGACGGCAGGGCTGGAGGGTGAGCGGTGAGCGAGGTCGACCTGGACGAGCTGGCCCAGCGGGTCGAGTCGGCCGACCAGACGCTCGCCCGGCGGGCCAGGGACCGCCAGGCGCGGCTGCTCCGTCCGGCCGGGGCGTTCGGCCGGCTGGAGGAGGTCGCGGCCTGGGCGGCGACCGTGCAGGGCCGCTGCCCGCCGCGCCCGTTCGTCCGTCCGAGGGTCGTGGTGCTGGCCGCCGACCACGGCGTGGCCCACCGAGGCGTGTCGGCCGAGCCACCCGGGACCACCGCCCGGCAGGTCCGCTCGATCGTCGCCGGTGGCGGTCTGGTGAACGTGCTCGCCGCCCGCGCGGGAGCCTCCGTCCGGGTCGTCGACCTGGCTGTGGACGCCGACCTCGAGGACCTCCCGGTCACCGGCCACAAGGTGCGCCGCGGCAGCGACGACCTCGCCGTGGGTCCGGCCCTGTCCCGCGACGAGGCCGACCGAGCCTTCCGCGCCGGGATGGCGATCGTCGACGAGGAGGTCGACGCCGGCGCCGACCTGCTGGTCGCCGCCGACCTCGGGGTGGGGGCCACGACGCCGGTGGCGACACTCACGGCGCTGCTCACCGGCTCCGACGTCGCCCCGATGGTCGGCCGGGGCAGCGGCATCGACGACCGGGCCTGGATGGTCAAGTGCGCGGCCGTGCGGGACTCCGCCCGGCGTGGGCGCGCGCTGCTCCCCGACCCGATCGGTCTGCTGGCGGAGGCGGGCGGCGTCGACCTGGCCGCGACCGCTGGGTTCCTCGTGCAGGCCGCGCTGCGGCGGACGCCGGTGCTGCTGGACGGCGTGGTCAGCACCTCGGCCGCACTGCTGGCGCACCGGATCTCGTTCCGGTCCAGGGGCTGGTGGCTGGCCGGGCACCGGTCACCCGACCCCGCGCACGAGCGAGCCCTCGAACGGCTGCAGCTGGAGCCGGTGCTGGACTTCGGGATCCGGCTCGGCACCGGGACGGGGGCCCTGCTCGCGCTGCCCGTCGTCCAGGCCGCCATCGCCGTCCTGGCCGACCTGGAGCCGGCTGACTTGGCCGGAGTGACCGGGCCGGCATGAGCCAGTCGCGAGGCAGGGGCCGGTCAGCGCTCGTGGGCGCCGGCCTGTTCCTCGTGCTGCTCGCCGGCGGCGCGGCCCTCGCGCTCACCTCGAAGGCCCAGCAGCCCCCCCTCACGATGGCCATCCCCCCGCCGCTGCTGACCGGGGCTCCGCCGCTGCGCTCGCCCCTCCCCGCACCGGCCGCCACGGTCACGGCCGTCGGCTACGACGTGTCGCACCCTCAGTGCGGCCGCACCCTCCCCAGCGACGGCGGCTTCGCGATCGTCGGCGTCACCGGCGGCCGACCGATGTCCACGAACCGGTGCGTGGGAACCCAGCTGCGCTGGGCGGCCAACAAGCAGGGCCGGGCGGTCTACGTCAACACCGGCTATCCCGGAGTCGGCGACCCGGTCGCCTACGGCCGCGCGGTCATCGACGACGCCGTGGCCAGGGAACGGGCCCAGTCCCCCAGCGGGACGACGATGTGGTGGCTGGACGTCGAGACCGAGAACACCTGGGCCGGCACCACCCAGGAGAACGCGACCGTCCTGGACGCCATGGCCGCCCGGCTGCAGGACCTCGGCGTGCGGGTCGGGATCTACTCCACGCCGCAGATGTGGGAGGAGATCGCCGGCTCCTGGAGCCCCGGCCTGCCCGTCTGGTACGCCATCGGTCCGGGCACCGCGGAGCAGGCCGCGGCGGCCTGCTCCAGCCAGCTGGCCGGGTCGTCCCCCGCGCTCGTGCAGTGGGTCCAGGACACGGCGCACGGTCGGCTGGACCACAACCTGGTGTGCCCCGCCTACCGGAACCGAGCGGGCGAGCTGTTCCAGCTGCGCTGACCCAACCGCGCTCCACCCGCACCTTGGCGGTGCCTTAGTCCGGCGTTGAGGCCTGGCTCACGATCCTCTTACTCCGCCGGCCTTTCCTTGGTGCAGGCGGGAAAGCTCGCCGGTCACCCCTCAACCGAAGGGCCACGCCATGAACTGGATCCTGCTGAACCTGCCCCTGGTCGCTCTCGCCGCCGGCCTCACCGTCGTCCCGATCCTGATGGTGACCCTCAAGGACGACGACGGCCACAGCGACGAGCCCACCCCGGTCACGGTCGGGAGCGACCGGCGCGAGTGACCGAGCCCACCCCGGTCACGGTCGGGAGCGACCGGCGCGAGTGACCGAGCCCACAGGTGATCCGCGCCACGTCCGCACCGGGAACGTCCGGTCGCTCACTAGGGTTGTGACAGAAGACAGTTCTGCTCAGTGAAGGGTCGGTCCCGTGTCCCGCCGCGCGAAGGTTCGCATCATCGGTCGCTACCTGAAGGTCACCCAGGACGATGGGCAGACCACCTGGGCGGTGCCGAACCGCAGCTCCTGACCCTGTCGCTGGCAACCTAGTCGTCCAAGGGGCGGCCGCACCGGAGGTACGTCCGGGTGGTCGCCCCTTGGCCTGCCCGGCTCTCCTCAGCCCGCCTCGAGCCGATGGCGCATCGCCTCCTGCAGTGCCGCCGCCACCTCCGGCCGAGTGGACTGCAGCTCCTCGAAGGCCGAGCCGAGAAGGACCCAGACCGCCACCGGCTCGGTGGCGGTGACGGTCGCTGTCCGACGCCGCTTGCCGAGAATGGCGATCTCGCCGAAGAAGTCGCCGGGACCGAGCTCCCTCAGCTGCTCACCGTCGTGCGTGACCGCCACCCGACCACGGTTGATGACGTAGAAGGCGTACCCGGCCCGACCTTCGCCGACCAGGGTGCGGCCGGCGTCGTACTCCATGATGTCGAAGAGCTCCGAAAGGGCGCTGCGCTCGGCGTCCGACAGGTCGGCGAGCAGTGGCACCTGTTGAAGGTCTTCGACGGACGGGTGGTCCATGGACGTCCCTGAGGGTCAGCGGGCGATGCCCGGAGGCTGGCGGGGTGCGGCGATTGTCGCGGCGCCGAGCACTCGAAGTCCAGAGAACCCGTCAGGAAGTCGTCGACGACTGCACGAACGGCGGCTTGACCACCCGCATGGTCGACGGACGGCCGCGGACGTCGACGACGACCTCTGCCCCCTCCTCGACGCCACGGTTCAGCAGTGCGAGGCCGATGCCCTGCCGCAGGGTCGGCGAGAACGTGCCGCTGGTCACCTCGCCCAGCGGCTCGCCGGACGCCGACGCGACGGTCAGGTGCGGGCGCGGGATGCCGCGATCGAGGGACAGCAGCCCCCACAGCAGCCGACTGGCCCCGGCGGCCCGCTCGGCCAGCAGCGCCGCACGTCCCCAGAACTCCGGCTTGGACCAGCCGACCGCCCACCCCGACCTCGCCTGCACCGGGCTGATCTGCAGCGACAGGTCCTGCCCGTGCAGCGGGTAGCCCATCTCGGTACGCAGCGTGTCCCTCGCGCCCAGGCCGCAGGGCCGCGCCCCCATCGGAGCACCGGCGTCGAGCAGCGCGTCCCACAACAGGGCGGAGTCGTCCCACCGCGGCAGCAGCTCGTAGCCGTGCTCGCCCGTGTAACCGGTCCGGCACACGATGACCGGGCGGCCCTGCCACTGCGCGTCCGCGAATGACATGTAGGACATGCCGGTCGGCAGGCCCAGCGCGTCCAGCAGGTCGGCCGAGCGCGGTCCCTGCACGGCCAGCACGCCGTACTGGTCGTGCTCGCTGGTGATCTCGATGCCCGACGGCGCGGCGGCGACCAGCCGGCGCACCACCTCGGCGGTGTTCGCGGCGTTGGGCACCAAGAAGACCTCGTCGTCCGAGCGCAGGTAGGCGATGAGGTCGTCGACCACGCCGCCAGACTCGTCGCAGGCCAGCGTGTACTGGGCCCGGCCCGGCTCGATGCGGCCCAGGTCGTTGCTCAGGCAGGAGTTGATGAAGGCGGCGGCCCCCGGCCCGCGCACCGAGGCCTTGCCCAGGTGCGAGACGTCGAAGAGGCCGACGGCCTGCCGCACCGCGGCGTGCTCCTTCAGCACCCCGCCGTCGGGGTACTCGATGGGCATCTCCCACCCACCGAAGTCGGACAGCTTCGCGCCGAGGTCGTGGTGGCGCGCGTACAGGGGGGAACGCCGAAGATCGGTCACGCCCGCAACGCTACTAGGCTGGTCACGATCATTCCCGCGTGCCGAAGGGGTCCCCGTGTCGTCGATCAAGCTGTCCGGAACCGCCGCCTCCACATTGACCGGTGACGCCCTGGTGGTGGGCCTCGCCCAGGACGAAGCCGGACCGGTCCTCGTCGCCACCGCGGACGTCGCGCGGGCGCTGCGAAGCATGCGCGCGGTGTGGGCGCAGCTCGGCGCGACCGGCGCCCCGGACGAGGTGGTCACGGTTCCGGCACCGGCCGGCGTCGCTGCTGCCACGGTGGTCGCCACCGGGCTGGGCCGGGCCGGGCGACGCTACGAGCCGGAGGCGCTGCGGCGGGCGGCGGGCGCTGCCGCCCGGTCCCTGGCCGGCCGCTCCACCGTCGTCCTGGCCCTGCCGGCCAAGACCCCCGGTGAGATCGAGGCGGTGGCCCAGGGCGCGCTGCTCGGGGCCTACAGCTTCCACCGGTTCCGCGGTGTCTCCGCGGCCAAGGCCAAGCCCGCCGTCAAGGCGTTCGTGCTGGCCACCGACACGGCCGCCGACCGGGCCGCGAAGGCCGCGCTGTCGCACGCACAGGTGGTCGCGGACGCCATCACGATGACCCGCGACTGGGTGAACACCCCGCCGTCCGCGCTGTTCCCACAGCTGTTCGCCGACGCCGCGGCGGCCGCCGCCAGGACGGCCGGCCTCGAGGTCACCGTCCTGGACGAGAAGGCGCTGAGGAAGGGCGGCTACGGCGGCATCCTCGGCGTCGGGCAGGGGTCGGCGCACCCGCCACGGCTGGTCCGGATCGCCTACCGGCACCCCAAGGCGACCAAGCACCTGGCCCTCGTCGGCAAGGGCATCACCTTCGACACCGGCGGCATCTCGATCAAGCCGGCGCAGGGCATGGAGGCGATGAAGTCGGACATGGCCGGCGCCGCCGCCGTGATCTCCACGGTCATCGCCGCGGCCCGCAGCAAGGCGGTGGTCAACGTGACCGCCTGGGCGCCGATGGCGGAGAACATGCCGGGCGGCAACGCCCAGCGCCCGTCCGACGTCATCTCGATCTTCGGCGGCCGCACCGTGGAGGTGCTCAACACCGACGCCGAGGGCCGGTTGATCCTCGCCGACGCCATCGTGGCCGCGACCGCAGAGGAGCCGGACGTCGTCGTCGACATCGCGACCCTCACCGGCGCGCAGGTCGTCGCCCTGGGCGCCCGGACGTCGGCGATCATGTCCAACGACGACGGCCTGCTCAAGCAGGTGCACGACGCGTCGCAGCGGGCCGGCGAGGTGATGTGGCCGATGCCGCTGCCCGAGGAGCTGCGCAAGGGCCTGGACTCCACCGTCGCCGACATCGCCAACGTCGACTGGGGCCGCAAGGGCGGCATGCTCTCGGCCGGCACGTTCCTGCGCGAGTTCGTGCCGAACGGGCGCCGATGGGCGCACCTCGACATCGCCGGGCCGTCGTACAACGAGGCGGCGCCGTACGGCTACACCCCCAAGGGCGGCACCGGCGCCGGCGTGCGCACCATGCTCCAGCTCGCTGAGGACCTCGCCGACGGCCGGCTCTGACCCTCCCCCTCCGGCCTGATCCGGGGGGCTAGCGGTTGCGGTGGCGGGCGTTCCAGTCCCGCATCCGTTGCGGGTACCCGACGACCGCGGCGTCGTAGGACGGGACGCCGAGCCCGTTGGCCCACTCGTGCGCGACCTTGGGCGAGGGCACCCGGCGGCGGGTCCACTCCCCGGTGCTGGCCACCAGCAGGATGGTCGTCTCGGTGACCGCCGTCTGCGGCTCGACGAACGCCTCCACCCCGGTGTGACCGGCCACGAACTCCTCGAGGTGACGGCGGTCCTCCGAGCCGGCTCGTCGCTGCGTGCCAGGCCGGCTCTTGCCGCGCCAGCGCCCGAGCAGTCGCACCCAACACCCCTTCCAGCGCACCCGCCGACCCCGTCGGCGCACCCCCCGAGCCTAGGTCCGGTGGCAGAAGTCCTCCAGTTGCCGCACCGTGGTGAAGGGGTGCGAGGATGACCCGAGCACAGCCGACTGGACCCAGGCAAGGAGACCCCGTGGCCGACCCCACAGGCAGCACGTTCGACATCGTCATCCTCGGTGGCGGCAGTGGGGGCTACGCCACAGCACTGCGTGCCGCCGAGCTCGGACTGTCGGTGGCCCTGATCGAGAAGGACAAGGTCGGCGGCACCTGCCTGCACTACGGCTGCATCCCCACGAAGGCGCTGCTGCACGCCGCGGAGGTCGCCGACGCGGCCCGCGAGAGCGAGCAGTTCGGCATCAAGGCCACCTTCGACGGCGTGGACATGGCCGGCGTGCACGCCTACAAGGACGGCGTGGTCAGCCGGCTGCACAAGGGCCTGCAGGGACTGGTGAAGAGCCGCGGCGTCACCTACGTCGAGGGCGAGGGCCGGCTGGTGTCGCCGACCACGGTCCGCGTCGGCGACACCGACTACACCGGCCGCACCGTCGTGCTGGCCACCGGCTCCTATGCCCGGTCACTGCCCGGCCTGGAGATCGACGGCGGCCGGGTCATCACGAGCGACCACGCGCTGCGCCTCGACTATGTGCCCCGCTCGGCCGTGGTCCTGGGCGGCGGGGTGATCGGGGTGGAGTTCGCCAGCGTGTGGCGCTCGCTGGGCGCCGAGGTCACCATCGTCGAGGCGCTGCCGCACCTGGTGCCGGCCGAGGAGGAGGCCAGCTCCAAGCTGCTCGAGCGGGCGTTCCGTAAGCGCGGCATCGCGTTCGAGCTGGGCGCCCGGTTCAGCGCCGTCGAACACACCGCGTCCGGCGTGCGGGTGTCGCTGGAGAACGGCAAGACCTTCGACGCCGACCTGCTGCTCGTCGCGGTGGGGCGCGGCCCGCGCTCGCAGGGCCTCGGCTACGAGGAGGCCGGTATCGCGATGGATCGCGGCTTCGTCACCGTCGACGAGTTCTGCCGCACGAACGTCCCCGGCGTGTACGCCGTCGGCGACCTCATCCCGACCCTGCAGCTCGCGCACGTCGGCTTCCAGGAGGGCATCCTCGTCGCCGAGCACGTCGCCGGGCTCAACCCGCGCCCGATCGACTACGACGGCGTCCCGCGGATCGCCTACTGCGACCCGGAGGTCGCATCGGTGGGCATCACCGAGGCCACCGCGAAGGAGCGCTACGGCGAGGACAAGGTCAAGACGCTGGTCTACGACCTCGGCGGCAACGGCAAGAGCCAGATCCTCAAGACCGCCGGCGCGGTCAAGCTGGTGGCGCTGGCCGACGGCCCGGTCGTCGGCGTCCACATGGTCGGCGCCCGGGTCGGCGAGCTGCTGGCCGAGGGCCAGCTGATCTACAACTGGGAGGCGTACGCCGACGACGTCGCCAGCCTGATCCACCCGCACCCGACGCAGTCGGAGGCGCTCGGCGAGGCGCACCTGGCGCTGGCCGGCAAGCCCCTGCACGTGCACGGCTGAAACTGATCGAACCCGAAGCACGGACGACGATTCGAGGAGTCGACTCGCATGGCGGTCTCTGTCACGATGCCCCAGCTCGGCGAGAGCGTGACCGAGGGCACGGTCACCCGCTGGCTCAAGCAGGAGGGCGACACCGTCCAGGCCGACGAGCCACTGCTGGAGATCTCCACCGACAAGGTGGACACCGAGATCCCGGCCCCAGCCTCCGGCGTCCTCGAGCGGATCGTCGCCCACGAGGACGACGTCGTCCCGGTGGGCGGTGAGCTGGCCGTCATCGGTGACGGCTCCGGCGCAGCGGCACCGGTGGCCGCCGCAGCCGCCGTCGCTGCTGAGCCCGCACCAGCGCCGACCCCTTCCGCTGCTCCCGAGCCGGTCGCCGCCGTCGCGCCCGCCGCTCCTGCCGCGACCACCGGTACCCCCGTGGTGCTGCCCCAGCTCGGCGAGAGCGTGACCGAGGGCACCGTGACCCGCTGGCTCAAGCAGGTCGGCGACACCGTCCAGGCCGACGAGCCACTGCTGGAGATCTCCACCGACAAGGTGGACACCGAGATCCCGGCCCCGGCATCCGGTGTGCTGCTGTCGATCGCCGTCGGCGAGGACGAGACGGTGCCGGTGGGCGCCGAGCTCGGGGTCATCGGCACGGTCGGGGCCGTGCCGGCCGCCGCCCCCGCCGCCGCCCCCCCCCCCCCCCCCACGCCCGGTTCGGGCACAAGGGGGTCCAAACCCGGTTGTACGCCGGGGAGAAACACGCCCCAACAGTTCGGGAGAGG
>JBBSAJ010000042.1:0-19302 GCA_038252405.1 Actinomycetes bacterium | reverse complement strand
GGCGCAACGAGGCCAACGCCCACATCTGGGCCGACCGCAACTCTCACCCCACTGACTACCGACGCCGCCCCGCACGAAAGCAGCGCGAAGACGCCGGCTTCACGTTCTGAAAAGTCACCCCCATCTGCGAGACAAGACACGCGGGCGACCGCGACGCCACCGGCGGAGAGGAACACCGTCTGCACGCCGTGGCCGAGCGCGTGCTCGACGAGCGAGGACGTCAGCGCGGTGGCCAGCCCGCGCCGCCGCGCCGCGGGCAGGGTGGCGACGCCGACGACCTCGCTCACGTCGCCGCGCGGGTTTTGGCTGCCGACGGCCACCACGCCCAGCACGTCGTCCTCGACCACGGCCAGCACGGTGGTCCCGGCCCGCAGCTGGGCGCGCAGGTGCTCGAGCTGCTCCGGGGGCTGGCTGGCCTGCGCCGCGTCCTGTTCGGTCGGTCCGACCGGCCCGACCTGCGTCCCGGACGTCGCGAAGCCCAGGCCGGCGACCGACCGGGCCACCGGCACGAGCGGGTCGTCGGCCCCGACGAAGCGGACGTGGGTGCGGGGTGGCGGCGGGATGAGGAGCGGCGGTCGCACGAGCACGAGCAAGGGGTGCTCGTGGATGACGAGGCCGGCCGCGCGCACGGCGTCCGCGACCCCCGGTGAGGTCTGCGCCACCCACTCGAAGCTCTCCGGGGCCCCCAGCTGGTGCTGCCGGGCCCGGACCGCGACCACGTCGCCGGCCGTGAACACGCCGGGGCCGAAGAGCGTCGGCCGGGCGTAGTAGGGCGAGCCGCCGCGCGCTACGAACAGGGTGAACGGGCCGATCTGCTCAGGATCCGCGGCCGCCCGGGGGACCAGGTCGCAGTACGCCTCGAGGCGCGCGAGCAGCTCCGCCGTCGACGCCTCGGTCACGGGCTCAGCCTGACAGACCCGGCAGGCACACTGGCGCACAATGGGCCGGGTGAACCTGTATCGGGACGAGGGTGTCGTGCTGCGCACCCAGAAGCTCGGTGAGGCCGACCGGATCATCACCCTGCTGACCCGTGAGCACGGCCGGGTCCGGGCCGTGGCCAAGGGGGTGCGCCGCACCCGGTCGAAGTTCGGCTCCCGGCTCGAGCCGTTCAACCGGGTCGACGTCCAGTTCTACGCCGGCCGCTCGCTGGACATCGTCACCCAGGTGGAGACCCTCGCCGGGTACGGCGCCGGGCTGGCCGCGGACTACGCCCGCTACACCACCGGGACCGTGATGCTGGAGACCGCGGAGCGGATGACCGCCGAGGAGCGGGAGCCGGCGGTCCAGCAGTACCTGCTGCTCATCGGTGGGCTGCGTTCCCTGGCCGCGGGCGAGCACGACCCGGGGCTGGTCCTCGACTCCTACCTGCTGCGGTCCCTGTCGGTGGCCGGCTACGCGCCGTCCCTGGAGGCCTGCGCGCACTGCGGCGCAGAGGGGCCGCACCGGTCGTTCTCGGTCTCCGGCGGCGGGGTCGTGTGCGCCGAGTGCCGCACGCCAGGGTCGGCCAGCCCGTCCGCCGAGACCCTCGTGCTGCTGGGCGCCCTGCTCGCGGGCAGCTGGCCGGTCGCGGACGCCGCCGAGACCCGGCACCGCAGGGAGGCCAGCGGGCTGGTCGCTGCCTACCTGCAGTGGCACCTCGAGCGCGGCCTGCGCTCCCTCCCCCTGGTCGAGCGCACCTGATGACTTGTCAGGGTGAGGACGACGTATACGTCGTCCTCACCCTGACAAGTCGGGGCGGCTAGGGTCGGGGCGTGGCGCGTTCTCGGGTCCGTCCGCCGGTACCGCACCCCAGCGGCGCCCGCCCCCCCGACCTGCCCGCGAAGGCGGTGCCGCGGCACGTCGCCGTCGTCATGGACGGGAACGGACGTTGGGCGAAGCAGCGGGGGCTGCCCCGCACGGCCGGTCACGAGGCGGGCGAGGCGGCGCTGTTCGACGTCGTTGAGGGGGCCCTCGAGGTCGGCGTGAAATGGCTGTCGGCGTACGCCTTCTCCACCGAGAACTGGCGGCGATCGCCGGACGAGGTCCGCTTCCTCATGGGGTTCAACCGGGACGTCATCCGTCGGCGGCGGGACGAGATGCACGCCATGGGGGTACGGGTGCGCTGGGCCGGCCGCCGACCTCGGCTGTGGAAGAGCGTGATCGACGAGCTCGAGGCGGCCGAGGAGCTGACCCGGCACAACTCGGTGCTCACCTTGACGATGTGCGTGAACTACGGCGGCCGCGCGGAGATCGCCGACGCCGCTGCCGCGCTCAGCAAGGACGTGCGAGCGGGCCGGGTCGACCCGGACAAGATCGACGCGAAGGTGTTCGCCCGCTACCTCGACGAGCCGGACATGCCCGACGTCGACTTGTTCGTGCGCAGCTCGGGGGAGCAGCGGATCTCCAACTTCCTGCTGTGGCAGTCCGCGTACGCGGAGCTGGTCTTCCCCGACGTGCTGTGGCCGGACTTCGACCGCCGGCACCTGTGGCAGGCGGTGCAGACCTACGCCGAGCGGGAGCGGCGCTACGGCGGCGCGCTGCCGAACCTGCCCTAGCGAGTCCGCTCTAGTCCGCCCGCTCGGCGGTGGTGGCGCAGTCGGGGCAGACGCCGAAGATCTCCAGGGTGTGCGTGATCTCGGTGAACCCGTGCTCGGCGGCGACCTGGGCGGCCCACCGCTCCAGCGCCGGCTGCTCGACCTCGACCGTGCGGCCGCACTGGCGGCAGAGCAGGTGGTGGTGGTGCCGGGCGCTGCACCGGCGGTACGCGGCCTCACCGTCGTCGGTGCGCAGCACGTCGACTTCTCCGGCGTCGGCGAGCGCCTGGAGCGTGCGGTACACGGTGGTCAGGCCCACCGACTCCCCGCGCTGGCGCAGCAGGTCGTGCAGCTCCTGGGCGGTGCGGAAGTCGTCGACCTGGGCGAGGACGACGGACACGGCCGCCCGCTGCCGGGTTTGGCGCAGCGCCGGGTTCTGCTCAGGCATGCACTGCTCCTCTCCCGCCTCGCGTCGAGGTCGTTCGAATCGGATGGCTGAGTCGGACGGCCCAGCGGTTAGAAGTGGCCGAACATCTTCCCGACGCCCCAGACCAGGACGAGGGCGGTGACGAACATCCGCACCCCGCGCTGCACCGGCTGGATGGCCGGCCAGGACAGCGCCAGCAGCCAGCCCAGGAACAGCCCGAGCAGCAAAAGCAGGATGCCGCCCACCGGGCCGTGGACGAACAGGCCGAGCGCCATCACCGCGGTGACGACGAGCATGAGCAGTGGGCGCGGGACCGCGTTCAGCCGGACCAGCCAGGGCCGGCTGCGCTGCTCGAGTGTGCGGCGGCTGGGCGACGGGTCGCGGGGGGCGTTGTTGGCCTGCGCCCGGGCCGCCGGGTTGCCGCTGCGTCGGTTCGGGGTCGGCGGGCCGTCCTTGCCTGGCACGTCAGACTCCTTCGGGGGTGGGACGATGGGGCGCATCCATAGTCGCATCCGAAGGAGCCCGACGTGCTCGTGGTCACCCGGTTCCGGGTCGAGCCGGGCCAGGCCGGACAGTTCCTCTCGCAGGCCCAGCAGGCGCTGCGCACACTGGCCGCCCGACCGGGTTGGCGCTCGGGTCGGGTCGGCCGGGCCACCGACGACGCCGCGCTGTGGGTCATGACCACCGAGTGGGACTCGGTGGGGACCTACCGACGGGCCCTGTCGGCGTACGAGGTGAAGCTGACGGCGGTCCCGCTGCTGTCGACGGCTCTCGACGAGCCCACGGCCTTCGAGGTGGTGCACGCGCAGGGGCTCGGCGCGGAGGGGCTGGGCGCCCCCTCGGGCCTGGTCGTCGATCCGGTGGGGCCGGGCGAGCGGCGGTGAGCCGTCGGTTCCGCGACCGGGCGGACGCCGGTCAGCAGCTCGCGGCCGCGCTGGCGCCCCAGTGGAACGGGCGTGCTGACCTGGTCGTGCTGGGCGTGCCCCGTGGCGGGGTCGTGGTCGCGGCAGAGGTCGCCCGGACGCTCGCAGCGCCCCTCGACGCCCTGGCCGCGCGGAAGATCGGGGTGCCCGGGCACGAGGAGCTGGCTTTGGGCGCGGTTGCGCGCGGCGGCCCACCGGTGCTCAACACCCAGGTGCTGCTGGCCCAGTCGCTGGTGCCGGCCGAGCTGGACCGGCTGGTCGGCGTCGCAGTGGCCGAGTGCGAGAACCTCGAGTCCCGCTACCGGCCGGGTGCCGAGCCGGTCGACGTCCACGAGCGCGCGGTGCTGCTGGTGGACGACGGGCTGGCCACCGGCGCGACCATCCGGGCGGCGGTGGCCGCGCTGCGAGCGCAGGGACCCGCCGTGATCGTCGTCGCCGTCCCGGTGGGATCGCGTGAGGCGATCGCGCAGCTCGAGGGTGAGGCCGACGCGGTCGTCTGCCTGCAGCGGCCGCTGCTGCCCCGGGCCGTGAGCTGGGCGTACGACGACTTCACCCCGGTCAGCGACGACCAAGTGGTCGACCTGCTGCGCCGCGCCGGGCGCTGAGCGCCCCAGGTACCCTGGTCGCTCGCCTCGCCGACACCCAGCCGGATGGAGAACACCCCGTGGCCGCCGACCTCGTCGACACCATCGTCAGCCTGTCCAAGCGCCGGGGTTTCGTGTACCCCAGCGGCGAGATCTACGGCGGCACCCGGTCCGCCTGGGACTACGGGCCGCTCGGTGTGGAGCTGAAGGAGAACGTCCGGCGCCAGTGGTGGCAGTCCGTCGTCCGCTCCCGTGACGACGTCGTGGGCCTGGACTCCTCGGTGATCCTGCCGCCGCAGGTGTGGGAGGCCTCCGGTCACGTCGAGGTGTTCGTCGACCCGCTGACCGAGTGCCAGTCCTGCCACAAGCGGTTTCGCGCGGACCACCTCGAGGAGGCGTACGAGGCCAAGCACGGGTCGGCCCCGGCCAGCCTGGACGTCGTCCCGTGCCCCAACTGCGGCACCCGCGGTGCGTGGACCGAACCACGGATGTTCAACGGCCTGCTCAAGACCTACCTCGGCGCCGTGGAGTCCGAGGAGGGCCTGCACTACCTGCGGCCGGAGACCGCGCAGGGCATCTTCGTGAACTTCGCGAACGTGATGACCTCGGCCCGGCGCAAGCCGCCGTTCGGCATCGCGCAGACCGGCAAGTCGTTCCGCAACGAGATCACGCCGGGCAACTTCATCTTCCGGACCCGCGAGTTCGAGCAGATGGAGATGGAGTTCTTCGTCGAGCCCGGCACCGACGAGGAGTGGCACGACTACTGGCTGAAGGCGCGCTGGGACTGGTACGTCGACCTCGGCATCAACCCGGAGAACATGCGCTTCTTCGAGCACCCAGCCGAGAAGCGGTCGCACTACTCCAAGCGCACCGTCGACATCGAGTACCGGTTCATGTTCGGTGGCCAGGAGTTCTCCGAGCTGGAGGGCATCGCGAACCGGACCGACTTCGACCTGACCGCGCACTCCAAGCACTCCGGCGCCGACCTCACCTACTTCGACCAGGACAAGAACGAGCGCTGGACGCCCTACGTGATCGAGCCGGCAGCCGGCCTCACCCGGGCCGTGCTGGCCTTCCTCATGGACGCCCACTCCGAGGACGAGGCACCCAACGCCAAGGGCGGCGTGGACAAGCGCACCGTGCTGCGCTTCGACCCGCGGCTGGCTCCGGTGAAGGTCGCGGTGCTGCCGCTGTCCCGCAATGCCGACCTGACGCCGAAGGCCAAGGACCTGGCCGCGCAGCTGCGCAGGTACTGGAACGTGGAGTTCGACGACGCGGGCGCGATCGGCCGCCGGTACCGCCGGCAGGACGAGATCGGCACGCCGTTTTGCGTGACGGTCGACTTCGACACGCTCGACGACCAGGCCGTGACCATCCGCGAGCGGGACTCGATGGCCCAGGAGCGGGTCGGGCTGGACGCCGTCCAGGGCTGGCTGGCCGCCCGCCTCCCCGCCTGCTGACCCGACCCCCTTCCATGCCCCCCCCCCCCATCCGCATGAAGGTGCCCTTCTGGGCGCACGCCTGCACAAACCCACCTTTCATTCGGCCCCTGGGACGACGACCAGCCGCGGCGGCGTGACCCCCAAGCGGGCCCGCAGGGCGTCCGCGATGTCCCCGGTGACGCCGTCCGGCTCGTGGTTGATGCGGTAGGGGCTGAACGGCAGCAGCAGGACGCCGACGCTGGCGATGCGTGCCTGCCGGCTGAGGGTGCGCTCCCAGTCCTCGCGGTTGCGCCGGTGGTGCTCGTCGGAGTTGACCTCGAGCGCCACCGCGGACTCCTCGTAGTACGCGTCCGGCCGGCAGAGGAACTCGCCGGCCGGGCTCAGCAGGGTGGGGTTCCACAGCGGCTCGGGCAGCCCGCTGCCGGTGACCAGGTCGCGCAGGGTGCCCTCGGGTGCTGACCGGATGCCGAGCATCAGTTCCTTGACGGTGTCGCGGACCAGCGCGGTCCCGCGGATCTGGGCGGCGGCGAGCTCCACGGCGAGTTGGGCGGTCGTGCACAGCTCACGGTGGACTGCTTCCGCGGTCATGGCCCGCACGGCGCTGCGGCTGCGCAACCAGCGGGCGGCGTCCACGAGGGCGCGGGGGACCGGGGCGCAGGGAAGTCCGCCGACGAGGGCCGCCTCCGGCATCCGGGTGGTGCGCTCGGCGGTGACGAAGCCAGCGGACACGCGCCGCCGGACGTGGGGGACGAGCACGTGCACCCGGTCGGCGTCCGGCGTCCCCGGCAGGTACCGGACGCCGCAGCGGCGCAGCGCGGCCAGGCCGCTGAGGCACGACCCGTCACCGGCGTACAGCAGTGCGGCCTGCTCCCGCTGCTGCCGGGTCATGGGGCCCGGGCTGACCAGGTAGACGGCGGGCAGCACGCGGGCCCAGGGTCCGCCGGAGCGGGCCCGGTTGGCGACCGTCGATCCCGGGACCTGCAGCTGGGCCAGCTGCCGGGCCAGGATGAAGCCACCTTGGACTGCGGCGATCTCGGCCACCGTGTCGAGCTCGCGGGAGCGTCGGGTCGTACGGCTCATGCGGTCAGGGTGGGTTCTCCCGCCGCAGCCGCGACAGCCCTCACCGTCGATCTGTGGACGGCGTGAAGGTGCGCTTGTTGCGGCAGTGCGCACAAAAGGGCACCTTCATGCGGAAGGGGGGCCCGCGGGCGTGGGACCATGAGGCAGTGGCACTGACCCTGGGACCGTTCGCCGTCGACCCACCGGTGGTGTTGGCCCCCATGGCCGGCATCACGAACACGGCGTACCGGCGGCTGTGCCGCGAGTACGGCGCGGGCCTGTACGTGTCCGAGATGGTGACCAGCCGCGCCCTCCTCGAGCGGGACGCGCAGACCCTGCGCATGGTGCACTTCCACGACAGCGAGCTGGCCCCCCGGTCGATCCAGCTGTACGGCATCGACCCGGACATCGTCGCGGCCGCCGTCCGGATGGTGGTCGAGGAGGACCTCGCCGACCACGTGGACCTCAACTTCGGCTGCCCGGTGCCCAAGGTGACCCGCAAGGGCGGCGGCAGCGCGCTGCCCTACAAGCGTCGCTTGTTCGCCTCGATCGTCTCGGCTGCGGTGGGCGCCGCGGACGGCGCGGTGCCCGTGACCGTCAAGATGCGGCTGGGCATCGACCCGGACCACCTGACCTATCTCGACGCCGGCCGGATCGCGCAGGACGCCGGCGCCGCCTGGGTGGCGCTGCACGGGCGGACGGCCGCTCAGCTGTACTCCGGGCAGGCTGCCTGGGAGCCGATCGCCGAGCTCAAGCAGGCGCTGGACATCCCGGTGCTCGGCAACGGCGACATCTGGGAGGCGGCCGACGCGCTGCGGATGGTCGAGCAGACCGGTTGCGACGGCGTGGTCGTGGGCCGTGGCTGCCTGGGCCGCCCATGGCTGTTCGGCGACCTGTCGGCGGCGTTCGCCGGTCGGCCGGACGAGGTGGCCCGGCCCTCCCTCGGCGAGGTCGCCCAGGTGATGCGCCGGCACGCGGAGCTGCTGGTCGAGCACCTCGGCGAGGACAAGGGCTGCCGAGACTTCCGCAAGCACGTGGCCTGGTACCTCAAGGGCTTCCCGGTCGGGGGCGCTCCCCGGGTCGACCTCGCGCTGGTGTCCACCCTGGCCGAGCTGGACGACGCCCTGGCCACGCTGCCGGCCGACGAGCCCTACCCGGAGCACCTGCTGGGCAGCCCGCGCGGGCGGACCTCACCGGCCCGGCCGGTGGCCCTTCCCGAGGGCTGGCTGGACGACCCCGAGGACGACCGAGTGCCGGTCGGCGCCGAGCTGGCCACCTCCGGCGGCTGACCCCGTTCCGCATGAAGGGTCCCTTCTGTGCGTACCTTCGTACAAAGCCACCCTTCATCGCCTGCGTCCCGAGCCGCCGTCCGCCCGCATGAAGGTGCGGTTGTTGCGGCAGTGCGCGCAGAAGGGTCCCTTCATGTAGGAGAGGGGGTGCTGACGTGGGGCAGACTGGGTGGGTGACCACAACGCCCGCGACCGCGGCCGCGACGGTCCCGACGGCGGCCGGCCGTCGGCCTCGGCGCTGGCTGCGCTGGTCCGTGCGCGCGGTCGCCCTGGTGCTCGCGCTGGCCACCGTGTGGGTCGGTAGCGTCACCTTCCGGATCTGGTGGACGGCGCGTCAGGACGCCCGGCCGGTGTCCGACGCGATCGTGGTGCTCGGCGCCAGCCAGTACAACGGCGTCCCCTCGCCCGCGCTGCAGGCCCGGCTGGACCACGCCCGCACCCTGTACGAGCAGGGGGTGTCGCCGCTGATCCTCACCACCGGGTACAAGCAGCCCGGCGACATGTACACGGAGGCGTCGGCGGGGCGGACCTACCTGATCGAGCACGGGGTGCCGGCCAGCGCCGTCCTCGCGCTGCCGGTGGGAGGTGACACCCTGGAGAGCCTGCGTGCCGTCCGGGCCGAGCTCGCCAGCCGGCACCTGAACAGCACCGTCATCGTCACCGACCCCTGGCACTCGTTCCGCTCGGCGGTGATGGCCCGCGACCTGGGCCTCGAGGTGGCGACGTCCCCCACCCGAAGCGGCCCGGTGGTCTCCTCCCGCGGGATCGAGCTGCGCTACATCATCCGGGAGACCGGCGCCTACGTGTACTACCGGCTGACCGGCACCAGCCCCGACTCCGGCATCACCACCTTCTAGCCTTCTCCTTGTGGCCGCACCCGACGACGACCCCGCCGCCCAGCGGTGGGTCGAGGAGCCCGTGAAGCGGTCCGCCCGCAGCGCCTATCAGCGCGACCGGGCCCGGGTCCTGCACAGCGCGGCGCTGCGACGGCTGGCCGCCAAGACCCAGGTCGTGGTCGCCGGCGAGGCCGACTTCCCGCGCACCCGGCTCACCCACAGCCTCGAGGTGGCCCAGATCGGCCGCGAGCTGGGCCAGGCCCTCGGCTGCGACCCGGACGTCGTCGAGGTGGCCGGGCTCGCCCACGACCTCGGGCACCCGCCCTTCGGCCACAACGGCGAGGCGGCGCTGGACGAGGTCGCGCAGCCGTACGGCGGCTTCGAGGGCAACGCGCAGACCCTGCGGGTGCTGACCCGCCTCGAGGCCAAGGCGTTCGCCCCGGACGACGGCCCGCTGACCGGCCGCAGCGTCGGCCTCAACCTCACCAGGGCCAGCCTGGACGCCGCCACCAAGTACCCCTGGACCCGGCGCGACGACAGCCGCAAGTTCGGCGTCTACCCGGAGGACCTCGACGCATTCCAGTGGCTGCGCGAGGGGGCGCCGGGGGAGCGGCGCTGCCTGGAGGCCCAGGTCATGGACTGGGCCGACGACATCGCCTACTCGGTGCACGACGTCGAGGACGCCGTCCACGGCGGCCACGTCACGCTGGCCCAGCTGCTCGACCCAGCCGAGCGGACGGCGGTCGCGGAGCTGGCCGCCCGCAGCTACGCCCCGGACGCCGAGCCGGAGGAGCTCGAGCACGCCCTGCTGCGGCTGCAGGCGCAGCCGTGGTGGCCGCGCGGCTACGACGGGTCGATGCACGCCCTGGCCGCGCTGAAGAACCTGACCAGCGAGCTGATCGGCCGGTTCTGCACCTCCGCCGAGGAGGCCACCCGTGCGGCCTACGCGGCCCCGCAGCTGTCCCGCTACGGCGCCGACCTCGTCGTCCCGCGGACCGCCCGGCTGGAGTGCGCGGCACTCAAGGCGGTCGCCGCGGTCTACGTCATGCAGCGGGCCGGCGCCGGCCCGGTGTACGCCCGTCAGCAGGAGCTGGTGCAGGGGCTGTACGTCGCCCTGCTGCAGCGCGCCCCCGAGGCGCTGGCCCCCGAGCTGCGGCCGGCCTTCGAGTCCGCCGCTGACGACTCCGCCCGGGTGCGCGTCGTCGTCGACCAGGTGGCTTCCTTGACCGACATCTCAGCGGTGGCCGTCCACCGGCGGCTGACCGGCAGCAGCGTCACCGTGATCAAAGGAGAGTGGGATGGCTGAGCGCGTCTTCGTCGTCGTCGGGGGCGGCCTGGCCGGGGCCAAGGCCGTCGAGTCCCTGCGCACCGAGGGGTTCGACGGGCAGGTGGTCCTCGTCGCGGCCGAAGGCGAGTACCCCTACGACCGGCCGCCGCTGTCCAAGGAGATCCTCAAGGGGGCGAAGGAGGCCGACGCCGCCCGGGTGCACCCCCCGCGCTGGTACGCCGACGAGCGGGTCGACCTGCGGATGGGCACCAGGGCGACGGCCCTCGACCCGGCCGGTCGCCGGGTGCAGCTGGACGGCGGGGAGTGGCTCGGCTACGACGCGATCCTGCTGGCCACCGGGTCGCAGCCGCGACGGCTCACCCTCGACGGCGCCGCCGACCTGCCCCTGCACTACCTGCGCACCCTGGCCGACGCGACCCGGCTGCGCGCCGACCTGGCGGGCGGTCGGCGCCGGGTCCTCGTTGTCGGGGCGGGCTGGATCGGCCTGGAGGTGGCCGCCGCGGCCAAGGAGTACGGCAACGACGTCACGGTCCTCGAGCCGCAGCCGACCCCCCTGTTCGGCGTCCTCGGGCCCGAGCTGGGCGAGGTGTTCGCCGGCGTGCACCGCCGGCACGGGGTGGACCTGCGGACCGGCACCGGCGTCGCCCGGCTCGGCCGGAGCGGGGACGCGATCATGGTCACCGACGCGGCCGACGTCGGGTACGAGGCCGACGTCGTGGTGGTGGGCGTCGGGGCCCGGCCGGACACCGCTTTGGCGGAGGCGGCCGGACTGACCGTCGACGACGGCATCGTCGTGGACGCGGGGCTGCGGGCGTCAGCAGCGGGGGTGTTCGCCGCCGGGGACGTCGCCCGCGCCTACAACCCCCTGCTGCAGCGCCATGTCCGGGTCGAGCACTGGGCCAACGCGCTGCACAGCGGCCCCGCGGCGGCCCGCTCGATGCTCGGCCAGGAGGTCTCCTTCGAGCGGGTGCCGTACTTCTACACCGACCAGTTCGACCTCGGCATGGAGTACTCCGGGTACGTGGCGCCGGGGCAGCAGGCCCGGGTGGTGCACCGTGGCGACCCGCAGTCGATGGAGTTCATCAGCTTCTGGCTGGACGCCGACGACCGGGTGCTGGCCGGCATGAACGTCAACGTCTGGGACGTCGTCGCCGACATCCAGGGCCTGGTCCGGGCCGGTCGGCCGATCGACGTCCAGCGGCTCAGCGACCCGGGGGTCCCCCTTCCAGAGACCCTCCAGTGACGCATTCGGGCCGGCCCACCGTCGTGGTGACCGACGCGGCGACGCTGCGCCCGCTGCGGGCCGCCGTGCTGCGGCCCGGACAACCGGCCAGGGCCACCGACTACCCCGAGGACGGCCTGGCCTCGACGCTGCACCTGGCGGCGCTGGACGACCACGGCGCGGTGGTCGGCTGCGCGACGTTCTTCGCCGACCCGTACCCGGAGGACCCCGCAAGGGCGGCCTGGCGGCTGCGCGGCATGGCCACCGCGGAGCGGGTCCGAGGTCAGGGCATCGGCGTTGCCTTGCTGCGGGCCGGGCTGGAGGCAGCCGCCGAGGCCGGCGCGGAGCTGGTGTGGTGCAACGGCCGGACGTCGGCCCTGGGCTTCTACCAGGGTATGGGGTTCGTGGCCGAGGGAGAGGAGTTCGCCTCCACCGCGACCGGCATCCCGCACTACCGGATGTGGCGCCGGGTCCACCGCGGCGGGATCTGAGCGGAGTCGGCCGGTCCGGGCCCAACTAGACTCCGGACGTGGCTGGCCGGATCCGGGACGAGGACATCGCCCTCGTCCGCGAGCGCGCGCGCATCGACGAGGTCGTCGGCGAGCACGTGCAGCTGCGCAACGCCGGGGGCGGCTCGCTCAAGGGGCTGTGCCCGTTCCACGAGGAGAAGTCCCCGTCCTTCCACGTCACGCCCGCGCGCGGGCTGTACTACTGCTTCGGCTGCGGGGCCGGCGGCGACGTCATCGGCTTCGTCCAGCAGGTCGAGCACCTGACCTTCGCCGAGGCGGTCGAACGGCTGGCCGCCAAGTACAACGTCCAGCTGCGCTACACCGAGGGCGGCTCGGCGCCCAACCGCCAGCAGGGGCAGCGCACCCGCCTGGTCGCGGCGCACCAGGCCGCCAAGGGCTTCTTCATCGAGCAGCTGGCCGCCAACCCCGAGGCCGAGACCGGGCGGCAGTTCCTCGCCGAGCGGGGCTTCGACGCCGTCGTCGCCGAGCACTTCGGCGTGGGCTACGCGCCCAAGGGCTGGGACGCGCTGCTGCGGCACCTGCGCTCGAAGGGGTTCTCGGACGCCGAGCTGCTGACCGGCGGCCTGCTCAGCCAGGGCCAGCGCGGCATGTACGACCGGTTCCGGGGCCGGTTGATGTGGCCGATCCACGACGTCACGGGCGACGTCGTGGGTTTTGGGGCGCGCCGGCTGTTCGACGACGACAACGGGCCCAAGTACCTGAACACCCCGGAGACCCCGCTGTACAAGAAGAGCCAGGTGCTCTTCGGGATCGACCTGGCCAAGAAGGAGATCGCCAAGCGGCAGCAGGCCGTGGTGGTCGAGGGCTACACCGACGTGATGGCCTGTCACGTGGCTGGCGTGGAGACTGCCGTCGCCACCTGCGGCACCTCCTTCGGCGACGAGCACGTGAAGATCCTGCGCCGGTTCCTGATGGACCAGGACGAGTTCCGCGGCGAGGTCGTGTTCACCTTCGACGGGGACGCCGCGGGGCAGAAGGCCGCCGTCCGGGCCTTCGCCGAGGACCAGAAGTTCATGACCCAGCTGTTCGTGGCGGTCGAGTCGTCCGGCCTCGATCCGTGTGACCTGTGGCAGGACAAGGGGCCTGAGGCGGTGCGCGAGCTGGTGGCCCGGCGGGTGCCGCTGTCGGAGTTCGTCATCCGCACCGAGCTGCGCAAGCACGACCTGGCGGTGCCCGAGGGCCGGGTCGCGGCGCTGCGGTCCGCCGCCCCGATCGTGGCCCAGATCAAGGACCGCTCGCTGCGGCCCGAGCTGGCCCGCTCGCTGGCCGGCTGGCTGGGCATGGAGGTCGAGCCGGTCCTGGCGGCCGTGGCCGCCGCCGGCCGCGGTGCGACCCGACCGACCGAGCAGCCGCAGCCGGCCCGCGACACCGCCCGCCCGCAGCCCGACGACCGCGACCTGCTGGTGGACCGGGAGGCGCTCAAGCTCGGCCTGCAGCACCCCGCGCTGATCGGCCCGTCCCTCGACGCGCTCGAGCCGGCCGCCTTCGCCCACCCGGCGTACGGGGCGGTGAAACGGGCACTGGACGACGCCGGGGGCATGGTCGCCGCCGGGGGCGGGGGCGAGGCCTGGGTCGCGGCCGTGCGTGCGGCCGCCCCGAACGACGCCGTCCGATCGGTGGTGACCGAGCTCGCCGTCGAGCCGACGCGGGTGGACGGCGACCCGGACGACCGGTACGCCGCCGAGCAGGTGGCCCGGCTGCAGGAGCGGCAGCTCACCCGCCGGGTGGTCGAGCTGAAGTCACGGCTGCAGCGGATCAACCCGGAGGAGAGCGAGGAGTACAACAAGGTCTTCGGCGAGCTGATCGCCTTGGAGCAGCAGCGCCGGCTGCTGCGCGACCGGGCGATCGGCGCGTTCTGACCTCGAGGCTGTCCGGACCGAGGCCGCTGCCGTTCGGGGCTACCACGACCAGCGGCTGGACCAGCTCGCCATCGAGCACATGGTCGCGTGCGCTGAGGCGGTCGCGGCCCCCGTAGGGTTGAGTCGTGGCTCTCTTTCGACGCCGTTTCGTGGCACCCGAGCCGGTCCGTGAGCTGCTTCCCTCGGACGAGCGCCTGCTCGCCTGGGGGAGCACGCTGGGCGGGGCCTTCGTCGTCGCGAGCAACCTGGCGCTGTACCTCCCGGACGTCGCAGGAGCGACACGGGTCCCGTACGAGACCGTGCAGACCGCGAGCTGGGACGACCCCGTGCTCAACGTGGTGCTGGTCGGTGAGGGCGGCCGACACCGGCTGGTGCGTCTGGAGGAGACCGGGGAGCTGCCGGCTGTCGTCAGGGAGCGGGTGACCTCGACGGTCCTGGTCACCGAACGGGTTGTGCTGTCGGGCGCGGCCGGGGCGCTCGTCATCGCCCGCCGTCCACCGGAGTCGGACGACGTGCTCTGGCAGGTCGTCTTCGATGCGGGGCTGGATGCCGGTGACCCGCGGCTGCGCGCCGATGCGGCCGATGCGGTGGCCCGGGTCCGCGCGTCGACCGGCCTGTAGGCGCGATGGGGACGGCTGGTTCTGGGCCGCCCCGCGGGGGCTGATAACCTACGTGGCCGCGGTCCCGCGTAGCTCAATTGGCAGAGCAGCCGGCTGTTAACCGGCAGGTTCTTGGTTCGAGTCCAAGCGCGGGAGCCACTCACACCCCGGTCCCCGTCCGGGGAGTTCCAGGCGCTGAGCCCGCGTCACATGACCGCAGTCCGCGGGCAACCCCGCTGAAACAGTGCGGCGTGACCCTGGATCGCATGAACCAGACTCTGAGCACCAGCGTGCTTCGTTGGGCCAACCGTTCGAGGGTGGTCGCGCTGCGTGACGGCGGGGAGGTCGTGCTCCGTGGGGCCCGGACGCAGGACGCCGAGCCGGTGGCGGCCATGCACCTGCGGTGCTCGCTGGAATCCACGTACGGTCGGTACTTCACGCTTCTTCCCCGGGTCTCCCGCCGCTGGCAGCAGGCGCTGCTGTCGACCGACCTGGCGCTCGTCGGGGTGCTCGGCCGTGACGTCGTCGCGCTCGGGAACCTCAGCACCGGGCCACGGGGCGATGTCGAGCTGGCGTTACTGGTCGAGGACGCCCAGCAGGGCCGCGGCCTCGGCACGGCACTGGCGGCTCAGCTCGCCGCGACGGCCCGGCTGCTCGGCCATCGCAGCGCGCGGCTGGAGATCCTGGCCGGTGCCCCAGCGGCGCAGCGGCTGGTCGGCCAGTTGGGGCCGGTCGTCGTCCGGAGGTCGCACAACGTCGTCGAGCTCGAGGTGCGGCTGGGGCTGGAGTCGCTGCGCGGGCTGCGCGACCCCATCGAGCCGCTCGCGTTTCGGACCGGCTGAGGTCGCTGGGCGTCCCGCGCCCGGGAGCCGCGCGCGAGCGCGGGAGGGCGGAGTAGGTTCAGCGCATGATCCTGTGCGTCCCGACCACGTCGACCGGTTTCATCGATCCCCGCTGGGGCAAGGCGGGCCGCGTCGCCGTCGCCGTGGTCGAGGACGGCGGGATCACCGGCTGGCAGGAGTCCGACGTCGGCTGGGACCAGTCGCACGACGAGGGCAGTGAGGGGTCGCACCACGCGCGGATCGCGCGGTTCCTCATCGACCACCAGGTCGAGGCTGTGGTCGCGCACCACATGGGAGAGGGCATGCAGCGGATGCTTTCGACCATGGGGCTGCAGGTGTTCCTCGGCGCCGACGGCGACGCCCGCGCGGCCGTGCTCGCGGCCTCGTCCTAGCCCAGGCGCCCATGGGCCGTCGGCTGTTTTCCACGCTGTTCTGGGCCTTCCTCGCCGTCAGCTCGGTCCTGCTGTTCGTGGTCGCGGCCCTGCTGTGGACAGTGACAGCGCCGTTCGACCGGCGCCGCGTGGTGCAGCACCGGTTCACCTGCTGGTGGGCGTCGCTGTACACCTGGCTGAACCCGTGGTGGCCGGTGACGGTCACCGGCCGGGAGAAGATCGACCCGCGGCAGACCTACGTCATGGTGGCCAACCACCTGTCGCTGCTGGACATCCTGGTGCTCTTCCGTCTGCGCCGGCACTTCGCCTGGGTGTCGAAGGTGGAGAACTTCCGGGTCCCGTTCATCGGCTGGAACATGCGGTTCGCCCGGTACATCCCACTCAAGCGTGGCGACCGGGCCAGCGTCCAGGCCATGCTCAGCGCCTGTGAGACGAAGCTCCAGCAGGGGACGTCGATCATGATGTTCCCGGAGGGGACCCGCTCCCGGACCGGAGAGCTGCAGGCGTTCAAGCCCGGCGCGTTCGACCTGGCGCTGCGGATGCGGGTGCCGGTGCTGCCGATCGTCGTCGAGGGCACCGCCGACGCCTTGCCCAAGCGGGGTTTCGTGCTCCGGGGCAAGCACCCGATCCGGATCGCGGTGCTGGACCCGATCCCGGCGTCGGCGTCCGAAGGGCTGACCGCTGCCGAGCTGACCGAGCGGACTCACAAGATCTTTGCCGCCAGGCTGGGCAATGAGCGGGTGCGACCGGACGGCATGGCAGGCTAGGACGCCGCCGGGGCGGTAGCTCAGCCGGTCAGAGCAGCGGACTCATAATCCGTCGGTCGTGGGTTCGAGCCCCACCCGCCCCACCGCGAGGATGTGCCTGACCTGCGCAGAGGTCTTCAGAAGCGGGCCGTGAGGCAGCCTCGACCACCGGATTCGCCACCGGATGGTCACCCGCCGTGGCGGCCTCGGGGAGCGTTCCGGCTGACGCGGACGCCGGTGACAGCTCGGTGTCGAGCAACCGCAACAGGGACATGGTGGTCATCTTGATCAACTATCCGAATCGCAGGAGACGGCCGCTGCGCCTCGAAGGCGTCGAGCGGACCGGCCCAGGGCAGCCTTGGCTGTGTGACGCGATTCTCAGTGTTCCTCGCAGGCTACGGCCGCGGGCTGGACTCATACTCTCCCGGTGACCATCGACTCGTTCCCCGCTCCCGTTGCACGTCGTCCCTCCGGCAGCCCGTTTGCGGATGCCAGTCCAGTCCCGATGGAGACCTACCGAGTGGGCGACAGGGTCAGCCATGACACCTGGGGTCTGGGCCGGGTGATCGACCTGTCCGAGGACCGCTCACTGCTGATCACGTTCGGCGGGGCGCATACCGAGCGACTGCTGGCCCCGTACCGCCGACTCCAGAGGCTCTGACTCGAGGGGCGCCGACCCCTTCGTACATCCTTGATGTACCGCTCAACCGCGGCAGGCTGGGGGCCGGTCCGGGAGGGACCGCGGAGGCGCGCTCTACGGCCTGGGCATCTTCTGGCCCGCATGGATGGTCTACGACGCCTTCCACGCGCTCGGTCACTGATCGAGATCCCCGATCACCTGATCCGTCAGTCGTGGGTTCGAGGCCCACCCGCCCCACTTGCACGTGCACGGAAATCGAGACGGGCGAGTATCTCGACACGCGTCAGAGCGAGTAGAGCAACCGGCCGGTTCTTGGGTGCTGACCGTAGCGAAGGCACAGTTCGGCGAGGACGTCCTCGTGGGTGAGCCCGACGTTGAGAACGGTGTCGTTGCCGGCGTAGTAGACGACCAGCGTGCCGTCCGGGCGGCGAACCAACCCGCAGGAGAACACCACGTTGGGGACGTGAACGTAGCCGTCCTCGGGCGTGCGGCAGTCAGCCGGGGACGGGAAGAGCACCGGGATGGCTGACATGCGCACCCGGCGCGGGTCGTCGAGGTCGTGGAAGGCGACCCCCAGCACGTACGGGTTTCCGTCCATCGTGGCCCGCACCCCATGGAACAGATTCAGCCAGCCGTGTCGGGTCCGGACCGGTGGGGTGCCTGGGCCGAGCTTGTCGGAGAACGCGCTGGGGCCGGCACCGGTGCGCATGATGGGTTCGGTGTCGATGTCCCACGGGCCGGTCCGGAAGTCGTCGGTGGTCCCTACTCGGATCTGGGTGAAGGCGCCGCCGACGTCACCAGGCGTGGCGTCGTTGGGACGGAACAAGCCCAGGTAGCGACCGCCGAACCGTTCAGGGAAGACGACCACGTTGCGCATGTCTTGGTCCATCATCGGGCCGTAACGGCGGAAGCTGCGCAGGTCATCGGTGGTCGCCAACGCGACCCGCACTCGGTTCCTCACCTCGGCGTGGTACGCGCTGTAGGTGACGGCGATCGTTCCGTCGACGGGGTTGAGGCGGGCGTCTTCAACTCCGCCCGATTCCATGTCGACGGCGGACTCGACGTCCACGCCCGGTCCGAACCGATCGCCTGGAGTCGCCGGGATCAGCGCCGGCCGGGGGTCGACCCGCCAGCCGGTCAAGCCGTCCTGGCTGCGGGCGACGCCAAGAACGCTCATCCCGCAGCGCAGATGCGATCGGAACAGCAAGACGGTCTCACCGTCGACGACTGCCGCACCGGCGTTGTGGACGGTGACGACCTGCAGGGCAGGGTCGCGCCACACCCGGTTCACGTCCGCGGGGGTGAGGATCGGATTGGCGGCGTACCGCAGGACGGGCTGCACGAGCGACACCGTGCCGCGGGCAGCCTCGCCCAGGTCGATGGTCCGTTCCACCGTTGCGCCCGCACCTACCGGGCCGGTCTCGTCCGTGGGAACCGTCATGTCGGACATACCTACTTCCGGTGCTGTCTCGCCGAGATTGGTGCCGGAGCCTACCGGGCATAGTCGCGGTTTCCGCGCTTGCGCGCGCTTGACCGGGGCCGGCTCGAAGCCTGTGAGTGTGCGGCTTCGGCCGTCGCACGCCTGATGGATGGCGCAGAGGAGCTCCCCGCGGGTCGGCGAAGATCTTCAACCCGTGACGTCGACGGTCAGGTGGCGAGCCGGGCCACCCAGAGCTCTTCGGCCGGCCACCTTGACGCCCACTCGGCCGTGGCGATGTCGTAGTAGTCGCTCCAGTCGCCGTGCGATGGGTGCCGTTCGACGCCGCCGCCCGACCACGCGATCCCGGTACGTCTCGCGTTGGCCTCGCAGCAGGCGGTCGCCGGCTGCACCCTCGTCGACAGGAACGCCAGTCGCCCGCCCGGCCGGAGGATCCGGGCGGCCTCGGGCACCCGTCGGGGACGCCAAACAATCCCTACCGCACAGTAACTGTTCAGGTCCCCTGCGGCGTGCCTCGTTGATCTTGGCCTGAGCTTCGGGGAGGCTGCACGTGTCCGTTCTGCGACTTCCCCCGCAGGCAGGTGTTCGTGGTCGATCCGTCGTTGTCTCCGGTTCCGGCTGCTCCGTCGGTGGAGCAGCTGCTGGTGTTGCTCGCGGAGCGCGACGTTGCGTT
>JBBSAJ010000041.1:0-20682 GCA_038252405.1 Actinomycetes bacterium | reverse complement strand
GACTCCCCCTCCCCCCCCCCCCCGGGCGGGGGGGGCGGGGCCGGTGCCTGCGGGCCCCCGCCCCCCCCGGCCGAAGGGGTTCGAGGGGGCGCGCCGCTCAGCCCAGACGCTGAAACGGGTCGCGGATGGGCGGCGCCGGGTCGGTGATCCGGGTGCCGTCGACGTCGATGCCGGACAGCGCCATGACCGCCTGCAGGACCGACAGCGTGGTGTGGCCCTGGGCCACGCCGGCCGCGGTGACCATGGCCCGGTAGATCGTGACGTAGTGGCGCACCGGGGTGTCGTAGTTCCAGTCGACCGACCCGAGGTGCAGCGCGGTGCCCGGGTTGTCGTCGCCGTCCCAGGGCTTGTCCCAGACCTGGATGCAGGCGGGGCTGGTGCTGAACCGGCCGCCGACGCTGACGTCCTGCTGGCGGCTGGCCTCCATGAGGCGACGGCTCTCCCGCTCGGCCAGCACCAGCGCGGGGCGCAGGTGGCTGGACAGCGCCGGCGTCGCGATCGCGTGCGGCTTGAGCTTGATCCCGGCGAGTGAGGGTCCGCCGAGCGGGACGGGGTGGAGCGTCACGTCGACCTCCGGTAGGTGAGGGGGCTGGACCGTCGGGGGCGTCCGGCGGGCTCAGCGCCTGACTCTCTATCGGACCCTCGGATACCCCCCCTTTAGCCCCGAACCCGGCTCAGCCAGAAATTCAGCCCCAGTTCCGCGTCAGAGTGCGCCCGGTCGTGCGTCTTAGCGTCCTGCGGGATCCCCTCGTGGTAGCCGCTGGCCAGCACCTCCTCGGCGACCAGCGCGGCGTGCTCGCGCAGCGCGCCGGCCAGCTCGCCGTCCGCCGTCCACCACAGCTCGATCCGGTCGGAGACGTCCAGCCCGGCGGCCTTGCGGGCCTCCTGGACCAGCCGGACGGCCTCCCTGGCCAGCCCGGCCCGACGCAGCGGCGGGGTCACCGCGAGGTCGAGCGCGAGCGTCTCCCCTGAGTCCGCGGCAACCGCCCAGCCCTCCCGCGGCGTCTCGGTGACCACGACCTCCTCGCCGTCCAGGGTGACCGGCTCGCCGTCCAGCAGCACGGTGGCCGAGCCGGTGGCGCGCAGCTGGGCGGCCAGCTCGACCGCGTCCGCCGCGGTGACGGCGGCTGCGACCCGGGGCGTGTCCTTGCCGAACCGCTTGCCCAGGGCCCGGAAGTTCGCCTTGGCATGGACGTCGACGAGCTCCCCGGCCTGCTCGCCGAGCGTGCCGACAGTGATGACGTTGAGCTCCTCGCTGACCTGGGCGCGCAGCTCGTCCGGCAGCGACCCCCATCCTGGGGCCGAGACCAGCGCCCGGGACAGCGGCTGCCGGGTGCGGACCCCTGAGGTGGCCCGGGCGGCCCGGCCCAGCTCGACCAGCCGGCGCACCGTGGCGACCTGCGCGGCCAGCTCGTCGTCCACCGCGGCCGCCGGTGGCTGCGGCCACGAGGCCAGGTGCACCGACTCGGCGGCGTCCGGCTCGACCGGGCGGACGACGTCCTGCCAGACCCGCTCGGTGATGAACGGCGTGAACGGCGCCATCGCGAGGGTCAGCAGCCGCAGGCACTCGTGCAGGGTGCCCAGTGCGGCGGGGTCGCCCTGCCAGAACCGGCGGCGGGACCTGCGGACGTACCAGTTGGACAGGTCGTCGACGAACGTGGCCAGCAGCCGCCCGGCCGCCTGTGTGTCGAACTCGTCCAGGGCCGCCCCGACGTCGCGGACCAGCCGGTGCGCCTCGGACAGCGCCCACCGGTCCAGCACGGGACGCTCGGCCACCGGGGGCGGCGGCGCGGCCTGCGGCGTCCAGCCGGCCGTGCGCGCGTACAGCGACTGGAACGCCACGGTGTTCCAGTAGGTGAGCAGGACCTTGCGGACCACCTCCTGGATCGAGGTGTGCCCGACCCGACGGGCCTGCCACGGCGACCCGGCCGCCAGCATGAACCAGCGGACGGCGTCGGCGCCGTGCTCGTCCATGAGCGGGATCGGCTCGAGCACGTTGCCCAGGTGCTTGGACATCTTGCGGCCCTGCTCGTCCAGGAGGAGGCCCAGACACAGCACGTTGCGGTACGAGGAGCGGTCGAACACCAGCGTGCCGACCGCCATGAGCGTGTAGAACCAGCCCCGGGTCTGGTCGATCGCCTCGCAGATGAAGTCCGCGGGATAGGTGGCCTCGAACTCCTCGACGCCCTGGTACGGGTAGCCCCACTGGGCGAACGGCATCGACCCGGAGTCGTACCACCCGTCGATGACCTCGGGCACCCGGCGGGCCTCGGCGCCGCAGCGGGGGCAGCCGAAGGTCACGTCGTCCACGTACGGCCGGTGCGGGTCCAGCCCGCTCAGGTCCGTCCCGGCGTGCTCGCCCAGCTCGGCGAGCGACCCCACGCAGGTCAGATGCGCCGGGTCGGCGGTGCAGCGCCAGATCGGCAGCGGTGTCCCCCAGTAGCGGTTGCGGGACAGCGCCCAGTCCACGTTGTTGTGCAGCCAGTCGCCGTAGCGGCCCCACTTGATCGTGTTCGGGAACCAGGCCGTGGCCTCGTTCTCCCGCAGCAGCTCGTCCTTGCGCGCGGTCGTGCGGATGTACCAGGACGGCAGCGCGTAGTAGATCAGCGGCGTGTGGCAGCGCCAGCAGTGCGGGTAGGAGTGCTCGTACGGCAGGTGCCGGAACAGCAGCCCGCGGGCCTGCAGGTCGGCCACCAGGGCGGTGTCGGCCTTCTTGAAGAACATCCCGCCCACCAGCGGGACGTCGTCGGTGAAGTGGCCGTCCGTGCCGATCGGGTTGACCACGGGCAGCCCGTAGGTGCGGGCCACGGCGAGGTCCTCGGCGCCGAACGCGGGTGCCTGGTGCACCAGGCCGGAGCCGTCGTCGGTGGTCACGTAGTCGGCGAGCACCACGTAGTGCGCCCCGGTCACCGGTACCAGGTCGAACGGGGCCGTGTACGTCGTGTGCTCGAGGTCGGCGCCGCGGTAGGTGGCCAGCACCTCGACGCCGTCGCCCAGGGTCGCAGCCAGCAGGGGCTCGGCCACGACGAGCACCTCGCCGTCGGCGGTGCGCGCGGCCACGTAGGTGACGTCCGGGTGGACAGCGACCGCGGTGTTGGACACCAGCGTCCACGGGGTCGTCGTCCAGACCAGCAGGGCTGCCCCCAGCTCGGTCAGTGGCCCGCTGGTGACCGGGAACCGCACGTACACCGACGGGTCGACGACGGTCTCGTAGGCCCCCGGCTGGCCCAGCTCGTGGTCGGACAGCGTGGTGCCGCAGCGCGGGCAGTACGGGGCCACCCGGTAGTCCTCCTCGAGCAGGCCCTGGTCGAAGATCCGCTTGAGCGACCACCAGACCGACTCGATGTAGGCCGGATCCATGGTGCGGTAGGCCCGGCTGGTGTCGACCCAGAAGCCCATCCGCTCGGTCATCGCCTCGAACGCGTCGACGTGCCGCAGCACCGACTCGCGGCAGCGCGCGTTGAACTCGGCCACCCCGTAGGCCTCGATCTGGCCCTTGCCGGAGAACCCGAGCTCCTTCTCGACGGCGAGCTCGACGGGGAGCCCGTGGCAGTCCCAGCCGGCCCGGCGTGGCACGTGCCGGCCGCGCATCGTCTGGTAGCGGGGGAACACGTCCTTGAAGACGCGGGCCTCCACGTGGTGGGTGCCGGGCATGCCGTTCGCGGTCGGCGGCCCCTCGTAGAAGACCCAGGGCTCGCCGTCCCTGGTCTGCTCGACACTGCGCGCGAACGTGTCATGCTCGGCCCAGAGGGCGAGCACGTCGTGCTCCATGGCGGGCAGGTCGACCTGGGTGGGCACCGGGCGGTACATGCGGGCGGTCCTTACGTCGGCGGTCCGTCGGTGAAGGGACGAGACGCCGGTCGCCCGGGCCCCGCGGTACCACCCTCCTTGACCCGGCCAGGTGCGCCGCGCCCGCTCGTCAGCCGCCCGGCCGGGTCTACTCCGGCGCCCGCAGGTGCGGTCACCGTTTCTTCCGGCAGCTCCGGGGTGATCTTCGCCCTGTGCTGGCCCCCGGGCTCACACCGTCCCCGGGTCGCTCCTGGCTCGCGGTCAGGACTACTCGTCCCCATCTGCGCCGTTCAGGCAGGGCCATCGTACGGCCCCTGCGGTCGGCGTCCAGAATGGTTGGCCATGCGACTCGCCATCCGGGTCCGGCCCGGTGCCTCCCGGACCGCCGTGGGCGGCAGCTACGGCGACGGCCCGGACGCGCCGCTCGTCGTCGCCGTGACCGCCAAGGCGGTGGACGGCGCGGCGACCGAGGCGGCCCTGCGCGCGCTGGCCCGGGCGTTGGGGCTGCGCCGCGGCGACGTCCGGCTGGTCACCGGGGCCACCAGCCGGGACAAGGTGGTCGAGCTCCCCGACCTCGGCCCGGACGGCGAGGAGAGGCTGTTCGCTCTGCGCATAGGGTGAATACGGCGTGGGACGTTGCTTACGGAGGGTCAGGGATCTATCCTCCCGGTCACTGTCAGCGATCAAGATCGCTAACCTGACCGGGGGGATCACCCGATGGCCCAGCCTGGCTCGAGCGTGGGGGCCCGCGTCCGGCGGGCCGTGACCGGTGCCGTCCGGGCCGCGTCCAAGACCGCCCCGGCGGCCCCGGCCGCGAAGAAGACCGCCCCGGCGGCGAAGAAGACCGCCCCGGCGGCGAAGAAGACCGCCCCGGCGGCGAAGAAGACCGCCCCGGCCAAGAAGGCGGCAGCCCCGGCGGCGAAGAAGGCAGCCCCGGCCGCGAAGAAGACCGCCCCGGCCAAGAAGGCGGCAGCCCCGGCCGCGAAGAAGACCGCCCCGGCCAAGAAGGCGGCAGCCCCGGTCGCCAAGAAGGCAGCCCCGGCCAAGAAGGCAGCCCCGGTCGCGAAGAAGGCGGCCCCGCCGGCCAAGAAGGCAGCCGCGGCCAAGGCGGCTGCGGTCAAGCCGGCCGCGACCGCCGCACCGCGGCGTCCGGCCGTTCGGGCCGACGAGACGCCGTGGACCAAGGCCGAGCTCGCGGCGGTCCGGGCCGAGCTCGATGCCGAGGTCGTCCGGCTGTCCGGCGAGATCGCCGAGGCCGAGGAGGGGCTGGCCGACCTGCTGCGTGACTCGGGCGACGGCGCCGGCGACGACCAGGCCGACGCGGGCACCAAGACCTTCGAGCGCGAGCACGAGATGTCCCTGGCCAACAACAGCCGCGACATGCTGCTGCAGGCTCAGCGGGCGATCAAGCGGATCAACGACGGCAGCTACGGGGTGTGCGAGTCCTGCGGCGGTCCGATCGGCAAAGCGCGCCTGCAGGTCTTTCCGCGTGCGACCCTATGCATGTCATGCAAACAGAGGGAGGAGCGTCGCTGAGCGGCGCCGACACGCATCCAGCCGTCGACGGAGCCTCGGGCGACGGGTCGACTCCGGCCCGGCCGGCCACCCGGTGGGGGCTGATCGGGCTGCTGCTCGCGGTGGCCGCGTTCGTGGTCGTCGTGGACCAGCTGGCCAAGATCTGGGTCGTGGCCACCATGCCCGGCCGGGATCCGATCCGGGTCGTCGGGTCGCTGCTGCAGGTGACCTACACCCGCAACTCGGGGGCCGCCTTCAGCATCGGGACCGGCGCCACCTGGATCTTCACGGCGGTGGCCGTCGTGGTGGTCGTGGTGATCCTGCGCACGTCCCGCCGGCTCGGGTCCTGGGCCTGGGCGGTGGCCATGGGCGCCCTGCTCGGCGGGGCACTGGGCAACCTCTCGGACCGGCTGTTCCGTTCCCCCGGGCTGGGCCGCGGGCACGTCGTCGACTGGATCCAGCTGCCGCACTACCCGGTCTTCAACCTGGCCGACGCCGCGGTGGTCTGCGGGGCGATCGCCATGGTGCTGCTCTCGGTCTTCGGGCGGGACCTCGACGGTTCCCGCCCCCGATGAGCGGCGAGCACCGCACCCTGCCGGTGCCGGACGGGCTGGAGGGTGAGCGGGTCGATGCGGGGCTGGCCCGGCTGTTCGGGCTGTCCCGGACCCGGGCCGCGGACCTGGCCGAGCGGGGGCTGGTGCTGCTGGACGGCGTCACGGTCGGCAAGTCCGACCGGCTCAGCGCCGGCGGCTGGCTGGATGTCGAGCTGCCCCCGACCGAGCGGCCGCCGGCCACGCCGCCCCAGGTGGTCCCCGGCCTGACCGTGCTGTTCGACGACGACGACATCGTGGTGGTGGACAAGCCGGTCGGGGTGGCCGCCCACCCCAGCCCCGGCTGGACCGGGCCGACCGTGATCGGCGGCCTGGCGGCGGCCGGGTACCGGGTCTCCACCAGCGGGGCGGCCGAGCGGGCCGGTGTCGTCCACCGGCTGGACGTCGGGACCAGCGGCGTCATGGTCGTCGCGAAGTCCGAGCAGGCGTACTCGGCGCTCAAGCGTGCCTTCCGGGAGCGCACGGTCGACAAGGACTACCACGCCCTCGTGCAGGGGCACCCCGACCCGACCCGCGGCACGGTTGACGCCCCGATCGACCGGCACCCGACCCACGACTACAAGTGGGCGGTCGTGGCCGGCGGCCGGGCCAGCATCACGCACTACGAGACGCTCGAGGCGTTCCGGGCGGCCAGCCTGCTGGAGGTCCACCTGGAGACCGGTCGCACCCACCAGATCCGGGTGCACATGGCTGCGCTGCGGCACCCCTGCGTGGGCGACCTGACCTACGGCGCGGACCCGGTGCTGGCGGCCCGGCTCGGGCTCACCCGGCAGTGGCTGCACGCCGTCCGGCTGGCCTTCGACCACCCGGCCACCGGGCTGCCGGTCGCGTTCACCTCCGGGTATCCGGCCGACCTGGCCGCGGCGCTGGAGACGCTGCGAGCGGAGTCGTGAGCCGGCTGACCGTCGAGCGGGTCACCATCCGGGACGACGTCACGGCCGCGCTGGCCGTCCGGCACGAGGTGTTCGTGGTCGAGCAGGCCGTCCCGGTCGACCTGGAGCAGGACGAGCGGGACGCGACGGCCGACCACTTCCTGGTCCGGGTCGAGGACCAGCCGGTCGGGGCCGGTCGACTGGTCGTCGAGCCGCCCGGGTTCGAGGGGGTCGACCCGGGGCTCGGCCAGGTGGCCCACCTGGGGCGGCTGGCCGTTTCCCTCGAGGTGCGCGGCACCGGCCTGGGCGCCGTCCTGGTCCGGGCGATCGAGGCGCGGGCCCGTGAGCGCGGCCTGCGGGTGATGTACCTGGGCGCGCAGACCCACGCCGTCCCGTTCTACGAGCGGCTCGGCTACGGCGCCCACGGCGCGGTGTTCGACGACGCTGGCATCCCGCACCGGCACATGACCCGGCTGCTGTAGCCCGCCCCGGGTCGGCGGCGCCCGCCCGGGGCAGGGAGGATGGGGCCATGACCCAACCTTCATCTTCCTCAGCACCGCCGGCGGCCGCCAGCGGAACGTTCACCCTCGGCGGCGACCTGACGGTCACCCGGCTCGGCTACGGCGCCATGCAGATCACCGGCCCCGGCATCTGGGGACCCCCGGCCGACCCGGACGGGGCCGTCGCCGTGCTGCGCCGGGCGGTGGAGCTCGGGGTCGACTTCATCGACACCGCCGACTCCTACGGGCCGTTCGCGTCGGAGGAGCTGATCGCCCGGGCGCTGCACCCCTACGACGGGGTGACCATCGCCACCAAGGGCGGGCTGGCCCGCACCGGTCCGGACCAGTGGCACCCGATCGGGCTGCCCGAGTACCTCACCCAGTGCGTGGAGATGAGCCTGCGCCGGCTGCGGGTGGAGACCATCGACCTGTACCAGCTGCACCGGGTCGACGACCGGCTGCCGCTGGAGGACCAGGTCGGGGCGCTGAAGACCCTGCAGGACGCCGGCAAGATCCGCCACATCGGGCTGTCCGAGGTCAGCGTGGCGCAGCTCGAGGCGGCCCGGCTGGTGGCACCGATCGTCTCGGTGCAGAACCTGTACAACCTCGGCCACCGCACGGCCGAGGACCTGGTGGACCACTGCGAGCACGAGGGCATCGCGTTCATCCCGTGGTTCCCGTTCGCCAACGGCACGCTGGCCCGCCCCGGCGGCATCCTGGACGCGATGGCGCACACCACCGGCCACAGCCCCGGCCAGCTGGCCCTGGCCTGGCTGCTGCGCCGCTCGCCGGCCCTCTTGCCGATCCCCGGGACCAAGTCGCTGGAGCACCTCGAGGAGAACGTGGCGGCCGCCGGCATCGTGCTGGAGGACCCCCAGTACGACGTCCTCACCGCCCTGGTGTCCCGCGACTGACAACGTCGCGGCGTGTCGCGCGGCGTGTCGGGTCCGGGCCGGCGGCCACCCCGTGTCGACGGCCGGGCTGTCACCGGGGCGGGCTACAGTCGGTCCCGAACTGGCACGGCCGCGCCGACTTCCCCCGGCTGCCGCAGCCCGCAGCTGGGAGGTCTGGCATCCATGGGTGACTCGTTCGTGCACCTGCACGTGCACACCGAGTACTCCATGCTCGACGGCGCGGCCCGCCTCGACGACCTGTTCGCCGAGACCGCCCGGCTGCAGATGCCCGCCCTGGCCATGACCGACCACGGCAACGTCTACGGCGCCTACGACTTCTGGAAGAAGGCCACGGCGGCCGGGGTCAAGCCGATCATCGGCATGGAGGGCTACTACGTCCCGATCGGCAGCCGGTTCGACCGGCAGCCGTTCGAGTTCGGCTCCGCCGCGGTGAACGTCGGCGAGGCCGGCACCGAGGGCATGGGCAAGGGCAAGCAGGCGTACACCCACATGACCCTGCTGGCCGAGACCACCCAGGGCATGCACAACCTGTTCCGGCTGTCCAGCCTGGCCAGCCTGGAGGGGTCCTACCGCAAGCCGCGGTTCGACCGTGAGCTGCTGGAGACCTACGGCAAGGGGATCATCGCCACCACCGGCTGCCCCTCCGGCGAGGTCAACCGGTGGCTGCAGGTCGGGCAGTACGACAAGGCGCTCGCGGCCGCGGCCGACTACCGCGACATCCTCGGCAGGGACAACTTCTTCGTCGAGGTCATGGACCACGGCCTGGCGATCGAGAAGTCCACCCACGCCGACCTGCTGCGGATCGCCCGCGAGCTCGACCTGCCGCTGCTGGCCACCAACGACCTGCACTACACCCACGCGTCGCACGCCGACGCCCACGAGGCGCTGCTGTGCGTGCAGACCGGCAAGACCCTGGCCGACCCGAACCGGTTCCGGTTCGACGCCCGCGACTTCTACCTCAAGTCCCCGGCCGAGATGCGCGAGGTGTGGCGGGAGCTGCCCGAGGCCTGCGACAACACGTTGCTGGTCGCCGAGCGGTGCTCCATCGACTTCGCGGAGGGCCGCAACCTGATGCCGCGGTTCCCGGTCCCGGCGGGGGAGACCGAGGAGTCCTGGCTGGTCAAGGAGGTCGAGCGGGGGCTGGCCACCCGGTTCCCCGGCGGCGTCCCCGAGTCGCACCGCAAGCAGGCCGAGTACGAGGTCGGCGTCATCTGCCAGATGGGCTTCCCCGGCTACTTCCTGGTCACCGCCGACCTCGTCCGCTACGCCAAGGAGAGCCGGATCCGGGTCGGCCCGGGCCGCGGCTCCGCGGCCGGCGCGCTCATCGCCTACGCGCTGGGCATCACCGAGCTGGACCCGATCAAGCACGGCCTGCTGTTCGAGCGGTTCCTCAACCCCGAGCGCGTGTCCATGCCCGACATTGACATGGACTTCGACGAGCGCCGGCGCGCCGACATGATCCGTTACGCCACCGAGAAGTACGGCGAGGAGCGGGTCGCCCAGATCATCACCTACGGCACGATCAAGGCGAAGGCCGCGGTCAAGGACGCCGCCCGGGTGCTCGGCTACCCCTACGCCCTCGGCGACCGGATCACCAAGGCGATGCCGCCGGCGGTCATGGGCAAGGACGTCCCGCTGTCCGGGATCTTCGACGAGAGCAACCCCCGGTACGGCGAGGCCGCCGAGTTCCGCCAGCTGTACGAGGCCGAGCCGGACGTCGCCAAGGTCGTCGACACCGCGCGCGGCCTGGAGGGTCTGAAGCGGCAGTGGGGCGTGCACGCGGCCGGCGTGATCCTGTGCGCCGAACCGCTGCTCGATGTCATCCCGATCCAGCGCCGCGAGCAGGACGGCGCGATCATCACCCAGTTCGACATGGGGGCCTGCGAGGCGCTCGGCCTGCTCAAGATGGACTTCCTCGGCCTGCGCAACCTGACCGTGCTCGACGACTGTCTCGAGCACATCGCGGTCAACCGCGGTGCGACCCTCGTCCTCGAGGAGCTCCCGCTCGACGACCGGCCGACCTACGAGCTGCTGTCCACCGGCGACACCCTCGGGGTGTTCCAGCTGGACGGCGGCCCGATGCGCTCGCTGCTGCGTGCGATGCAGCCGGACAACTTCGAGGACATCTCCGCCGTCCTCGCCCTGTACCGCCCGGGTCCGATGGGTGCGAACGCGCACAACGACTACGCCGACCGCAAGAACGGCCGCAAACCGGTCGTTCCCATCCACCCGGAGCTCGCCGAGCCGCTGGCCGACATCCTGGACGACACCTACGGGCTGATCGTCTACCAGGAGCAGGTCATGGCGATCGCCCAGAAGCTGGCCGGCTACAGCCTCGGCGCCGCCGACCTGCTGCGCCGGGCCATGGGCAAGAAGAAGAAGGAGATCCTCGACAAGGAGTACATCCCGTTCTCCGGGGGGATGCGCGCCAACGGCTACTCCGACGCCGCGATCAAGACGCTGTGGGACATCCTGGTCCCGTTCTCCGACTACGCGTTCAACAAGGCGCACACGGCCGGCTACGGCCTGGTCTCCTACTGGACGGCGTACCTCAAGGCCAACTACCCGGCCGAGTACATGGCCGGGCTGCTCACCTCCGTCAAGGACGACAAGGACAAGAGCGCGTTGTACCTCGGCGAGTGCCGCCGGATGGGCATCAAGGTGCTGCCCCCCGACGTCAACGAGTCGGACTCCAACTTCACCGCGGTGGGCAGCGACATCCGGTTCGGGCTGTCCGCGATCCGCAACGTGGGCGAGAACGTGGTGGCCTCGATCATCGCCACCCGCAAGGCCAAGGGCCGGTTCGGCGACTTCGCCGACTTCCTGGCCAAGGTCGACGCCAACGCCTGCAACAAGCGGGTGGTCGAGTCCCTGGTCAAGGCCGGCGCCTTCGACTCCCTCGGTCACACCCGGCGCGGCCTGGTCGCCGCCCACAGCGAGGCCATCGACGCGGTCCTGGAGACCAAGCGGGCCGAGGCGATCGGCCAGTTCGACCTGTTCGGCGGCGACGACGTGGGCGCCAAGCCGTTCGGCCTGGACCTCACCATCCCGGTGGGGGAGTGGGAGAAGTCGGTGCTGCTCGCGCACGAGCGGGACATGCTCGGCCTGTACGTCTCCGACCACCCGCTGTTCGGCCTGGAGCACGTGCTCGCCCAGGCCGCGGACTGCTCGATCGCCGAGATCATGGGTGACGACGACCGGTCGGACGGCGCGCCGGTCACGCTGGCCGGGCTGATCACCGGCCTGCAGCGCAAGGTGACCAAGCGCGGCGGCTCCTGGGCGATCGCCACCCTCGAGGACCTCGAGGGCGTCATCGACGTCATGGTCTTCCCGCAGACCTACCAGCTGGTCGCGACGCAGCTGGCCGAGGACGTCGTGGTCGTGGTCCGCGGCCGGCTGGACAAGCGGGAGGACGTCCCGCGGCTGGTGGCCATGGAGGTCACCGTGCCGGACCTCTCCGACGGGCCGCGCGGCCCGGTCGTGATCACGCTGCCGGTGAACCGGTGCGTGCCCCCTGTGGTGGACCGTCTCAAGGAGGTGCTGGCCACCCATCCGGGGGTCACCGAGGTGCACCTGCAGCTGCAGGCCAGCGGCCGCACCACGGTCATGCGCCTCGACGACCGGCTGCGGGTCACTGCGAGCCCGGCCCTGTTCGGCGACCTCAAGGCGCTGCTCGGCCCGGGCAGCATCGCCTGACCCCCGGCCGTCCGGTGCGGCACCCAGGCGGACCCGGCCGTAGGGTTCCCGGGTGATCACACCCGACGTCGTGCCGGCGGGCCCGGCGAGGGTCGCCGGCGGGCGCGCGCTGCGGGTCCTCGTCGTCCTGGTCGGCGGGCTCACCGCCCTCGGCCTGCCCGTCGGGGTGCTGTGGTGGCTGGTCGCGCCGGTCGCCCAGCTGCGGATCCAGAAGGACGGCGGCTTCTTCGTCGACCCCCAGCCGCAGCAGTTCATCGCCTCCGACGCGTGGTTCATCCTGCTGACCGGTGTGGTCGGCCTGGCCGCCGGGCTGCTCACCTGGTGGCTGGCCCGCGGCAGCGGCTACTCGGCCGTCCTGGGGCTCGCTCTCGGTGGCACGGCGGGGGCCGCGCTGGCCTGGGGCGTCGGTGCCTGGCTGGGCCGGGTCGACCTGGCCGCGGCCGCCAAGCTGCCGGTCGGCTCGCTCGTCGACGTGCCGCTGCGCCTGGGCATGCACGGCGCCCTGGTCGTCGAGCCGCTGCTCGCCCTGTTCGCCTGGGTGGTCCCGGACCTGCTGTTCCCAACCGGGCCGGTCAGCCGGGCCGACCGATCGGAGCCACCGTCGCTGCGGTGACCCGCACCAGGTCGTCCGGCGCCAGCTCGATGTCCAGCCCCCGGCGTCCCCCGGAGACGAACACGGTTGGGAACCCCGACGCCGTGGCGTCCAGGACCGTCGGCAGCGCCCTGCGCTGGCCGACCGGGCTGATCCCGCCCACCACGTAGCCGGTGACCCGCTCGGCGTCCACCGGGTCGGCCATCTCGGCCCGCTTGCCGCCGACCGCCACGGCCAGCGCCTTGAGGTCCAGCTGGCCGCTCACCGGGACGACGGCCACGGTCAGCGCGCCGTCCACCCGGGCCAGCAGGGTCTTGAACACCCGCGCGGGGGTCACCGCCAGCTTGGCGGCCGCCTCGAGGCCGTACGACCCGGCCGCCGGGTCGTGGCCGTAGGCGTGCTCGGTGAACGGCACCTTGGCCCGGGTCAGGGCCACCGTCGCGGGAGTTCCAGCCACGGTCGTCGACCCTAGTTGGGTGCCGGTGGCGAGCGGGTGAGGTTCACGCCGGGCACGCTCGGCAGGTTGGCCGCGATCGCCCGCTCCCGGCGCATCAGGGCCAGCTCGGCGCGCAGCCGGGCGCCGACGTCGGGGGCGGCCAGCAGGCGCTGCTGGTCAGCGATCCCGGTGAGCAGGGACGCCGCGACGACGTAGGCCAGCCGCCCCGGGTCGCCCGGCAGCTCGACGGCGGCGTCCACCCCGAGCAGCTCGGCCCGGTACTGCAGGAACAGCCGGGCCACGCTGTCCGTGAGGGCCGGCGGGCACTCGCCCAGGGGCTCGGGCAGCGGGTCCACCCGCGCGGTCGGGTACGGCGCGTCGGAGGGGCTCAGCGACAGCAGCCGGAACCGTCGCAGGCCGCTGGTGACCACCCGGATGCTGCCGTCCTCGGCCGGCTCGACCAGCCGCAGCCGCGCCGTGCAGCCCACCTCGTACAGGCTGCGGACGCCGTCGGCCCCGACCTCGCGGCCCTCCCGGATGGCCAGCACCCCGAACACCTGCTCCGCCTCTGGCCGGTCCAGCAGGTCCGCGAGCAGCTGCCGGTACCGCTCCTCGAAGATCCGAAGCGGCAGCAGCGCCCCGGGGAACAGCACCGTCCCCAGCGGGAACAGCGGGATCTGCTCGGCCATCGGCCCACCTTAGGCCGGGGGCGCCCGGGCCGCCTTCGTAGACTGGGCGGATGATCTCCCGCCTCGACCTGCGCGGCTCCACCGTGGACCCACGGGACGTGCTGCCCCGCGCCCTCCTCGACGTGGCGGCCGCGGTGGAGTCGGTGCGCCCCATCTGTGCCGACGTCCGGGCCCGCGGCGACGACGCCGTGCGGGAGTGGACCGCGCGCTTCGACCGGGTCCAGCTGGACGAGCTGCGGGTGCCCGTGGCGGTTCTGGAGCGGGCCCTGGCCGACCTCGACCCGGCCGTGCGGGCGGCGCTGCAGGAGGCGATCCGCCGGGCCCGGCTGGTGCACGCGGCCCAGCTGCGGGACGCCGTCACGGTCGACGTGGCGCCGGGTGCGCGGGTCACCGAGCGCTGGGTCCCGGTCCGCCGGGTGGGTCTCTACGTGCCGGGCGGCCTGGTCGCCTACCCCAGCAGCGTGGTCATGAACGTCGTCCCGGCCCAAGTGGCCGGCGTCGAGTCGCTTGCGGTGGCCTCGCCGCCGCACGCCGAGTACGGCCGGCTGCCGCACCCGGCGATCCTCGCGGCCTGCGCGCTGCTCGGGGTCGACGAGGTGTACGCCGTCGGCGGGGCGCAGGCGGTCGCGATGTTCGCCTACGGCACGGCCAGCTGCCCACGGGTGGACCTGGTGACCGGCCCCGGCAACGTCTACGTGGCGGCCGCCAAACGGCTGCTCAAGGGCGTCGTCGGGATCGACGCGGAGGCCGGCCCCACCGAGATCGGCATCCTGGCCGACGACTCGGCCGACCCGGCTGCCGTGGCCGCCGACCTGGTGGCGCAGGCCGAGCACGACCCACAGGCCTCCTGCCTGCTGGTCACCGACAGCGAGCAGCTGCTGGACGCCGTCGACGCCGAGCTGGCCCGGCAGGTCCCGGCCACCCGGCACGAGGAGCGGGTGCGCACGGCGCTGGCCAACCAGAGCGCCATGGCCCTGGTCGACGACCTGGACCAGGGGCTGCGGGTGGTCGACGAGTGGGCCGCGGAGCACCTGGAGGTCATCACGAGGGACGCCGCGCAGCGGGCCGCCCGGGTGCGCAACGCCGGCGCGGTGTTCGTGGGCCCGTATGCCCCGGTGAGCCTGGGCGACTACCTGGCCGGCTCCAACCACGTGCTGCCCACGGGCGGCACCGCCCGGCACTCCGGTGGGCTGTCGGTCGGCTCGTTCCTGCGCGGCATCCACGTCGTGGAGTACGACCGGGCCGCGCTGGCCGCGGTGGCCGGGCACATCGACGCGCTCGGCGGGGCCGAGGACCTCGCGGCGCACGTGGACGCCGTGCGCACCCGCGTACCCAGGGACGCCTGATGGCCGGCCACAGCGTCGACGCCGCCGACCTGCTGCGCGACGACCTGCGGGGGCGGACCCCCTACGGCGCGCCGCAGCTGGACGCCCCGGTGCGGCTGAACGTCAACGAGAACCCGTACCCGCCGTCGGCCGCCTTGGTGGCCGACATCACCGTGGCGGTCGCCGCGGTGGCCGGCGGGCTCAACCGCTACCCCGACCGGGAGGCGACCGGGCTGCGGCGGGCGCTCGGCGGCTTCCTGTCCGACCGCGAGGGCGTCGCCGTCCCGGTCGACCGGGTGTGGGCGGCCAACGGCTCGAACGAGGTCATGCTGCAGCTGCTGCAGGCCTTCGGCGGGCCGGGCCGGGTGGCGCTGGGCTTCGCCCCGACCTACTCGATGTACCCGGACTACTGCCGCGACACCTTCACCGGGTACGTCACGACCGAGCGGGAGCCGGACTTCACCCTCGACCCGGACCGGGCCGTGGCCGCCGTCCGCGAGCACCGGCCGGCGGTCGTGCTGCTGGCCTCGCCGAACAACCCGACCGGCACGGCGCTGCCCCTGGGCGTCGTCGAGGCGGTGTGCGCGGCGGCGCCCGGGCTGGTCGTCGTGGACGAGGCGTACGCGGAGTTCCGGCGCCCCGGCACGCCCAGCGCGCTCACCCTGCTGCCCGACCAGCCGCGGCTGGTCGTCACCCGCACCATGAGCAAGGCGTTCGCGCTGGCCGGCGCCCGGCTCGGCTACCTGGTGGCCTCGCCGGCCGTCGTCGACGCCGTCCGGCTGGTGCGGCTGCCCTACCACCTGTCCGCGGTGACCCAGGCGGTCGCCACGGCCGCGCTGGGCCGCTCCGGCGAGCTGCTGGCCGCCGTCGACGCGCTGCGCGAGGAGCGGGACGCCCTGGTCGACTGGCTGCGGAGCGGCGGCTTCACGGTGGCCGACTCGGACGCCAACTTCGTGCTGTTCGGGACGTTCCCCGACCGGCACCGGGTCTGGCAGGGTCTGCTGGACCGCGGCGTGCTCGTCCGGGAGACCGGCCCGGACGGCTGGCTGCGAGTCAGTGTGGGCACCCCCGAGGAGATGGACTCCTTCCGCACCGCCCTCAAGGAGGTCACCCCGTGAGCCGTTCGGCCCGCGTGCAGCGCGTCACCAAGGAGTCCGACGTCCTCGTCGAGCTCGACCTGGACGGGACCGGCCGCGCCGACGTCGCGACCGGCGTGCCGTTCTTCGACCACATGCTGACCCAGCTGGGCCGGCACGGTGGGTTCGACCTGACCGTGCGGACCACCGGGGACCTCGAGGTCGACGCCCACCACACGGTGGAGGACACCTCCCTCGCGGTCGGGCAGGCGCTGCGCGAGGCGCTCGGCGACAAGGCCGGGATCCGCCGGTTCGGCGACGCGCTCGTGCCGCTGGACGAGACGCTCGTGCAGGCCGCCGTCGACCTGTCCGGCCGGCCGTACCTCGTGCACGCCGAGCCGGACCTGGTGGAGCTGATCGGCAGCTACGACACCACGCTGACCCGGCACATCTGGGAGTCGTTCGTGGCGACCGCCCAGGTCTGCCTGCACGTGCGGGTGCTGTCCGGCCGCAACGCCCACCACGTGGTCGAGGCGCAGTTCAAGGCGGTCGCCCGGGCGCTGCGCGAGGCCGTGGCGCTGGACCCGCGGGTGACCGGCGTGCCGTCCACCAAGGGCAGTCTGTAGATGCTGTCGGTCGCGAGCGCGCCGCGGGTGGCCGTGCTCGACTACGGCTCGGGCAACCTGCGCTCGGCCGAGCGGGCGCTGGCCCGCACCGGGGCCGACGTCACCGTCACGGCCGACCGGTCGGTGGCGCTGGAGGCCGACGGGCTCGTCGTCCCCGGCGTCGGCGCCTTCGCTGCCTGCATGGGCGGGCTGCGCGCGGTCGACGGGCCGCAGGTGATCGGACGCCGGCTGGCCGGCGGGCGCCCGGTCCTCGGCATCTGTGTCGGCATGCAGGTGCTGTTCGACCACGGTGTGGAGCACGGGGTCGACACACCGGGCTGCGGGGAGTGGCCGGGCGTCGTCGAGCGGCTGAACGCACCGGTGCTGCCGCACATGGGCTGGAACACGGTGACCGTGCCCGAGGGCTCCCCCCTGTTCGCGGGGGTGGAACAGGAGCGGTTCTACTTCGTGCACTCCTACGCGGTCCGGCGCTGGGAGCTGCCGCCGGGGGAGGGCGTCGCCGCCCCGCTGGTCACCTGGGCCGAGCACGGCGAGCCGTTCGTGGCCGCCGTCGAGAACGGCCCGCTGTGCGCCACCCAGTTCCACCCCGAGAAGTCCGGTGACGCGGGGGCCACGCTGCTGGCCAACTGGGTCCGGGCGCTGCGATGAGCAGGGCTCGGGCGCACCGCCGGGCCGAGCAGGACGCCGCCCGCGAACGGGCCCAGGCGGCCGCCGCCGAGCGGGAGCGCCGGAGGGCGGCCAAGGCGGCCCGCCGGCAGGCGCTGCGCGGCACGCTGCCGCGCCGGGTGCGGGTGGCCCGGCCGCGCGGCGTGCTGGAGTCCCGGCGGCGGCAGCGCCGGGCGCTCGTCGTCCTGGGCGTCGTCCTCGTCCAGGTGGGCTCGTTCCTGCTGCTGGGCTCGTGGTACCTGCGGCTGGCCGTCCTGGGCCTGTCCCTGCTGTTCGCGCCCGTGCTGCTCGTGCTGCTCGATGACCGGAGGTCCTGACCATGTCGCTCGTGCTCCTGCCCGCGGTGGACGTCGCCGGCGGCCAGGCGGTCCGCCTGGTCCAGGGCGCGGCCGGCACCGAGACCGGGTACGGCGACCCGCTGGAGGCGGCCCTGGCCTGGCAGCGGGCCGGCGCGCAGTGGATCCACCTGGTCGACCTGGACGCCGCGTTCGGCCGGGGGTCCAACCGGGAGCTGCTGGCTGGGCTGGTTGGCCGGCTGGACGTCCGCGTGGAGCTGTCCGGCGGGATCCGTGACGACGACTCCCTGGCCGCGGCGCTGGCCACCGGCTGCAGCCGGGTGAACATCGGTACTGCAGCGCTGGAGGACCCGGCCTGGTGCGCGCGGGCGATCGCCGAGCACGGTGACCGGATCGCCGTCGGACTGGACGTGCGCGGCACCACGCTGGCCGCCCGCGGCTGGACCCAGCAGGGCGGTGACCTGTGGGAGGTGCTCGACCGCCTCGACCGGGACGGCTGCGCCCGCTACGTCGTCACCGACGTGACCAAGGACGGCACCCTGCGCGGACCGAACCTGGACCTGCTGCGCGCCGTCGGCGCCCGCACCGACCGACCGGTGGTGGCCTCCGGCGGGGTGTCCTCGCTCGACGACCTCACGGCCATCGCCGAGCTGGTGCCGCTCGGCGTGGAAGGCGCCATCGTGGGCAAGGCGCTCTACGCCGGGGCGTTCACCCTGGAGCAGGCGCTGGCGCGGGTCTCGGCGTGACCCGCGTCGTGCGGCACCTACGCTGAGCGCCATGCCGGTCGCCGTCCGAGTGATCCCGTGCCTCGACGTCGACGCCGGGCGGGTCGTCAAGGGGGTCAACTTCCTCGACCTGCGCGACGCGGGGGATCCGGTCGAGCTGGCCAGGACCTACGACGCCGAGGGTGCCGACGAGCTGGTCTTCCTCGACATCACCGCGAGCAGCGGCGACCGCGAGACCACCTATGACGTGGTGCGCCGCACCGCCGAGCAGGTGTTCATCCCGCTCACGGTCGGCGGTGGGGTCCGCACCGTCGACGACGTGGACCGGCTGCTGCGAGCCGGGGCGGACAAGGTCGGCGTGAACACCGCGGCCATCGCCCGGCCGGAGCTGGTCGCCGAGATCGCCGACCGGTTCGGCAACCAGGTGCTGGTGCTGTCCGTGGACGCCCGGCGGGTCAGCGGGGACACCCGCACCGGCTCCGGCTTCGAGGTGACCACGCACGGCGGCCGCCGGGGCACCGGCATCGACGCTGTCGAGTGGGCCGCCCGCGCCGCGCAGCTGGGCGCGGGCGAGATCCTGCTCAACTCGATGGACGCCGACGGCACCAAGGACGGCTACGACCTGGAGCTGATCACGGCGGTGCGCGCCGCCGTCACGGTGCCCCTCGTGGCCAGCGGCGGCGCCGGGCGGGTGGACGATTTCGCCCCCGCGGTGGGGGCGGGGGCGGACGCGGTGCTCGCGGCCAGCGTGTTCCATTTCGGAGAGCTGCGCATCGGCGAGGTCAAGGCCGCGCTGCGCGACGCCGGGCTGCCGGTCCGCTGAAGCCGTCTCGAGTGGTGGCCGCGGCGGCCGGGTCGCCGGCTGGGATCGCTTGGTCAGGCCACGCGGGGGAGGGCACGCGGGGGAGGGCGCCTGACGTCAGGCGGCATGGGGTGGCGGCCCTTCGCCCTGCCGCACCAGCGCGGCTGTTCGGCGCAGCTCCCAGATCGGGGGTGCGGCCTGGATCTCGGTGCCGTCGGGTCTCAGGGTTCGGAACCCGCCGCCGGCGCGTTTGAGGATCCGGAAGCCGCCGTCGTGGACGTCGTGGTGGTGCCGGGTGCACAACACGACGAGGTTGGCCCGGTCGGTCCGGCCGCCGTGTGACCAGGGGGTCAGGTGGTGGATCTCGCACCAGGCCCAGGGCCGGTCGCAGCCGGCGAAGCGGCAGCCCCGGTCGCGGAGCAGGACCGCGCGGCGCAGCCGCGGGTCGGGGTCGCGTTGGCTGCGGCCGAGGTCGAGGGGCTCCCCGGTGGTGTCGTCGATCAGGGCGGGCTGCACGGCGGCGTCGCACATGATCCGCAGGGCGGTGTCGGCGCTGATCCTGCCCACCCGCTCCAGCTCGCCCGCGCCGAGCCGCTCACGCACGGCGCTGAGCGGGATGGTCACCACCACCTGGGGGCGCAGCCCACCGCTGTCGGGGATCCGGGCGCCGGGGGCGTGCTCCCCGAAGGCCAGCGCACCGGTGGCCAGCGCGACCAGGGCGTCGGCGCGCAGCTGGGACGCCGTCCGTTCGTCCTTCGGCGAGCGCAGCGAGGACGCCACCGCGTCGAGGGCGGTGATCACGGCCGCGCCGCCGACCGGGTCGAGCTGCCCGAGCACGTCGACCGCCCCGCTTGCGGTAGGCGCCACCATGAGGGTGCGCTGCTGGTACAGCTGCATGGCGTGGCGCCGGTCGGCGTCGGGGTCGGCGTCGAGCGCCCAGCCCTCGATGACCTGGCGCATCCGCCGCGGCTCGACGGTGCGGGCCACCTGCAGCAGCTCCGGTTCGGCCTGGGCGAGCTGGGCGCGGCGCGCCGGATCACCCTCAACGAAGGACGCGATCGCCGCGACGTGGGCCGGGGACACCTCCCCGGCGGCGAACGCGGCGCCCACCGCGGGCAGCTGCTTGGCGAGCATCCGCCCGGCGCGCAGCCGCTCCCTCGCGGCGCCGCCGTTCATCCGCAGCGACTCCCGCGCCCACGCCGTCGCACTCCTCGCGCCGTCGACGCGGTGCCCCCCGGCGTCCTCGAACCGGCACAGCTGCCCGACGAACACCGCCTCCAGCCGGTCGATGCAGCGCCGTAGCGCCGCCAACGACTCCCCATCGACCGGCACGTCACCCTGCCCACAGGCACCGGCCAGCAGGTCGGTGACCCGGGCCAGCGCCTCCAACGGCGACGAGACGGTCGAACACATGTCTTGTCTCGCAGATGGGGGTGACTTTTCAGAACGTGAAGCCGGCGTCTTCGCGCTGCTTTCGTGCGGGGCGGCGTCGGTAGTCAGTGGGGTGAGAGTTGCGGTCGGCCCAGATGTGGGCGTTGGCCTCGTTGCGCCG
>JBBSAJ010000040.1:0-21085 GCA_038252405.1 Actinomycetes bacterium | reverse complement strand
GGGGTGCGCTCCACCAGGGGGCCCCACCCCGTCGGGATGTCGACTCGGCGTCAGGCCTTGCCGAGGATCCGGTTCAGCTTGGTGCCGCAGACTGGGCAGATGCCCTGCGCCATGCGACGACCGGATGCGCTGATGACCACCTCACCGGTGAAGTCGCGCTTCTCCTTGCACTTCACGCAGTACGCCTCGCCCGTGTAGCTCTCGGCCATCGCGGGTCCATCCTTTCGTCTTCGGGGTCCCTATGACCACCGATTGTGACCGGGACCGAGGAGGACCCTACGGCATTGGACGCCCGGCGTGGCTCGCTGGCCCCACCACCAGTGTGCGTCGACTACGGAGAGTGACGCGATTAGCCTTTCGCCATGACCACGACCGCGGCGAGCTGGGAGCACCTGCAGGTCGACCGGAGGGACGACGGTGTCGTGCTCGTCCGGCTCGACCACCCGGACCGGCGCAACGCGATGTCCGTCCCGATGACCGAGTCCTGGGGCCGGCTGATGGCCTCGCTGCGCACGGACCGCGCCGTGCGCTGCGTGGTCGTGACCGGCACCGGCTCCGCGTTCTGCTCGGGCGGTGACACAGGCTGGATCGGCTCCGACCCGCGCGCCACGGTGGGTGCGCTGCGGGACCGGATGCTGCCGTTCTACCGGACCTGGCTGTCGATCCGAGAGCTCGAGGTCCCCACGATCGCGGCGGTCAACGGCCCCGCGGTCGGTGCGGGCGCCTGTGTGGCGCTGGCCTGCGACCTGCGCTACGCGGCGGCCTCGGCCCGGTTCGCGGTGCCGTTCACCCGGCTGGGGATGCATGCGGGCATGGCGGCCACCTGGCTGCTGCCGGACGTGGTCGGGATGGCGGCCGCCCGCGAGCTGCTGCTCACCGGTCGCACGGTGGACGCCGCCGAAATGGCCCGGCTGGGCCTGGCCAGCGCGGTGCTGCCGGACGACGGATTCCTGGACGCAGTCCTCGAGACGGCGGGGCGGGTGGCCTCGGCGGCGCCGCTGGCCACCCGGCTGACCACGGTCGCCCTGCGTGGTGGCGGGCACGCCGGCTTCGAGGCCGCCCTGCAGTGGGAGGCGCTGGCCCAGCCGGTGACGCTGGCCACGCGGGACCTGCAGGAGGGGCTGGCCGCGGCGCGGGAGCGGCGCCCACCGCGGTTCACCGGGCACTGACCCCACCCTCACTCGCATGAAGGGTCCCTTCTGTGCGCGTGGCCGCAGTTGCCCGCCCTTCATGGCGACCGACTGACGGCCTCCGAGCATGCACCGTGGGGGGTCGCCCGGGCCCCTCACCCGGCCGGGCACGAACGAAGCCCCCGGGTCGCACCGGTGGAGCGTCCGCCTTCCCCTTGCGGACGCGCCGTCGGAGTTATCCCGAGGGCTCGTTCGGGCGCTGACGCTAGGCCTCGCCCCCGCCGGCGTCAACGCCGGGCTGTGGACGACGTTGTGGACGGCGTGGGGACGCGGCGGCGCGCCGCTGTGGACGACCGGTTCACCAGGCTGTGGATTGGGCTGGGGAGGAGCGCCCACGGCCGGGCTGACCTGCGCCGACGTGACACCCAGGCTGTGGACGACAAACTCGTGCCGTCGGGGCCGCCGGGTAGGTTGCCGGGCATGGCCGTCCCCCCCGCCCCGGAGCCCCGGGAGGAGGTCGTCGAGGTGCGGCGCAGCGCCCGACGCCGCCGCACCGTGTCAGCGCACCGCGAGGGCGACCACGTCGTCGTGCTGATCCCGGCCCGGATGACCCGGGCCGAGGAGCAGCACTGGGTGGGCGTGATGCTCGAGCGGCTGGCCACGCGGGAACGGCGGGCCCGTCCGTCGGACCCTGAGCTGTTCGAGCGGGCCGGCCGGCTGTCCGCCCGGTACCTGGACGGCCGGGCCGAGCCGTCGTCGGTGCGGTGGGCCGACAACCAGAACGACCGCTGGGGGTCCTGCACGGTGCCGGACGCCACGATCCGGATCTCCACCCGACTGCAGGGCATGCCCGCCTTCGTGCTCGACTACGTGCTGCTGCACGAGCTGGCGCACCTGCTGTCCCCGGACCACGGACCGGACTTCTGGGCGCTGCTCACGGCCTATCCGCGCACCGAGCGGGCCCGGGGCTTCCTGGAGGGCTGGGCCGCGAGCCAGCACCTGTCCACCTCGGACCGCTGACCGCCGCCCGCACGGCTCAGGGGAGCGCGGGCACCCGCAGGGCCGCGTCGACCAGTCGGCGCACCGAGTCGTCGGTGTGCGCCGGCAGCGCGTCCACGGCGAACCAGCGCACGTCGTGCGACTCCGCGCTCACCTGCGGCGGCAGCACCTGCGCGGCCAGCAGGGCGAACTGGACGTCGAGGTGGTCCCGGGCCGACCCGGGCGCGCACGGCGCCGGGTGCCGGTCCAGCCGCACCGGTGCGGGGAGCAGCGGGTGCAGCGGCTCCAGGCCGCCCTCCTCGACGGCCTCCCGCAGCGCGGCCCCCAGCAGGGTGGCGTCGCCCGGCTCGGGGTGCCCGCCGAACTGCAGCCAGCGGCCCACCTTCCCGTGCAGGTGGAGCAGCACCTGGCTGCGGTCCGGGCTGAGCACCAGCGCGCTCGCGGTCACGTGGTCGGGGCGGCACCGGCGCCAGACGCCGTCCGGATGGTCGGCCAGGTACTCGAGGAAGGACAGCCGCAGCAGGTCCTGGGCGGGCTCCGTGGGCCGCCAGCCGGTGAGCAGCCGGACGGCGTCAGCGTGCACGCTCACTCCGGGTCGGGTCCGGGCGAGCCGGGCGAGCCGGGCGAGCCGGGCGTCTCGGGCTCCTCCGGGGCGTCGCCGGCGCCGTCCAGCTCGGACAGGTCGAACCCCGAGGTGCTCAGCTCGGTCCGCGCCACGAACCCGGCCGGGTCGTCGAGGTCCTCGGCCGTGGGCAGCAGGTCGGGGTGTGCCCACACGGCGTCTCGGCCGTCGACCCCGCGGGCCGCGGCCAGCTCGGTCCACAGCGCCGCAGCCTCCCGCAGCCGCCGCGGCCGCAGCTCCAGCCCGACCAAGGTGGCGAAGGTCTGCTCGGCCGGGCCACCGGTGGCCCGGGCCCGCCGCACCGTCTCGCGCATCGCCTCGGCGGACGGCAGCGCCCCGGAGGCGCCGGTCACCACGGCGTCCACCCAGCCCTCGACCAGGGCCAGCAGCGTCTCCAGCCGGGCCAGCGCCGCCTTCTGCTGGGGGGTGTCCTCGGGCTCGAACAGCCCGGACTGCAGGGCCTCCTGGATCGCCTGCGGGTTCGACGGGTCGATCGAGCCCATGGTCTGCTCGAGCCGGGACGTGTCGATCGAGATGCCGCGGGCGTAGTCCTCCACGGCGGCGAACAGCCGGCTGCGCAGCCACGGCACGTGCGCGAACAGCCGCTGGTGCGCGCACTCGCGCAGCGCCAGGTACAGCCGGACCTCGTCGGCCGGCACCTCCAGGCCCTCGCCGAACGTGCGCACGTTCGCGGGCATCAGCACGGCCTTCCCGGCCGGGCCGAGCGGCAGCCCCACGTCGGTCGAGCCGACGACCTCCCCGGCGAGCGCCCCGATCCCCTGCCCCACCTGGGCGCCGAACATCGCCCCGCCCAGCTGGCGGACCATGCCGAGCATCGGACCGGCCATCGCCTGCATCTCGGCGGGGACGGCGGTCGCGGTGGCGTCGACGACCCGTTCGGCCAGCGGGTCGACCAGCTGGCGCCAGGTGGGCAGGGTCTGCTCGACCCATTCGGCGCGGCTCCAGGCCAGCGCAGCGCTGGTGGCCGCGGGCAGTGCCGTGACCGGGTCGAGCCACACCTCGGCGAGCCGGACGGCCTCCTCCACCTCGCGCCGCTCCGGCGGGCTGACGGACGTGTCTCCGGCGGCCGCGACGACCTGTCGAGCGGTGTCCCGGGCCAGGTCCCAGTTCACCGGCCCGCCCTCGTACGACAGCAGCTTGCCGATCTGCTGCAGCGCGGACCCGAGGTCGTTCGGACCCCCGGCGCCGAACAGGGCACCGAACGGGTTCACGGGCTCGGGGTCGTCGTCGCCGGACGCGGAACCGAACCCGAACGGCAGATCGCTCACGGGGCCACCTCGGGGCTGGGATCAGGGAGCAGGAGAGGTCAATGCCCACGGTAGCCGCGAGCGGCCCGACCGTGACCAGGCCTGCGTGCCGGTTCGCTGTCGGCGCACCGGCCCCGTCGGGAATGACATCGCGGTCCGTGGTCGCGCGCGGCAGGATGGTCCGATCATGGCGAGGCCGGAACGGCGCAGCACCCCGGGGGATGGTGGGAGCTCCCCGGCGATCGTCGTCGCCCTCTCCGGGTGCGCCGATGGACCCGGTCGCGCGCTGGCGCTGCGGCTGGCCGCCCGCCCGGGAGTCACGGTCCGCCCGGTGGACGTCGAGGACCCGGCGCTGGCCGACCGGCTGGACGGCGTCGACAGCGTCGTCCACCTCGACCTCGGGCCGGCCGTCGCGGCCGACCTGGACGACGCACCCGGTCGCGCGGCGGCCGCCGAGCGGCTGGTGTCCGGGGCCCGCGCCGTGCTCGGTGCAGCGGAGCGGGCCGGGGTGCCCAGGGTGGTCCTCGTGACCAGCGCGATGGTCTACGGCGCGGCCCCGGACAACCCGGTCCCGCTGGACGAGGACGCCCCGCTGCGGGCCACCCCGGACGGCGGTCTGGTGGCGGCGCTGCTGCAGGTCGAGGCGGAGGTCGAGCGGGCCAGGTCCAGCACCCCGGGTCTCACGGTGACCGTTCTTCGGCCCGCGGTGCTCGTCGGACCCGGGGCCAACAGCGTGCTCACCCGGCACTTCGAGGCGCCGCGGCTGCTCGTGCTCAAGGGCAGCCGCCCGCACTGGCAGTTCTGCCACGTGGACGACCTGGTGACCGCGCTCGAGCTGGCCGCCCTCGGCACCGCCGAGGGCATCCTCACCGTCGGCTGCGAGGGGTTCCTCGAGCAGCAGCGGGTGGAGGAGCTGAGCGGGCTGCGCCGCCTCGAGGTCCCCGCGGTCCTGGCGCAGGCCACCGCCGGCCGGCTGCACCGCCTCGGCATGACCCCCGCCCCCGAGGACGAGCTGGTCTACGCGGCCCACTCCTGGGTGGTGCCGTCGGCCCGGCTGCGGGCGACCGGCTGGACGCCGAGGTTCGACAACGAGACCACCCTGATGGAGCTGCTCGCGGACATCGAGCGGCGCAGCGGCCCCGGTGACCGCCGGTTCGGCACCCGCGGGGCCACCCTCGGCGCGGCCGGTGCCACGGTCGCCGTCCTCGGTGCCGCCGCGATCGTTCGGCAGCTGCGGCAGCGGCGCGGGATCTGACCGCTGCGGCGCGCACAGTCCACCTCAGCACCTACGCTGCGGGCTGTGAGCGCTCCTGAGGTCCTCCGGCTGCTCGAGCTGCGCGAGACCCCGCTGTCGGTCGACGAGGTGCTGGCCGCCGTGGCCGACCCGGCGGCTGGCGGCACGTCGGTGTTCGTGGGCACCGTGCGCGACGACGACGAGGGCCGGGCGGTCACCGCACTCGGCTACTCGGCGCACCCAGACGCCGTGGCCGCGCTGCGCCGCGTCGCCGCGGCGGTGGCCGACGACTTCCCCGTCATCGCCCTCGCCGCCGTCCACCGGGTCGGTGAGCTCGGCGTCGGCGACCTTGCGGTCGTGGTCGCCGTCTCCTGCCCACACCGCGCCGAGGCCTTCGCCGCCTGCCGGCGGCTGATCGACGACCTCAAGCACGACGTGCCCATCTGGAAGCACCAGCGGTTCGCGGACGGCACCCAGGAGTGGGTGGGCGCCGAAGCGTGACCGCACGTCTGCACGACTCGGGGTTACCCTCGTCGTATGCAGGCGATCGTGTGGTGGATCATCCCCGTCGTCGCCACCGTGGTGGCCGTTGTGTGGGTGTCGATCGCCAACCGGCCGCGCCCGCCGGCCGACACGACCGACTCGGTCGCCGAGCACGAGCGGTTCCGGGCGGCCATGGAGCGCACCCTGCACCGGGCGCCGCTGGGCGGCCAGCTCGAGGACGAGGACGATGACGATGACGACGGCGTCGACGACGCCGAGCGCGACGCCTGACCCGCGTGGCCGACCGCACCGGTCCCCGTCTGCTCGCGGGGTTCCTCATCGCTGGCGGCATCGTCGCGGCTGCGACCGTGCCGGTGCCCTACGTCGTGCTCGGCCCCGGGCCGGTGTTCGACACCCTCGGGTCGACCGACGGCAAACCGCTGGTGAGCATCAGCGGGGCACCGACCTACCCCACGACCGGGAAGCTCAACCTCACCACCGTCTCCGAGTCCGGCGGCCCGAACAGCCAGATGACGGTCCTCGGTGCGCTGAGCGGGTGGGTGGACCCGTCCGAGGTCGTCGTCCCGGAGCGGCTGCTGTACCCGGACAACACCTCCGGCGCGCAGATCCAGCAGGAGAACGCGGCCGAGATGACCCAGTCGCAGGACGCCGCAGCGGTGGCGGCGCTGCGGCAGCTGGAGCTCCCGGTGCAGGAGACCGTCACGGTCGCCTCGGTGAGTACGGGGGCTCCGGCCGACGGCAAGCTCAAGGTCGGGGACCGGATCCTGTCGGTCAACGGCGTCGCCGTGGCCACGCCGGACGCGCTGCGCGCGGAGATCGCCAAGGTCAAGCCTGGTGACGTCGTCCAGCTGCGGATCGTCCGCGCCGGCACGACCTCGGACGTCGCCATCACCACGGTGGCGTCCACCACCGACGCGGCCAAACCGCTGATCGGGATCATCCCCGGGGTGGGCTACACCTCACCGGTCACGGTCACGATCCAGCTGAACGACGTGGGCGGTCCGAGCGCCGGCCTGATGTTCTCGCTCGGGATCGTGGACAAGCTGACCCCCCAGCAGGAGACCGGTGGGAAGAACGTCGCCGGCACCGGGACGATCGACTCCAACGGCGTCGTCGGGCCGATCGGTGGGATCGAGCAGAAGATGCGGGGCGCTCGCAACGAGGGGGCCACGGTGTTCCTGGTCCCGGCGGACAACTGCGCCGAGGCCAAGCCGGCCGCGCCGGCCGGGCTGCGGCTGGTCAAGGTCAGCTCGCTCAGCCAGGCGCTGGGCGCGCTGGACGCCCTGGTCAGCGGCCAGGGCAACGTCCCGACCTGCTGAGCGGTCAGTCCTCGAGGGTCGCGGCCAGCGCGTCGGCGAGGGACGGGACGAGGTCCGCGCCCTCGATCACGTCAGCTGCCTCGTCGTGGGCGCGCAGCCGCAGCGCGCAGTAGCGGCTGCCGTCCCGCAGCACGGCCACCGCGAGCCGCATCTCCTGCCGGTCGGGGTGCCCAGCGAGGACCTGCAGCGCGGCGCCCTCGTCCTGCGGCAGCTCCTGCTCGACCTCGGAGGGCAGCACCACCCGCTCGACGGTGATCGCGGTGCCGACCACGGCGTCCGGCCAGCCGATCCCGGCCAGCAGGTCCTCCAGGGACTCGTAGGCCGGCAGCTCGTCCTGCTCGACCGGGGTGAGTGTCGCCGTGTCGTCGTCCGGCCCGGCGGCGATCCCCAGCGCCTCCGCGAGCTGCGGCTCGTCGGCCACCAGCGCCGCCGTGCGGACCAGCGCGAACAGCCGGGCCGGCTGGTCCCATCCGCCGGCCGCGACGTGGGCCTCGATCTCCCGGACGACGCCGCGCAGCAGCTCAGCCTGGTGGGTGGTCACCGGCCCATCCTGCTGCATCGGACCGCCGCCCGGGGAGATGCCTGGTCACGCTTCGGACTCCACACTGCGCCGTGGGCCCCCTGCCTGGGTACGTTGGAGGGGTGAGCTTCCAAATGCCGCGTGACCCTGACGAACCGCGACCGGGCGGTTCAGCCGCCGTCCGCGCTCCCCGACGCCGCAACCGGGCGCTGCTCATCACCTTGGGGGTGCTCGGCGTCGTCGTCATCGGCTTCTGGATCTTCGCCGGCTTCTACACCGATCTGCTGTGGTTCCGCTCGATCGGCTTCTCCCGGGTCTTCACCACCGAGCTGATCACCCAGGCCTCGCTGTTCATCGTGTTCGGCGCGCTCATGGCGTTCGGGGTCGGCTTCAACGTCTGGCTCGCCTACCGGGTCCGTCCAGCCTTCCGCGGGCTGTCGCCGGAGCAGCAGAACCTGGATCGCTACCGGGTCGCCCTCGACCCGTTCCGCCGGGTGATCCTCATCGGTGGCTCACTGCTGCTGGGCTTCCTGGCGGCCGGGTCCGCCGCGGGGGAGTGGCGCACCTGGCTGCTGTTCCGCAACTCGCAGGCGTTCGGCACGAAGGACGCGCAGTTCAACACGGACCTGTCGTTCTTCGCGTTCCGGCTGCCGTTTTGGCGGTTCCTCGTCGGGTTCGGCTTCGCGGTGGTCATCCTGTCGCTCATCGCGGCGGCCGTGACCCACTACGTCTACGGCGGGCTGCGGCTGCAGACGCCGGGGGAGAAGACCACGGTGGCGGCCCGCAACCACATCGCGGTGCTGCTGGGCGTCTTCGTCCTGCTCAAGGCGATCGCCTACCACCTGGACCGCTACAGCCTCGTGGTCAAGGACTCCGCCCGCATCAGCGGGGCGACCTACACCGACATCAACGCCGTGCTGCCTGCGAAGTCGATCCTGTTCTGGATCGCGCTGGTCTGCGCCGTGCTGTTCTTCGCGACCGTGCTGCTGCGCAACTGGATGGCCCCGGGGATCGGCTTCGGGCTGCTCGTGCTGAGTGCAGTGATCATCGGCGGCATCTACCCGGCGATCGTCCAGCAGTTCCAGGTCAAGCCGAGCGAGCCGGACAAGGAGGCTCCGTACATCGCCCGCAACATCGAGGCGACCCGCTCGGCCTACGACCTGGCCGACGTGAAGGAGACCGAGTACAAGGCGGCCGAGACCGCCAAGCCGGGCGCGCTCGCGGCCAGCCAGGCGACCGTCAAGAACATCCGGCTGATGGACCCTGCGGTGGTGTCGCCGACGTTCAAGGCGCTGCAGCAGATCCGTGGCTTCTACGACTTCGCGGACTCGTTGGACGTCGACCGCTACCAGCTGGGCCCGCAGGACGAGACGGCGGGGACGCCACGGGACGCCGTGGTCGCCGTCCGAGAGGTCGATCTCAACGGGTTGAACGCCAGCCAGCGCAACTGGGCCAACGACCACGCCGTCTACACCCACGGCTACGGGTTGGTGGCCGCCTACGGCAACACCGCAGCCGCCGACGGCAGCCCGGACTTCTTCGAGTCGGACATCCCGCCGCTGGGCCTGCTCAATGTGGCCCAGCCGCGGATCTACTTCGGCGAGCGCTCGCCGGAGTACTCGATCGTCGGTGCCCCGTCGGGCGCCTCCCCGCGCGAGCTGGACTACCCCGACGACAAGAGCGCCAACGGCCAGGCCAACTACACCTACACGGGCAAGGGCGGCGTGCCGGTCGGCTCCACGTTCAACCGGCTGCTGTACACGGTGCGGTTCCAGGAGGGCAACATCCTTCTCTCCGACCTGATCAACAAGGACTCGAAGATCCTCTACGTCCGTGACCCGCGGACCCGAGTGGAGAAGGTCGCGCCCTGGCTGGCCATCGACGGCGACCCGTACCCGGCGGTGGTGGGCGGGAAGATCGTGTGGATCCTCGACGGCTACACCACCACCAACGGCTACCCGTACTCGCAGCGCACCACGCTCGGAGAGGCGACCACCGACTCGCTGACCACGACGACGACTGCGGTGCTGGCCCAGCCCAAGGAGCAGGTCAACTACATCCGCAACTCGGTCAAGGCCGTCGTGGACGCCTACGACGGCACCGTCACGCTCTACCAGTGGGACACCACCGACCCAGTGCTCAAGGCGTGGAGCAAAGCCTTCCCCGGCAGCGTCACGCCCTACTCGCAGATCGCGCCCGACCTGATGGCGCACTTCCGGTACCCGGAAGACCTGTTCAAGGTGCAGCGCGAGCTGTACGCCAAGTACCACGTGACCGACGCGAAGGCGTTCTACAGCGCCCAGGCTTTCTGGCAGGTGCCCAACGACCCGACCAACCGTGGGGCCGGCGCCGCAGCGCAGCCGCCGTACTACCTGACCCTGCAGATGCCTGACCAGACGTCGCCGTCCTTCTCGCTGACCACGACGTTCGCGCCGAACAACCGGCAGACGTTAGCGGCCTTCATGGCGGTCGACGCCGAACCGGGACCGGACTACGGCACGATCCGGGTGCTGCGACTGCCCAGCAACACGACGGTGCCGGGGCCGGAACAGGTACAGAACAACTTCGAGGCCAACCCGACGGTGGCTGAGTCGCTGTCGCTGCTGCGACGCGGCGGGTCGGACGTCGAGCTAGGCAACCTGCTCTCGTTGCCGGTCGGCGGCGGCCTGCTCTACGTCGAGCCGGTCTACGTGAAGGCGTCGCAGGGCGCGTCCTACCCGCTGCTGAAGAAGGTGCTGGTCGGCTTTGCCGACAAGATCGGCTACGCGGACACCCTGCAGGGCGCGCTCGACCAGGTGTTCTCCGGCAACTCGGGGACGACGACCACTCCCACGAATCCGACGACGCCGTCGACCGGGGGCGACAACCCGGCGCTGGACAAGGCGCTGACCGACGCCCAGCAGGCGCTGAAGGACTCCGAGGCGGCTCTGAAGGCGGGCGACTTCGCCGCCTACGGCGAGGCGCAGCAACGGCTGTCGCAGGCGATCGCCGCAGCGGTGGCCGCGTCCGCCGCGACCGCGTCGCCGTCCCCATCGGCGTCGGCCAGCCCCTCGGCGACGGTGTCGCCTGCGGCGGTGACCGGCTGAGCCGATTTGGTCAGCCGTGCAACCGTGACCTATCCTGGGGTCACCGACGCGGGGTGGAGCAGCTCGGTAGCTCGCTGGGCTCATAACCCAGAGGTCGCAGGTTCAAATCCTGCCCCCGCTACCAAACAGGCGAGAAATCGCCACCTCGGCCCCCACATGTTGTGGGGGCCGACGTGTTTGTGGCCCACATCTGGGGTGTCCCCCAGGCCCGCCGGGGGGTTTCTTTCCGAGTTTCTATTTCTTGCTGCCTCCGGTGAGCCTTCGCTGCCCCGCGCTGCACCGGGGCGCCCCCTGCCTGCCCCACCCCCACGGTCGAGCGTGTCGAGCCCGGCCCGGGCCACCGGCCAGCGCACCGGCCGGCGCACCGGGGGGCAGCCGGGGGCACCGGCAACGCGCCGTGCGGCGCTGGTGAGCCCGGCGGCCCGGGACCGGCGCCCCCCGGGATTGACCGCGGGCCGGGCCGCCGGACGGTCCACCCGCATGACCACCGCAACCGCCACCCCGCCGGCCGCCGGCACGCTGGCCCCCACCCAACGGCTGACCTACGCCGAGGCCGCCGCACTGACCGGGCGGTCCGCCGACACCATCGAGCGGGACCGGCGCGCCGGCCGCTACCCCGGCGCCGCCCAGGACGACAGCCCGGCCCAGACGTGGCGGATCCCGATCGCCGACCTGGTCGCCGCCGGCCGGCTGGAGGCCGCCTTGGTCGCCCAGGCCGAGCAGGAGCTGGCCGCCCGCCGGGAGTCCCGGCAGCTGGGCGAGCTACGCGAGCGGGTCATCCGGCTGGAGGAGCAGCTCGCCGCGGCGCAGGCCCTGGCCGCCCAGCACGCGGCGACCGTGCAGCACCAGCAGCGGATCCTGGAGCTGCTGGCCCGGAAGGCCGGCTGAGATGGCCCGCCCGCTGACCGGCACCCGGCGCGCGACAGCCCGCGGCCACTACCGGGCGCTGCCGACCGCCGCCGGCGCGAAGGGCCGAACCGCGCATGTGTTCGCTGACGAGCGAGCCGCCGACGCGTGGCTGGCCGCGGGGATCGCCGACCTGCGCGCCGGCCGGTCGCTGCTGGCCCCGGACCCCGCCGACCTGGCCGGCGCCCGGCCCCGTCCGGCCCGCCGGGGCACCGAGTTCCGCGCCATGGCGGGGGACTGGGCCGTCGAGCACTACCAGGAGCTGCGCCGCGCCGACCCCGCCCGGGAGGCCAGCGTCGCCGCGCGGATCGAGGTGATCGCCACCTGGATGGAGGCCCGCGACCTGCTCCTCGAGACGATGACCCGCGATCAGGTCAAGGCGCTGAGTCTGTTCCTGGCCCGCGGCCAGGGCAGCCCGACCGACCAGCGGGTCCCCGACGGCCTGGACCCGGACGCGCTGGTCACCATGGACGAGGCGGTGGCACTGCCCGGCACCCCGTCGGAGAGCACCCTCAAGCGCCGGCAGAGGGACGGCCTGCTGCAGCCCCAGCAGCGCCACGACGGGCGGGTCGCCTACCGCGTGGGCGACCTGTACTCCTCGGCGGTCGGCGCCGGCAGCCCGGGCGGGCTGCGCCGCGGCCCTCGGCGCACCCACGGTTACGCGCAGCAGGTGCTGCAGGACTTTCACTGGGTCTTCGAAGCCGTCTGCGCCTACGCCACCGACCACGGCGTCGCCGTGCCCGCCGACCGGGCCAGCCTCGAGCTGCCGCTGACCGACCGGCCGGCCTCGCCCAAGCCCCAGCTGGTGGCCCTGACCACCTGCGCGGCGATGGCCGGCCGGCTGCACGTGGTGTACCAGACCGCGCTGTGGCTGATGCGGATCCTCGGCCTGCGCATCAGCGAGGCCTACGGCCTGCTGGTCGAGGACATCGTCGACGAGGGCCCCGGCCGGCCCGGCATCGTGGTGATCCGCGCGCAGGGCGGGCGTCGCTTCGCGGTCCGCGACCGCAGCTCCGGCGTCGTGACGGTCACCGACCGGGTCGAGGACCTGAAGACGAGGGAGTCCCACCGCGTGCTCGTCGCCCCGCCGGCCCTGATGGACCTGCTGCGTACGGTCATCGCGGTGTTCCACACCGCCGAGGACGGCACGGTCAACGCCCACGCCCGGCTGGTCCCCGGGCTGAACCGGGCCGACACGTCCGGCCAGGCCGGGTTCCGTGCCGCGCTGCGCGTCGCGGCCGTCGCGGTGAACCTGCCGTGGCTGGACGACGAGCAGGGCGAGGAGATGTTGTCGATCACCCCGCACTCCATGCGTCGCTCCGTCATCACCGAGCTCACCTGGGAGAAGGTCGAGGAGGTCCAGCGCAAGCGGTTCGCCGGGCACGCCGCCGGTGACGATGTGCACCACCGGCACTACGTCCTCGACGACCCGACGCTGCGCCCGGCCCGCGAAGTCGCCGAGGTCATCCAGGCCACCATCGCGACCGAGCTGCTGGCAGGCCTGGCCGTGCCGACCCCGCTGCGCTGCACCACCGGCCACCAGAAGGCCCTCGCGGCCGACGCGCCGCGGATCGACGCCGAGCTCGCCGAGCGCGGCTGGCTGATGGTTCCTCACGCCGACGGCGAGCCACTGCTGGCCGCGCAGGAGGTGGCCCGCGAGCTCGGCTGCACCGTGCAGACCGCCCGCCGGTGGATGGCCGACGGCACGGTCCCCGCGATCGTGATTTCCGACAGGCCCAGGGGCGCGGAGCGCCGCGCCCGGATGGTCGACGTGCTCGCGGTCCGCGACCGACTCGAGGGGCGGTTCACCCTGGTCGACCTCGCCGAGGAGCTCGACCAGACCTACCACACGGTGTACCAGTACGTGCGCGCCCAGAACCTGCCGCTGCAGAAGCTGGGGGAGCGGGACTCCGTCGTCCCGCCCGCCACCGCCGAGCGGCTGCGCGCGCACTACCGCGCCCAGGCCGACCTGCACCGGCGGGCCGTCCCCCGCTCCGTCGCCGTCATCACCCTGCAGGTGAGCCTGTACGCCGTCGACCGGCTGATCGCCGACGGCACCCTGGAGGAGGACGAGCGCACACACGACGGCCGCCGCATGGTCACGCGCGCCAGCCTCGCGAAGGCCGCGGCGCGACGGACGGCGTCGGGGAAGCGGAGCAGCCGCCGGTCGCCTGCTGCGGCGGGAGAGGTGATTCCCTGGGCGCAGGTGCGGGCCACCACCGGGCTCAGCGACGCCGAGATCGACGCGCTGGTCGCCGACGAAACGCTGGTCGCGGCCCAGATTGACCGCGGCCGGCACATTACCCGGCGCAGCCTCCTGCACTACCTGGTGGACCGCGACCCCGATCGTCTGCAGCTGGGCGAGCTCCAGGCCAGCTGATCCGACGCAAGCCGGTCATCCAGTGGGGTTCCGTCATTGCGTCAGCCAACTAGCCAGCCCAAGGAGTCGTCGCCTATCGGCAGTTCGAGGTCCGTAGTAGCACCTGAACTGCTCCTTCCAGCAGGGTCGTTGAGCCTCTGACCTGCATGTTTGCACGCCGGACCGACACGGGTAGGCCCCCGATAGGCGGCCTTTCGGCACTGAGTTGTGCGAATCCTGTGCGAATCCGGGCGCTTCGCGACGTTTGGTGCGTGGTGCTGGGGGAGGGCTCGCGGCTGATCCGTCGAGCGCAGGGGAGGGGTCCTGTTCCGTCCGGCGAACTGCCGGTTCAGCGTGGGTCGGTCGGTTCGGTGACCCAGGCGCCGAAGACCGGGAGGCCATTCCACAGCCGTGCGGCTTGGCGCGCCTCGGGCGAGTCGGTGTACTCGCTGGTACCCCCGGGGTTTGGACGGGCCAGGGTGCTCGGGGCGGGGTTCTGGTTGCCGATGGGGGCCAGGAACGTCCCTGGTTGCGCAGTCCACTGTCCCCGGGACGGTCAGGTCCCAGATCGGGGCGCAGGTGCTCCGGCCGACCGAGGAGGACTCATGCCCACGTCAGATGTGCCGCTCGCTAACACCGCGGAGCAGCTTCGTGCCAGCGCGGCCGTAGGGGAGCGCATTCACCTCGCCGGAACCGTCGCCCGTTGCGGCGACGGCTACAGCGGGCGGTACAGGCAGGCCTGGTTGGTGATCCGTACCCCGGCCGGCCTCGTCCGCGTGACTGCGTCGCCCAAGAGCCGGCTCGGCACCCTGGACGTCGGTGCCACCGTCGAGCTTGACGCCCGGCTTACAGGGCTCGTCGATCTCATCGACGGTGTCTACTTCGCCGAACGGGCCCGGCTGATCGACGCGGCTGGGCCCCCAGGGTGACGGCTGATTGGGCGTTTCACCTCGTGGGCGGAGCTGGCGGAGGTGGCGGCTGAGTGGTCCTTCGGACGGTGATTCTCAGACGGTTCCGACCGGTCCAGCCAGACAGTGCTCAGCGTTCACGAGGCCCCCGACGGGCGTTGCAGAACGTCCTTGAGGGGATCTTCGAAGCGCGCACGGTCGGTGTCAACGCTGACCGCCGATAACCGCCTATCGGGGTCGACTGAAGAGGACAAGTGAGGGGGAGCGCCGTGGCGCTCCCCCTCACTGTCTACGGGTGCAGGATGCTCAGCCCTGATGTGAGGGCCTGGTGAATCTTCTCGTGGACCCGCCCGCCCACCGCCCGAAGGCTCTCAAGGCTGCGTTGCGCTTGGAGCGCGAGACGACCGACTTCTTGGAACTCTTCGAGCGCGGTCAGCGCGATGCCGATCTGTGCTTCGAGCTGACCGAGGTTGACCTCGGTTCCGTCGTCTTGACGGATGGTGAGGAGCGCGGTCATCTCCCGTAGTACGAGGTACACCAGGCTGACGGTGCTGGGCTCGTCCGCGGCGACGACGAAGGCGAGGTCGTCGACGCGTGCGAAGCTACCCTGGCCGGGAACCTCGGCCGCGGTGGGAACCAGCGTCAGCGACGCCGTCGCCTCCCGGACCTGCCGGGCGGTGGTGGCCTCGTCCCGCAGCTGCTTGGCGGTGAGCGGCCGGCTGCGCTTCTTGGCCTCGACCACGATGCGCACGGTGCGCCCGTGCCCGGTGATCGCGGTGGAGATCACCGCGACCCCGTCGCCGGTGCGGGCGGTCCCGCCCGGGGCCGGTCGGGAGCCCGTGGCCTCGAAGCGGTCCCCGGCCGCGGTGATCACCTCGTCGGCGATCGCGGTGGCCTGGGCCTCCCACTCCTGACCGACCGCCCGGCTGCTCTTCGCCGCGGCGGTCTTGTGGGCCTGGGCGGCCTGCAGCAGCCCGCGGACCTGCGTCAGCTGCTCGGTCAGCTCGCGGCGGGTGCCGTCGAGCTGCTCGTGGAGGTCTCGGCGCAGTGCCTGCACCGGGCCCTCCCGGTCGAGCGACAGCACGTTGCGCATCGCTTCGGAGTGCTGGGCCAGCGCGGCGCGCAGCTCCTGCAGCCCCGCCGCCTGGACAGCGCGGGTGGCCTCACCGACCGCCGTGCGGACGGTGGCGGCTTCCCCGGCCAGGGCCGCTTCGACCTGGCCGGGCAGTTGGGCGAGCGCACCGGTGGCTGCTTGCGCCACGGCCTGCTCGCCGGCCTGGAGCCGGGTCACCGCCTGGTCGAGCCCTTCGAGGGCCTGCTTGGAGCGGGCGTCCAGCTGCTCGGCGAAGCTGTCTAGGGTCCGGGTGATCGCCCCGGTGTCGACAGCCGCGCGGCCCATCGACAGGGCCACCAGCCCGACGGGCAGCGCCCGGCGGATCAGCTCGGCGGCCGCGGTAGGCCCGCCCTTCTCGAGCTGAGCCCGAACGATCGCGGCAGCCTCGCCGTGGTCGACGGTCAGCTCCCGCAGGACAACACACTCGCCATCGACGGCCACCTGCGGTGCCTCGACGGGGATCTGGGTGGTGGTCACCGGCGTCCCCCGTTCGCAGCGGGCGGCAGGGGCAGGTCGAGCGGCAGCTCCAACCGCGCCCGGCGGCAGATCAGGCACTGTTCGGCGGCGACCCGCTCCCCGGTATGAAGAAGCGACGCCTCCCACACGGTCAGCTCGGCCAGCTGACGGCGCCGGCCCGGGAAGCGTCGTACGAGAGCCTCCTCGACCTGGCGCTGCAGCTGTCGCAGCGGCTCCTCGTCTTCCAGCCCGTGGGCGGCCGCGGCGGCCGCCCTGGTGGCGAGTGCTCCCCACAACCGCAGCAGGCGGGCCGCCTCCTGCGGGGAGCGTCGGGTTCGGTGGGCTGCCACATCGGGCAGCGGCTGGTTTGGTGACACGGTTGCGCCTCCTTGGGCGTAGCCGCGGCAGTCGGGGGCCTGCGCCCCCGCCGTCTCCGCGGGGGCCGTCTGTTCGACCCGCCCCAACCAGTTGCGGCGCTGTCCCTCAACAGAAGTCCCCCGAACGGGTGACGACCGGCCGGTGACGGGATCCTCTGCCAGGCCTGGTTGACGGCTACGGCACCTGCCGGACGGTGCGCTCCGGACCGCGCTAGCGGACCGATCCGCACCGACACCGAAGGGATCTGCCAATGTCAGCCGAGGACCACCAGCACGACGTCGCCGTCATCGTGAGGCTCTCACCACAGATGCGGGAGGCGCTGAAGGTTCGGGCCGCGGCGGAGGACCGCTCAGTCGCCTCACTGCTCAGGCTGGCCGCCCGCCGGTACCTGCAGGACGCGGACACGGCGGCGACCCAGCCATGAGCGCGGCCAAGCCCAACCCCAAGCTGCCCGGCACGAGCCCCAGGCTGCGGGTGGTGCCGCTGGGAGAGCAGGTGCGGGTCGCCGACCCCGAGGTTCTGTCCTCCGAGCAGTATGCGAAGGCGGCGGCGCGCACGCACGGCTACCGGCCGACTGAGTACGGCAACGCCCAGCGCCTGGCGCACCTGTTCGGGGAGGACGTGCGGTACGTGGTCGAGGAGCGCGCCTGGTACGTATGGACCGGGCGGCTGTGGGCCCCGGACACCACCGGGGAGCTGATGCGCCGCGCCAAGACGGTTGCACGGCTGTTGCTGCACGAGCTGTCTCACCTCGACCGCTCCGACCGGGACCTGTGGCTGCGCCACGCCAGCCGGTCGGAGACCAAGCGCGGTCTCCAGGCAATGATCGACCTGGCCGCCTCGGAGAAGATCACCGTCGGCGGCGGCAGCATTGTGCTCACCTGCTCGGTGGATGACTTCGACCGGGACACCAGGGCGCTGAACGCCGCGAACGGGACCGTGGACCTCCGCACGGGCAAACTCCGTCCGCACCGCCGCGAGGACCTGCACCGGCGCATCACAGCAGTCGCCTACCGCCCGACGGCGCGTTCCGCGGCGTGGGAGCGGTTCCTGCGCGAAAGCACCGGCGGGGACGGGGAGCTGCTCGACTACCTGCAACTGCTCGCCGGCGCCACGCTCGTGGGCAATAACAACCACGACCTGCTTCCGGTGATCTACGGCCCGCCCGGCAGCGGCAAGAGCACCTTCGTTCGCGCCCTGCTGGCCCCGCTCGGAGCAGGGTACGCCGACACTGCCAGCTTGGAGACTTTCGCCGAGCAGCGGGCGTCCAGCTCCGCACGCGACGATCTCGCGCGGCTGGAGGGGCTGCGGATGGTTGCCTGCGTGGAGGGGGAGCGCACCCATCATCTCGCCGTCGGGCTCGTCAAGCAGGTCTCCGGTGGGGATGCCGTCACCGCCCGGCGGCTGTACCACCCGACCCGCACATGGCGGCCCGAGATGACCGTGTGGATCGCGGTCAACGAGCGGCCCCGGGTGCCGCGGGACGAAGACGGCATCTGGCGGCGCGTCAAGGCGATCCCCTTCGAGAACCAGGTCGTCAGCGTCGACCCGTCCCTGCGGGACCGGCTCAGCGACCCGGCCGTCACCGGGGAGGCGGTGCTGGCCTGGGCCATCCAGGGGGCTCGCCGTCTCGCCAACCTGGCCGGCGTCATCGTCGACCCGGCCGCGGTTGTGGAGGCGACTGAGGAGTACCGCGAAGAACAGGCCAGCAGCGGGCTGTCCGACTGGCTCAGTACCTGCTGCGATGTCGCCGATCACCAGGCCACCGCCACCGTCAGCGAGCTTCGCGCGTCCTACGAGACCTGGTGCGCCGAGACCGGCACCCCGGCGATGACGGCTAAGGCGTGGGCGAACCAGATGACCCGCGTGGCCATCCGTGGTCGCACTGCGCAGAGCCGGTTCTATCGCGGTATCAGCTTGTTGTGAGCGAACAGCTCGAGAGCGTGGCCGGGTGGACCCGGGGCTGGCTGGGTGTCGAGGTTCGGGGCCCACCCAATATCCGGCAATAGGCGCGGTTGCGACACGGCCAACGCCTAGCGTGGACCGCATGCTTCATACCCGATTGGGACGTACTGATCTGACCGTGAGCCGGGTGGCACTCGGGTGCATGAGTTACGGAGATCCGCATGCGGGCTTGCACTCGTGGACGTTGGATGAAGACGCGTCTCAGCCGTTCTTCCGCCAGGCAGTGGAACTGGGCGTGACGTTCTGGGACACGGCGAACGCCTACCAGCAGGGCACGTCCGAGGAGTACGTCGGTCGGGCCGTGCGGCGGTACTCATGCCGTGACGACATCGTGCTGGCGACGAAGGTGTTCGGGCGCATGCACGACGGCCCCACAGGAGCGGGCCTGTCGCGGGCGGCGATCCACGAGCAGTGTGACGCATCGCTGAGCCGCCTGGGCACCGACTGGATTGACGTGTACTTCATCCACCGCTTCGACGACACGGTGCCCGTCGAGGAGACGATGGAGGCGCTGCACGACCTCGTCGTGGCCGGGAAGGTGCGCCACCTCGGGGCGTCGTCGATGTGGGCGTGGCAGTTCGCGAAGTTGCAGACGGCTGCCGCCGTCAATGGCTGGACGCCGTTCGCCGCGATGCAGGACCAGTACAACCTCCTCAAGCGTGAGGAGGAGCGCGAGATGTTGCCGATGTGCGCGGACATGGGAGTCGGCGTCGTGCCGTACTCGCCGCAGGGCAAGGGGCGGCTCACACGGCCTTGGGGTCAGCAGACGGCACGGGCCACGATCGATGAGGTCGCCAAGTCGTTCGACTCACCCGCCGACCAGCCCATCGTCGAGGCAGTCGAGGCCGTCGCCGCCGAACGGGGCGTGAGTATGGCTCAGGTGGCCTTGGCCTGGGTGCTGAGCAAGCCAGTCGTGACGGCCCCCATCGTCGGAGCGACGAAACCGCACCACCTCGCGGACGCCGTGGCGGCTGCGGGGCTGGAACTCACCGACGACGAGACCCACCGCCTAGAGAACCCCTACGTCCCGCAGGAGCCCTACTGGTGGTGACCCGCGCATAGGTGCCTGACTCGGTTCTCGACCCAAGATCGGGCAGTATCGCCCGCATGAGCGGGAGGGGTCGGCGGACCGACGAGGAACGTCTGCGCTTGTTCATTGACCTGGTCAACGATCTGAGCCAGCGCAGGGCCGTCGCCGGGAGCACCATGAAGTCCCGGCTGACCTTCGGGTGGAGTCAGGACTCGGGAGCATCCTTCACTGCGGACACGGGCGACGAAGATGACGTTCGGTCCTACTACTTGGCGTTCAGACATCTCACGGCGAACGACTCCGATGCGCAGTTCGGGAAGATCAGCAACATCCTGGTCGGACGGTTGACGGATGGGGAGTTGCGTGACGCTGCCAAGCAGAACAAGGACCAATGGGGCCAGGTGATGAGCGGTCGCCTGATCCAAGAACTAGACGGTCGGCAGTTCAACGCCAAGCGTGCGTTTGATCTCGTCAGCAACGGTCTGCACTTTCACCACGACAAGAACCTGCGAGACATCTGGGACGGGCTGGATTCGGAGACACGAGCCACGTTCCACGTGCAGGCGAATGGCTTGATGCTGGATGGCACCCGGGTGGCAGTTGCTCAGCGAAGTGTCGCCATCGCGGCGTTCGGCCGGAACGCCCTCGCTTTCGACTAGACAGTCAGTTCGGCAGGGTCCGGCGGGACGGTCCGGCGACGAGAAGTGCCGATCTGACTCGGTTCTCGACCCAAGATCCGGCATTCGGCATCGCCTTCCTTTGCCGTGCGGCGTACCGTCGATTCCATGGCAGGAAGCGATCGAGACACCCTCCGTCAGTTGGTCGATGAAGGCAACGAGGAGGCGGCGGACCGACTGGCGTACCTGGCAGGGCAAGGCGGCGACGTGGACACCTTGAAGTACCTCATCGACGCCGGGAACGAGTCGGCGGGCGACATCTTGGCGCAGCGTGCAGCGGAGTCCGGTGACTTGGAGACGCTGGAGTACTTAATCGACAACGGCGTCCCCGCAGCCGCTGACCGACGCGCGTCCATCGCGGCGGGACAGGGCGACGCCGCAACGCTGCAACGGGTCTCGGACGAGGGCAGCAAGGTGGCGGAGGCGCTGCTGGCGCAGACGATCCGGGACACGGATTAGCCGCGCCGAAGTGCCGTTCGCGCGCTGGTCGAACGGAGTCACCCGTCGGGCGATCCACTGACGTCCGGCGTTGCCTCCGCGATCTATGTCTGACACAATGTTCGAATGCTGGAGGTCCGGTTCACCACGTCCTCCCGCAAACACCGCATCG
>JBBSAJ010000039.1:0-21721 GCA_038252405.1 Actinomycetes bacterium | reverse complement strand
GGTGACTTCTCAGAACGTGAGGCCGACGACTTCGCGCTGCTTTCGTTCGGGGCGGCGTCGGTGGTCGGCGAGGTGGTGGTAGATGCGGTCGGCCCAGTGGGCGTTCGCCTCGTTGCGCCGAAGGGCAGTCAGCAGGGTTAGCACGCGGCCGGTCCGTTCGGGGTTACGTAAGGCATCCACCCCTGGAGACCACGTATCACCCCCATCTGCGAGACAAAACACGTGTGCGATCAGTTTGCCGAACCAGGCCCAGACCTGGCGGCGGCACTGGATCCGCTGGTCCGCGGTGACCTCACCGACTACCAGGTGGTCGAGGCGATCGCGGCCTGTTCGCGGCCGCCGACCGGACACGCCGTGCGCGTCCGACCAGGCTGATCGGCTGTCGAGGCTGCGGCGCGCGCCCTAGGCTCCTGCGATGCGAACGGGTCGCGTCGAGGCGTTCAGTGATGCCGTCATCGCGATCGTGATGACGATCATGGTGCTTGAGCTGAAGGTGCCGCACGCCACAACCTGGGCAGCGCTGAAAGAGCTCGTCCCGGTGTTTCTGGCGTACGTGCTGAGCTTCGTCTACCTCGGCATCTACTGGAACAACCACCATCACCTGCTGCAGCGGACGGAGTGGGTGAACGGAACGGTTCTGTGGGCCAACCTGCACCTGCTCTTCTGGCTCTCGCTCTTCCAGTTCGCCACGGGCTGGCTGGGCGAGAACACGGTGGCGGTCCTGCCGACGTTCCTCTACGGGGCGGTGCTGCTGCTGGCCGCGATCGCCTACTACCTCCTGCAGAGGGTGATCGTGGCTGCGCAGGGACCCGGCTCTACGCTGAGCACGGCGCTCGGCCGTGACCTGAAGGGCAAGCTCTCACCCGTCATCTACGCCGTCGGCATCGGGCTGGCCTTCGTCAACCCGTGGCTGTCGATCGGCCTCTACGTCCTCGTCGCGCTGATGTGGCTGGTGCCGGACCGCCGGCTCGAGGCGCGACCTGGGCAGCCGCTGGCCGCGGACAGCGAGTAGCCGCCCTGGCGGGGGCCGCGCTGAGCGGCTGCTGTGCGCGCCCCGGAACGCGACGGCTGGGCACGGCGCGTGATGGACGCAGAAGGTCGCCACCGAGCCCGGGTGCATCCCGGGGATCGCGCCTCGGCCGGACCCCCAGCCGGTGGCGCCGCGTGCTGGGGCGCGGGTGGTGAGCCAGACTGGCGGGGTGAGCGAGCAGCGAGTCCTCTCCGCGCTCGGCGATGCCGGGCTCGCCTACCGGGTGATCCGGCACGGCCCGGTGCGCAGCCTCGCCGACGCGGCAGTGGCCCGCGGCGTCGAGCCGGCCGACGTGGTCAAGACCCTCGTCGTCCGCCGCGGCGAGGAGGACTTCGTGCTCGTGCTCGTGCCTGGCGACCGGACAATCTCCTGGCCCAAGCTGCGCTCCCTGCTCGGTGTGAGCCGGCTGTCGATGCCCGACGCGGCTGCGGCGAGGGACGCGACCGGCTATGAGCGGGGCACCATCACGCCGTTCGGCTCGCTGCGCGCCTGGCCGGTGGTCGCCGACGAGCGGCTGCAGGGGCGCGAGGTCACGCTGGGCGGCGGGGCGCACGGGGTGGCTGTCGCCCTGGCTGCCGACGCGGCGATCAACGCTCTGGCCGCCGTCGTCGCGGACGTCACCGACCCCGAGTAGCGGCAACGTCACAACCGGGCGGACCAAGCGCTTGCGACTCGCGCCGAGGACCCTGGCAGGCTGGGACGGGACCCTCCCGACACGCACCGACGACAACGGGGAGCGAAGGTGGCCGGACCGCTGGACTGCGTGATCGTCCTTGACCTGTCCAGGGCGCTGGCGGGGCTGAACGGCGCGATGAGGCTCGACGCTCACGACGGGCAGGCGCCGGAGTGAGCCCCCCACGGCTGTCCGCCCTCGAGCTGATCGAACTGGTCGCCGACCCCGGCAGCTGGAGGTCGTGGGACGAGCCCGCGCTCCCGGTGGCCGCCGACGCCGCCTATGCCGCCGACCTCGCCAGGGCGCGTGAGCGCTCCGGGCTGGACGAGGCGCTGGTCACTGGTACCACCCGGATCCGCGGCCGTACGGTGGCCGCAGTGGTGGGCGAGTTCTCGTTCCTGGCCGGGTCGATCGGGGTGGCCGCCGCGGAGCGCCTGGTCCGCGCCGTCGAGCGGGCCACCGCAGAGCGGCTGCCGCTGGTCGCGGCGCCGGTCTCCGGGGGGACCCGCATGCAGGAGGGCACCGTCGCGTTTCTGCAGATGGCCAAGATCACCCAGGCGGTGATGGCGCACCGCGCGGCCGGGCTGCCCTACCTGGTCTACCTGCGCCACCCGACCACCGGCGGCGTGTTCGCGTCCTGGGGCTCCCTCGGCCACGTGACCGTGGCCGAGCCGGGCGCGCTGGTCGGGTTCCTCGGCCCCCGGGTGTACGAGTCGCTGTACGGCTCGCCGTTCCCGTCCGGCGTCCAGCTGGCCGAGAACCTGCACGCGCACGGCCTGATCGACGCCGTCGTCCCGCCGGCGGCCCTCGCGGACATCGCGGCCAGGGCGCTCGACGTGCTCGCGACCCCGGACCGCGACCCGGGGCCGGTGCCCGGCCTGTCGCTCGACGAGCTGTCCGACGCCCCGGCATGGGAGGTGATCACCCGGTCCCGGCGCCCCGACCGGCCCGGCGTCCGCGCGCTGCTGCGCCGTGGGGCCACCTCGGTGACGCCGCTGTTCGGGACCGGTGAGGGCGAGGGAGGTGCCGGCCTGCTGCTCGCCCTGGCCCGGTTCGGGTCGGCGCGCGCGGTGGTGCTGGGTCAGGACCGCCGCGCGCAGACGGTGGAGCAGCCGCTGGGGCCGGCCTCGCTGCGTACCGCCCGGCGTGGGATGCGGCTGGCCGCCGAGCTGGGCCTGCCACTCGTCACGGTCATCGACACCGCCGGGGCGGCGCTGTCCCGGGAGGCGGAGGAGGGCGGGCTGGCCGGTGAGATCGCGCGCAGCCTGGCCGACCTGATCACGCTGCCGTCACCCACCCTGTGCCTGCTGCTCGGCCAGGGCGGGGGCGGCGGTGCGCTGGCGCTGCTCCCGGCCGACCGGGTGCTCGCGGCGGAGAACTCCTGGCTGTCGCCGCTGCCGCCGGAGGGCGCCTCGGCGATTCTCTACCGCACCACCGACCGGGCCCCCGAGGTGGCCGCGGCGCAGGGCGTGCGGGCGCTGGACCTGCGGACGAACGGCATCGTCGACCGGATCGTGGCCGAGCGCCCGGACGCCGCCGACGAGCCGGAGGAGTTCGTGGTGCGGGTCGCGCGGGCCCTGGAGCACGAGCTGGCCGCCCTGATGGCGCTGGACGACGGCGAGCGCCGAGCCGCGCGCCAGCTCCGCTACCGCACCCTCGGCCTGTCCTGATCAGCGGCTGGGCAGCGCGGCCGGCACCGGCTCGAGGAACAGCGCCTTGCGGGGGCAGCCCCGCACTGCTCGCTGCGCCTGCTTCTGGTCGCGTTCGTCGATCGCCTCCAGTGGCACGATCGGGTAGCCCCAGGAGTCGACCCGGACCAGCTCGGGCGCCAGGTGGGCGCAGATGCCGATCCCGTCGCACAGCACCGGGTCCACCCGCAGCCGGGCCAGCTCGGCGCTGCGTCGCCGGCGCACCTCAGCCCACCCCCGGCAGCCCGACGGGCGTTGCCGCCGCGGCGCACGGCCGGCCGCGCAGGTGCTCGGCCAGCTCGACCCGGAACACCTCCAGGGCGCTGCGCACGAGGCGGACGGCGCCGTCCGGGTGGTGGCAGGCGCCGCGGCCGGACACCTCCGTGGCGTACCGCTCGAGCACCTTCAGCTCGGAGCGCCCGGCGCTGCCGTCGACGATCTGGTCCAGGACGTCCGCGATGGCCGGCAGCCCGAACAGGCAGGGCCCGCACTGACGGGCGCTGCTGTCGGCCAGGTAGCGGGTGATCGCCGCCGCCTCGGCCAGCCCGCAGGCGGCCGCCGGCAGCGGGATCACGATCCCGGCGCCGAGCGACGATCCGGCGGCCCGGACGGTGGGCTCGTCGACCGGCAGCCCGGCTGCTGCGGTCCAGCCCATCCAGGCTCCGCCGTACCCACCGAGCAGCACCGCCGTCGGCTGGTCAGGCTGGCGCCAGCCGGCCGCGGCCACGGCCTGCCCCAGGGTGACCTCCGGGCCGACCTCGAGCACGGTCCGGTGGCCCCCGGCGAGCACGGTGAGCAGTGTGGTCGGCCGGTACTCGTGCCCGGTGCGGGCGACCAGGCCCACCCGGGCCAGCGTCTCGACGTTGTGCACCAGCGTGGGACGGCCCCCGACGCCCACTTGTGCTGCGGGACGTCGGCGCAGCGTGGGCAGCGCCGGCCCGCCGGACAGGGCCCGAACGATCGCGCTGGACTCCCCCGAGATGTACCGGTCGGGTGCCCCGATCACGCGGATCTGCGGCTCGGTGGGGAAGGCTGCCCGGCGCTCGGACAGGGCCCGGTTGAGGGCGCTGCGACTGGCGTGCGCCCCCTCGTGCAGCCACACGACGACGTCGTCCGCACCCATCGCCTCGGCGGCGCTGAGCAGGCCGTCCAGCACCAGGTGCGGACGGTGCTGGAGCAGCGCGGCGTCCTTGGCGCTGGCCGGCTCGCCCTCGGCCGCGTTGGCCACCACCGTGCCGCCGCCGCCGGCGGCCAGCATGCGGCGCCACTTCGCGGCGGCCGGGAAGTGGCCGCCGCCGCGGCCGGTGAGCTCCACCGCCGCCAGGGTCTCGACGAGTGCGTCCCCGTGGTGCCCCCGGGCCGTCGGGCGCTGGCCCAACCGGGCCAGGTGGTCGTCCAGGTCCTCCGGTGCCGGGCCCACGGTGCGCTGGCCCGATCCTGCCGCCGGGTACACGACCCAGCCGCCGAGCAGCCCGACGGATGAGGCGTCCCGCGGCGGCGCGAGCGCCTGCTGAGGCACGAGGTGCAGTCGGCCGGTCACCGCCGATCCCTCCGCCCGGCCGGGACCCGGTGCTCCGGCCCGACGAGCGCCGTCGGCCTCGCCTCGGTCAGCTCGGCCACCAGGTCGGCCGGCGTCCGCACCGTGTAGCGGCTGATCGCCAGTGCCACGACCAGCCCCCCGGTCAGCAGGTACAGCCACAGCAGTGCGGCGGTGTCGCTGCCCGCGAGCATGCCGTGGACCCACACCAGCACCAGGGCGACCGCGGCCACCTTGTGGATCGGCCACCACACCCGTGCGGCGAACCGTCCGGCCAGGCTGGCGGTCACGCCGGCCAGCAGTCCTGCGTACAGGCCGATCACCCCGAGCGTGACCGGGACCGGCCGGAAGGTGGCGCCGAGGGGAAGCACGGCGCCCTTCCAGCCGACGCCGGCCCAGGGGTCGGTCGCGAGGACGACGATGTGCAGCACGGTGAACGCCGTGGTGAACACCGCCAGGCTGACGTGCAGCCGCAGTCGGGTCGCGGTGCTCGGCCGCTCGAACCGGCTGCGCCAAGGGTGCGAGAGCACCAGGCCCATCCCGACGAGCAGGACGAGCAGCAGGTAGGAGGTCACCCCGGCGGCCCGGCCGAGGATCCACGGGGCCATCTTGTTGCCGGAGACCGTCGCGAACCCGCGCCCGATCAGCCAGCTGGTCACGCCGGCGCTCAGTGCGATCAGCACCGTGAGAACGATCCGCTGCGCGGCCGTCGCCACCCGCGGCTGACTACCACGCATTGCCGGCCTCCCAGCTGATCAGGGGTTTCATGGCCCGGCTGGAGCCAACGACGCCGTCCTCGTCGACCCACAGCGCGGCCAGGTCACGGGCGTCCGCCTCGTGCCGGATCCCGCCGCGGCCGGTCAGGAACAGCGACTTGCTCCACACCTCGGCCCAGGCCGGGTCCGGGTGGACGACGGTGACCGCGGCCAGGCCCTTGCCCCCGGGCTGGCCGGTGCGTGGGTCGATCAGGTGGTGCACCTGCCGGTCCCCGACTTTCCAGTGGCGGACCCGGATGGATGACGTCGCGCAGCCGGCGTCCTGCACGGACAGCACGGCGACCGGGTCGGCCCCGCCGTTCGGGTCCTCCACGCCGATCAGCCAGCCGCTGCCCTCGGGGCCGGGGCCGCCCGCGTAGATGTCCCCCCCGGCCTCGACCAGAACCGCCGAGCCGGCCGCCTCGAGGTGTCCGGCCGCCCAACGCACCGCGAGACCCTTGCCGATGCCGCCGAGGTCGATCGGCTCGTCGCCGAGCCGGACCGCCCGGCTGTCGTGGTCCAGCCCGGGCCGCCAGGGCCGGCGGGTGGCCACCGGCAGCCGCTTGTGCCGCCCGGCGGGGGCACCGGGCTGGACGGCGACCTCGGTCGTCTCGAACGCCAGCGTCCGGTCGTATCCCCAGCGTTCTAGGGTGCGCAGCACCCTGGGGTCGAACAGGCCCATCGTCTCCCGATGGGCCCGCTCGGCCTCGGTGACTGCGTCGAAGCACTCGGGCGGCAGCTGGTGCCACTCCTTCGGCCGGGCATTGGCCCGCATCAGTGGGCTGTCTGGGTTGAACCGGGTGCAGGCGGTCTCTACCGCGGCGAAGACGGCCCGTGCCCGCCCGACGTCGTTCGCCACTCCGGGCCGTGGCTCCACCACGCGCACCGAGACGTCCGTGGCCATGGCCCGGAACGTCGTGGTGAGGTCCGAGCCGTGCAGCGTGCTGCTCACGGCTTGGCCCCGGACGCCCCTGTCGTGGTGTGCGTCACGGGGGCCGGCGCTGGTGCAGCGGGGGCCGCCGCGACGGTGGTGGTGCGGGTGGGCGTGGCCGCCTTCTGCGCGGCCGGCTTCTGCGCCGGCGCCGTCGAGCGGGCTGGCGAGCCGGCCGTCGACTTCGACGTGGACCGGACGGCGGTGCTGCGTGTACCGGCCGCCACCGGCGCCGCGATCTTCGCGTTGAGCTGGGTCAGCGCGGTCTGCAGCGCGGTGACCTGGGCCTTGCTGCTCGCGATCGCCTGCTGCAGCGCCACCAGCTGCGGGTCGACGGTCTCCGTAGGAGTCGGTGTCGGCGTGCTGACCGGCGTGGCAGACGAGGCTTGATTCGGGTCGTGGGAAGCCGACCACGCGGCGGTCCCGGTGAACAGGCCCGCGGCGACCGGCGCGAGCAGCGCCGCGGCGGACCAGCGCGCCTTGTTGCCCCGGCGGTCAGTCATCTGCACCGCCGTGCTCGCTGCTGCCGCTGCCCTCGTGCTCTTGCTCGTGCGAGTCGTCGCCCTTGCTGGCGCTGGCACCGGTGGTGGCGTGCGCCTGGGGCTTGGCCGACTTGGCGACCGGGGCGGGTGCTACCGGGGTCGTGGGCGTGGTCGTGGTGGTCGTCGTCGTTGGCGCAACGGCTGCGGCAGCCGCAGCCGCCTTCTCGGCAGCCGCGCGCTGCGCCTCGAGCTGGGCCTCGTAGGCCTTGCTGGTGCTCGACAGGCTGCCGCCGAGCGCGGCGATCTGCTGGTCGAGGTCGGCCAGCTGCGCGCTGAGCGACTCCTTCTCGCCCGAGCCGCTCGCCGACGAGGTGGAGCTGCTGCCCGCCGTCGTGGGGGACGTCGTGGGGACAGCCGCGAGGGCTGCCCCGGCCCCGCCGAGGACGCTCGTGGCGGCCGCCGCGGTGACCACGATGCGGTGCGTGCGCTTCATGTCGATCTCCCTAGGTGCGTGGGTGGTGACACCCATGAGGACACCCCGACGTCGGCGGGGGAAGGGCTTTAGCGGCGCCTTAGGAGCGATTTGTGCGCCCCTTCTCCGGGCTCTCATGCTCGCCACCCGTGTGGCGGATCCTGACCAACGCGCGGCGCCTGCCTGGGCACTCCTCGCCCGTGCTGGCGACGGGTCGGCTCCCTAGAGTCCGGACGGATCGGCAGCCGGATCCGAAGCGGCCAAACGGCTGAACCGACCAACGGGAAGCAGGGGGCATGGGCGACGGTTCGCGGCGCGTGCTGGTCGCGCTCGGCGGGAACGCCATGACCGGCGCCGACGGCACCGCGACCTCGGCCGCCCAGCGGGTCGCCATCACGGGCGCCATGGAGCGCGTCGCTGACCTGGTCTCCGCCGGTGTGGATGTCGTGCTCACCCACGGCAACGGGCCTCAGGTCGGCAACCTGCTGGTCAAGAATGAGCTGGCCGCGCACGTCGTCCCGCCGGTCCCGCTGGACTGGTGCGGCGCTCAGACCCAGGGCACCGTCGGGTTCACCATCCTCGACGCGCTCGAGGCGGCCATGAGCCGCCGGGGGGTGCGACGTCCGGCCGCTGCGCTCGTCACCCGCACCCTGGTGGACGCCGCGGACCCGGGGTTCGCCCGGCCGACCAAGCCGATCGGACGGTTCCTGCCGGCCGAGGAGGCGCAGCGGTTCGTCGCGCTGGGCCAGACGTGGGAGGACCGCGGCGAGAAGGGCTGGCGCCGGGTGGTCGCCTCCCCCAGCCGCTGGAGATCCTGGACGCCGAGGCGGCCGAGGTGACCGCGGCCGTCACTGGAGACCCGGCCGTGTTCGTCTCGGTGTCCGCCGTTCACCAGGGGCCGCCCGGGGGTGGCCCGGTGGCGGCGATCGTCGACCTGGGTGGGGGGTCGTAGGGTCGGCCCATGCCGACCGACCGCAGCGTCGTGACCGTGGTGGTGAACGCGCCGTTCGACGAGGTGCTGGCCGCGGTCCGTGACGTCGAGAGCCAGGAGCACTGGGTCAAGGAGATCCACGAGTCCGACGTCCTCGAGGAGTACGAGGACGGCACCCCGGCCACCGCGCGGTTCACCATGGTGACCGGGGTGGGCTCGGACACCTACACCCTGGAGTACGAGCACGGGGACGACGCCATGGCGTGGTCGCTCGTCGAGGCGCAGATGATGAAGGCCCAGAACGGCCGGTTCGACCTGCGCGACCTCGGCGACGGCAGCACCGAGGTGACGCTGTCCCTCGAGGTCGACCACGGACTGCCGGCCCCGGGGTTCCTGCGACGAAGGGTGCTCAACCGGTTCACCGCCGGCATCGCGCATGGCCTGAAGACCCACCTGGAGGACTGACCCGGAGGGTCACCTCACCGTGAGCCGGACGGCGGCGACCACGGCCACCACCACAATGATGATCCGCAGGGTTCGCTGCGGCAGTTGTCGGCCGTAGCGGGCACCGACCGTGCCGCCCAGCGTGGCGCCCACGCCCACCGCGAGCGCCACCGTCCAGTTGACCGGGGCTAGGGCGATGAACAGCACGGCGGCCACCAGGTTGGCGATGCCGGCCAGCACGTTCTTCACGCCGTTCGCCGTCTGCAGGTCGGTACCCAGGAAGACGCCGAGCAGGGCGATGAGGATCACCCCCTGGGCGGCGCCGAAGTAGCCGCCGTACACCCCGGTGACGAACACGCCGACGGCCAGCACCGGCCCGCCGTGCGCCGGACGGGGGCCCCTGGCGGCGACCCGCCTCGCCACCCACGGCTGGACGGCGGTCAGCCCGGCGGCCAGCACGATGAGCACGGGGACGATCGCCTCGAACGCCGCGGCCGGCAGCGCGAGCAGCAGGACGGCGCCGGTGACCCCGCCGAGCGCGGCCAGCACTCCGAGCCGGCTCACCACCGCCCGGCGGCCGGCCAGCTCACGGCGGTAGCCGTAGGCTCCTGCGGCCGACCCGGGCAGCAGGCCCACCGTGTTCGAGACGTTCGCGGTGAGCGGCGGCACGCCCAGAGCCACCAGCGCCGGGAAGGTCACCAGGGTGCCGGCCCCGACGATGGCATTCATCCCGCCGGCCACGAACCCGGCGACGAGCATCGTGCCGAACCGTGCCAGCTCGCTGCCCAGGCTCACGGACCGCATCCTGTCAGGACGAAGGTCCCATCCCTGACCAAGGGACCGGGTCGGGACTAGGGTCCTGTCTCGTTTGGGGGGTGCGTACCACTACGGTGCCGATGTGAGAGTCGTCGTCCCCGCAGAGGTCCGAGCTGGCGAGTGCCGTGTGGCTGCCATGCCGGACTCCATCCCCAAGCTGTTGCGCTCCGGCGTGGAGCTCGTCGTCGAGTCAGGGGCCGGGCGTCACGCCCGGATCTCGGACGCTGACTTTGAGGCCGCCGGCGCGCAGGTCCGTGCCGGCGACGTGCTGGCCGACGCGGACGCCGTCCTGCATGTGTCGCCCCTTCAGCCGGAGCAGATCGCCCGGCTGCGGCGCGGCGCGGTCACGGTCGGTTTCGCAGCACCCACCGCCAACCAGGCCGGGATGGCCGCCGCCCGAGACGCGGGCGTCACGGCGTTCTCCCTGGAGCTGTTGCCCCGAATCTCGCGGGCACAGTCCATGGACGCCCTGACGTCGCAGGCGCTGGTGGCCGGCTACCGAGCGGCGCTGGTCGCCGCCGACCGGCTGCCGAAGTTTCTGCCGCTGCTCATGACGGCCGCCGGGACGATCCCGCCGGCTCAGTTCGTGGTCCTGGGCGCCGGCGTGGCCGGCCTGCAGGCGATCGCCACCGCCAAGCGGCTCGGCGCCGTCGTCCAGGCGTACGACGTCCGGCCGGCCTCGGCCGACGAGGTCCGGTCGATGGGCGCGAAGTTCATCAAGCTGGAGCTCGAGTCGCTGGAGGCCGCTGGCGGCTACGCCCGGGAGATGACCGAGGAGCGGGCGGCCAAGCAGCGCGAGCTGCTCACGCCGTACATCACCGCCGCGGACGCCGTGATCACCACGGCGTCGGTGCCCGGACGCCGCGCCCCGCTGCTGGTGACCAGGGCCATGGTCGAGACCATGAAGCCCGGCTCGGTCGTCATCGACCTCGCCGCCGAGTCCGGCGGCAACGTCGAGGGCTCGGTGGCTGGCGAGGAGGTCGAGATCGGCGGTGCGCTCGTCTGGGGTGGCCAGGACGTCCCCTCGCAGATGCCGCTGGACGCTAGTCGGCTGTTCGCCCGCAATGTCGTGGACCTGCTGCTGCTCATGGTGAAGGACGGTGAAGTGACGCCCGACTGGGAGGACGAGATCACCGCTGGGTGCTGGGTCACCCGCGACGGAGAGGTCCGCGAGGGGGTGGCGGTATGAGCGAGAACATGGCCCTGCTGACCTTCTTCGTGCTGTCGGTGTTCGTCGGCTTCGAGGTCGTCTCGAAGGTCTCCACGACGCTGCACACGCCGTTGATGTCCGGCGCGAACGCGATCCACGGGGTGATCCTGGTCGGCGCGATCATCGTGACCGGCCGAGCGGACACCACGCCGGCGCTCGCGCTGGGGCTCGTCGCGGTCGTGCTGGCCACCATGAACATGGTCGGCGGCTTCGTCGTCACCGACCGGATGCTGGAGATGTTCAAGGGCAAGAAACCGGCTCCGCGCCCCAGCGGTGAGGAGCCGAAGGCATGACGTCGACCTGGGTCTCGCTCGCCTACCTCGTCGCGGCGGTCTGCTTCATTCTCGCCCTCAAGGGCCTGTCCTCGCCGAAGTCGGCGCGCAACGGCAACCTGATCGGCGCCTTCGGCGCGACGCTCGCTGTGGTTACCACGCTCATCGCCTTCGACCTCAGCCACCTCGTGCTCATCCTGCTCGCCATCGTCGTGGGCTCGGCGGTCGCAGTGCCGGTGGCCCGGCGGGTGCAGATGACCGCGATGCCGCAGCTGGTCGCGCTCTTCAACGGCGTCGGTGGCGGGGCCGCCGCGATCGTCGCCGGCATGGAGGTGCCACACACCGGCGGGGGTTTTGCGCTGGTCGCGTCGCTGTTCACCGTCATTGTCGGCAGCATCTCGTTCAGCGGGTCGATGGTCACCTTCCTCAAGCTGCAGGAGATCATGACGACCCGGCCGGTCGTGCTGCCGCTGCACGGCGTGTTCTTCGGCGCCTCGCTGGTGGCCGCCCTCGGCGGCTCGGTCGTCGTCTTCGCGAAGTCCGGCGAGGGGTCCGCGGCGCTGTGGGTGCTGCTCGTGGTGGCGATCGCGTCGCTGCTCTCCGGCGTCCTGTTCGTGCTGCCCGTGGGCGGCGCCGACGTGCCCATCGTGATCTCCCTGCTCAACGCGTTCACCGGCATCACCGTCGCGGCTTCCGGCTACGTCCTCGGCAACGTGCTGCTGCTGGTCGCGGGCACGCTCGTCGGTGCGTCCGGCACGATCCTCACCCGGCTCATGGCCAAGGCGATGGGCCGGCCGATCACCTCGACGCTGTTCGGCGCGCTCAAGGGCGGCTCGATGGCGGGGTCGACTGCCGTGGCGGGCGACCGTCCAGTGCGCTCGACCGGGCCGGACGACGTGGCCATCCTGCTGGCGTACGCGCAGAAGGTCATCATCGTCCCCGGGTACGGCCTCGCGGTCGCCCAGGCGCAGCACACGGTCCGCGAGCTCGCGGACCTGCTGCAGGACAAGGGAGTGGAGGTCCTCTACGGCATCCACCCGGTGGCCGGGCGGATGCCTGGGCACATGAACGTCCTTCTTGCCGAGGCCAACGTCCCCTACGAGCAGCTCAAGGAGATGGACGAGGTCAACCCGCAGTTCTCCACCACGGACGTCGTCCTGGTCATCGGGGCGAACGACGTGGTCAACCCGGCCGCGCGTGAGCCCGGAACGCCGATCTCGGGAATGCCCATCCTCGACGTGGACCAGGCCGCGAACGTCATCTTCCTCAAGCGGTCGATGCGTCCGGGGTTCGCCGGCATTGAGAACGAGCTGCTGTACCGGCCGAACACGACCCTGCTGTTCGGTGACGCCAAGGACTCGCTCACCAAGGTGGTCAACGCGGTTAAGAACGTGTAGCGCGAGCGGCGGATCTGCGCGTGGGTCAGACGATGCCGTAGAGCCGGTCTCCGGCGTCGCCCAGCCCGGGCACGATGTAGCCCTTCTCGTTGAGCTTCTCGTCCAGACCGGCGGTGACAACGGTCACCTCGTCGGCGCGGGAGCCGAAGGTGTCCTGCAGCCGCCGGATGCCCTCCGGCGCCGCCAGCAGGCAGATCGCCGTCACGTCCGACGCCCCCCGCGCGAAGAGCAGCTCGATGGCGGCCACCAGGGTGCCCCCCGTGGCCAGCATCGGGTCCAGCACATAGACCTGCCGGTTGGCCAGGTCCTCGGGCAGCCGGTCCGCGTACGTCGTGGCCACCAGGGTGTTCTCGTCGCGGACCATGCCGAGGAACCCGACCTCTGCGGTCGGCATCAGGCGCACCATGCCCTCGAGCATCCCGAGGCCGGCCCGCAGGATCGGCACCACGAGCGGGCGCGGCTGGGCCAGGTGGACGCCGCTCGCGGGCGCGACCGGCGTGCGCACTTCGCAAGGCTCCACCCGCACGTCGCGGGTGGCCTCGTAGGCGAGCAGCGTCACCAGCTCCTCCGCCAGGCGCCGGAAGGTGGGGGAGTCGGTGCGCTCGTCGCGCAGGGTGGTCAGCTTGTGGGCGACCAGCGGGTGGTCGGCGATGTGGACGCGCATGGCGCACAGGCTAGTGCCCGGGCCCAGTGGCCAGCGGTCCGTATTGGGGACCCCTGGACCCTGGCCGCACGGGCCGCACCGTGTCACGATGCGCCCATGTCCGCTGACAGCGAGGGAACCGCCACCGACTTTGCTGTGGCCGCCTACCGCGAGGAGGGACAGTGGGTGGTGCAGGCGCTGCCACCCCGCGCCACGAACTCGCTGGACGCCCTGGTGCTGTCGCTGCGCCAGCAGCCGGCCGAGGGCGGGTCCCTCGGCATGGTGTCGGTGGCTGACGACTTCTTCGTCGCCGTCCGGGTCGTCGGAGAGGACGAGGAGATCCTGCTGTCCGACGTCACGGCTGCGCAGGACTGGCCGCTGGCCCAGGAGGTCCTCGAGCGGCTCGAGCTGCCCATGCCCGTGGGCGACGAGCTGGACGAGATCCAACCGGCCGGCGACCTGACGATCTTCGAGGATCTCGGGCTGCCGCCCATGGAGATCGCCTCCCTGTGCTCGGACGCCGAGCTGTTCCCCGACGAGATGCTCGGCTCCATCGCGGCCCGGCTCGGCTTCGGCGAGGACTTCGAGCGAGCCATCGACCGCGAGCTCGACTGAGGGCGCCGCCGCCGGAGGCCCTAGCCTCTGCGCTGTGCTCACCCACCGGTACGACGCCGCCATGCGGCTGGCCCTGGCGGAGGCGGCCCGCTGCGCGCCGTCCGGTGACGTGCCGGTCGGCTGCGTCGTCCTGGGGCCGGACGGCGATGTCCTCGCGGCTGGCCACAACGCCCGTGAGGCGACCAGCGACCCGACCGCCCACGCCGAGGTCGTGGCCCTACGCGCCGCCGCGGAGAGGCTGGACAGCTGGCGGCTGACCGGCTGCACCCTGGTGGTCACCCTGGAGCCGTGCACCATGTGCGCGGGCGCCCTGGTCCTCGCCCGGGTGGACCGGCTGGTGTTCGGTGCCTGGAACGCCGACACCGGCGCGGTCGGGTCGCTGTTCGACGTCGTCCGCGACCGCCGGATCAACCACCGGCCCGAGGTCGTCGCCGGAGTCCTGGAGGAGGACTGCACCCGGCTGCTGTCCGGCTGGTTCGACGAGCAGCGCCGTTTCGGGACGCCGCCCGGAGTCGGGTAACCTACCCGGCGGTGGCGTGTCCGAGCGGCCGAAGGAGCACGCCTCGAAAGCGTGTGAGGGGGCAACTCCTCCGTGGGTTCAAATCCCACCGCCACCGCCAGCCGTACTGGGTGTTTGTGCAGGTCGGGCCTGCAGGAGCACCGTCCATCTCGAGCCCGGTTCGACCCGGTAGCACCGCCGGCTCGATCCTCATGAGGGTGACTTCTCGGTTGCCGCGTCTGGCGTCCCGGTGTTGGTGTGGGCGGTGCACCAGTCGCATCGGCGGCGGTCGTTGGTGCCTGGGTGGTCGTTGCCGTTCGCGCCCACAGCCCAACAGCCCCAGCGACCACCGAGGGACGCGCTCGCGACCACTCGGTCAGGAGCCAAGCGGCCCACGGGCCGACACCGGCGCCCTGCCGGGCGGCTGGGGTGGGCGCGGCAGCAGCGGAGCCCGCGTTCGTACCGGCCGGGTGACCGGCGCGCCCGTCGTCACCTCGACCTTCTCGCCCGCGTGCCGCAGCAGCAGGCTGGCCGTCGCTTCGCCGCGGATCGCGTAGGTGACCTCGTCCGGGCGGACGTCCACCTTCAGGCGCAGGTCCTGCCATCGGATCGAGAAGCACAGCCGGGTCAGCCCTTCCGGCAGAGCCGGGTCGAACGACGGCACGTCCCCGTGGTCGCGGAAGCCACCGAAGCCCGCGACCAGCGCCAGCCATGCGCCCGCGAGTGAGGCCATGTGCAGGCCGTCCTGGCTGTTCTGCTGCAGGTCCAGCAGATCGATCAGGGCCGCCTCGTAGGCGTAGTCGTAGGCAAGGTCCAGATGGCCGACCTCGGCGGCCAGCACCGCCTGAGTGCAGGCTGACAGCGACGAGTCGCGCACGGTGCGCCGCTCGTAGTAGTCGAGGTTGCGAGCCTTCTGCTCGGCGGTGAAGTGGTCGCCGCACCAGTGCATCGCGAGCACCAGGTCCGCCTGCTTGACCACCTGCTTGCGATACAGGTCAAAGTACGGGGCGTGCAGAAGCAGCGGATATCTGCCCTCGCTGGCGACGAAGTCCCACTCGCCGTGCCCGGTGAACCCGTCCGACTGCTCATGCACGCCGAGCACCGTGTCGTAGGGCACGTGCACGGCCGCCGCGGCGTCCCGCCAGGTCGCTTCCTCCTCGAGGGTCACGCCGAGGTCGCGCGCGGTGTCCGGGTGCCGTTGCGCCGCGTCCGCCGCCGCGATCAGGGCCCGGGCCGCCATCAGGTTGGTGTAGACGTTGTCGTCGGCGACCGCGCTGTACTCGTCCGGACCGGTCACGCCGTCGATGTGCCAGCCGCCCGTTCGGTCGTGATGCCCGAGCGAGGTGAACAGCCGGGCGATCTCCACCAGCAGCTCGAGGCCGATCTGCCGCTCGAACTCCGTGTCACCGGTCGCCGCGCAGTAGCGGACCACCGCGGCGGCGATCCCGGCGTTGATGTGGAACGCGGCAGTTCCGGCCGGCCAGTAGCCGGAGCACTCTTGACCGCGGATCGTCCGCCACGGGAAGGCGGCGCCGGCCAGGTGCAGCTCGGCCGCTCGCTGGCGAGCCTGCTCGAGCGTCGCGTGCCGCCAGCGCAGCGCGTCCGCGGCTGCGGCCGGCTGGGTGTAGGTCAGCAGCGGCAGCACGAACATCTCGCTGTCCCAGAACGTGTGCCCGTTGTACCCCGGCCCGGTCAGCCCCTTGGACGGGATCGCCCGGCGCTCGGCCCGTGCCCCGGACTGCAGCACGTGGAACAACGCGAACCGCACCGCCTGCTGCATCTCGGCGTTACCCTCCACCTCGACGTCGGCGGCGTCCCAGAACGTGTCCAGGTAGGCGCGTTGCTCGCGCACCAAGCCGTCCCAACCGGCGAACCGCGCGCCTGACAGCGCGCTGGCGACCTGGCCCCGCACGGCGGTCTCCGAGCGCAGGCTCGACCAGCTGTAGGCGATCATCTTCACCACCCGCAGCTGGTCGCCGGGCTGCAGGGTGCACGCGACCGTGAGGCGGGCCCAGTCCTCGCGCACGGCGACCTCGACCTCGGTCTCGGTTCGGCCGGGAGCCTGCACGACGTGCCCCATGCCCGCACCCACCAGCAGGCCGCTGGCCTGGGTGCGGTGCAGCAACACCACCCAGTGGCCGTCGTGGTCCTGGGCGACCGCCTGCAGTGGGTTCTCCAGCACCGCCGCGACCCGGGGGTCCGGCGACAGGCTCGGCTGCTGCTCGTTCGCGACCAGCTCGGACTGCAGGATGATCCGGGCCTCGCGTCCCACCGGCTCGACCACGTACTCGATGGCCGCGACCGCCCGATGCGAGAACGACACCAACCGGCGCGAGCGCACCCGCACCCGGGTCTGCCCCGGCGAGGTCCACTCGACCGCCCGCTCGAGCAGACCGGTACGCAGGTCCAGCCGACGGTGATGCTCGTGCAGGTCGCCGTAGCGCACGTCAAACGGCGCGTCGTCCACCAGCAGCCGGATGAGCTTGCCGTTGGTGACGTCGATCAGGGTCTGGCCCATCTCCGGATACCCGTAGCCGGGTTCCCCGTACGGCAGCGGCCGCTGTTCGTAGAAGCTGTTGAGGTAGGTGCCGGGGATGCCGAACGGCTCACCCTCGTCCAGGTTCCCACGCAGCCCGATGTGGCCGTTCGACAGCGCGAACAGCGACTCCGACTGCGCAAGCAAGTCCAGGTCCAGCGCCGTCTCGCTCACCGACCACGGCTCGACCGGGTAGGGCCGCTGCACGATCATGAGCGATCCAGCAGGTCGGCCAGGTCCTGCACCACGGTGTCCGCGCCGTGCGCGCGCAGCTCGTCCCCCTGGCCGACCCGGTCCACACCGACGACGTAGCCGAAGTGGCCGGCCCGCCCCGCGGCGACGCCGGACAGGGCGTCCTCGAACACCGCGCACTGCGTCGGCCGCGACCCGAGCCGCTGCGCAGCGACCAGGAACGTGTCCGGCGCCGGCTTACCCCTCAGCCGCTCGTCACGGATCGTCACCCCGTCGACCGTCAGCTCGACCAGCGGCGCGAGCCCGGTCACCGTCAGCACCTCGCCGGTGTTGGCGGAGGAGGACACCACAGCCCGGCGAAGGCCCGCCTGCTCGGCGGCAACCAGGTAGCGATGGGAGCCCTCGAACACATGCACCCCTCCCGTGTGAATGCGGTGCAGCAGGATCGCGTTCTTGCGGGCGCCCAAGCCGGTGACCGTCTCGGCCGTGGGCGGGTCCGACGGCGTGCCTTCCGGCAGCGTGATCTGGCGGCCGGCCAGAAAGTCGCGGACGCCGTCGAGCCGCGGCTTGCCGTCGACGTGCTCCTCGTAGTCATGCTGCGGGTCGAACGGCACGAATGGCGTGCCGTCCCGCTCGGCGCGGACCCGCAGGAACGCGTCGAACATCGCCTTCCACGCGGCGCAGTGCACCGACGCGGTGTCGGTGAGGACGCCGTCCAGGTCGAACAGGCAGGTCGTGACGTCGTCCGGGAGTCCGAGCATCGCCGTCTACCACCTCCGCTGATCACCGTACGAACAAGTCCGACTCATCGGCAATGCCTCGCGAGTATTGCGCGCACCGTCGGCGCGGACGGGGCGGAGCCGTGTTGCGCAGGTGCCGGCCCCGAGGGTCTGGGTCGGGCACAATGTCGCACAGGGCTGCCCTGTCTCTGCTGGGACGTCCTCCCTGCCGGTGTCTGCGGTCTTGGTGGAAGTCGGGGTCTCGGGGGACCGCCCTCGAGGTCGGCCCGTTCGGTTCCTATGGGCCTTCCTGATCACGGGATGAGGTGACCGTGGCCCAGCCTCGTCAGCGTGGCTCTCCCATCGGGGTGTGGGGGGTCGTCGCGATCGGCATCGGTGGCATGGTCGGTGGGGGGATCTTCGCGGTTCTCGGCCTGTCGGTGCAGGTCGCGGGTGGTGGGGCGCCGATCGCCTTCCTGGTGGCCGGTCTGGTGGCGTTGATGACCGCTCGGTCGTACGCGCTGTTGTCGCGGTCCTATCCCAGCCGGGGCGGCACGGTGACCTTCGTCAACCGCGCGTTCGGTCCCGGGTTGTTCGCTGGTGGCATCAACGTGCTGCTGTGGCTGAGCTACATCGTCATGCTCGCGCTGTACGCGGAGGCGTTCGGCAGCTACGCGGCCAGCTTCCTGCCTGCGGCCTCGCGTGGGCTGGGCAAGCACCTCTTCCTGACCGGGATCGTCGTGCTCATCACCGTGCTGAACGCCGCGGGAGCCTCCACGGTGGCCAGGACCGAGCGGGCCGTGGTCGGGATCAAGCTCGCGATCCTGGTCCTGTTCGTGGCGGTGGGAATGGCCGGGGTCTCGGCGGCCCGGCTGGCACCGGGGCAGTGGAGTCCGCCGCTGTCCCTGATCGCCGGCGGCATGATCATCTTCTTGGCGTACGAGGGGTTCGAGCTGATCGCCAACGCGGCCGAGGACGTTGCCGACCCTGGCAGGACTCTGACCAGGGCGTACTACCTGTCAGTGGGGTTCGTGATTGTGCTGTACGTGCTGGTTGCCGCCGTCGCGGTCGGCTCGGTGCCGATCCCGCAGCTGGTGAACGCCCGCGACTATGCGCTGGCGGTGGCCGCCCGCCCGGCCCTGGGCTCGGCCGGGTTCGCCCTGATCGCTGTCGCAGCGATGCTGTCGACCGCGTCGGCGATCAACGCCACGCTGTACGGATCTGCTCGGATGACCTACACCATCGCGAAGTCCGGGGAGCTGCCGGCCGAGTTGGAACGTCCGATATGGAATCAGCCGCTGGAGGGGTTGTTCATCACAGCGGCTGCCACGATCGTGCTGGCAAACCTGTTGAACCTTGAAAGCATCTCAACCATGGGCAGCGCCGGCTTCTTGATCATCTTTGCGGTCGTGAACGTGGCCGAGGCTCGGACTTCCCACGTCCGTGGCTCGGCGGCCTGGATCTCGCTGCTGGCTGCCCTCGCCTGTGTCGGGGCACTGGCTGCCCTGCTGGCCAGGAGCAGCCTGGGAGCCGCTTCAGTCCTCGGCGCCATGGTTGCAGTGTCCTTCGGAATCGAGGCAGCGTTCCGACGGATCGGGGGCAGGGCTCACCACGTGTGAGGCGTGCACGTCGCGCTGCGGAGCGAGATGGCCCCCACCGATCCGGCGACCTCCGTCACTTCGAGGTCAGCCGTCCTAGAAGGCCTACGGTGAGCTGCTTGCCGTTGGCGGGGACCTTTGCCTCTGACCCACCTCTGAGGTGGAGGCGTTCAGTCGGTGGTGGGCGTCCTTGCGGCGTGTGCCGGCTGCATCGTTGCAGAGTCGCTCCCCCCGAGACGAGGGCCCATTTCTGGATGGATGAGGGAGGTGGCCTTTCGCAGTGTCAGGCCGCGTAGGCGAGCGTATCGAGCAGGGCCTGGGTAATTTCGGTCTTGTCCTCGGGGCCGGCGGTGTCGGATGACAGCGCGGTAATTCGTTGCTGCCAAAGGGTTCTGCGGAGCGCGGCGAGGGCGTCGAGGAAGCTGGGTGTGGCTTTGCGGGGGTACCAGGGCCGTGCGATCCAGGTGCCGCCGTGCGGGTGTTCGTCCAGGTACCAGCACCAGGTCAGGCCGTGTAGCCACAGGGCGAGGCAGGCGGCGCGTTCGGGGCCTTGCCGCTTCCACGATTGGGGTTGTTCGCCGCCGAGGTCTTGCTTGGTGTCGCGGAAGGTGACCTCGATGCTCCACCGGCCGGCGTAGCGGGACGCGATCTGCGTCGGGGTGGCGGACAGGTCGGTGCTGAAGAAGAAGTCCTCGGGTTCGATGCCGTCGGGGTCGCGGACGATGACGAGCCGGATCAGCGCGGTCCGGCGGACTCCGTACCAGAGCACGTCGCGGCTGTAGATGCGCCGGCGGCGGTTGGTGCCGCGTACGTCGACGGTGACCGATTGCCAGTCCTTGGGGCGCAACTGCGCGGCGAGCTCGGGTGGGGTGGGCAGCCGGTCGCCTTTGGTCCGGGGCCGGCCGCGTCTACCGGTCCTGGGTGGCGCCGGCTCGTAGAGGGCGGCGTCCCGGCGCATCCGGGACATGACGTGGACACCGGGTAGGCCGGCGCCGGCCAGGCTGGCGTAGGCCCCGTCGGCGCAGACCTGCAGGGTTCGCTCGGGCAGCCACCCGGCGATCTCACGCAGCATCGCGGCGGCGTGCTCGACGGTGCTGACCGGGTCGTGCTTGCGGTGCAGCCGCGCGTTGATCGGGATGCCGATCGGCATGCCGCCCCACGGCGGGGTGACCCGCAGGGTGACCACGACCAGGTTCAGCCCGGTGGCGTAGACGACGCGGCGGGCGGTGGAGCGCACCGCGTCGCGGAACACCCCAGCTCCGTTGATCTGCCGGCCGGTCTTGTGGAACAGCGTGTCGTCCAGGTCGAGTGACACCGCCCCGGTCGGGCACAACGCCACCACGGCGTGCACCGCCAGGATCCGCCACAGCCCGCTCATCGCCCACCGACCATCGCGGACGAACCGGTGGTAGGCGTCGTGCGCCCGGCGGCCCGCCGGGTCAGCCACGGCGATCATCGCGGTGATGGTGCGCCGCCCGGGCGCGAGGACCCAGCCGGTGAGCAGGTCGGTGAACAGGGTGAAGCTCGGCGCGCCGAACACCGTGCGGGTGCGGGCCAGCAGCGCCGTGAACGACCTCACCGGTCCCGTCGGGTGGCAGCCTGCACGCCCAGAAGCGCCGTCAGGCCGTCGTTGCCCTGGGCCTCCAGCTTGGCCTGCGCGGCCCGGTAGCGCTCGACCGCGGCCCGCACCGGGGGGACCTGCTGCGCGCTCAGCATGACCGTGCGGTTCCGGCCGTCCTGGGAGTAGCTGAGCACCGTTGCCTCGTGCAGCGACTCACCGTCAGTGCAGCGGCAGTTCGACTTGCCGCAACGGCGGCGTTGCACCACCACAGAGCCGCGGATCATCCGCGGCCATCCCTGCGCGCGCTCAACCATCAGCCTCATCCTCCCACTCGCAACCTGCACGCGCCCCGCGTGCAGGTTGATCATGTCGAAGTTGGCCTTGAGGAGCCGGGATGTGGCTCGGCGTGTCGCCGGCAGTGACGTAGAAGCCGCCCTACGTCAGGTCACGAAAGTGCGAAACTCCACGGGAGTGCAACATGAAATATGTCCCGCCCGGTCGACCGGGCAGCATCGTGACCGTCCTGCCGCGGTATGAGAACTTCATCGGGGGGAAGTGGCTCGAGCCGACTGCCGGGAAGTATCGGGTCGATCTGAGCCCCGCCACCGCAGCTCCGATCACCGAGGTCGCCGAATCGACGCCGCCGGACGTGGAGTTGGCGTTGGACGCCGCGCACGCGGCGAAGGATGCCTGGGGTGAGGCGTCCGCCGCGGAGCGGGC
>JBBSAJ010000038.1:0-22693 GCA_038252405.1 Actinomycetes bacterium | reverse complement strand
TTTTTCCAGTTGGACAATCTTCCGGTCCGACCGGGTGGGGGGGTCCCCGGGGGGGCCGGGGCGGGTCGGTGCGGGGCCGGCCGGCCCGGCGACCGCGTCCTCCAGCGACAGCGGCCAGCCGAACACCACCGCCAGGTCGAGGTCCTCGACCGGTGTGTCGAGCACGGTGTCGAACATACGTTCGAGTATTCCATCCGGTGGACCATCCGGCAACCCCTCGTCCACAGAAACCCGAAGCGGGACAACCACTTTCCGGTGCCTAGCCGGTGCCTGGCCCGAGCCTGGCCGGTGCCTAGCCCGTGCCTAGCCCTGGCCGCGCGATGCGGCCACACTGCAGGCATGGAACCGACGGGGGTTGGGGTGGGGCGCCGAGTCGGTCCGGTTCACCCGGACGTGGGCGCAGTGGGGCTGGGTCGTCGGGACGCTCGCCGTCGTCGCCACCGGCACCCAGCTGGCCTTCGCGGTGACGAACGCGACCCTGCCGACGTCGTTCGAGCAGCGTGCGGGGTTCGCGGCCATGTTCGTCCTCCCCTTCGCCGGGGTCACAGCGGTTCTCTACCGCTGGCAGGGCGTGACGCTGTCCCCGGAGGCACTGACGGTCCGGAGCCTCGGCAGCCGCGCCATCGCCTGGCGGGACATCAGTGACATCTCGGTCGAGCGAGAGCTCGGAGGCACCGTCGTCGTCGTCCGCGAGGCGTCCGGGCGCCGCACCCGGCTGCCCGCCCCCGTCACCGGCCCCTTCGGCTGGGACCGGGGCTTCGCGGCCAAGGATCGGACCATCACGGAATGGTTCCAGGCGCTGCGCGGCTCGTGAGCGAGGAGGCCGGGGTGCGCGTCGCCGTGATCGTCAACGGGCCTCCCGGCTCCGGGAAGTCCACCCTCACCGGGCCGCTCGCCGCTGCACTGGGGCTCCCGCTGCTGGCCAAGGACGCCGTGAAGGAGACGCTGCTGGACCAGCTCGGTTTCGCCGACCGCGCAGCGTCCCGGCGCATCGGCGCCGCCTCCGGCGAGGTGCTCTGGACGGTGCTGGCGGGCTGTCCGCGGGGCGCCGTCCTGGAGTCCTGGCCGGCCACTACGACTCGCTGCTGCTGCCCGACCTGGAGCGGGTGCTGGCCACCGACGGGCCGCTGGCCCTCGGCCCGGTCGTCGAGGTCCGCACCGACCAGCCGGTGGACCTCGACCGCGTCGTCCAGCAGCTCCTGGCCCACGTGTCAGGGTGAGGACGACCTATACGTCGTCCTGGCCCTGACAGGTGCTCAGGCGGACAGGCCGAGCGCCTGCATCCGGCGGGTGTGCGCCTCGGTGAGCCGGGTGAACATCCGCCCGATCTCGGCCAGGTCGAAGCCCGGCATGGTGGTGCCGCTGATCCCGCCGACCAGCAGGTTGGACAGCGCGTCCCGGTCAGCGGCGACCCGCTGCGCCTGGGACAGCATCTCCCCCACCAGCCGGCGTCCCCACAGCGCGAGCCGGCCGGCCACCCGCGGGTCCTCGGCGATCGCCTTGCGGACGGCGGACACGACGAAGGCCGAGTGCCCGGTGTCGGCCATCACGTCGTTCACCAGGGCCTGTGACTCCAGGTCCAGCCACCGGGCCACTTCGCGGTAGAAGTCGGCGCTGACGCCGTCCCCCACGTAGGCCTTCATCAGGCCCTCGAGCCAGTCGTTCGGGGCGGTCGACTCGTGGAACCCGTCGATCGAGGCGATGAACGGGGTCATGGCCTCGTCCGGGTCGGCACCGAGCTCGGCCAGCCGGTCCCGCAGCCGAACGAAGTGCCGGTGCTCGGCGACCGCCATGGCCGCCAGCTCGGCCTCGTCGGAGATCGTCGGTGCGAGCGCCGCGTCGGCCGCCAGCCGCACGAACGCGGACAGCTCGCCGTACGCCAGCACGCCCAGCAGGTCCACCACGGCGGCCCGGTAGGCGGGGTCGTCGAGGCTGGGCACGGCGGCCGCCTCCTGCGGGGTCTCCGACTCGGTCACCCCCGCAGCGTAGCCAGCGCGCCGCGTCCCACCGGCCCGGCCGCGCTACACTGGCCGTTGTCGCCCCGCCGGGCGGCGCTCGCGGTGTCGACCGACGCCGCCGCCAGGACCTTCCACCGTGCGCGCTCGCCCGAGCTGCGCTGGTGCCGCGGGTCCAGCCCACGAGAGGGAAGAGGCGACCTGCCCTGACCACGTTCCGCGAACTTGGGGTGTTCCCCCAGACCGCCGACGCGCTGGACGCGCTCGGCATCACCGAGGCCTTCCCGATCCAGGAGATGACCCTCCCGGTGGCCCTGTCCGGCGCCGACGTCATCGGCCAGGCCAAGACCGGTACCGGCAAGACCCTCGGCTTCGGCATCCCGCTGCTGCAGCGGATCATCGCCCCGGACGACGCGGACGAGGTCGAGCTGGTGGCCCCCGACGTCCCGCAGGCGCTCGTCGTCGTCCCGACCCGTGAGCTGTGCATCCAGGTCGCCGACGACCTGCGTGCGGCCGGCCGCACCCGTGGGGTGCGGGTGCTGGAGATCTACGGCGGCCGCGCCTACGAGCCGCAGATCGAGACCCTGCACAAGGGCGTCGACGTCGTCGTCGGCACCCCCGGCCGGCTGATCGACCTGGCTCAGAAGCGTCACCTCGACCTGTCGCACGTCAAGGTGCTGGTCCTCGACGAGGCCGACGAGATGCTCGACCTGGGCTTCCTGCCGGACGTCGAGCGGATCGTGGCCCAGACCCCGCAGAACCGGCAGACCATGCTCTTCTCGGCCACCATGCCGGGCCAGATCATCAACCTGGCGCGGCGCTACATGCGCCAGCCCACGCACATCCGGGCGATCATGGGCGACGACGAGCTGCAGACCGTCGACACGGTCGAGCAGCACGTCTACCAGGCGCACGCACTCGACAAGATCGAGGTGCTGGCCCGCATCCTGCAGGCCGAGGGCCGCGGTCTCACCCTCGTGTTCTGCCGCACCAAGCGGGCCTGCGACAAGGCCGCCGAGCAGCTGACCGAGCGCGGCTTCGCGGCCGCCGCGGTGCACGGCGACCTGGGCCAGGGCGCCCGCGAGCAGGCGCTGCGCGCCTTCCGCAGCGGCAAGGTCGACGTCCTGGTGGCGACCGACGTGGCCGCCCGTGGCATCGACATCGAGGGCATCACCCACGTCGTCAACTACACCTGCCCGGAGGACTCCAAGACCTACCTGCACCGGGTCGGTCGGACGGCGCGAGCCGGCGCCTCGGGCGTCGCCGTCACGTTCGTCGACTGGGCGGACGTGTCGCGCTGGGGTCTGATCAACAAGGAGCTCGGGCTGCCGTTCGCGCAGCCGGTCGAGACGTACTCGACCTCCGAGCACCTGTACACGGCGCTGCACATCCCGGCCACGGCCACCGGCTCGCTGCCCAGGGCCCAGCGCACCCGCGCCGGCCTGGACGCCGAGAAGCTCGAGGACCTCGGCGAGACGGGCAAGCACAGCAGCCGGCCCCCGAAGGCCAAGCACGACCACGGCCACGACCGTGACCACAAGCCGAAGAGCGAGCGGCCGGCCCGCAGCCACAACCGCAAGCGCACCCGCAGCGGCCAGCCGGCCGGGGAGGCCACCGAGCGCGCCGCCACCGAGACGGTGGCTGCTGAGGCCGGCGAGGCCTCGCCCGCCGGCCCGGTCACCGACGCCGAGGGCGCGGCCCGCAAGCGTCGTCGCCGCCGCGGCGGTCGGGGTCACGGCTCGGGCCCGACCACGGCCGACGGCACGCCCGACCCGGCCAGCGGCGCGGCCAGCGGGGCCGAGTAGCCGCCGCCTCAGAGCTGGACTCGGACGCTCACCCAGGTCCGTCGTCCGCACGCCGGGCAGCGCATCCACGACCCGTGGTGGCGCCGGAGGAACGGCAGGTGCAGGGACGGCAGCGCCAGCAGCAGCGCCTGCCGGGCCGAGACCACCGTGTGCTTGCGGCAGGACGAGCAGGAGATCGTGATGGCCCCCAGGCTCGCCGGGGGGGCCGCGTCGCTGAACAGCGCGCGACGACCCTCCTGGTCGGTCGGCGTGGCCAGCGACTCCGCGCTGAGCGGCTCCGGCCGCGAGGACCGCGGCCGCAGCCGGTCGAACCCGGCGGCCGGGTCGGCCCGGCGGGCCCGCGGCACGCCGGCGCCCTTCCGCGGCAGCCGGTCGGTCATCGGGAGGCCGTCGTGGTCGTGGCCCCGGCCTGGGCCGCCAGCAGCTTCCGGGCGTGCTCGCGGTAGGCCTGCGCGCCCTTCGACGTCCGCGCCGTGGCCAAAATCGAGCGTCCCACGGCCGGCGCCTCGGCGAACCGGATCGACTTGGCGATCGGCGGCTCCAGCACCGGCAGGTCGTACCGCTGGGCCACGTCGGCCAGCACCGCCTGGGCGTGGTTCGTCCGCCCGTCGAACAGCGTGGGCAGCACGCCGAGCACGGTGAGCCCCCGGTTGGTCAGCCGCTGGACGTCGCGCACGGTGTCCAGCAGCTGGCCCACGCCGCGGTGCGACAGGGTCTCGCACTGCAGCGGGATGAGCACGTCGTCGGCCGCGGTGAGCGCGTTGAGGGTGAGCACACCCAGGGACGGCGAGCAGTCCAGCAGCACCCAGTCGTAGTCGCCGCTGATCTCCTCCAGCGCGCTGCGCAGGGCGTACTCCCGGCCGGTCCTGGTCAGCAGCAGGGCCTCCGACCCGGCCAGGTCGATGGTGGCCGGCAGCAGGTCCACGCCGTCCTCGGTCTCCTGGACGGCGAGCCGGGCGTCCACCCGGCCGAGCAGCACGTCGTGGACCGACAGCTCGAGGGTCTCCGGGTCCAGCCCGAGTGAGAAGGTGAGGCAGGCCTGCGGGTCCAGGTCGACGAGCAGCACCCGTTGGCCGAGCTCGGCGAGCGCGCTGCCGAGCGAGGCGACGGTCGTGGTCTTGGCGACGCCGCCCTTCTGGTTGGCGACGGCCACGGTTCGGGTCACGGCGCTCCGGGGTGGCGAGGCGGCATCGGGGACGGTTCGCGCCTATTCTGCCCTGAGTGAGCACGCCGCCCACACTGACGCCGCCCCCCGGGGTGGTCACCGGGTCAGTGGTGACCACCAGGGGTATCTTCGCTGCCCTGCAGGCCGGGCCGGAGCCCGCCGCCGCGAGCGCCGACGCCGTCCCCACCGCCGTCCTCATCCCCGGGTTCACCGGGTCGAAGGAGGACTTCATCGCCGTGCTGGCGCCGCTGGCCCGGGCCGGCTTCCGGGTGCTGGCCTACGACCCGCGGGGCCAGTTCGAGTCGCCGGGCGACCCCCCGCCCGAGGGCTGGGTGCTCGAGGCGTTCGCCACGGACGCCCTTGCGGTCTGCGAGCAGGCCGCGCCCGGCCCGGTGCACCTGCTCGGGCACTCGTTCGGCGGGCTGGTCGCCAGGGCCGCCGCACTGGCCAGGCCGCAGGCCCTCGCCTCGCTGACCCTGCTGGGATCCGGACCGGCCGGCCTCGCCGGGCGCCCGGCCGAGCTGCTGCGGCGGATGGCCGAGACGGTGCCCCGCATCGGGCTGCCCGCCACCTGGGCGGTCAAGTACTCCCTCGACGTCGAGAACGGCTGGCAGCCCCCCGGCGACCCGGGGGTTGCCGCCTTCCTCGAGCGGCGGTTCCTCGCCAACGACGCCGACGGCCTGGCCGCGATCGCCCGGCTGCTCACCGAGGTGCCGGACCGCACCGACCTGCTGCGCGACACCGGCCTGCCCGTGCTCGTGGCCTGCGGCGAGCACGACGACGTGTGGTCTCCGAAACTTCAGTCCGAAATGGCGTCACAGCTCGGCGCCCGGTGCGTCTTCGTACCAGGAGCGGCCCACTCGCCGGCGGCAGAGAACGCCGAGGAGACGGCCCGGGTACTGGTCCAGTTCTGGTCCAGGCTCGGCAGGGGTCCGCTCGACCGAGGAGGTGCACACAGGTGATGAAGTTGGAGCTGCGCGAGACCCTGACGACCGATCCCGAGCAGGTGGCACATGCCCGCCAGCTCGTCGCGGGGTACCTGCGCGACCTCGGCAGCACCGAGGAGGAGGTCGCCGTCCTGCTGGTCAGCGAGCTCGTCACCAACGCGATCCTGCACGCGAGCGGCCCACTCGAGCTGCGCGCCCGGCCCCTCGACGACGGCCTGCGCGTCGAGGTGCTCGACTCGGCGAGCGACGCACCGACGCTGCGCACCGAGGTGGACCTCACCGACATCGGGGGACGCGGCCTCCAGCTCGTCGACGTGCTCGCCGACCGCTGGGGCTGGAGCGAGTCCGACGAGGGCAAGGTCGTCTGGTTCGAGCTGGACGGCTGAGCCCGCCCTACTCCTGCCCCACCCCCACCGGCCCCGCGGCGCCCAGCGCCGCCCAGCTCTCCTTGATCCCAGACACCGCCCGCCCCTGCTCGCAGTGGCGGGCGTAGTCGCACCAGCCGCACAGCGCGGACGGCCGCGGCGGGAACACGTCGTCCAGCTGGTCCGCCGTCAGCCCCTCGCGGAGCCGCGCGTCAGCGTCCGCCGCCTCCCCGCCGATCGATTCGGCCCGCCGCAGGTGCCGGCCCAGCGACTCTGCCGAGTGGTCCCACCCCACGACCTCGCCGCTGGGCAGGTGGTGCAGCTCGACCCGGTGGCAGTCCGCCCGCAGCGTCTGCCGCACGGCCAGCGCGTACAGCGCGAGGGCCAGCGACCCCCGCACGTCGTCCGTGGTGGGGGGCCGCCGCCCCGACTTGTAGTCGACCACCACGAGCTCACCGTCCCGCTCGTCGATGCGGTCCACCCGGCCGCTGACCGCGAGCCGGGCGGTCCGGGTGGCCACCGTCCGCTCCACCCCCCGCGGCTCGTCGTCGGGGTCCAGGGTCTCGACGTAGCCCACGACCATGTCGGTGGCCCGCTGCAGCCACTGCTCGGACTGCGCATCGTCGCGGTAGCCGTCGGTCAACCAGCCCGCCGCCAGCAGCTGCCCCGCTGCGGCCGGCGTGCGGCGCTCGCGAGGCAGCGACCACCAGGCGGCCAGCGCGTTGTGCAGGCTGGCCCCCAGGCTGTTGTGCGCCCACGGCGCCCCCTTGGGCGGGGCCGGCCGGTCCAGGTACGTCATCCGGTACCGCCGCGGGCAGTCCAACCAGGTGTTCAGCCGGGTGGGCGTGCAGGAGAAGAGCCGCTGCGGCATGCCGTCGAGGCCGAGCTGGTCCACCCGGGACACCCTAGGCGGTGGGTCCGACCGCCCGGCGCGCGCGCAGCTCGGCCAGCATCGCCGCCGCAGTGGTGGCCGCGCCGATCGGCTGTGGCCGGTTCGCGCCGTGGAAGTCGCTGGACCCCAGCGGCAGCAGTCCGAGGGACGCTGCGAGCCGGGCCGCGTGGGCCCGCTGGCCGGGGTCGTGGTCGGGGTGGTCGACCTCGATGCCGACCAGACCGGCGGCGGCCATGGCCTCGACCACCTCGTCGTCGACCACCGGCCCGCGCGCGGCCGCGAACGGGTGGGCGAACGCGGGCACGCCCCCGGCGGCGCGGACCAGCCGGACGGCGGCCAGCGGGTCGGTGCCGTGGTGCGGGACGTGGTACGGCGAACCGGGGCCGAGCAGCCGGTCGAACGCGTCGTCCATCGAGGTGGCGTGACCGCGGGCGACGAGCAGCCGGGCCACGTGCGGGCGGCCCAGCGTGGCGCCGTCCGACCCGGTCTGCTCGAGCAGCTCCTCGAAGCTGACCCGGTAGCCGTCCGCGGCGAGCCGGCGCACCATCTCCCGGGCCCTCGGGACCCGGTCGTTGCGGCTGAGCGCCATCTCGGCCAGCAGGTCCGGGTCGGTGGGGTCCGGCCAGTAGGCCAGCAGGTGCAGCGTGATGCCGCCCGGCGTCCGGCAGGACAGCTCGGCCCCCGGGACCAGCTCGATGCCGAGCCGCCCCGCGGCGGCCTGCGCCGTGGGCAGCCCGGCCAGCGTGTCGTGGTCGGTGAGCGCCACGGCCGTCAGGCCGGCTGCGGCCGCCGCGGCGACCACGGCGGCCGGCTCGGCCGTGCCGTCCGAGGCCGTCGAGTGGGTGTGCAGGTCGGCGCGCCCGGCCATGGACCGCTCAGCCCAGCCGCGGGGTGGGGGCACCGATCGGCAGGTCGAGCGGGTGCCCGGCGTCGCGCAGGTCGACCAGGGCGAGGTGGTCCTGCACCAGCAGCCCGCCGGTCTCCGGCCAGCAGATGGCCCACAGCCACTGACCCAGCGCCTCCCCGGCGTAGACGCAGCGGTCCGGGTCGCCGGACAGCTCCCACAGCGCGGTCGGGTCGCCAGCCGCCTCGACCCGCGTCGCCGGCGGGGCGCCGTCGATGAGCGGCCCCGGGTCGGGACCGGCGATCCCGGCGAACCGGGCGCCGAGGCCGACCCCCGGCTCCTCGGCCACCAGCAGCAGGTCCCCGGGCCCACCCAACGGCGCGGGGCCGCTCACCGCGACGACGGTCGCCCGCGCGCCGGTGCGCTCGTCCCCGGCGAAGGCGAACCCCGTGACCAGCCAGCCGGGCGGCAGCGGCCAGGGCACCCACACCGGCACGGCAGAGCGCCGGGCCACCGCCGCGAGCGCCTCCGAGGACAGCGGCCGCTGCCGCTGGAGCGGATGCACCGACCCGTGCTGGTCGCACAGCCACTGGCTGGACAGCAGCCCGGGCTCGTGCAGCGGGCCACCGCACCGCGGGCAGCTGGGCGCACCCTTCATGGGTTCACCACCTCACGAGGCGGGCACGGGTCGGCCGGGCTGCTCCCCTCCGCGCTGCTCGCCGTACACCCGCTTGGGCACCATCACCTTGCGGCGGAACACACAGACCACGGTGCCGTCCTGCTTGTAGCCCTTGGTCTCGACGTACACGATGCCCCGGTCGTCCTTGGACTTCGACTCGGTCTTCTCCAGCACCGTGGTCTCGCCGTAGATGGTGTCGCCGTGGAAGGTCGGGGCGATGTGCTTGAGCGACTCGACCTCGAGGTTGGCGATGGCCTTGCCGCTGATGTCCGGCACCGACATGCCGAGCAGCAAGGAGTAGACGTAGTTGCCCACGACGACGTTCTTGCCGAAGTCGGTCGTCTCCCCCGCGTAGTGCGCGTCCAGGTGCAGCGGGTGGTGGTTCATCGTGATCAGGCAGAACAGGTGGTCGTCGTACTCGGTGACCGTCTTGCCGGGCCAGTGCCTGTAGGTGGCCCCGACCTCGAACTCCTCGTAGTAGCGCCCGAACTGCATCGCGACCTCCTCGTCCCGACGTCCTACCCCGATCCTGCCGAACTCCGGCGGCGAGCGCACCGCCGGGGTGGCCTCGAGCGGGACGCCGGGACGATGCCGGCCCGGTGCGGAGTCAGCGCAGGCCGAGCAGGTGGTCCATGGCGAGCTGGTCGAGCTGTTCGAAGGCGAAGCCATGCGCCCCGACCGCGTCGGCGTCGAAGGCCTCGGCCCGCAGGTCGGCCAGGGTCTCGCCGGGGGCGAGCGTCGGCTGGCTCAGCGACGGGACGCCGGAGCGCTGCAGGGCCTGCTGCACCTCGGGGTCGGCCCGGAACGCCTTGGCCCGCTCCCGCAGCACCAGGTAGTTGCGCATGGACGCCGCTGCGGACGCCCACACGCCGTCCTCGTCCTCGGTGCGCGGGGGCTTGAAGTCGAAGTGCCGCGGCCCGGTGTAGCCGCCGTGCTCGAGGAGGTCGACGAGCGCGAACGCCCCGCGCAGGTTGCCCGCGCCGAAGCGGAGGTCCTGGTCGAACCGCGGCCCGTGCTGGCCGTTGAGGTCGATGTGGAACAGCTTGCCGGCCCACAGCGCCTGGGCCACGCCCGCGGCGAAGTTCATGCCGGCCATCTCCTCGTGCCCCACCTCGGGGTTGACCCCGACGAGCTCGGGGTGCTCGAGCCGCTCGATGAAGGCCAGGGCGTGCCCGATGGTCGGCAGCAGGATGTCGCCGCGCGGCTCGTTCGGCTTCGGCTCGAGCGCGAACCGCAGGTCGTAGCCGGAGTCCAGGACGTACTGGCTGAGGACGTCCAGGGCCTCCTTGTAGCGGTCGAGCGCCGCCCGGACGTCCTTGGCCGCCGCCGACTCGGCACCCTCGCGGCCGCCCCACATGACGAACGTCGAGGCGCCCAGCTCGGCGGCCAGGTCGATGTTTCGGGCCACCTTGGCCAGCGCGAACCGCCGCACCGACCGGTCGTTGCTGGTGAAGCCGCCGTCCTTGAACACCGGGTGGCTGAACAGGTTCGTCGTGACCATCGGCACGACCACGCCGGTCTCGTCGAGCGCGGACCGCAGCTTGCCCAGGTGCGCCTCGCGGACGGCGTCGTCACTGTCGAACGGGAAGACGTCGTTGTCGTGGAAGGTCACGCCCCACGCGCCGAGCTCGGCCAGCTTGTGCACGGCGTACGCCGGGACCATGGGCGGGCGGACCGCTCCGCCGAACACGTCCACGCCCTGCCAGCCGACCGTCCACAGGCCGAAGCTGAACTTGTCGCTGGGGACCGGGGTCAGGTCGGACGGCATCATGGGACTCCTTCGTCAGACTATTCGTTCAGTGGCCGAACTAATACGCGCCCCATTGAACCAGTGGGCCCGGCTCGCCGTCAATGGCGCGGCGGTTGTTGATAAGTTCAGGTTCTGCTCTAATGCTGCCATGATGGCCGGCGGGGCGGGTGAGCCACTTCGCCCCGCGGGCATGCGGGAGCGCAACCTGGCCGTCGTCCTCGCCGTGGTCGCCGAGCGGGCCCCGATCACCCGCGCCCAGGTCGCGGCCGCCACCGGGCTGACCAAGTCGTCGGTGTCCGGCCTGGTCACCGAGCTGCTGGCCGCCGGCCTGGTGGCCGAGGAGGGCGCCCGCCGCGAGGGGGACCGCGGCCGGCCGGGCACCGTGCTCGCGCTGCGCGGCGAGGGCGCCGTGGGCCTGGGACTCGAGGCGAACGTCGACTACCTGGCCGCCGGTCTGGGCGACCTCACCGGCCGGTTGCGCTACCACCACATCGTCACGGTCGACAACCGCGAGCGGGACCGGGACGCCGTGCTCGCCGAGCTGGCCGGCCTCGCGCAACAGGCGCTGGCCGCCGCCGCCGAGCAGGGGCTCACGGTGGCCGGCGCGTGCGTCGCCGTCCCCGGGGTCGTCGACGCCACCACCCATCGCGTCGTCCGCGCCCCGAACCTGGGCTGGACCGACGTCGCGCTCGTCGAGCGGCTCGCGGCCGTCCTGCCGCCCACCCCCCTGGGGACGTCGCTGGAGAACGAGGCCAACGTCGCGGCGCTCGGCGAGCTCTGGTTCGGCGCCGGTCGCGAGCTCGGCGACTTCGTGCACGTGTCCGGCGAGGTGGGCATCGGCGGCGGGATCGTCGTCGACGGCGAGCTGTTCCGCGGCTCCCATGGCATGGCCGGCGAGATCGGCCACGTCGTCGTGGACCCGGACGGGCCGGAGTGCTCGTGCGGCGGCCGGGGCTGCCTGGAGCGGGTCGCCGGTCAGGAAGCGATCCTGGCCCTGGCCGGGCTCACCGATCGGCGCGGGGGCCAGCGCCGGGTCGGGCCGAGGGGCCGCGGGCTGGACGACCTCGTCGCGCTGCTCGAGGCCGGCCAGCCACGGGCCGTCGCCGCCGTACAGACGGCCGCCCGGCACCTGGGCGTGGCCCTGGCCTCGGTGACCAACGTGCTCGACCCCGACTCACTCGTCCTCGGCGGCGGCTTCGCTGCGCTCGGGCCGTGGCTGCGGGAACCGCTGGAGGCCACCCTGCAACGACACGTGGCGGACTCGGGGCGCCGGCGTCCCCGGGTCGTGGTGTCGCTGCTCGGCGCGGACGCCGCGGTGCGGGGCGCGGCCGGGATGGTCACCCGAGCGGTGCTCGCCAGCCCCGGCGCGTTCGTCGTCTCCCACGGCGGCTGATCTGGGGCTGGCCGGAGGATGGCAGCGGCCCCGGTCGTGGCCCAGGATCGGAGCATGCGAGCGATGGAGCTGCGGACGCCGGGACAGCCGCTGGCCGCGGTGGAGCGGCCGGCCCCCGAGCCCGGGCCCGGCGACGTCCTGCTCGACGTCTCCGCCTGCGCGGTGTGCCGCACCGATCTGCAGATCGCGGCCGGGGACATCGAGGCGCACGGCCTGCCGCGGGTCCTCGGCCACCAGGTCGTCGGGCGGGTGGCGGCCGTCGGCGCCGGCGTGTCCGCCGCCCGGGTCGGGCAGCAGGTGGGGCTGGCCTGGGTGGCCGGCACCTGCGGGCGGTGCCGGTTCTGCCTGTCCGGGCGGGAGAACCTGTGCGTCGAGGCCCGGTTCACCGGGTGGGACGTCGACGGCGGCTTCGCCACCCAGGTGACCGCGCGGGCCGACTTCGCCCATGCGCTGCCCAGCGGCTTCCCCCCGGTGGACGCCGCCCCCCGGCTGTGCGGCGGCGTCATCGGGTACCGGTCGCTGCGGGTGGCCGCGATCGAGCCCGGGATGCGGGTGGGCCTGTTCGGGTTCGGGGCGTCCGCGACCATCGCGATCCAGGTGGCCCGGCACTGGGGCTGCGACGTCTACGTGGCCACCCGCTCGGCGGCCGAGCAGCAGCGGGCCCGCGCACTGGGGGCGGTGTGGGCCGGCGGCTACGACGAGCGGCCGCCGCACCTGCTGGACGCCGCCGTCACGTTCGCCCCGGTCGGGTCGGTCGTGGTGGCCGCGCTGCGGGCGCTGGACCGCGGCGGGGTGGTCGCCGTCAACGCCATCCACCTGGACAAGATCCCGGAGTTCCCCTACGAGGACCTGTGGTGGGAGCGGCAGATCCGCTCGGTGGCCAACGTGAGCCGGGACGACGTGCACGGGCTGCTCGCTCTGGTCCCGCAGGTGCCGATCCGCACCCAGTACGAGATGCTGCCGCTCGCGGCGGCCAACCAGGCGCTGGACCGGCTCGCCGCGGGCGACGTCCAGGGCGCGTTCGTGCTCGACTGCCGGCCCTGACGGCGCCGCCGTCCAGGGTCAGCTTGCCCCGGTCGCGTAGGCCGTGAAGAGGTCGCAGGCGGGGGTGCGGTGGCGCCGCTGGGTGGCGTAGTCGACCCGGTAGAGGCCGAACCGCGGCGCGAAGCCCTCGGCCCACTCGAAGTTGTCCATGAGCGACCAGTGGAAGTACCCCAGGACCGGCACGTGGTCGGCCATGGCCCGGCGCATCGCCTCCACGTGCCACTTCAGGTAGGCCGGCCGGACCAGCCCGGACGCGTCCGCAATGCCGTTCTCGGTGACGTACACCGGGAGGTGGTAGCGGTGCCAGGCCTGCCGGATCACCTGCTCGAAGCCGTCCGGGTGGATCTCCCAGCCCAGGTCGGTCCTCGGGCCCGGTCCGGGCTCCTCGGCCACCTTGGCGGCCATGGCCGGCGCGAACGACAGCAGGTGCCGGGTGTAGTAGTTCAGGCCGAAGAAGTCGGTCGACCCGAGCAGCTCGGGTGCCGGCAGGTCCACCGACGGGAAGCCGACCGCCTTGAACCGGATCCGCCCCGAGTCGATCGCGTCCTGGAAGCCCCAGTTGAACAGCCCCGCGCTCTGCCGCACGACCAGCCGGTCCAGCGGGCTGAGCGGGTGCTTCGGCTCGATCGCGACCAGGTGGTTGGCCACGCCGATCCGGGCCGACGGCAGCGCCGCCCGGATCGCCAGGGCAGCGGCGCCGTGCGCCCGCAGCTGGGCGACCAGCGCGGCCATCGCCTGCCTCGGGTCCCGTAGCCCCGGCGGGAACGTCCCCTCGAGGTAGCCCATGAGCATGACGACGTTCGGCTCGTTGATCGTGACCCACAGCCGGACGTCGGGCAACCGGGCGGCGGCCTCGGCCGCGTACCGGCCGAACCGGTCCGGGAAGTCGGTGGCGAGCAGGCCGCCCCGCTCGGCCAGCCAGGCCGGCAGGGTGAAGTGCAGCAGGGTGACCATCGGCTCGATGCCGGCCGCCCGGTGGGCGGCCACCTCGTCGGCGTAGCGCGCCCAGGCGGCCTCGTCGTACCGGCCCGGCTCCGGCTCCAGCCGAGCCCACTCGATCGAGAACCGATAGGCGTTCGCCCCGAGGTCGCGCATCAGCCCGAGGTCCTCGTCGACCCGGTTCCAGTGGTCGCAGGCGGCGCCGCTGGACTCTCCGCGGGCGATGCGACCCGGCTGCTGCTCCCAGCGCCACCAGTCGTTGCCCGTGTTCCCGCCCTCGATCTGGTGGGCGGCGGTCGCCGTCCCCCACAGGAAGCCGTCGGCCATCGCCGGCCCGCTCAGAGCCCGGGCGGGGAGGCCACGCCACCGGACGGCGTGTCCGTGAGCCCGGCCAGGATCGACCGCGCCTCGGCGGCTTCGGCCGGCTTGCACAGGATGTCGTACGCCATCGCCACCACGCTGTGGCGCGAGGTGAAGTCGCGCCGGCCCGCCGTGAAGGCGTAGGAGATCAGCCCGAACACCAGCCCGAACATGGCCCCGTAGACCAGGCCCCACAGCATCAGGGTCACCCAGTCCCGACCGCTGCTGGCGAACAGCCCGAGCAGCAGGCCGACGAACAGCCCGAACCAGGCGCCGGCGCCCAGGCCGCTGAGGGCCGCGGTGCCCCAGGTCAGCCGACCCGTCACGACCTCGACGCTCTTGAGGTCGCTGCCCACGATGGCCAGGTCCTCGACGGCGAACTTCTGGTCGGACAGGTAGTCGACGGCCCGCTGCGCGTCCGCGTACTCCCGGTAGGTGGCGACCGCGACCCGGTTCGCCAGCGGCGACCGCTGGGGCGCCGATCCGTAGCCCATGGACATGATGGCTCCTTCCGTCCGGTCCTCTGATCCAACCACCGGTGGGCGAGCCGCGTCAGCCACGCAGCTTGTAGTCCTCCAGCAGCCGCCGTCCGATGATCATGCGCTGGATGTCGGCGGTGCCCTCGCCGATGAGCAGCATGGGCGCCTCGCGGTACAGCCGCTCGATCTCGTACTCCTTGGAGTAGCCGTACCCGCCGTGGATGCGGAACGAGTCCTCGACCACGTCGCGGCAGTACTCACTCGCCAGGTACTTGGCCATGCCGGCCTCGAGGTCGTTGCGCTGCCCGGAGTCCTTCTTCCGCGCGGCCATCGTCATCATCTGGTGCGCGGCCTCGACCTTGGTGGCCATGTCAGCCAGCCGGAACAGCACCGCCTGGTGCTCGGCGATCGGCTTGCCGAAGGTGACCCGCTGCTGGGAGTAGGCGACACCCAGCTCGAAGGCTCGGTGGGCCACCCCGCAGGCCCGCGCCGCCACGTTGACCCGGCCCACCTCGACGCCGTCCATCATCTGGTAGAAGCCCTGGCCCGGCTCGCCGCCGAGCAGCGCGGCCGCCGGCAGCCGGACGCCGTCCATCACCAGCTCGGTGGTGTCGACGCCCTTGTAGCCCATCTTGTCGATCTTGCCGGGGATGGTGAGGCCGGGCAGCACCTCACCGAACCCGGCCGCCTTCTCGATGAGGAACGTGGACATCCGCTTGTAGACCGACGCACCCTCGGGGGCGTCCTCGTCGGTGCGCACCAGGACGGCCACCAGCGTCGACGACCCGCCGTTCGTCAGCCACATCTTCTGGCCGTCGAGCACCCAGCCGTCGCCGTCCCGGACCGCCTTGGAGGTGATCGCCGCGACGTCGGAGCCGCAGCCCGGCTCGGACATCGAGAAGGCGCCGCGGATCTCGCCGGTGGCCATCCGCGGCAGGTAGGCCCGCTTCTGCTCCTCGGTGCCGTGCTGCATGACCATGTAGGCCACGATGAAGTGGGTGTTGACGATGCCGCTCACGCTCATCCAGCCGCGGGCGATCTCCTCCACGCACAGTGCGTAGGTGAGCAGCGACTCGCCCAGGCCGCCGTACTCCTCGGGGATCATCAGGCCGAAGATCCCCATCTCCTTCATGCCCTCGACGATCTTCGTGGGGTACTCGTCGGCGTGCTCGAGCGCCTGGGCACTGGGGATGATCTCGTTGTCCACGAAGTCCCGGACGGCGCCGAGGATCTCCTGCTGGACGTCGGTGAGACCCTCGGTCTGCGCGAGGCGGCCCATGGCTGGCTCCCTTGCTGCTCGGACGGCGGTCGGCTGGTTACCGGCCAGTATCCCGCGCGGGCGCACGGTCGGCGCACCAGGCGGGGCATCGGCGCACCGCCGGCCGTGCGCCGAGCCTCCACACCGCCCGCCGACTCGTGGACGGCGACGGCCGGACCGGCAGCCGCTAAGCCGTCGGCGGCTCGAAGGCCGAGGTCCGGGTCATGCCGGCGGCCCGGCCCTTGGCCGAGATGACCAGCGCCATCTTCCGCGACGCCTCGTCGATCATCTCGTCGCCGAGCATGGCCGCGCCCCGCGCGCCACCCTCGGCCGAGGTGAACCACTCGTAGGCGTCCAGGATCAGCTCGGCGTGGTCGTAGTCCTCCTGCCGCGGCGAGTACACCTCGTTGGCGGCGTCGATCTGGCCGGGGTGCAGGCACCACTTGCCGTCGAAGCCGAGCGCGGCCGACCGCCCGGCCACCCGGCGGAAGCCGTCGACGTCGCGGATCTGCAGGTACGGACCGTCGATGGCCAGCTTGTCGTAGGCCCGCGCGGCCATCAGGATCCGCATCAGGATGTAGTGGTAGGCGTCACCGACGTCGTAGCCGGACGGCTGCTCCCCCACGACGAGCGACTTCATGTTGATGCTGGCCATGAAGTCGGCCGGCCCGAAGATGATCGTCTCCACCCGGGGGGACGCCGCCGCGATGGCGTCGACGTTGACCAGGCCGAGGGCGTTCTCGATCTGCGCCTCGATCCCGATCCGGCCGACCTCCAGGCCCATGGTCCTCTCGACCTGGGTCATCAGCAGGTCCAGGGCCACGACCTGCTCCGCCGTCTGCACCTTGGGCAGCATGAGGCAGTCCAGGTTGGCGCCGGCCCCCTCGACCACCTCGACGACGTCGCGATAGGTCCAGTGCGTCGTCCAGTCGTTGACCCGCACGACCCGGACCTTGTCCCCCCAGCCGCCCTCGTTGAGCGCGGCCACGATGTTCTTGCGCGCCTCCGGCTTGACCAGCGGCGCGCAGGCGTCCTCCAGGTCCAAGAACACCTGGTCGGCCGGCAGACCCTTGGCCTTCTCGATCATCTTGGTGCTGCTGCCCGGCACAGCCAGGCAGGACCGACGGGAGCGCAGAGTGCGATCAGCCATGAGAACCACCCTAGCCGCGCGGTTCGGCGCCGCTCGGCGGGGTCACTCGACCGGGATCGAGGGCGGGACCTCGCGGCCCTGCGAGCGGACCACCACGCCCACCCCGACCAGCAGCAGCACGGCGGCCGGCAGCACGCCCCACGGCGGGGTCTGCCCCAGCCACAGCGCCGCGATCAGCGCCGCGCCCGGCATCTCGAACAGGATCGCCATCGACAACACGGTGGGCGGCGTGGTCCGCAGGATCACGTTGAACAGCGAGTGCCCGAGCAGCTGCGCCCCCGCTGTCAGCGCGAGCAGCTTGACCCAGGTGTCCGGGCTGTAGCCGGCCAGCTGCTGCCCCGAGCCCAGGCACACCACCAGCAGCAACGCCGCGCAGGAGCCGTAGACCAGCAGCGTGTACGGCGTGGTGCTCACGGTGGGCCGCACCCGGGCGCCGACGGACACGTACCCGGCCGCGAACACGGCGCCGACCAGGGCGAGCAGGTCGCCGACCAGTGCGCGCGGCGACAGCGAGAAGTCGACGCCGGTGAGCACGAGGACGCCGAGGAGGGCGATGCCCATGCCCCACCATGCGCGCCGCGGCACGTGGTGCCCGGACGCGCGCGCGATCAGCGCCGCCCAGATCGGCTGGGTGGCCACCAGCGCGGTGGACGACGCCACCGTCGTCAGCTCGAGGGAGGGGATCCAGGTGCCGAAGTGCAGCGCCAGCAGGGCACCGGCCCCCAGCGACAGCCGCAGCTCGCGCCGGTTCAGCCGGCGCAGCTCGCCGCGGTACCGGAGCAGCGCCCACGGGGCGATGGCCGCCGTCCCGAAGGCGTTGCGCCAGAACGCGATAGCCAGCGCCGGGGCCGCGGTGGCCGCGATCAGCGGGGCCGACGTCGCGACCGCGGAGACGGCCACGGCCAGCAGCACGAGGTCCCGCCCGGGGGGACGGGCGACCGCGCTCGGGGCGGGCTGCGGGGCGGTCACGGCGGCCATCCTGGCACCCGGTCGGACCGTTGCCGGGTGCTGGTCAGGCGGTGGTGGTCAGACGGTGGTGGTCAGACGGTGATGGTCCCCTCGGCCACCGGGACCACGTCACCGGCCACCCGGACGGCGACCGCGGCGCCACCGGCCGCGTCGACCGAGCAGCGCAGCACCGAGCGGCGGCCCATCTCCACGCCCTGCTCGACCGTGTACGTCGCGGTGCCGTCCCCCGGCAGCAGCCCCGAGCCGACCAGCCACACGCCCAGCCCCAGGGCGGCCGAGCCGGTCGCCGGGTCCTCCGGGACGCCGACGTCGCCGGCGAACATCCGGGCCCGGGCCGTGCGGGTGGCCGGGTCCCAGGCCACCACGTAGACACCGGTGGCGTCGGAGACCGGGTGCGCGAACGACCGCAGCCGGACCGGGTCCGGCTCGCAGCGGGCCAGTGCCCCCGCCGCCACGGGCAGCACCGCGAAGCCGATGCCGGTCCCCGCGACCCGCGGCGGCGGCCCGGTCAGCTCGACGACGGCCAGCCCCACCGCCGCCAGGAGCGGCCCGGCGTCCACCGGCTGCGACAGCGACGGCCGGCCGCCGGTGAGCTCCACCGGACCACCATCCGGCGCCACCTGCAGCGGCAGCAGTCCGGCGCCGCAGGCCTGCACCACCCGACCGGCCCCGACCCGGCCCAGCCGGGCCAGCAGCCAGGCCGTGCCGACGCTGGGATGCCCGGCGAACGGCAGCTCCACCTCGGGGGTGAAGATCCGCAGCCGGTAGTCGGCCCCGCCCGCCCGCTCCGCATCGGAAGGGCGCAGCGGGAACGCGGTCTCGGACAGGTGGAACTCCCGGGCCAGCGAGTGCATCTGGGCGGTGCTCAGCTCGTCGCCGTCCAGAACCACGGCCAGCGGGTTCCCGCCGAACCGGACCTCGGTGAACACGTCGACGACGTGGTATCGCAGCATGGACATGTACCGACCGTATCCGGGCCCCCCCACTAGTCTTCGAGGCGTGAGCAGCGCGCCCGGACGGGTCTTCATCGCGCGCCTGGCCGGAGCCTCCGTGTTCGACCCGAACGGGGACCAGGTCGGGCGGATCCGCGACGTCGTGGCGCTGCTGCGGTCCGGGCACCTCCCCCCGCGGGTGCTCGGGCTGGTGCTGGAGGTCCCGATGCGGCGGCGGATCTTCGTCCCGATGAGCCGGGTGACCGCGCTCGACCCGGGCCAGGTCATCACGACCGGGGTCGTCAACATGCGCCGGTTCCAGTCCCGGCCGGGGGAGACCCTCGTGCTCGCCGAGATGCTCGACCGGCAGGTGACCCTCAGCGAGGACAACAGCACGGTGACCACCCTCGACGTGGCCATGCAGCTGACCCGCAGCCGCGACTGGGAGCTCACCCAGGTGTTCGTGCGCAAGGGGGGCGGCGGCTTCCGGCGTCGCGGCGAGACCGAGGTCGTGCGCTGGGACGAGGTCACCGGATTCGCCCAGCTGGAGCAGAACCAGAGCGCCGCCAGCCTGCTGGCCACCATGGACAAGATGCGCCCGGTCGACCTGGCCAGCGTCATGCACGACCTGACGCCCAAGCGCCGGGCCGAGATCGCCGCGACCTTGGACGACGAGCGGCTGGCCGACGTACTGGAGGAGCTGCCCGAGGACGACCAGATCGAGATCTTGGGCGTGCTGGCGCAGGAACGCGCCGCCGACGTCCTCGAGGCGATGGCCCCGGACGACGCCGCCGACCTGCTCGGCGAGCTGCCCCCCGAGCAGGCCGACCGGCTGCTGGAGCTGATGGAGCCGGACGACGCCGAGGACGTACGCCGACTGCTCGTCTACGACGAGTACACGGCCGGCGGCATGATGAACCCGGAGCCGGTGGTGCTGCCGCCGGACGCGACCGTGGCCGAGGCGCTGGCCCGGGCCCGGCATGCCGACCTGACCCCCGCGCTGGCCGCGCAGGTCTACGTCTGCCGTCCCCCGCTGGAGACCCCCACCGGCCGGTTCGTCGGCGTCGCGCACCTGCAGCGGCTGCTGCGCGAGCAGCCGTCCGAGCTGGTCTCCGGCGTCTGCGACACCGACCTCGAGCCGCTGCGCCCCGAGGCCACCCTGCCGCAGGTGACGACGTACCTGGCGGCCTACAACCTGGTCGCCCTGCCGGTGGTGGACGAGGGCGGCCACCTGCTCGGAGCGGTCACCGTCGACGACGTCCTCGACCACCTGCTGCCGGATGACTGGCGGGAGCGGGACGCCGACGAGCCGGAGTCGGCCGAGCCGGAGGTGCCCGATGGCCAGTGAGCGGCGCCGGGGCCTGGACCAGCCGGCGTTGCCCCGCCGCCGGGTCCCCCGGCCGGACGTCGACGCGGAGACCTTCGGACGGGCCTCGGAGCGCATCGCCCGCACCTTCGGCACGGCCACCTACCTGATGGTCCAGACGGTCTTCGTGATCGTCTGGATCTCCTACAACGTCGTGGTGGTGACGTCGGACCAGTTCGACCCGTACCCGTTCATCCTGCTCAACCTGGCGTTCTCCACCCAGGCGGCGTACGCGGCCCCGCTCATCCTGCTCGCGCAGAACCGGCAGGCCGACCGGGACCGGGTCCAGTACGAGCAGGACCGGGCCCGCGACGAGCGTTCGGTCGCCGACATGCAGTTCCTGGCCAGGGAGGTCGCGGACATCCGGATCGCGCTCGGCGACCTCGCCACCCGCGACTTCGTCCGCTCCGAGCTGCGTGACCTGCTCGACGACCTGCTGACGGAGCATCGGGACAACCCGGAGCCGAAAGGGGCCACATAGCCGGCCCGGCCTCAAGCGTCCGGCCGATGCGGTCGACGTAGGAGGGTGCCTGTCCGACCGACCGCCAGCCAGGACGGCGAGGAGCAGACGGTCCGGCTGCGACTCGGCGACGTCCTGGTGTCCCGGGGGGTGCTCACCGGCGAACAGCTGTCGGACGCCCTCGACCAGCAGCGCGAGCGCAGCCTCGAGGGCAACGGCCGCCGGATCCGGCTCGGCGCCCTGCTCATCGAGCTCGAGCTGGCCGACGAGCAGCAGGTCGCGGAGTCGCTGGGACAGCTGCTGGGCCGCGAGGTCGTGGACGCCGTGGCCACCCCGATCGACCCGGAGCTGGCCCGTCGGCTGCCCCGCGTCGTCGCCGAGCGCAGCCAGGTGCTGCCGCTGGGGCTGGGCGAGCGCGGGCTGCGGGTCCTCGCCGCGGACCCCACCGACGTGCTCGCCCTCGACGACGTCCGACGGCACACCAACTTCCAGCAGCTGGACGTACTCATCGGCACGCCCACCCAGCTGCGCGCCCTGGTCAACCGGGTGTGGTCCCTGGTGGACGGCGACATGAGCGCGGCCAGCACGATGGCCGAGCCGGACGAGGACGACGGCGAGAGCGACGACGTCGTCCTGGACGCCCCCACGGTGCGGCTGGTCGACTCGCTGCTCGCCGAGGCGGTGCGGCTGCGGGCCAGCGACGTCCACATCGAGCAGCAGCGCACCGCCGTCCGGGTGCGCTACCGGATCGACGGGGTGCTGCGGGACGCCCTCGCGCTGCCCCGCTCGGTCGGCCGCTCGCTGGTGGCCCGCATCAAGATCGTCGCAGGAATGGACATCGCCGAGCGCCGGGTCCCGCAGGACGGCCGGCTGCGGCTGACCGTCGACCGGAAGATCCTCGACGCTCGGGTCAGCTCGCTGCCGTCGATCCACGGCGAGAAGATCGTGGTCCGGCTGCTCCAGTCGGAGTCCACCATCTCGCACCTGCCCGACCTGGGCATGGACGAGCAGCAGCAGGCCGACCTGACCGCCGCCCTGGCCGCGGCCCAGGGCCTGGTCCTCATCACCGGCCCCACCGGGTCGGGCAAGACCAGCACCCTGTACGCCGCGATCCGGCAGACGATCACCCCGGCCCGCAACGTGGTCACCCTGGAGGACCCGGTCGAGATCGAGCTCGCCGGGATCACCCAGGTGGCCATCGACGAGCGCTCCGGCATGACCTTCGCCCGGGGGCTGCGCTCGGTGCTGCGGCAGGACCCGGACGTGATCCTGGTCGGCGAGGTCCGCGACCTGGACACCGCCGAGCTGGCCATGCGGGCCGCCCTCACCGGACACCTGGTGCTCACCACCCTGCACACCAACGACGCCGCCTCGGCGCTGCCCCGGCTGTTCGACATGGGTGCGCCCGGCTTCCTGGTCGCCTCCGCGCTGCGGCTCGTGGCGGCGCAGCGGCTGGTCCGTGTCGTGTGCCCCACCTGCGCCGAGCCGTACCAGCCGGAGGAGGCCACCCTCACCGCGCTCGGGCTGGACGAGTACGAGCTGGTGGAGGACGGGGTGGGCCCGATGCGCGGCCGCGGCTGCCGGCTGTGCGACCAGACCGGGTTCGTGGGCCGACGCGGCGTCTTCGAGGTGCTCGTGGTCACCCCCTCGCTACGCCGGCGGCTGCTGGAGCGGCCGACGGAGTCCGAGGTGTTCGACGTGGCCCGCGAGCAGGGCTTCAGCACGATGCGCGAGCACGGGCTGTCGCTGGCCCGCCAGGGGATCACCACCTACGAGGAGGTCCTCCGCGTCACCGTCAGCTAACCCCAATACCGTTCAATTAGAGTTACATGAGTGTAGTTTGTCGGTATGCCTCGTGCTGGTTGGAGGAAGTCCGCGTCGGACCGGCGGTTGCCTGATCTGGTGTCGGTTGGTCTGCTGATGAGGGTGTTCCCCGCGGAG